>NZ_BAAJPZ010000002.1:0-597678 GCF_057552455.1 Streptomyces sp. PKA51
CGGCGCCCTTCTCCGTGATCATCTGCGAGCCGCGGAAGCGCTTGTGCAGCTCGACCGCGCCCGCGTACGGGGTGGCGGCGTCACGGTCGGACTGGACGATCAGGGTCTGCGGCAGGCCCTTGTGGGTCGTCACCTCGACCGGGTTGTACTGCGGGCCCTTCCAGGTGGCACACGGCAGGTTCATCCAGGCGTTGGCCCAGGTCATGAAGGGGGCCTGCTGGTGGATGCGGGTGTTGTCGCGGTCCCACTTGCGCCAGCTGGTGGGCCACTTGGCGTCGGCGCACTCGACGGCGGTGTAGACGGCGTTGCTGTTCTCGGAGGCGATGTTGCCGGCCTTGTCGTCGAGGTTCGGGCCGGCCGCCTCGACGAGCGCCTTCTGGTCGCCCGCACGGTACTTCGCCCAGGTCTGCGCGACCGGGACCCACGAGGAGTCGTAGTACGCCGCGCCCTGGAAGTAGTTGATCAACTCGGCCGGGCCGACGAGCCCGCCGATGGGCTCCTTCTTGGCGGCGGCGCGCAGCTTCTCCCACTCCTGCTGGACCTGGGCCTGCGTGGTGCCGAGGTGGAAGACGGAGTCGTGCTGGGCGACCCAGTTCTCCCAGTCCTTGAAGCGGCCCTCGAAGGCGATGTCCTGCTCGAGGTTGGCCTGGTACCAGATGTTGTCGCGCGCCGGGTTGACGACGCTGTCGACGATCATGCGGCGGACGTGGTCCGGGAAGAGCGTGCCGTAGACCGCGCCGAGGTAGGTGCCGTAGGAGACGCCCAGGTAGTTGAGCTTCTTGTCGCCGAGGGCGGCACGGACCACGTCGACGTCGCGCGCGGTGTTGGCCGTGGTCATGTACGGCAGCATGTCGCCGCTGCGCTCGGCGCAGCCGTCCGCGTACTCCTTCGCCAGCTTGCGCTGGGCGCGCTTGTCGGCCTCGCTGCCCGGCACCGGGTCGGCCTTGGGCGCCTTGACGAACGCCTGCGGGTCGACGCAGGAGATCGGGGCGGAGTGGCCGACGCCGCGGGGGTCGAAACCGACGAAGTCGTAGGCCTTGGCGATGTTGGTGTACAGCGGGTTCTTGGTCGTGACCTTCTTCGGGAAACGAAGGCCGGAACCGCCGGGACCACCCGGGTTGTAGACCAGGGAGCCCTGGCGCTCGCTCGCGGTGCCGGTGGACTTCGCCCGGTCAACGGCGATCTTGATGGTGCGGCCGTTGGGGCGCGCGTAGTCGAGGGGCACGGTGACGAAGCCGCACTGGATGGGCTTGTCCAGGCCCCAGTCGGCCGGGCAGTCCTGCCAGGTGATGCCGCTCTTGGCGGCACGGTCGGCGGCGATCTTCGCGCCCCGCGCCTCGGCGGCACCGCCCGGCACGGACTGGGCGGCACCGGCCGGCGTCGCGGTCAGGAAGCCGGCGACGAGTGCGCCCGCCACCACGCTGCCGGCCGCACCGGCTATCGCGTTCGTTCTCAAAGTAGGAATCCCCCTGCAGAGTGCGCCGCCCGGGGCGGCGATGATCACACGATGTGCAGGGGGGAATCCTTTCGCCTCCCCTGCCACAAAGGACAGACCGGAAGGGCGTTCTTTACTAATCCGTAAAGGAGAGGACGCATGAGCCGCCGTACGGGCGGCTGTTACCCGCGGTCGCCGGTCTGCTATCCCCCGACTGCCCCCTTTACGGCAGGATTACGGCATTGAGAGTGGTTGCCGCCGAATCGAGTGCCCTGCGCACGCCCAGGGCGTCCGGCGCCACCGCGCCGACCAGGGCGGCCGGTCCCGCGAGCGGGACGAGCACCGCCCCTGGACCCAGCACCCGCGGCTGCACCGGGCGGTCCGCGAAGGCCGGGTCGACCACGAGGAGTTGGCCGGCCGCCCGGTTCCCGTCGAGCACCGCCGGCCCGTCCCAGCCGGGCACCCCCGGCCCGTAGCGCAGTTCCTGGTCGTACAGCGGGCGCCCGGCGCGGTGCACGGTCAGCCGGGTGGCCAGCCGGCCCGTGGGCTCGCCGGCCCGCCCGAGCACCTGCTCCTCGCGCAGCACCAGGCGGGCGCCGGCGGCGAGCTCGACGCGGGTGCTCTGCCGCAGGTCGCTGCCGCGGGCGCAGATCAGCGGTTCGGGCAGCCAGTGCAGCACCGCGCCCTCCCCCACGCGCAGCCGGGTGTCGTACGTGGCGCGAGCGCCCGAGCGGCCCGGCAGGGCGACCGTCGCGGCCGCGGTGGTGAAGGTCAGCCCGGCGCCGTCGGCGACGTCGGCGCTCAGGGCGAGCGCGTCCCCGCCCAGGGGCGCGCTCATGGCGCCGACCAGGCAGACCCGGGCGCGGGCCCCGTCGTCCGGCCGGAGCCGGCGCAGGGCGAGGGGGCCCTCGCCCTGCAGGACGGGCAGGGCCACCCCGCCCCGGCCGTCGGGCACGGCGGCCATGCGGGCGCTCGCGCGCAGGGCGGAGGCGGTGCCGGCAGGGGCGGTCGTCGTCATGCGGCGGCCGGCGCGCCCGTCCAGGCCGCGAGGCGCTCGCGCACCCACGCGCGGACAGGCGCCACGCCGTCCTGCGCCGCCAGCGAGGTGAACACGACGGGCAGGCCGCCGCGCTGGGCCACCGCGTCGCGCGCCATGCGCTCCAGGTCGGCGCCGACGTACGGGGCGAGGTCGGTCTTGTTGACCACCAGCAGGTCGGCGGTGGTCACCCCCGGGCCGCCCTTGCGGGGGATGTCGTCGCCGCCGGCGACGTCGATGACGAACATCTGGGCGTCGACCAGGCCCTTGGAGAACGTCGCGGTGAGGTTGTCGCCGCCGGACTCGACCAGGACGAGGTCGAGCGGGCCGACGGCCTCCTCCAGCTCCTCGACCGCTTCGAGGTTGGCGGAGATGTCGTCGCGGATCGCGGTGTGCGGGCAGGCACCGGTCTCCACCGCCGTGATCCGCTCCGGCGGCAGGACGGCGTTGCGCAGCAGGAACTCGGCGTCCTCCCGCGTGTAGATGTCGTTGGTGACCACGGCGAGGGACAGCTCCTCGCGCAGGGCCCGGCACAGCGCGGCGACCGTCGCGGTCTTGCCGGACCCGACGGGACCGCCCAGCCCGATGCGCAGGGCGCGCCGGGTGCCGTCGGGGCGCAGGGGCGGGGTGGCACTGTAGGTGTGGCGGTGGGGGAAGGCTTCGGGGTGGTCGAGGTGCATGGTCTCGTCTCTCCGGGGGGTCGGGTCAGGTCGCGAAGAGGCGCACGGGCCAGGCGGCGTGCTTCTCGGCGGCGATCTCCAGCAGGGGTGCCGACGCGGCGGGCAGGGCCTCGGTGCCCTCGGCCGGGACGCGCGCGGCGGCCTTTGTGGCCGCGGCCGCGACCTCGTCGAGCTCCGGCGCGAGGCGGGCCAGGACGGCGGTGGCGGCGAACGGGTCCAGGCCGAGGAGCCGTACGACCGCGGTGGCCGGGCCGCCGACGCACTCGTACGCGGCGGCGTGGGCGGCGTCCGGCGGGCCCAGCCCGGCGGCGCGGGCGGCGAGGCCGAGCACGACGGGCTGGTGGGCGCCGCGCGGGCGGGCCGCCGCCAGGGCCTCCAGCTCGGGCGAGGGCCAGGCCGCGCGGGCCGCGCGCAGCAGCTGCCGGCCGAGCCGGCGGGCGGCGGCGCGCAGGGCGGGCGAGGGGGTGCGGGCGTCGGCGGCCTCGTCCAGGGCGAGGGGGTCGGCGCCGGCCGCCGCCGCGGCGGCGAGGGCGGCGGCGGTCAGGCCGGTGGTGTGCAAGCGGCCGCGGCAGAAGTCCTCCAGCGTGGGGGCGTCGACGATGCGGCCGGCCCTGACGGCGGCCTCGGCGCCGCCGGAGTGGGCGTGGCCGCCGGCGGGGAAGCGGCCGTCGGCGAGCACGAGGAGGGCCGAGCGCACCGCCCCGGGGGCGTCCGGCGTTGTCATCAGAACAGGAAGTAGCGCTGGGCCATGGGCAGTTCCGTCGCCGGAGCCGGATCGACGGGGTCGCCGTCGATTCTCACCGTGAAGGTGTCCGGGTCCACCTCCACCCGCGGCAGCGCGTCGTTGTTGCGCATGTCGGCCTTGGTCACGCCGCGCGTGCTGCGGATGGGCACGAAGCGCTTGCCGAGGCCGAGGCGTTCGGGGAGGCCGTCGTCGAGCGCCCAGGGGGTGACGAAGTTCAGGGAGTTGGCCGCCGGGGCGCGGCCGAGGGCGCCGTACATCGGGCGGGAGCGGACGGGCTGCGGGGTGGGGATGGAGGCGTTCGCGTCGCCCATCTGTGCGTACGCGATCTGGCCGCCCTTGAGGACGAGGCGGGGCCGGACGCCGAAGAACGCCGGGTCCCACAGCACGAGGTCGGCGAGCTTGCCGCTCTCGACGGAGCCCAGTTCCCGGTCCAGGCCCTGGGCGACGGCGGGGTTGATGGTGTACTTGGCGACGTAGCGGCGGGCGCGCCGGTTGTCGGCCGGTCCGTCCCCGGGAAGCGCCCCGCGCCGTTTCTTCATCACGTGTGCGGTCTGCCAGGTGCGCAGCACGACCTCGCCGATGCGGCCCATGGCCTGGGAGTCGGAGGAGACGATGGAGATGGCCCCCATGTCGTGGAGGATGTCCTCGGCCGCGATGGTGCCGGGTCTGATGCGCGATTCGGCGAAGGCGAGGTCCTCGGGGACGGCCGGGTTGAGGTGGTGGCAGACCATCAGCATGTCGAGGTGTTCGTCGACGGTGTTGACGGTGTGCGGCCGGGTGGGGTTGGTGGAGCTGGGCAGGACGTTGGCCTGCGAGACGACGGTGATGATGTCGGGGGCGTGCCCGCCGCCGGCGCCCTCGGTGTGGTAGGCGTGGATCGAGCGGCCGGCGATGGCGGCGAGGGTGTCGCCGACGAAGCCCGCCTCGTTGAGGGTGTCGGTGTGGATGGCGAGCTGGGCGCCGCTCTCCTCGCAGATCCTCAGGCAGGCGTCGATGACGGCCGGAGTGGCGCCCCAGTCCTCGTGGATCTTGAAGCCGACGGCTCCGGCGCGCAGTTGGGTGCGCATCGCGTCGTAGGAGACGGTGTTGCCCTTGCCGAGCAGGCCGATGTTGACGGGATGGGCCTCCAGGGCCTCGAACATCCGGGCGAGGTGCCAGGCGCCGGGGGTGACGGTGGTGGCCTTGCTGCCCTCGGCGGGGCCGGTGCCGCCGCCGACGAGGGTGGTGATGCCCGAGGCGAGGGCCTCGTCGGCGAGCTGGGGGCAGATGAAGTGGACGTGGGCGTCGACGGCGCCGGCGGTCAGGATGCCGCCGTTGCCGGCGATGATCTCGGTCTCCGGGCCGATGACCAGGTCGGGGTGGACGCCGTCCATGGTGTCGGGGTTGCCGGCCTTGCCGATGCCGGTGATGCGGCCGTCGCGGATGCCGACGTCCGCCTTGACCACGCCCCAGTGGTCGAGGACGACCGCGCCGGTGACGACGGTGTCGGGGGCGCCGTCGGCGCGGGTGGTGCGCGACTGGCCCATGGACTCGCGGATGACCTTGCCGCCGCCGAAGACGGCCTCGTCGCCGGCGCGGCCGGGGCCGCCGCAGCGGTCCTCCTCGATCTCCACGAGCAGGTCGGTGTCGGCGAGCCGGATGCGGTCGCCGGTGGTGGGGCCGTACAGGCCGGCGTACGCGGCCCGGGTGAGCTCAGGCATCCAGCGGTCCCCCGCACTCGCCGCGCAGCCCTTCGACGATGCGCTTGCCGGCGATGGGGACGAGCCGCACCTCGACGGGGATGCCGGGTTCGAAGCGCACGGCGGTGCCCGCGGGGATGTCCAGGCGCCGGCCGTGGGCGGCCGCGCGGTCGAAGCGCAGGCCGGGGTTGGCCTCGGCGAAGTGGTAGTGGGAGCCGACCTGGACGGGCCGGTCGGCGGCGTTGAGCACGGTGACGGCGGTGCGGTGCAGGCCCTCGTTGAGCCGTACGGTGCCGGCGGCGTGCAGGATCTCTCCGGGTATCACGTGGCTGCGCCTCCCCGTCACGCGATGGGCTCGTGGACGGTCACGAGCTTGGTGCCGTCGGGGAAGGTGGCCTCGACCTGCACGTCGTGGATCATCTCCGGCACGCCGTCCATGACCTCGGCGCGGGTGAGGACGGCGCGTCCGGAGGCCATCAGCTCGGTGACCGTGCGGCCGTCCCGGGCGCCTTCGAGGACGTGGGCGGTGATCAGGGCGACCGCTTCGGGGTGGTTCAGCCGCAGGCCGCGGGCCCTGCGCCGCTCGGCGACGTCGGCGGCGACGTGGACGAGGAGCTTGTCCATCTCGTGCGGGGATAGTTGCATGCGCCCACCTCAGCACAGGGTTGACCAGGGCTTCCGTGGCCCGTGGCCGGTGCACGCAGATTAAGGCGCAAGCTTTTCCAACGCGTTAACAGGTCTGACCCGTTCTTTGCGTGCGCATGACGAGCCTGCTCAGCGGCCCGGATTCGTCCCTCCCGGGTCGCGGTGCTCGGCGGCGATGCCGAAGCGCCGGCGTTCGCCCGCGGTGGAGGAGGACGCCGGACGCAGTGCGGCCACCGTGCTGATCACCTGCTCGTCCTCCGCCTGCGCCGCGGCCTCCGGCTGCTCCAGCCGCTGCAGGTCGGCGGCGGAGACGAGGGCCACCAGCGGCTTGCCGTGGCGGGTGACGACGACCCGCTCGCCGCCGTAGACCACGCGGTTGATCAGGTCCGCCAGCTCGGCTCGGGCTTGCGTCACGGGAATTTCGTAGGCCATGCTCCCATTCTAACTGGACGTACATCCTGTACATTTTTTACAGAAGCCGAGAGGGAGCGCCGTCATGGACACCGCCATCCGGGACCTGAACCCGTACGAGAAGCTGTTCGCGGAACGCCTGATCGTCCTCGGCGCGCCGATCGACGACGCGGCGGCCCAGGACGTGATCGCGCAGTTGATGCACCTGGAGCACGCGGCGCCCGGCCGGGACATCGGGCTCTACCTCAACTCGCCCGGCGGCTCCCCCGGGGCCATGAGCGCCATCCGCGACACCATGCGCTACGTCGAGTGCGACATCGAGACCGTCTGCCTGGGCCAGGCCGCCGGCCCCGCCGCCGTGCTGCTGGCGGCCGGCACCCGCGGCAAGCGACTGGTGCTGCCGCACGCGCGGGCCGTGCTGCGCCAGCCCGCCCTGCCCGAGCCGGTGCGCGGGCACACCACGGACCTGGCCCTGTGGGCGGCCGAAGTGCTGCGCGTGCGCGAGGAGATGGTGACGGCGCTGGCCGGGGACACCGGGCAGGACGCCGAGCGGATCCGCCGGGACGTCGAGCGCGACACCGTGCTGGACGCCGAGGCCGCCGTCGCCTACGGGCTGGCCGACGCCGTGGTCACCGATCGCCGCGCACAGCAGGCCCGGGCCGGGGCGACGAGGTGAGCGGCGCGCCGTACGACGACGACTCCCGCGACGACTTCCGGGACGGATCCCCGGACGCGGCCCACCGGTGGCCGCCCCCGCTGCCGCCGCTGCCCGCCCTGACGCGCGCGGAGGGCGAGTTGGTCGACCGCTATCTGGAAGTACTGGATCAGCTCGGCAGGATCAACCCGGCCCGGGCACACGACACGTACAGCGGGCTACGAGCCGCGCAGAGGCTCGTGGTCGCGGCCACCGCGCTGCGCGACGCGCTCGCCACGATGCACGAACGCGGTGAACGCGAGGTGTACGGGAGGACTTTGACGCGGGCGATGCGGGTCCTGGACGGTGAACGACGGGCCCGGCGGGTGATGTTGCCTCCGGAGGCGGCGAACTGAGGAGCGGAAACATTCATCCCCCGATCTCCTCCAGACGCCGGAGGCGATCGTAGACGGAGCGCGGTGATCTCCTCGGGCAGCACGCCGGGCCGGCGCCCGGGGAGATCGCTCCGGCGCAGGTGGCGACCTCACCAGGGCTGATCAGTGAGTGCCAAATCCCGCTGCGTCCACCTGAATTGCCCGAAGGTGACGAGGCTCACATAACAGGGGATCCCCTCGGTTTCCCCGGCCCGGCTGCGCCAAGATCCGTCCCGACGACAAGACCCCGCCACCACGGCGGGGCGGTCCGGGCGGACGCCGAACCCTGCCGCCGCCCGGGCGCGGGTCGACATGGGTGCACTCGGCAGGGATGGAGGACCCAAGCACGACGGGACGGCCGGAGCCGAGCACCACCGGACCGCCCCTTGGGGTGAAGCCGCCGTGCGCGGCCGGGCATTCTTCGCCTGCCCGAACCCGACAGGTCATCCTTCACAGGCGGCTGACGAAGGGTGAGAGCATGGGCGTGCACAGGCGTCCCTCGAAGCTGTCCCGGGCCCGGGCCGCGGCGGTTCCCGTCTCGGCGCTGACCCTCGCGGCCGTGAGCGCCTCGGTGCTGGCACCGGGCGCGGCCGGAAAGGCCGAAGCGGCAACCGTCTCCGTCCAAGCCCTGTTGATCGCGGCTTCGAAGGCCGGGTCCCCCTACCAGTGGGGAGCCACCGGCCCGTACCGCTTCGACTGCTCGGGGCTGACGCAGTACTCGTTCAAGCGGGCCGGCAAACAGCTGCCGCGCACCGCACAGGAGCAGTACAACCGCACCCGCCACATCCCCGCCACTACCCGCGAGCGGGGCGACCTGGTCTTCTTCCACGGCCGGGGCGGGGTCTACCACGTGGGCATCTACGCCGGTGACAACCTCATCTGGCACGCCCCCAAGACCGGTTCGGTCGTCCGCATGGAGCGCATCTGGACCAGGAGCGTCTCCTACGGCCGCGTCAACGGCTGACGCACCGCGCGTCCGGCTGCCGTCAGCTCATCGGACCGGGCCACGGCAGCCGGACCCACACCGTCTTGCCCCCGTCCGCCGTAGGGGCGATGTGGAAGCCGCCGCCCTGTTCGGCGGCGAGGCAGCGCACGATGACCAGGCCCCGGCCGTTGTCCTGCTGGACGGCCGCGGGCAGGCGCCGGGGGTGGCGCGGGTAGCTGTCGCCGACCCCGATGCGCAGGCACTCGTCGCGGTCGAGGCGCAGCTCCACGGTGAAGGAGGGCGAGTGGCCCCGGGTGTGCAGCACGGCGTTGGTGGCCAGCTCGGAGACGATCAGGCGGATGACCTCGGCGGCCTCGGTGCCCTGGGGCAGACCCCACTCGGCGAGCAGGTGCGCGGTCCGGCGGCGGGCCACGGCGACCGAGGCCGGGACGCTCGGCAGGGTGACGGTTGCTTCCTGGTGGTCTGCCATGGCGCTGCACCTTTCCCGACGCGTCCGTGCAGCGTGCCACTGATAACGGCCCTGATGGGCGGGTTCCACCGGATTATGGATATATCTGTCGCTCGAAGCGGTGAACTCTGCGAACCGCGACCGCATTTGGCCGCCGCATTGGTTTATTGACTCTCATCACCTCTGAGGAGAGCTGATGCGGTACGAACCTGCGGTGCGCCGCCGCAAACTCGGCGCGGAACTGCGCCGTCAGCGCGAGCTGACCGGCATGACCAGCCGGGAGGCCGCCTGCGCGCTGGGCTGGCACCAGTCGAAAGTGAGCAGGATCGAGACGGGCAGCAGTGGCGCGAAGCCCTCGGACGTCGCCCGGCTGCTGGACGTCTACAGCGTCTCGGACCCGGAGCTCAGGGAAATGCTCGGCGCGCTGTGCGGGGCGCCGGCGCCGGACGGGAGCAGGAAACGCTCCCCGGGCCGGCGCGGCTGGTGGTACGCCTACCGGGAGCTGCTGCCCGCGGCGTACCTCGACTTCATCCGCCTGGAGTCGGAGGCCTCCTGCGCCCGTACGCTGGAGACCACGGTGGTGCCCGGCCTGCTGCAGACGCCCGCGTACGCCCGGGCCGTGACCCGCGCGGCGCTCGGCGACCCGCCGGAGGACCTGGTCGAGGAGCTGGTCAGGGTACGGATGGCCCGGCAGTCGGTCCTCACGGGCGAGCGCCCGCTGCAGCTGTGCGCGGTCCTGGACGAGGCGGCGCTGCGGCACGAGGTGGGCGGCCGCGCGGTGATGGACGGGCAGCTGCGCCACCTCGTCCGCCAGGGCGGCCTGCCGCACGTGCGGCTGCACGTGCTGCCCTTCAGCCGGGGAAGTCATATCGGCATCACGGGGCCTTTCGTCATCTTCTCGTTTGCGCGCATCGCCGATCTGGACGTGGTTGTCCTCGACCATTTGACGAGTAGCCTCCACTTGGAGCGGCGAGAGGACCTCCGGGCGTACGCCGCGGCCTTCGCCTCGCTGCGGGAAAAGGCCCTGCCGCACGAGGAGTCCCTCGCCTACATCACCGCAGTCGCCGACGGCACGTAAGGAGGCGCCATGTCCATGTCCCTCAGGACTCGGTACGCGCAGCCCCGGTACGTCCACAGCAGCCACAGCACCGGCATGAACAACTGCGTCGAGACGGCGCTGCTGGGGCCCGGGCTGCTCGCGGTGCGCGACTCCAAGCGGGCCTCGGGGCCCGTGCTGCTGTTCTCCCGCGCCGCCTGGTCGGCCTTCGTCGCCTCGCTGCGGACGCCGGCCTGCCGGCCGCCCGCCCGGCGCACCGCCCCCGCGGGCGGGGCCCGGTCAGGCGCGCGGCGCCGTCCGGGCGATCGTGGCGGCCGCCGCCGCCACCTGGCGGTCGGACAGGTCCGCGCGGGCGGTCAGCCGCAGCCGTGAGACGCCGTCGGGCACCGACGGCGGCCGGAAGCAGCCGACCGCGAGCCCCGCGGCCCGGCAGTCGGCCGCCCACCGGACGGCGGCCTCCGGCGAGGGCGCCCGCACCGAGACGACGGCGGCGTCGGGCCGTACCGCCGCCAGCCCCGCTGCCGTGAGGCGCCGGTGCAGCTCCGCGGCGACCTCCCGCACCCGGCGGGCGCGCTCGGGCTCCCGGCGCAGCACCGCAAGGCTCGCCAGGGCCGCCCCGGCCGCGGCCGGGGCCAGGCCGGTGTCGAAGATGAAGGTGCGGGCGGTGCTGACCAGATGCGCGATGACGCGCGCCGGGCCGAGCACCGCCCCGCCCTGGCTGCCGAGCGACTTCGACAGCGTCACGGTCGCCACGACGCCCGGCGCGCCCGCCAGGCCGGCGGCCGCCACGGCCCCGCGGCCGCCGTCGCCGAGCACGCCCAGGCCGTGCGCGTCGTCGACCAGCAGGGCCGCGCCGTGCTCCCGGCAGGCGGCGGCGAGGGCGGGCAGCGGGGCGGCGTCGCCGTCGACGGAGAAGACCGAGTCGGTCACGGCGATCGCCCGCCCGCCGTGGGCGGCGAGCGTCTTGCGCACGGCCTCGGGGTCGGCGTGCGGGACGACGGCCTTGCGGGCGCGGGCCAGGCGGGCGCCGTCGATGAGGGAGGCGTGGTTGGCCTCGTCGCACACCAGCAGGGTGTCGTTCGCGGCGGGTCCGGCGAGGGCGGTGACGGCGGCGAGGTTGGCGGCGTAGCCGGAGGAGAGCACGAGGGCCGCCTCGAAGCCGCAGAAGGCGGCGAGTTCCTCCTCCAGGCGGGCGTGCAGCTCGGTGCTGCCGGTGACCAGGCGGGAGCCGGTGGCACCGGCGCCCCACTGCCGGGCCGCCTCCGCCGCCGCGGCGGTGACCTCGGGGTGGCGGGTCAGGCCCAGGTAGTCGTTGCCCGCCAGGTCGGCGAGGGAGGACTCGGCCGGGCGCGGGCGCAGGCCGCGCACCAGCCCCGCGGCGGCGAGCCGCTCGTGGTGGGCGTCGATCCAGTCGAACGGGTCCCGCTGCATGCGCCGCCCCTCGCGTTTGGTGGGTTTGCATAAAACCTAGCCGCCAGGCGTCCCGGACAGGATGTGGCGATACACACACCTGCCTCGGCTCTCGTTGTGCGGTCCCTCCCTTGGCCGGGGCCGCGGGTGTAGGCGAGGATCTGCGCCATGGACCTGCTGAACACGCTGGTGGACAAGGGGCTGCGGCGCGAGCTGCCGACCCGCGAGGAGGCGCTGGCCGTGCTGGCGACCTCCGACGACGAGTTGCTCGACGTGGTCGCGGCGGCCGGAAAGGTACGCCGCAAGTGGTTCGGGCGGCGAGTGAAGTTGAACTATCTCGTCAACCTCAAGTCCGGGCTGTGCCCGGAGGACTGCTCCTACTGCTCGCAGCGGCTGGGGTCGAAGGCCGAGATCCTCAAGTACACCTGGCTGGGGCCGGAGGACGCCTCCAAGGCCGCGGCGGCGGGCATCGCCGGCGGCGCCAAGCGGGTCTGCCTCGTCGCCAGCGGCCGCGGTCCGACCGACCGGGACGTCGACCGGGTCTCCAGGACGATCGAGGCGATCAAGGAGGAGAACGAGGGCGTCGAGGTGTGCGCCTGCCTCGGTCTGCTCTCGGACGGCCAGGCCGAGCGGCTGCGTGCGGCGGGTGCCGATGCCTACAACCACAACCTCAACACCTCCGAGGCGACGTACGGCGACATCACCACCACCCACACCTACGCCGACCGCGTGGACACCGTGCACAAGGCCCAGTCGGCGGGCATGTCGGCCTGCTCCGGCCTGATCGCGGGCATGGGCGAGAGCGACGCGGACCTGGTGGACGTGGTCTTCTCGCTGCGCGAGCTGGACCCGGACTCGGTGCCGGTCAACTTCCTCATCCCCTTCGAGGGCACGCCGCTGGCCAAGGAGTGGAACCTCACCCCCCAGCGCGCCCTGCGCATCCTGGCCATGGTGCGCTTCGTCTGCCCCGACGTGGAGGTCCGTCTGGCGGGCGGGCGCGAGGTGCACCTGCGCTCGCTGCAGCCGCTGGCGCTGCACCTGGCCAACTCCATCTTCCTCGGCGACTACCTGACCAGCGAGGGCCAGGAGGGCCGGGCCGACCTCGCGATGATCGAGGACGCGGGCTTCGAGGTCGAGGGCGCGGACACCACGACGCTGCCCGCGCACCGCGCCGATGCGGTCGCCGCCGGCGGCTGCGGCGGGCATGGGGAGGGCGGCGGCTGCGGGCCGTGCGGCGACGGCGGCGCGGCGGCCGCGCCGGAGGGCGCCGGCGCGAGCGGCTGCGGCTCCGCGGGAGTCTGCGGTCCGGCCACGGCCGGGGCGCAGGCGGCTGCCGGCTCCGTCGCGCCGACCGACGCCGTCCCGGCCGGTGTGCCCGGTGCGGCGGGTCAGGCCGAGCCCGGCGAGGCCCGGACCGACCTGGTGGCCGTGCGGCGCCGGGGCGCGGGCACGGACCTGCCGCCCAATGCCTGAGCCGCTCGCCGGGCCGCTCGACGCGGCCCGGCTGCTGGAGCTGGACCGGCAGCACGTGTGGCACCCGTACGGGCCCATGCCGGGCCGGCAGGAGCCGCTGGTCGTCGCCTCGGCGTCCGGGGTGCGGCTGCGGCTGGCCGGGGCGGAGCACGAGGGCCGTGAGCTCGTGGACGGCATGTCCTCGTGGTGGTCGGCCGTGCACGGCTACAACCACCGGGTGCTCAACGAGGCCGCCCGGGAGCAGCTGGGGCGGATGAGCCATGTGATGTTCGGCGGGCTCACGCACGAGCCCGCCGTGCGGCTGGCCGCCCGGCTGGTGGAGATCACCCCCGAGGGCCTCGACCACGTCTTCCTCGCCGACTCCGGTTCGGTGGCGGTCGAGGTGGCCGTCAAGATGTGCCTGCAGTACTGGCATTCGGTCGGCCGGCCGGAGAAGCAGCGCCTGATGACCTGGCGCGGCGGCTACCACGGGGACACCTGGCAGCCGATGGCCGTGTGCGACCCCGACGGCGGGATGCACCACCTGTGGTCCGGGGTGCTCTCCCGGCAGGTGTTCGCCGACCGGCCCCCGCACGACCGCGACACCGCCGCCCTGCCGGCGTACGCGGCGCACCTGCGCCGGACGCTCGCGCAGCACGCGCACGAGCTGGCCGCGGTGATCGTCGAGCCGGTCGTGCAGGGCGCGGGCGGCATGCGCTTCCACGACCCGTCGCTGCTGCGGGTGTTGCGCGAGGCGTGCGACGAGCACGACGTGCTGCTGGTGTTCGACGAGATCGCGACGGGCTTCGGCCGCACCGGCGAGCTCTTCGCGGCCGACCACGCGGGCGTGACCCCCGATGCGATGTGCCTGGGCAAGGCGCTGACCGGCGGGTACGTGACGCTGGCGGCGACGCTGTGCACCCCGCGCGTGGCGGACGGGATCAGCTCCGGCGAGGTGCCGGTGCTCGCCCACGGCCCGACGTTCATGGGCAACCCGCTGGCCTGCGCGATCGCGAACGCCTCGATCGACCTGCTGCTCGGCCAGGACTGGCGCACCCGGGTCAAGGACATCGGCACCGGGCTGCGCGCCGGCCTGGCCGGCGCCGCGGAACTGCCGGGCGTGCGGGACGTACGGGTCCTGGGCGCGATCGGCGTGGTCGAGCTCGACCACGAGGTGGACATGGCGGCCGCCACGGCCGCAGCGGTGCGGGAGGGCGTGTGGCTGCGCCCCTTCCGGAACCTGATCTACACGATGCCGCCGTACGTCACCGGCGACGACGACCTGGCGAGGATCTGCGCGGCGGTGTGCGCCGCCGCGCGGGAGGGATAGGAGCGCAAGATGTCGGTGCTGGTCGTGTCGGGCACGGGCACGGAGATCGGCAAGACGGTCGTGACGGCCGCCGTGGCGGCGGCCGCGCTGGCCGCCGGGAAGTCGGTGGCCGTCCTCAAACCGGCCCAGACCGGGGTGGGACCCCACGAACCGGGGGACGTCGCCACGGTGCGGCGCCTGGCGGGCGAGGCGGTCACGGGCGTGGAGATCGCCCGCTTCCCCGACCCGCTGGCCCCCAACACGGCCGCCCGCCGGGCCGGGCGGCAGCCGGTGCGCCCCGCGCAGATCGCCGAGGTGGCCACCCGGCTCGCCGAGGAGCACGATCTCGTTCTCGTCGAGGGCGCGGGCGGGCTGCTGGTCCGCCTGGACGACGAGGGTGCGACCCTGGCCGATGCGGCCGGGCTGCTCGGGGCCCCGGTGCTCCTGGTCGTCCAGGCCGGGCTGGGCACGCTCAACACCTCCCAGCTGTCCACGGAGGCGCTGCGCTCGCGGGGCCTGGCGTGCGCGGGCCTGGTCATCGGGAGCTGGCCGGCCGAGCCGGATCTCGCCATGCGGTGCAACCTGGCGGACCTGCCCGAGGTGGCGGGCGCGCCCCTGCTCGGCTCGGTGCCGGAGCGCTCGGGCGAGCTGGACGGCGCGGCCTTCCGGCGCCTGGCGCCCACCTGGCTGGCTCCCCGGCTGCACGGCAGCTGGACGTGCGAGGCGCACCGCGCGGCCGCATAGTGGTGGTCCGGCCCACAGCGAGCTGTCCTAAGGGGTTGGCGCCATGGGCAAGACCATCGAGATGTACTGGTGGAACGACCAGCCGAACCTCGGGGACAGGCTCAATCCGCTGATCGTCGAGCGCCTCTTCGGGGTGCGGGTGCGGCGGGTGGAGATGGAGCGGGCCACGTTGATCGGCATCGGGTCGTGCCTGCACCGGCTGGCCCGGTCGATCGCCGCCCGGCCCCGCGACATCCACGTGTGGGGAACCGGTTACCCCTTCGACGAGGAACCGGCGGTCGGGCACGCGTGCGTGCGGCACTGGGCCATCCGGGGGAAGCTGACCCAGCGGCACAGTGCCCTGGACGGCGTCACGCTGGGCGACCCCGGGCTGCTGGCCTCCCACCTGGTGGACGCCCCGCCCAAGGACGCCCCGGTCGGGCTCGTCCCGCATCTGTGGAACCGCGCGGATGCGGAAGTGCTCAAGGCCAAGGAACGCTTCCCGCACCTCAAGGTCATCGACGTGCGGCGGCACCCGGTCGAGGTGATGAAGCAGATCGCCTCCTGCGAGGTCGTCCTGTCCTCCGCGCTGCACGGCCTGGTGATCGCGGACAGCTTCGGTGTGCCCAACCAGTGGGTGACCTTCACGACGCCGCCGCACGGCGGCGAGTGGAAGTTCCACGACTACTACTCGGTGTACGACATGCCGCCGCCGGCTCCCCGGCCCTTCCGCGCGCAGATGCTGGAGCGCTCGCACCTGGAGCAGGTGGCCGCGGCGTACCGGCCGCGCGAGACGGCCCGCATCCAGCGCTCGCTCGTCCGGGCGTTCCCACGCGATCACGTCTGACCTGCGCGGGGGCGGCAGAGGAAGCCACTCCCGCCCCCGCGCACGGCACTTGGGCACTACAGGACCGACAGCTCCGCTTCCAGGTCGTCCAGGCCGAGGGAGCCCATGGACAGCGCGGCCATGTGCCAGGCCTTCGCGTCGAACGCCTCGCCGTGGGCCTTGCGGGCCGCCTCGCGGCCCGCGAGCCAGGCCCGCTCGCCGAGCTTGTAGCCGATGGCCTGGCCCGGCCAGCCGAGGTAGCGCACCAGCTCGCTCTCGACGAAGTCCGCCGGGCGCCCGCTGTGCAGGCCGAAGAACTCCTGCGCCAGCTCGGGCGTCCAGCGCTCGCCGGGATGGAACGGGGAGTGGGCGGGGATCTCCAGCTCCAGGTGCATGCCGATGTCGATGATCACGCGGGTGGCCCGCATCATCTGCGCGTCCAGGTAGCCCAGGCGGCGCTCGGGGTCGGTGAGGAAGCCCAGTTCGTCCATCAGGCGCTCGGCATACAGGGCCCATCCCTCGACGTTGGCGCTCACCAGGCCGACGGTGGCCTGGTAGCGCGAGAGGCTGTCGGCCACGTGCATCCACTGCGCGAGCTGCAGGTGGTGGCCGGGCACGCCCTCGTGGTACCAGGTGGAGACCAGGTCGTAGACGGGGAAGCGGGTCTGGCCCAGGGTGGGCAGCCAGGTGCGGCCCGGGCGGGAGAAGTCCTCCGAGGGCTCGGTGTAGTACGGGGCCGCCGCGCCGCCGGGCGGGGCGATGCGCGACTCCACGCGCTTGACGCGCTCGGCCAGTTCGAAGTGGGTGCCGTCCAGCGCCTCGATCGCCTCGTCCATCAGCGCCTGCAGCCAGACGCGCACCTCCTCGACGCCCTCGATGTGGGTGCCGTGCTCGTCGAGGTGGGCCAGCGCCTCCCACGGGCTCTTCGCGCCGGGCAGGATCTTCTCCGCCTCCAGCCGCATCTCGCCGAGGATGCGGTGGTACTCCGACCAGCCGTAGGCGTACGCCGCGTCGAGGTCGAGGTCGGTGCCGTTCCAGTAGCGGGAGAAGCGGGCGTACCGCTCGCGCCCCACCACCTCCGGCGCGCCGGCGACGGCGGGCGCGTACGTCCCCTCCAGCCAGTCGCGCAGCGCGGTCAGGCCGCCCGTGGCGACGCGGGCCGCCTCGTCGAGCTCGGTGCGCAGCGCGGCGGGGCCGTCGGCGGTGAAGTCGCCGAACCAGCCGTTGCCCGTGCCGATCCACTCCCGGAGCTGCCCCAGCACGGTGGAGACCTGCCGGGGCCCGGCGAACAGGCCGCGCTGCAGGCCCTCGGCGAGGGTGGCGCGGTAGCCCTCCAGGGCCGCCGGGACGGCGCGCAGCCGGGCGGCGATCGCGGACCAGTCCTCGTCGGTGGCGGTGGGCATGAGACTGAAGACGTCGCGCACGGAGTGCAGCGGCGAGTGGATGTTGCTGACCGTGCGCAGGTGCTCGCCGGTGTCGTGCAGGGCGAGCTGGGCGGTCAACCGTTCCCGCAGCAGCCGGGCGCAGCGCCGCTCCCGTTCGTCGTCCGCCCCGGGGCACTCCTCGGCCTCGGCGAGGCGCTCCAGGGTGGTGCGGGCCAGCTCCGCGAGGGCGTCGCAGCCTGCGGGCGAGAAGTCCGGCAGGTGCCGGGCGGACTCGGGGATGCCGAGGTAGGTGCCGGTGATGGGGTCGAGTGCGGTCAGGGCGGTGACGTAGGCGTCGGCGACCTGGCGGGGCAGGAGCGCGCTGCTGGTGTTCGGCATGGCCTCATCCTCGTACGCCACCGGCCCCTGCGTCACCGGCATTTCGCTCATGGCCGGCGGGTGCTCGGCGCACGGTCGTCGTGCCGTGCGCCGGGCGCCGCGGGCGCGGCGGCGAGGCGGGCGGTGATGACGAGGGTGCCCTCCTCGACCTGGTAGTCCAGGGGCAGGCCGAGGGAGCGCATGGTCGCCACGATGCCGGTGTTGGCTGCGGTGGTGACGGCGTAGACGCTCTCGCATCCGGTGTCGGTGGCCATCTCCACGAGCCGGCGCAGCAGTTCGCCGCCGATGCCGCGCCGCTGCCAGGCGTCCTCGACCAGGAGCGCGACCTCGGTCTCCTCGCCGTCCCACAGCAGGTGGCCGAGGGCGACGAGGCGGCCGGAGCGGGTGCAGGCGGCCAGGGTGCGGCCGAAGCGGGGGCCGAGCAGGTGGCCGAGGTAGCGGTCGGCGTCGCGGACGGGGCCGTGGTAGCGGCGGGCCAGGGTGGCCGGTGAGCAGCGCTCGTGCATCTCCCGGGCGGCGGCCAGGTCGCCGGGCCCGGCGCGGCGCACGGTGATCTGGTTGCCCTCGGGCAGGGTGTGCACGTCGCCGCGGTGCGGGACGCGCGGTCCCAGCCGGGAGTCGAGTTCGACCAGGGCCCGGGCGCGGGCGAACTCGGTGGGCGTGAAGGGCAGGTGGGGCCGCTCGATAGTGATCGTGCCGCCGGCGGGGTCGCGCAGCCGCAGCACCGTCTCCTCCCACACGCCCTCGTGCGGTACGGGATCGGTGGCGGTGCCGCTGCGCGGGGAGCGGGCCGGCGTGGAGCGGATGGTGCAGCGGCCGAGCAGCTGGCGCAGGGCGAGGGGCAGTTCGGCGGGGTCGGCGGCGGTGCGGGTGGCCAGGCGCAGCACGCGGGTGGGGGCGTCGACGAGGTCGTGGGCGTCGGCGCGCTCCAGCCAGGTCGAGTGGCCGCCGCCGGTGGCGGCCGCCCGGGTCAGGTCGGCGGGCGCGAGAGCGGCGGGGGCGCGCAGGAGCAGCTCGTCGACGGTGGCGTCGCCGAGGGGGTGGGTCTGCAGGGAGAGGATGTCGACGCCGCGGTCGGCCAGGGCCCGGCCGAGGGCGGCCAGGCTGCCGGGGGTGTCGCGGACGGTGGTGCGCATCCGCCACAGTGCGGTGGCGCCCGGGCCGGGTGCGGCGGCCGGCGCGCAGGACGGGTGGTCCGCGGTGCGGGCGCGGCGCCGGGAGAACCAGGTGTGGAACGCGGCGGTGGCCAGCAGGGCGCCGGCGGAGGCGACCAGCAGGGCGGGGCCGTCGGGGCCGTGGGCGACGGTGTCGGCCACGCAGTCGGCGGTGGCGACCGCGGTGAACACGGCGGCCAGTTCGGTCAGGTCGCGGCGCCAGTGGTGGTGCCGGCGCGTGTCGTCAAGACTCCGGGCCGTGGTCTCGGGGGTCTCGTCGCTCATGTCGCCACCTTGACGGACGGGTGTTGCGTGATCACGAACGCCCTGTGTCCGATGAGTTACGGACGCTTCTGTTCGCTTCTGTGGCCGGTGGGCGGATTCTGCCGGCCTTCCCCTCGCCTGGGCCTTCCCCTCGCATGCGCCGTCCCTCGCATGCGCCGTGCGTCGAATAGGCCGTCCGTCGTTTACGCCGTCCGGCACGGCGGACAGACTCATGGACATGGACATCACGGTCCCGGTGCCGGGCGGCATGGTGTGGGCGCACGACACGGGCGGGGAGGGCACGCCGCTCGTCCTGCTGCACCCGGGGGTGGGCGACTCGCGGATCTGGGACGGCGTGGTGCCGCTGCTGGCGCCGCACCACCGGGTGATCCGCTACGACGCCCGCGGGTTCGGGCGCTCCCCCGCGCCGACGGTGTCGTACTCCAACGCGCGCGACCTGGCCGTGGTCCTCGACCACTTCGGGCTGGAGCGGGCCGTGCTGGCCGGCTCCAGCCTGGGCGGCGCGACCGCGGTGTCCGTGGCGCTCGCGGCCCCCGGCCGCGTCGCCGGGCTGGGGCTGCTGTGCCCGGGCGTCACCGGCTACCCGCAGCTGTCCTCGCCCGAGGTCACGGCCCGCATCGAGGAGCTGGCGCAGGCCGGCGACGTGGACGGGCTGGTGGAGCTGGGCCTGCGCACCTGGGGCGCGGCCGGCGGCGGCACCGACGAGGACGAGGAGGCCGCGGCCCAGCTGCGAGCGGCGGTCCCGGCGTGGTTCGCCACCCACCCGTACGTCACCCAGGACGCGCCGGCCTTCGACCGGCTCCCCGAGCTGGACGTGCCGTGCGTGCTGGCCCTGGGCGAGCAGGACCACGACGAGGTGGTGCGCTGCAACGAGGCGATGGCGGCCCGCATCCCCGGCTGCCGCCTGGTGCGCTGGCCGCACTGCGACCACTTCCCGTCGCTGCGCGACCCGGAGGCGGTCGCCGGTCTCCTGCTGGAGCTGGCCGGCGCCCCGTAAGGGGCGCGGGGAACTGCGCGATCGGCCACCGACGGCCCGGCAGTCGACGTACCACCCTGGGGGCCGGGCGCAGCACTCCCTCTGCGGGCGCGTCGTGGCTTGTCGCGCCCACGCGGCGGCAGCCGCAGATCGACACTGCCCCGCGCCCCTTACGGGGCGCCGTGGTGCCGCCGGACATGCTTTCAGGAGGCCAGTTCCAAGGCGCGCAGGGCGTCCTCGACGGCGCGGTGGAAGGTCGGGTAGGCGTGGATCATGTGCCGCAGCGTCTCCACCGGCACCTGGGCCTGGACGGCCACCGCCAGCCCGTACATCACCTCGCCGCCCACCGGGCCCGCGACGGTCGCCCCGGCCAGCACGCCCCGGTCGGCGTCCTCGACGAGTTTGACGAAGCCCTCGTTGCCCGCCTTGTGGATCCAGCCGCGCGCCGAGGAGGGCAGGGCCGAGGTGCCGGTGCGCACGCGGGGCATCTTCTGCCGTGCCTGGCTCTCGGTCAGGCCCACCGCCCCGACCTCGGGGTCGGTGAACGTCACCCGGGGCAGCGCCCGGTAGTCGGCCTCGGGGCCGGGCTCGCCGAGGACGGTGCGCACCGCGATCTCCGCCTCGTACATCGCCACATGGGTGAAGGCGCCGTGCCCGGTGACGTCGCCGACCGCCCACAGGCCCGGGGCCACGCGCATCCGGCCGTCGGTGCGCAGACTGCGGGCCCGCGGGTCCAGGCCGATCGTTTCCAGCCCCAGGTCGGCGAGGGCCGCCCGGCGGCCCGTCGCCACCAGCAGCCGCTGTGCCGTCAGCTCCTCGCCGCCGTCGAGCGCGAGGGTGAAGGAGTCGCCGTCGTGGCGGGCGGCGGTGGCGCGGGCGCCGGTGCGCACGGTCAGGCCCTCGGCGCCCAGCACCCGCTCCAGGAGCGCGCCGGCCTCGGGTTCCTCGGCCGGCAGGAGGCGGTCGAGCGCCTCGACGACGGTGACCTGCGTGCCGAAGCGGGCGAAGGTCTGGGCGAGTTCGACGCCGACGGCGCCGCCGCCGAGCACGAGGAGCGAGCGCGGGGGCTCCTCCGCTGCGACGGCCTCCCGGTTGGTCCAGTAGGGCACCGTCTCCAGCCCGGGCACCGGCGGCACCTGCGGGTGGCTGCCGGTGGCCAGCACGATGCCGTGGCGGGCCTCGAAGACGCCGCCCTGCTCGCCGTCGACGGCCACCCGGCCCGGGCCCGCCAGCCGGCCGTGGCCGCGCACGAGCCGGCCGCCCTTGCCGGTGAAGCGGTCGGCGGCCACCTGGTCGTTCCAGTCGTCGGTGGCGTCGTCGCGGATGCGGGCGGCGACCGGGGCCCAGTCGGCGTGCACCTGTGCCGAGCCGGCCATGCCGGGCAGGCGCCGGGCCTCGGCCAGCAGGTTCCCGGCGCGGATCATCATCTTGCTGGGGACGCAGGCCCAGTACGGGCACTCGCCGCCGACCAGCTCGGCCTCCACGCCGACCACGGCGAGCCCTGCGTCGGCCAGCCGGCCGGCCACGTGCTCGCCGCCCGGGCCCATGCCGATGACCACGACGTCCACCTGCTCGGCCACAGCGCCCACCCTTCCTCGCGACGGTTGCGCACGCCCACCATCCCACTGCGGCCGCGGGGTGCGGGTCTGCGACGCGCCCCGGGCCGCGGGCGCGCCGCGGACGCGGCGTAGGGTCATGATCGGTACGGGCCGCCGTACGGCGGCCCCCGGAGACAAGGAGGCAGCACTGTGCCCGTCAACGGACAAGCCCATGTGCGCATAGCCCGCCCGTCGCGCGACCTCGCGGCGGTGGAGCGGTTCTACACCGGCGGCCTCGGTCTGTCGGTGCTCTTCCGGAAGACGGCCGAGGAGGGCGCGCCGCCCGCCGAGGCCCATTCATTGCTGATGGTGGGCTGGCCGGACGCCGGCTGGCACCTGGAACTGGTCGCCTCGCCCGACGGTTCCCCCCGGCCGGCCCCGACCGTGGAGGACCTGCTGGTGATCTACGCGGGCGAGGAGGTGCCCGAGGAGCTCGTGGCGCGGCTGGAGGAGCACGGCGGCAAGCGGGTCCCCGCGCACAACCCCTACTGGGACACCTGGGGCGTGACGGTCGAGGACCCCGACGGCTACCGTCTGGTGCTGTCCACCCGCACCTGGTCGAACGCGGACCTCGCCACGAACCTGCGCGGCCTGGGAAGCTGACCGCGCGTCAGCGCGCGCCTGTTCTCAGCGCCAGCCTGTCTCAGCGCGAACCGTCGAGGACGACCCGGGCCACCAGGGCCGGGTCGTCGCTCATGGGCACGTGCCCGCAGCCGGGCAGCCTGATGAGCCGGGCTCCGGGGATGATCTGCTTCGCGCGCACTCCCTGGCGCCGCAGCAGCACCCGGTCGGCGGTGCCCCAGGCGATGGTCACCGGGATCCCGGGGACGTCGCCGGTGAAGACGAAGGAGCGCCCGGTCTCCAGCACCGCGTCGAAGGCGGTGGCCCCCCTCATGGCGCGGGTCTCGGCGAGCACCGCGTCGGGCGAACGGCGCCCGGGCCGGGCGTATATGGCGCCCGTCAGCGCCGCCCGGCCCGCGGCCGTGCGGGCGAGGCGGGCCACGGCGGGCTCGGGCAGCCGCAGGGCGCCCAGGCGCAGCCCCTTCAGCACCGCGAAGGCGTAGTGGCGCTCGGCCGGGGTCCAGAAGCCGCCCGGGGACAGGGCGGTGACGGACCGTACGAGCTTCTCCTGGCCCAGCCGCAGGGCGATCAGGCCGCCCAGGGAGTTGCCGGCGACGTGCGGCCGCTCCAGGCCCAGGGCCTCGAACAGGGCGCGCAGCGTCCGCGTCACGCCGCGCAGGTCGTGGGGGATGCCGTCGGGGACGGCGGCGGATCGGCCGAAGCCGGGCAGGTCCACGGCGATCACGTCGCGCTCGGCGGCGAGGATGCCCATGACCGGGTCCCAGACCTGGAGATGGTGGCCGATGCCGTGCAGCAGCACCAGTGGTTCGCCCTCGCCCAGCCGCTCGTAGGACACCTCGACCGTGCGGTCCCCGGCGGGCGCTGCGACGGGGAAGGAGATCTTCTCGGCCATGGGGCGGCTCCTCGCCATCGTGGTCACGCGTACCGAGACAGGATGTCAGCAACGGTTACCGCTGGGTAGAGGACGGTGCAAGATGGGTCCGTGACCACCAGCGAGACCCTGCTCGAAGCCTTCGAGGAACACCGTTCCCTGCTCACCGCCGTCGCCTACCGCATGCTCGGGCGCTTCGCCGACGCCGAGGACGTCGTGCAGGAGGCATGGCTGCGCTGGTCCTCGGCCGGGCGCGAGGAGATCCGTGAACCGCGCGCCTACCTGGTGCGCGTGACCACCCGCCTCGCCCTCGACCGGCTGCGCCAGGTGCAGGCGCGGCGCGAGGAGTACGTGGGGCCGTGGCTGCCCGAGCCGGTGACCACCGCCTACACCGGCGCCGAACGCGCGGAGCTCGCCGACTCCGTCTCCCTCGCCCTGCTCGTCGTGCTGGAGTCGCTCTCCCCGCTGGAACGGGCCGTCTTCGTGCTGCGCGAGGCCTTCGACCTGCCGTTCCGGGACATCGCCGAGGCCACCGGCCGCAGCGAGGCGGCGGTACGGCAACTGGCCGGCCGCGCCCGGCGGCACGTGGCCGAGCGCCGGCCGCGCTTCGACGCCGATCCGGCGCGCGGCCGCGAGCTGACCGAGCGGTTCCTGGCCGCGGCGGGCGGCGGCAGCCTGCCGGACCTGCTCGCGCTGCTGGCCCCCGACGTCCGCCTGGTGGCGGACAGCGGCGGCCGGACCAAGGGCCCCCGGCGCGTCATCCACAGCGCGGACAAGGTCGCCCGCTTCCTGCTGGCCGTGGCCGCGGTGCCGCTGCCCGAGCCGGACTACCGGCTGGTGGACGTCAACGGCGGGCCGGCCCTGCTGGTGCTCTCCGGCGGCAGGCCCGACTCGGTCGTCTGCCTCGCCGTCGCCGAGGGCCGGATCTCCACCGTCTACCTCATGCGCAACCCCGACAAGCTCTCCGGCCTGCAGCCGGTGGCGGACTCCGTGTAGGGCAGCGCCCCGTAAGGGGCGCGGGGAACTGCGCGACAAGCCACGACGCGCCCGCAGAGGGAGTGCTGCGCTGCGCCCTGGCGCGTCGACTGCGGGCCGTCGCTGGCCGATCGCGCAGTTCCCCGCGCCCCTTACGGGGCGCCGTGGTGCGCCACGACGAAAACCCGCCGGACAGACCCTAGAGGCCGCCGGCGACTCGCAGGACGGCGCCGGTGGTGTACGACGCCTCCGGCGAGAGCAGCCAGGCCACCGCGCCGGCGATCTCGGCGGGCTCGCCGGCGCGGCCCATGGGCACGACGGCCGCCTTGGTGCGGGCGCGGTCCGGCGCGCCCATCGCGGCGTGGATGTCGGTGTCGACCAGGCCGGGCTGGACGGAGTTGACGCGGATGCCCTCGGCGGCGAGCTCCTTGGCCAGGCCCACGGTCATGGCGTCGACGGCCGCCTTGCTCGCCGCGTAGTGCACGTACTCCCCCGGGCTGCCGAGCGTCGCGGCGGCCGAGGACATGTTCACGATGGCACCGCCGGTGCCGCCGTGCCGGGTGGACATCTCCAGGGCGGCGCGGCGGGCACAGATCAGGGCTCCGGTCACGTTGACGTCGAGGACCCGGCGCATGCGCGCGACGGGGGTCTCGGTGAAGCGGCCGAGCAGGCCGGTGATGCCCGCGTTGTTCACCAGGCCGGTGACAGGCCCCAGTTGCGCCGTGACGGTGTCGAAAAGCGCGTCCACGGCGGCCTCGTCGCTGACGTCGACCCGGACGGCCAGGCAGGCGGCCCCCGCCTCGCGCACCTGCGCCGCCGTCCGCTCGGCGGCCTCCTGCGCGTGCTCGTAGCCGATGGCCACGGCGTGACCGGCGCGGGCCAGGTGCAGTGCCACGGCGGCTCCGATACCCCTGCCGCCTCCCGTGACCACGGTGACCTGTCCGGCGTTACGGCTCATGGTGCGCCCCCTGTTGTCGTACGTGTTCCTCCGGTGTGCACCGGTGGCGACGACCGTAACCGAAGGTGGATGCGCGCCGGGGCGCGGGGCGGCATTGGTCTTGACCAAGTACGCACGCCGTCCTATGGTCGCAGGCATACTGCAACAACCTTTAATAAAGAAGCGCGCAAAAAGCCTCGCGGAGGATCAGGGTGGGGACCACGCAACCGGAAGCGGTGCCGGAGCCGAAGTACTGGCACCTGAAGACCGTCCTCAGTGACGCACTGGACTCCGAGTTCGCCGTCGGGGAGATCCTCCCCAACGAGCGGGATCTGGCGGCCCGTTTCGGTGTCGCGCGGGCCACGCTCCGCCAGGCACTGGAGCAACTGGAGCTGGAGGGACGGCTGCAGCGCCGCCGGGGCGTGGGCACCAGCGTCGCCCCGCCGCGCATGGGTGTGGCCGTCGCCGACGCGGGCCCGAACCGGCCCGGCGGCGCCGGCGACGCCTGGCAGCCGATCGGCAGCTCGTGGGAGGCGCCGCCCGCCTCCGTCGCCCGGCTGCTGGAGACCGAGCCGGGCGCGTGCGTGCACACCGTGCGCCGCACCCGCCGTACCCGCGGTCAGATGGTGGCCGCCGAGCTGCTCTACGTTCCCGCGCGCAGCGTTCCCGGCCTGGCCGCCGGGCCCGCCGAGGACAGCGCGGCCGTGCTGCACGAGCTGCAGGCACTGCCCCTGGACGGCCAGGACCGCTCCGTGGAGCTGGGGTCGGCCGGCGCCGACGAGGCCCGGCAGCTCGACCGGCTGCCCGGTTCGCCCGTGCTCGTCGTCACCACGCGCTATGTCGCCGGCGGGCGCACCGCTGCCGTCGCCGTGGCCACCTACCGGGCGGACACCTGCAAGCTGACCTTCGGCGAGAGCACCCCGCCGGCCGTGGCCCTCGTCGGCTGACGGCTCCTGCTCCGGCGCCGCCTCAGCGGCGTGCCGTGACCGTGCCCTCGACCGCGAAGAGCTCCGCTTCGACGTGGTCGAGGGCCAGGCGCAGCGCGCCGGTGGCCACCGCGGCCTCCCCCAGCAGGGACTGGGCCACCTTCGGCGGGCGCAGGCAGTAGCGGGCCAGCTCGGTGCGCAGTGGTTCGAGGATGCCGTCCAGGCCGGCGGCCCAGCCGCCGACCACGACCAGTTCGGGGTCCAGGGCGAGGACGAGTGCCGCCACGTCGTGCACCAGGCGGCGCAGATAGCGCCGTACGGCGGCCCGGGCCGGCTCGTCGCCCTCCGCCGCGAGCGCGAAGACCCGCGCCACCTGGGCCTCGTCGAGCGGGTGCAGCGGCTCGCCGGTGGGCGAGAGCACTTCTTCCGGGGTGGCCTCGCGGCCCAGCAGGTGCAGGGCGCCGATCTCGCCGGCCGCGCCGCCGAAGCCCCGGTGCAGCCGGCCGCCGATGAGCGCGCCGGCGCCCGGGCTCAGCCCGGCCAGCACGAAGACGAGGTCGTCGCTGCCGGTGCCCGCGCCCTTCCAGTGCTCGGCGACCGCGGCGGCGTTGGCGTCGTTCTCCACCAGCACCGGGCAGCGGAAGGAGCGCCGCAGCCGGTCGCCGAGCGGCAGTCCCGTCCAGCCGGGCAGCGCGGTGCTCAGCCGTACGGTGCCGTCGGCCTCGACGATGCCGGGGCTGGCCACGCCCACCGCCCGCAGGGCGGTGCGCGGGACGCCGGCGCGGGCGAGCAGGTCGGCGACGGCCTCGCGGGTGCGCTCCAGGCGCTGCTCGGCCGGGTCGCTCTCGTGCACCTCGGCCTGGGCGGAGCCCACGACGCGGCCGCCGAGGTCGGCCAGGAGGACGGCGACGCGGTGCGCGCCGATCTCGATGCCCAGCAGGTGGCCGGCCTCGACCCGGAAGCGGAAGCGCCGGGCGGGCCGGCCCTGACGGCGGGCGGCGCCCTCGTCGGCGGCCGCCTCCACGACGAGGCCGGCCCCGATCAGGCCCTCGACCACGCCTTCGACGGTCGGCCGGGACAGTCCGGTGACCTTGACCAGGTCCGTGAGGGTGGGGGCCTGGGCGGCGCGCAGCGCGTGCAGCACCACTGCCGAGTTGATCCGCCGCAGCAGGGACGGGTCCCCACCGGTGAGCCGCCCCAACGTGCCGCCTCCTCGCTTTGCGCTCCCTTTGCCCGCTCGCCCGCCACGGATCGTATCCGCTGCGCGTCCGGGCGGCGAGCGCCGGGCTCCTCAGCCCGTGGCGCCGGCCGCCTCGCGCAGCCGGGCGAACTCCTCGGCCATCTTCGGCAGCGTCCAGTGGGCGTTGAGGCCGCTGGGGTTGGGCAGCACCCAGATCCGGGTGTCGCCGATGGTCCGCTCCTGGGGGCCGATGCGCGCCCGCCGGTCGCCGAAGGCGACGCGGTAGGCGGTGACGCCGACGACCGCGAGCCAGCCGGGCCGCAGCAGCTTCACCTTCTCCACCAGGACGGCCCCGCCCTCGCGGAACTCCACCTCGCTCAGCTCGTCGGCGCGGGCCGTGGCGCGGGCGACGACGTTGGTGATGCCGAGCCCGTGGGCGAGCAACTCCCGTTCCTCGGCCGGTTCCAGGCGGCGGGGCGTGAAGCCGGAGGCGTGCAGGGCGGGCCAGAAGCGGTTGCCGGGCCGGGCGAAGTGGTGGCCGGTGGCGGCCGACATCAGGCCCGGGTTGATGCCGCAGAACAGCACCTTCAGGCCGTCCGCGACCACGTCCGGTACGAGGCGGTCGCGGGCGGCCTCCAGTTCCTCCTGGGTGAAGGAGCGCCTCAGAGGATCGCCCCCGGCGCGTACTCGGCGGCCTGCGGGTGGCGCTTGGCCAGCTCCTCGATGCGGGAGACGACCGAGCCGACCTGGTCGGCGGCGGCACCGGTGAAGGACAGCTTGTCGGCCATCAGCGCATCCAGTGCGGCGCGGTCCAGCGGGATGCGCTCGTCGGCGGCGAGCTTGTCCAGCAGCTCGTTGCGCTCGGCGCCCTGCTCGCGCATGGCCAGCGCGGAGGCCACCGCGTGCTCCTTGATGACCTCGTGGGCGACCTCGCGGCCCACCCCGGCGCGCACGGCGCCCATGAGCACCTTGGTGGTGGCCAGGAAGGGCAGGTAGCGGTCCAGCTCGCGGGCGACGACGGCCGGGAAGGCGCCGAACTCGTCGAGGACGGTCAGGAAGGTCTCCAGCAGGCCGTCCAGGGCGAAGAAGGCGTCCGGCAGGGCCACGCGGCGCACCACGGAGCAGGAGACGTCGCCCTCGTTCCACTGGTCGCCGGCCAGCTCGCCGGTCATCGAGGCGTAGCCGCGCAGGATCACCATCAGGCCGTTGACGCGCTCGCAGGAGCGGGTGTTCATCTTGTGCGGCATGGCCGAGGAGCCGACCTGGCCGGGCTTGAAGCCCTCGGTGACCAGCTCGTGGCCGGCCATCAGGCGGATGGTCTTGGCCAGCGACGAAGGGGCCGCGGCCAGCTGCACCAGGGCGGTGACGACGTCGTAGTCGAGGGAGCGCGGGTAGACCTGGCCGACGGAGGTGAACGCCTGACCGAAGCCGAGGTGGCCGGCGATGCGCCGCTCCAGCTCGGCGAGCTTGCCGGCGTCGCCGCCGAGCAGGTCGAGCATGTCCTGGGCGGTGCCCACCGGGCCCTTGATGCCGCGCAGCGGGTAGCGCTGCAGCAGCTCCTCCAGGCGGTGGAAGGCGACCAGCAGCTCGTCGGCGCCGGTCGCGAAGCGCTTGCCGAGGGTGGTGGCCTGGGCGGCGACGTTGTGCGAGCGGCCGGCCATGACCAGCTCGCCGTGCTCGGCGGCGAGGCGGCCCAGGCGCGCCAGGACGGCGACGGCGCGGTCGCGCACCAGCTCCAGGGAGAGCCGGATCTGCAGCTGCTCGACGTTCTCGGTCAGGTCGCGGGAGGTCATGCCCTTGTGGACGTGCTCGTGGCCGGCGAGGGCGTTGAACTCCTCGATGCGGGCCTTGACGTCGTGGCGGGTGACCTTCTCGCGCTCGGCGATCGAGGCGAGGTCGACCTGGTCCAGGACCCGCTCGTAGTCGGCGAGGGCCGCCTCCGGCACCTCGATCCCCAGGTCCTTCTGGGCGCGCAGCACGGCCAGCCACAGCTGCCGCTCCAGCTTCACCTTGTGCTCGGGGGACCACAGCACGGCGAGCTCGGGGGAGGCGTAGCGGCCGGCCAGGACGTTGGGGATGCGGGGCTTGGAGGACACAGGTGCAGTCACGTGGCGAAAGTCTACTGGCGGAATGCGCAGGCCGGCGCCCCGGGGGGATTCGTGCCTTGCTACGAGAACCCGCCCGCGCCGGGGTCAGCCGAGCGCCACCGGCAGGAGCGCGTTGGTGCCCGGGGTGGCGCCGGCGTGGGTGTCCGTGGTGAGCGCCTTGACGTTGACGGGCAGCACGCGCGTCGACTCGTGGTCCGAGGAGGGCGGGTCGGCCGGCGCCGGGGTGGCGAGGGCGCCGAGGAAGGCGAGGGCGGCGAGGACGGTCAGGGCGGTGCGGCGCATGAGCGGCCTTTCGGATCGGCGGTCCGGGGAACGCTGCGAGGCTGCCCCGGGCGGCGGGCCCGTACGCCGGGCCTCACCCTCCGGGGAGCGGCAAAACGATCCGCCGGTCACACGGCGTTGACGACGGCGCCGGCTTCGTCCTCCCAGCGCCGCCAGGTGCTCACGCAGCCGGGGGCCGCGGCGTCCACGGGGGTGACCCAGAACGCCCGGCCGGTCTGCGCGCTGAAGTGGGCGCCGTGGCGGCCGTCGCCGGAGGAGCGCCCCGTCAGCCGCCGGCCGATCCAGGGGCCGAGGTGCTCGCGCGCGAAGCGCAGGTCGGCGGTGCGCCGGGCGGCCCAGCCGGGGCGGACGGCGGGCGGCAGCGGGGCGCGCCAGTCGTCCTCGGGCTCGTGGCCGAGCGCCTGCCAGACGGCCTCGGCCACGCGGCGGTGGCCCTCGGCGTTCAGGTGCAGCCGGTCCTCCGCCCACAGCCGGCCGTCCCCCAGGGTCTCGGAGGAGAACAGGTCGACGACCAGTGCGCCGTGCTGCTCGGCCAGTTCGTCGATGAAGCCGAAGAGGTGCTCCATGCGCGGCCGGAAGCGTTCGAGGACGGGGCCGCGCCGGCCGGGGCTGCGCATGAGCACCAGCTGCCGGCAGCCGGGGGCGAGGCGGCCGGCGGCCTCGGCGAGGCGGGCGCAGACCAGGTCCACGTCGCAGCCGGGCCGCAGGACGTCGTTGAGCCCGCCGACCAGGGTCACCAGGTCCGCGCCGAGGTCGGCGGCGGCCTGGGTCTGCTCGTCGGCGATCTGCCCGATGAGCTTGCCGCGCACCGCCAGGTTGGCGTACCGGAAGCCGGTCGTCCGCCCGGCGAGCCGGGTGGCGAGCAGATCGGCCCAGCCGCGGTAGCGGCCGTCCGGCAGCGCGTCGGACATCCCCTCGGTGAAGGAGTCGCCGACGGCGACGAAGCTGGTGTACGGACGGGACGCGGGCTGCGGGCCCTCGTCCTGCGGGCCCTTGTTCCTCGGCACGGCATTCATCGGCATGGCCCGCAGATCCTACCGCCGGCAGGTTCTCACGCGCGGGTGCCCACCAGCTGCCGGAGCACATCCTCGAGCATGACCAGCCCGGTGAGCCGGTCGTTCTCGCCGATGGCCGCGGCCAGATGGGCGCCCGTGCGGCTCATGGCGCGGATGACGTCGTCGAGCGGGGTGTCCGCCTGCACCCGGGCGATGGGCCGCAGCCGGCGCAGCGGGAAGGGCGCGGTGCGGGGCCGGGCGTCCAGGGCGTCCTTGACGTGCAGGTAGCCCAGGATCCGGCCGGCGTCGTCGGTCACGGGGAAGCGGGAGTAGCCGGAGGAGGCGGCCAGGTGCTCCAGCTCCTCGGGGGTGATCCCGAAGGGGGCGGAGACGACCTTCTCCAGCGGCATGACCACGTCCTTGACCGGGCGCGTGCCGAGCTTGAGGGCGTCGCGCAGCCGTGCGGTGGCCCGCGAGTCGAGCAGGCCGGCCTCGCTGGAGTCGGCGACCATGCGGGAGAGCTGCTCGTCGGAGAAGGCGGCGGTGATCTCGTCCTTGGGCTCGACCCGCAGCAGTTTCAGCGCGCCGTTGGCCAGCTGGTTGATGGTGAAGACGAACGGGCGCAGGGCGCGGGCCAGCGTCACCAGCGGCGGGCCGAGCAGCAGCGCGGTGCGCACGGGCTCGGCGAGCGCGATGTTCTTGGGCACCATCTCGCCGAAGAGCATGTGCAGGTACGTCGCGACGGCGAGCGCGATGACGAACGAGACCGGGTGGACCAGCTGGTGCGGCAGGCCCACCGCGTCCGAGACGGGCCCCAGCAGGTCGGCGATGGCCGGCTCGGCGACCACGCCGAGGACCAGCGTGCACAGGGTGATGCCCAGCTGGGCCGCCGCCATCAGCGCGGAGATGTGCTGCAGGCCCCACAGCACGGCCCGGGCCCGGCGGTCGCCCTGCTCGGCGTACGGCTCGATCTGGCCGCGGCGCACGGAGATCATGCCGAACTCCGCGCCGACGAAGAAGGCGTTGGCCACGAGCGTGGCCAGGCCGATGAGCAGTTGCAGGAAGGTCATCGGCCGGCCTCCTCGGTGCCGTCGGCGCTCGCCTGCCGCTCGTGCGGCAGGGGGGCCGTCAGCAGGACGCGGGCGGCGCGGCGGCCGGAGTCGTCGGTGACCTCGATCCGCCAGCCGCCGGCCGCCACGGTGTCGCCCCGGACGGGGATGCGGCCGAGCACGGCGGCCACGAGTCCGGCGAGCGTCTCGTAGGGGCCCTCGGGGGCCCGCAGCCCGATGTGTTCGAGCTGGTCGGTGCGGGTGGCGCCGTCGGCGTCGTAGCGCTTGCGGCCCTCGGGGTCCCGGCCGGCCGGGGCGAGGTCGGGCAGCTCCATGGGGTCGTGTTCGTCGCGGACCTCGCCGACGACCTCCTCGATGATGTCCTCCAGGGTGGCGACGCCGGCGGTGCCGCCGTACTCGTCGATGACGATGGCCATGGTGCGCCTGCCGGAGAGGCGGTCCAGCAGCCGGTCCACGGTCAGGGACGCCGGCACGAACAGCGGCTCGCGCAAGAGGCCGGCCACGGGGCGGCGGGGGCGCTCGTCGGCGGGTATGGCGAGGACGTCCTTGATGTGGGCGGTGCCCACGACGGTGTCGAGGGTGTCCCGGTAGACCGGGAAGCGGGACAGGCCGGTGGCCAGGGTGGCGTTGGCGACGTCCTCGGCGGTGGCGCGCTCGTCCAGGGCGATGACCTGCACGCGCGGGGTCATCACGTTCTCCGCGGTCAGGTCGGCCAGGTTCAGGGTGCGCACGAACAGCTCGGCGGTGTCCGCCTCCAGGGCGCCCGCGCGGGCGGAGTGCCGGGCGAGGGCGATGAGTTCCTGCGGGCCGCGCGCGGTGGCGAGCTCCTCGGAGGGCTCCAGGCCCAGGCGGCGCACCATGTGGTTGGCGCTGTTGTTCAGGTGCCGGATCAGCGGGCGGAAGGCCGTGCTGAAGGCGCGCTGCGCGCCGGCGACGTGGCGGGCGACGGGCAGCGGCCGGGAGATCGCCCAGTTCTTGGGGACCAGCTCGCCGACGACCATCAGCACCACGGTGGACAGGACGGTACCCAGCACCAGCGCGGTGGAGGAGGCCGCCGAGGCGGGCAGGCCCGCGGCCGTCAGCGGGCCGGTGAGCAGGGCGGCGATGGACGGCTTGGCGAGCATGCCGATGACCAGGCCGGTGAGGGTGATGCCCAGCTGGGCGCCGGAGAGCTGGAAGGTCAGGCCGCGCACGGCCTTCAGCGCGCTCTCGGCGCCGCGCTCGCCCTTCTCGGCCGCGCGCTGCAGCTCGGCGCGCTCGACGGTGGTGAGGGAGAACTCCGCGGCGACGAAGACGGCGCAGGCCAGCGTGAGCAGCAGCGCGATCCCCAGGAGGAGGAGCTCGGTCATCGGTTCACCTCCGTCCCATGGTCGGGCAGGGGCGGAAGGACCGCGCGATGTCGGTTCCGGGGGTGGCTACTGGGAGGCTCGCCCATGGGCGGACGCTCACACCTTTCGTGTGCGGGATGCCGTCGGCTGTACTGATGCCCCTCCATGGTAAAGGAGAGGCAAAACAGCGTGGGATTCAGTCGCGCAGGTGCTCGATCACCGGTGCGAACTCCTCCATGTACGGCTCCAGGATCGTGAAGTAGCTGAAGCCGTACCGCGCGCGGTGCGAGCGCAGGCGCTCGGCGATCTCCGTGACGGAGCCGGAGAGCAGCGCGGGGTGGTCCAGCAGCTCCTCCTCGGTGAGATGCGCCACGTCACCGATCAGGTCGCCGGTCCTGGCGAACGGGTCGCCGCCGACGGTCACGATCTGGACCAGGAAGTTCAGCTCGGCGGGCGCGAGATCCTCGGGCCGCTCGGCCTCGAAGCGGCGGAAGGCGGCCACGCGCTCCTCCAGGGCGGCGGGCGCGTGCAGTCGCGGCGCCCCGTCGGGGCCGGCGCCGCCCCCGGTGAAGGCCATGGTGGCGGCGTGCCGGGCGGCCAGGCGCAGCACCCGGTCGCCGTTGCCGCCGATCACGACCGGGACGCGCTGCTGGACGGCCGCGGGCACGTGCCCGGGGTCCGCGAGCAGCCGGCCGACCTCGTCGACCGTACGGGCCAGGTGCTCGACGCGCTCGCGCGGCGAGCCGAACGGCAGGCCGGCGCTCTCGTGCTCGGCCTGCGCATAGCCGGTGCCCAGGCCCAACTCCAAGCGGCCGCCGGTCAGCAGATCGGTCGTGGCGACCTCGCGGGCGAGCAGTGCCGGGTTGTAGAAGCCGGAGTTGAGCACATAGGTGCCCAGCCGGGGCCGCTCGGTGACCTCGGCGGCGGCCACCAGGGAGGGGAAGGGGGCCGGCATGCCGAGGTGGTCGGCCACCAGGATCACGTCGTAACCGAGCTCCTCGGCCCGGCGGCACTTCTCGCGCCACTGGGCGCCCGTGCCGGCGGTGAACATGTTGACGGCGAAGCGGAAGGGCCGGTCGGTCCGGTGCGTCATGGAGAACCCCACGGTGATCGATGATCTTGACGATCGCCACCGTAAGGGAGGGCTCCTCCGCTTGCCCGGGGTTTTTCCGGCGCCCCTACCCGTCCGCCGGGCGTCTGGCCGAGCCCAGGACGTGCGGCGCGTGCGGCATCGGGATCCTGCCGCCCGGCACCAGCAACCGTCTGCAGGTCACCTGCTCGAACCCGGCGGCCTCGATCGCCGCCAGCGGGTCGCGGGCGGTGTGACACCCGCCGAACAGCACCGGCCACACCGTACGGTCCAGGGCCCGCTGCACCTGCGCCGGCACCCGGCCGCGGGCCACCCCGTGCTCGTAGAACCGCAGCTCGCCGCCCGGCCTCAGCACCCGGCGCAGCTCCGCCAGCGACCGCCGCACGTCGCGGACGGAGCACAGCACCAGGCTCACCACCGCCGCGTCGAACGCCTCGCTCTTGACGGGCAGCGCCTCGGCGGCACCGGGCACCACGTCCACCGGCACCCCGGCCCGCACGGCGGCCTCCACCGCCAGCCGGCGCAGCAGGCGCTCCGGTTCGATCGCCACGACCTCCGAGACCGTGCCGGGGTAGTGCGCGAAGTTCAGCCCCGCGCCGGCGCCGATCTCGATCACGCGCCCCGACAGCCCGGCCACGAGCTCGCGGCGGTGGGCCCGCACCCCGGCGCGCTCGTCGAGGGCGGGAGCGACGCGCGCGTAGAAGCGCGCGAAGAGGGGGTGGTGCACGGGGTCGTGCGCGGTTCTGGTCCGGTGCGGCATGGCGGACCCCTTCCTGACGGCTACCGGGATCCTTCCCAGAGGGGGTGTTCCCCCACCCCGCCCGTTCCCCGTCCCCCGGCGTGCGCTCGCGGCGTCAGCAGCCGCAGTCGGCGCCGTCGACCGGCGCCGTCAGGGGGTCGGGGGCGGACTGCGTGCGGCCCTGCCACGTCTCGACCTCGTACCCCTCGCGGATCCAGTACTCGATGCCGCCCAGCATCTCCTTCACCCGGTAGCCCCGGCGCGCCAGCGCCAGGGCCGCCCGCGCGGCGCCGTCGCAGCCGGGGCCCCAGCAGTGGACGACGACCGGCACGGCCGCATCCAGGAACTCGTCGGCCAGCTGCGGGATCTGCGCCGTGGGCAGGTGCACGGCACCGGGCACGTGGCCCTGGTCCCACGCCGCCGTGGAACGGCAGTCGACCACCGTGAAGTCCGCCGTGCCCGCGGCCAGCGCGGCGTGGACGTCGGCGACGTCCGTGTAGAAGGTCAGCCGGGCGGCGAAGTGGGCCGCCGCTTCGGCGGGCGAGGCGAGGGTGGCGGTGACGGCGGTGTGCGTCATGGCGGTGCGTGTCATGGCGGTGTTCGTCATGCCGGTAAACCTACGGTCCGTGATCATTCGCCGGAACGAACGATCCACGGGAAAGGTATTGCCCTGCCGGGGATTCCGCTGCTAGACATCGCCCATGACCGGGTATTCCCCTGACGCCACCGACTGGCGCATCCTCGACGCCCTGCAGAGCAACGGCCGTGCCGGCTACGCCGAGTTGGCGCGCGCGGTGAACATGTCCGCGAGCGCGGTCACCGAGCGGGTCAGGCGGCTGGAGGAGGCCGGGGTGATCGGCGGCTACACGGCCGTCGTGGATCCGGAGAAGCTGGGACTGCCCGTCCTCGCGTTCGTGCGGCTGCGCTACCCCAACGGCAACTACAAACCTTTTCACGACCTGCTGGCCGCCACGCCCGAGATCCTGGAGGCCCACCACGTCACCGGCGACGACTGCTTCGTGCTGAAGGTCGCCGCCGGCTCCATGCGCCACCTGGAGGAGGTCGCCGGCCGCGTCGGGGCGCTGGGCGCGGTGACGACCAGCGTCGTGTACTCCTCGCCGCTCCCCCGCCGCTCCCTCAGCCGGCGCAGCGAGCCGTCCGGTGCCGCACGGCCGAGCCGGAGCGCTCCTTGACCACCTGCAGCTGAGCGGGGATGCGCCGGCGCAGGTCGGCGACGTGGCTGACGATGCCCACGGCACGGTCGCGGGTGCGCAGGGAGTCGAGGACGTCCAGCACCTCGTCGAGGGTCTGCTCGTCGAGGCTGCCGAAGCCCTCGTCGATGAAGAGGGTCTCCAGCCGGGTGCCGCCGGCCTCCTCGGTGACCACGTCGGCGAGGCCCAGGGCCAGGGAGAGGGAGACGAAGAACGTCTCGCCGCCGGAGAGGGTCGCCGTGTCGCGCTCGCTGCCGGTCCAGGCGTCGACGACGTGCAGGCCGAGGCCGGAGCGGCCGCGGCCGCCGGTCCTGGCGTCGGAGTGGACCAGCGTGTAGCGCCCGGCCGACATCCGCTGCAGGCGGGCCGTCGCCGCCGCCGCGACCTGCTCCAGCCGGGCGGCCAGCACGTAGGACTCCAGGCGCATCTTGAGCTCGTTGCGGGCGGAGGTGCCGGCGGCCAGCGCGGCCAGCTCCGCCACGCGGTGGTACTCCTCGCGCAGCGGCGCGAGCCGCCGCACGTCGGCGGCGGCCTCGGCGGACAGGCGGTCCAGCTCCTCGCAGCGGGTACGGGCCGCGGCGGCGCGGGCGAAGGCCCGCTGCAGCGCCTCGTGCGCGGTCTCGGCCTCGGCCCGGGCGGCCTCCGGGTCGGCGGGGGGCGCGGCGGCCGCCGCGAGCAGCTCCGGGTCGGCCAGCTCGGCGGCCACCGCCAGTTCCGCTGCCCGCCACTGTTCGAGCCGCCGGCTCAGCTCCCGCCGCCCGTCCGCGTCCATCAGCGCGGCGGCCGCCTCGTCCGGGTCGGCGAAGCCGGCGCGGGCAGCCGCGCCCGCGAGGTCCGCCTCGGCGGCCGCCAGGGCGGCGGCCGTGCGGGCCGCCTCGCGCGCGGCCTCGGCCGCGGCGGCCAGGGCCGCCAGCCGGTCCTCCAGCAGGGCGGCCCGGTGGGCGACGCTCGCCTCGCCGCCGCGGGCCCGGTCCAGTTCGTGCTGCAGCGACTGCCGTTCGCGTTCGAGGTTCTCGCGGCGGGAGGTGCGGGAGGCGAGGCGCAGCCCGGCCTGCTGCCGGTCCTCGCGGCGCCGCTCGTACTCGCGCTCGGCCGCGGCCAGCGCCTCGCGGGTGGGCAGCAGGTCGTGGGAGGCGCGGGTGGCGGCGGCGTGCCGGTCCGTCAGCTCGGCGAGGGCGCCGGCGAGGCCGGCGGTGCTCTCGTCGCCGGCCTCGGCCGTGGCCGCGGCCAGTTCCTGGTGCAGGGAGCGCAGCCGGCCCTCGGCGGCCTCGCGGCGCGCCTCGGCGTGCTGGTGGGCGGCCAGGGCCGCCTCCTCGGCCGCCCGGTCCACGTGGCCGGCCCCGGGCCGGGCCGGGGCCGGGTGCTCGGTGGCGCCGCACACCGCGCAGGCCCGGCCCGGTTGCAGGCCGGCGGCGAGCTCGGCGGCCATGCCGTCCAGGCGGCGCTCCTTCAGGTCGAGCCAGTGGGCGCGGGCGTCGAGGGCCTCGGTGCGCACGGCGGGCAGGCCGGCCTCGGCCTCCTCGACCTGCCGGGCGAGGGCGTCGCGGCGGCGGGCGGCCTCCAGGCGGCGCCGGGCGGGCTCGAGCGCTCCGGCGAGCCGCTCGGCCAGGCCGACCGCGTCCCGGGCGGTCTCGATGCGCTGCCGGTGGCGTTCGCGTGTGGTCTCCCAGACCGCGAGCCACTGGTCGGCCTCGGCCAGCGCCTCCTCGTCGGCGCGGGCCTCGGCCTCCAGGGCGGCGGTCTCGGCGACGATGCCGGCGGCGCGCTCCTCGGCCCGGCGGGCGGCCGAGAGGGCGCCGAGTTCCTCGCGCAGGGTGCGCTCGGCGGCGGCCAGTTCGTCGGCGCCGTCGGCACGGTGCGCGGCGGGCAGCGCCTCGCGGGCCTGTTCCTCGGCGGTGACGGCGGCGCGGTGCGCGGCGGTGGCCTTCGCGCGCAGCTCCAGGGCCGGCGCGACGGACTCGGCGGCCGCGGCGCGCTCCAGGCGGGCGCGGGCCTCCTCGTGGGCGTCGCGGCGCGCGGCCAGCGCCTCGCCGCGGCGTACGGCCTCCGCGTGGCGCAGCCGGTTCGCGGCCAGGCGGGCTGCGCTCTCGGCGTGCTGCCGGGCGTCGCGGTGGGCGTCCTCGGCGGCCCGTACGGCGACGTCGGCGACGGCGAGTGCCTCGCGCGCGTTGCTGCGGGCGAGGGCGGCCCACTCGAGCACGGCCTCGGCGAGCCCCGGCTCGCCGGCGGCGAGGACGGGGGGCTCGGCGGGGCGGCGGCCCTGGGCGGGCACGGTGGCGCGGCGTGCGGAGGGGGAGGGGCCCCGGTCCCGGCCTTTCACCGTTTCCTGGGGGCTGCGCCCCCGAACCCCCGCTTCGGGGCTCCGCCCCGTACCCCGTCCGGGGGCTTCGCCCCCCGGGCCCCCTGTGGGGGGCTCCCCGCCGAGCAGCCCGGCACCGGACGGCCCCGGCGCGCGGCGGGAGCCGTCCCGCACGGCCGTCGACGGAGACGGTGTGGCCACCTGCGGCAGGGTGGGGTCCGCCGCCGCCTGTTGCATGCGGTGGGCCAGAGCCAGGAGGTGCTCGTCACCCGTGCGGACGCGGGCCTCGGCCGAGCGGCGCTGGTCGGCCAGGCGCTCCTCGACCGCCAGGAAGCGGCCCGTGCCGAAGAGGCTGCGCAGCAGCTTGCCGCGGGCGGCGTCCTCGGCGCGCAGGAAGCGGGCGAAGTCGCCCTGCGGCAGCAGCACGACCTGGCAGAACTGTTCCCGGCTCATGCCGAGCAGCTGCTTGATCTCCTCGCCGATCTCCTGGTGGGAGCGGCTGAGGCCCTTCCATTCGGCGGCCCCGGCGGGCTTCTCGCGCAGGGCGCTGAAGGCCTTCTCCTTGGTCAGGCCGCTGCCGCGCTTCTTGGGCCGCAGCTGTTCGGGCCGGCGGGTGACCTCCAGGCGGCGGCCGGCGACGGTGAACTCCAGGACGACCTCGGTCGCCGTGCCGGGGTCGGCGTGGTCGCTGCGCAGGGCGAGGTCGCTGCCGCGCCGGGCGCCGGGGACCTCGTTGTACAGGGCGTAGCAGACCGCGTCGAGGACGGAGGTCTTGCCGGCGCCGGTGGGGCCGTGGAGCAGGAAGAGCCCCGCCGCCGACAGGTCGTCGAAGTCGATGTGCTGGGTGCCGCCGAAGGGCCCGAACGCGGTGATCGTCAGCCGGTGGAGTCTCACCGGGCCACCTCGCGGGCGGCGTCCTCGGTGCGTACGGCGTCCAGGGCGGCGGTGAGCACGGCGCGTTCGGCGTCGTCGGGGCCCTTGCCGCGCACGTGGGCGACGAAGTCCTCGGCGATCTGCTGGTCGGTGCGGCCGCGCAGCCGCTGGGCGTAGGAGGCGGGGGCGTCGTCGCCGGGGGCGCGTTCGGGGTCGAACAGCAGGCTGAGGACGTGCGGGAAGCGGCGGGCGAGGCGGGCCATGGGGTCGGCCGGTCGCACGGGGTCGGTGAGGGTGGCCTCGACCCAGGCGTCCTCGTGCGCGTCGAGGGCGGGGTCGGCGAGCAGGTCGGCGAGGTGGCCGCGGAGGCGGGCCAGGGGCCGGGGCACGGGGCAGTCGACGCGCTCGGCGGTGATCTCGCCGGCGGGGCCGAGGTCGACGAGCCACATGGTCTTGCGGTGGTCGGCCTCGGAGAAGGAGTACGCGAGCGGGGAGCCGGAGTAGCGGACGCGTTCGCCGACGGTCTGGCAGCCGTGCAGGTGGCCGAGGGCGACGTAGTCGGCGCCGGCGAAGGTCTCGGGCGGCACGGAGGCGACGCCGCCGACGGTGATGTCGCGCTCGCTGTCGCTGGGGGTGCCGCCGGTGACGAAGGCGTGGGCGAGGACGACGGAGCGGGTGCCGGCGGGCCGGGCGGCGAGGTCGGCGCGGACCCGGTCCATGGCGGCGCCGAGCACCGCGGCGTGGCCGGTGCCGTCGGCGCCGAGCTGGTCGCGGACGAGGGCGGGTTCGAGGTAGGGCAGGCCGTAGAAGGCGACGTCGCCGTGGTCGTCGGCCAGGACGACGGGGGTGGCGCAGGTGGCGGGGTCGGTGCGCAGGTGTATGCCGGCGCGGTCGATGAGGCCGGCGCCGACGCCGAGGCGGCGGGCGGAGTCGTGGTTGCCGGAGATCATGACGGTGGGCACCGACAGGGCGGCGAGGCGGTGGAGGGCCTCGTCGAAGAGCTCGACGGCGGCGAGCGGGGGCACGGCCCGGTCGTAGATGTCGCCGGCGACGAGGACGGCGTCGACGCGATGTTCGCGCACGGTGTGCACGAGGTGGTCGAGGAAGGCGCGCTGGGCCGCCAGCAGGCCGACGCGGTGGAAGGACCGGCCCAGGTGCCAGTCGGAGGTGTGCAGCAGCCTCACCGCAGGGCTCCGGCCCGCATCTCGTCTCCTCCGCTGTCGCCCCGTGCCACTTCCGCTTCTCGCGGCATCCCATTCCTCACCAGGCTTGAGTTTCTCATTGTTCAGGCGTCGCCGTACGCCTCTCCGCCGAGGTCGAGGCGGGCGGTGCCGGCGGTGGTGTCGGCGAGCCAGGCGCGGAAGTCCTCGACGTCGGCCTCGGGCAGGCCGATCCCGATGCGGACCTCGCTGCCGTAGGCGACCTCGCGCACGTCCCGGCCGGTGGCGCGCAGTTCGTTCTCCAGTTTTCCGGCGCGCTGGTGGTCGGTGGTGACGGTGGCGAGCCGGAAGCGGCGGCGGGTGACGGTGCCGAGGGTGTCGAGGGCCTCGCCGACCACTCCGCCGTAGGCGCGGATCAGGCCGCCGGCGCCGAGCTTGACGCCGCCGAAGTAGCGGGTGACGACCGCGACGACGTAGCGCATGTCGCGGCGGAGCAGCATCTGCAGCATGGGGACGCCGGCGGTGCCGCCGGGTTCGCCGTCGTCGCTGGCCTTCTGCACGGAGCCGTCGGCGCCGAGGACGTAGGCCCAGCAGTGGTGGCGGGCGGTGGGGTGCTCCTTGCGGACGCGGGCGAGGAACGCCTGGGCCTCCTCCTCGGTCGCGGCGGGCGCGAGCGCGCAGAGGAAGCGCGACTTGTTGATCTCGATCTCGTGCACGCCCTCGCGCGCCACCGTGCGGTACTCGTCCTGCATCCCGCCAGCCTAAATGCTCGCCCGCGGGCGGGAATGGGGGGCGGTGGGCGGTCGTTGAGCGGGCATGTACGCAGAACCGGGAATCATCCGGAAGATCATCGAGGAGACCGGCGACACCTGGGCGGTGGTCGGTCTGTCGTCCAACGAGCGGCGTGCGGCCTTCGGGGTCGCCGGGATCCTGCAGCAGTACGGCAAGCGCGTCGTGCCCGTGCACCCCAGGGCGGAGACGGTGCACGGCGAGCGGGGGTACGCCTCGCTCGCGGAGATTCCCTTCGACGTGGACGTGGTGGACGTCTTCGTCCGCTCGGAGCTGGCGGGCGCGGTGGCGGACGAGGCCGTGGCGATCGGCGCGAAGGCGCTGTGGTTCCAGCTCGGGGTGGTCGACGAGGACGCCTACGACCGGGCGCGGGCGGCCGGGCTGCTGATGGTGATGGACCGCTGCCCGGCGATCGAGATCCCCTCCCTGGGCCTGCGGGCCGCGCGGCGGCAGAAGGCCGGCGCCCCGGGCCAGGGGCCCGGGGGTGCGCTGCCCGCCTGGTGATCCCGGCGGCCGGGGGCTGCGTTAGCGTCCACTCATGATCACCACACGCCCGGCGGGCCCCGAGGACGCCGCCGAGATCGTACGGTTGCGCCGGCTGATGTTCGCCGCGATGGAGGGCCGTGACGCGCCCGGTCCCTGGGAGCGGGAGGCCGAGCGGATGGCCCGGGAGCAGTTGGCGGCCGCGCGGCCGCTCCTCGGGGCGTTCGTCGTGGACGGCGTCCCGGGGGACGGGCCCGCACATCTGGCGGCGTGCGCGGTGGGACGGCTGGAGGAGCGGTTGCCGGCGCCCGGCCATCCCACCGGGCGCTTCGGTTTCGTCTTCACGGTCTCCACGGACGCGCGGTACCGGGGCCGGGGGTACGCCCGGGCGACGACCGAGGCGCTGCTCGGCTGGTTCGCCGAGCGGGGCGTCACGCGCGTGGACCTGCACGCGACGCCGGACGCCGAAGCGCTCTACCGGAGCCTGGGGTTCGCCGAGCACTCGCTCGCCCTGTCGCTCGACGTCTCCCGGCGGCCGGTGCACCCGTGAGCGGCGCCCGCCCGTCCGCGCGGAGCGGTCAGCGGGCGGGCGGGACGGCGACGGCCATGGTCATCTCGACCGGTTCGGTGCCCGTGTTGCGGTAGGTGTGGGGCACGTTGGCCTCGAAGGTGGCGGACGTGCCGGCCGGCAGCAGGTGTTCCTCGCCGTCGACGACGAGGGTGAGCTCGCCCGCGGTGACGCGCAGCAGCTCGACGGTGCCGGCCGGGTGGGGGTCGGAGACGCTGCTGTCGCCGGGCATGATGCGCCAGTCCCACAGCTCCAGCGGTCCGCGGGCGTCGGTGCCCACGAGCAGGGAGGTGTGGCTGCCGGCCTCGGTGGACCACATGCGCACCGCCTGCTCGCGCGGGACGAGGCGCACGCGGGCGCCCTGCTCGTAGTCGAGGAGGGTGGTGATGCTCACGCCGAGCGCGTCGGCCAGCTTGACCGTGGTGCCGACGCTGGGGTTGGTCCGGGCCTGCTCGATCTGGATGATCATGCCGCGGCTGACCCCCGAGCGGGCGGCGAGGGCGTCGAGCGTGAAGTGCCGCTCGGCACGCCAGTGCTTGAGGTTGCGGGCGAGCGATTGCGTGAGCTGGTCGAGGTCCGTCACGATCCGTCCCGTTCATCCCGTCGAAAATAATGTTTCAAGAAGTTCAGTCTCATGCACTACGGTGTCGTGGACGCCACCGTCCATCACACTGTACTGCGAGGTCTTCCCCATGACACCGGTCTTCGCCCTGCTCACCAGCCTGATGTGGGGGCTGGCCGACTTCGGCGGAGGGCTGCTGACCCGGCGCATGCCCGCGCTGACCGTGGTCCTGGTCTCGCAACTGCTCGCCGTCGTCGCGCTGGGCACGATCGTGGTGGGCACCGGCGGCTGGTCCGAGGCCGGACCGCAGCTGTGGTACGCGGTCGCGGCCGGCGTGGTCGGCCCCGCCGCCATGCTCGCCTTCTACCGGGCCCTGGCGCTCGGCCCCATGGGCGTGGTCTCCCCCCTCGGCGCGCTCGGCGGCGTCGCCGTCCCCGTGGGCGTGGGCCTGGTCCTCGGCGAGCGGCCCGGCCTGCTGCAGCTCGCGGGCATCGTGGTGGCCGTCGCCGGCGTCGTCCTCGCCAGCGGCCCGGGCCTGGGCGGGGCACCCGTCCAGCGGCAGACCCTCGTGCTCACCCTCGTCGCCGCCTTCGGTTTCGGCTCCGTGATGGCCCTGATCGCCGAGGCCTCGCACAATCTGACGGGTCTTTTCCTCGCCCTGTTCGTCCAGCGTCTGTGCAACGTGGTCGTCGGCGCCGGCGCCCTGTACGCCTCCGTGCGCCGCGGCTCCCCCGCGCTGCCCGAAGGCGGCCGGAGCGCGCTGCGCGGGGCCCTGCCCGCCCTCGCCTTCGTGGGACTGGCCGACGTGGCCGCCAACGGCACCTACAGCATCGCCGCGCACAGCGGGCCCGTGACGGTCGCGGCCGTGCTCGCCTCGCTCTACCCGGTGGTCACCGCGCTGGCCGCGCGCGGCTTCCTCAGCGAGCGGCTGCGCACGGTGCAGGCCGCGGGTGCGGGCCTGGCCCTGGTGGGCACGGTGCTCCTCGCGACGGGCTGACGCCGGCCGGCCCCGTTGCGGCCGGCCGGCGGTGGCACCACAGTGGTCCCATGACGGGTCGGGCCGGCCCCGGCGGCGGTCCCGGGCGCGAGGAGCCCCCGGCGGCCGTACTGATCGTCGGCGGCGGCCCGGTCGGGCTCACCGCCCGCGCGCTGCTGGAGCGCTGGGGCGTGCCGACGCTGCTGGTGGAAAAGCACGACGAGCTGTCGCCGTTCCCCCGCTCCCGGCTGGTCAACGTGCGCTCGATGGAGATCTTCCGCCACCTCGGGCTCGCCGCGGCGATCACGGCCGTGGCCTTCCCGCCGGAGTACGGCCGCATCCGCTTCCGGGACACCCTGGACGGCCCCGACTTCGCCACCGCCGCCATGGTCGGCATCGACGCCCCCGTGCCCGAGAGCCCCGTGCGGGGCGTGGTCACCTCGCAGGACCGGCTGGAGCCCCTCCTGCTCGCCGCGGCCGGCGCGCCCGTACGGTTCGGGGCCGAGCTCACCGGCCTGCGCGAGGACGACGACGGCATCGTGGCCACCCTCGCCGACCACCGGCGCGGCGGCACGACGCGCGTGCGGGCCCGGTACGTCCTGGCCGCGGACGGCGCGAGCTCCACCGTCCGGCAGCTGCTGGGCACCGGCACCACCGGCCCCGGGGCGCTGGGGAACTTCACCACGGTCGTCTTCGACGCCGACCTCGACCGTTGGTGCGCCGGCCGGCCCGCCGGGGTCTACTTCACCGCGCACGGCATGGTCGCCCCGCTCCACCCCGAGGGCGGCTGGGCCTGGTTCGTCCCCACGCCCGAGGACGCCGGGCGCGCCGACTGGCCCGGCCTCGTCGCGCAGGCCCTCGGTCCCTGCGCAGGGGTGCGGGCCGAGGTGGTGCGGGTGCAGCACTGGGTGATGAACGCGTTCGTCGCCGACCGTTTCGCCCACGGCCGCGTCCTGCTCGCCGGCGACGCCGCGCACGCGATGCCGATCGTCGGCGGCCTGGGCATGAACACCGGCCTCGGCGACGTGCACAACCTGTGCTGGAAACTGGCTGGCGCCCTCCACGGGTGGGCCGGCCCGGCCCTGCCGGAGACCTACGGCGAGGAACGGGAACCCGTCGCCCACCGGACCCTGCGGCAGACGGTGGCCAACACCCGGCTCCTGGTCGAGGTGCAGAGCCGGCGCGCCGAGCAGCGCCGACGGGCCGGGCCCGCCCCGGACCGGGTGGAACTGCCCTGGTCGCAGGAGTACTTCGCCCAGCTCGGCCTCGTGCTCGGCGTCGCCTACCGCTCCGGCGCGGTCCTGCCCGGCGCCGACGCCCCGCCCGAGTCGCCCGGCACGGGCACCGACTACGTCCCCATCCCGCACCCCGGCCACCGCATGCCGCACCTGTGGCTCACGCCCGGCCGCTCCACGCTCGACGCCTGCGGCCCGTGGTTCACCCTGTTCACCCCGGACCCCGCCCGGTGGACGCGCCCCGCCGCCGGACCGTGGCCGCTGCGCGTCGAGGCACTTCCCGCCGAGCACACCGGCCCCTGCGACCTCGGTCCGCACGGAGCCCTGCTCGTCCGCCCCGACGGCCACATCGGCGCCCGCTGGCGCGAGGGCCCCGAGCGGGCCGGCGCCCTCGGGGACGCCCTGACCCGCATCACCGGCGTGGCGGCGCCCTGACGGCGCTCAGCCCTCCATGGCCTCGCGGTGGGCGGCGGCCAGGCCCGTGTACATCTCGGCGTTGAGGCGGATGTGCGCGCGCTCCTCCTCGGTCAGCTCCCGCCGGACCTTGGCCGGCACGCCCGCGACCAGCGAGCCCGGCGGCACCTGCATGCCCTGCGGCACGAGCGCCTGCGCGGCCACCAGCGAACCGGCGCCGATGCGGGCGCCGTTGAGGACGGTCGCGCCCATGCCGATCAGCACGTCGTCCTCCACCGTGCAGCCGTGCAGGACGGCGTTGTGCCCGACCGTCACGCGCTCGCCCACGGTGACGGGGAAGCCGGGGTCGACGTGGACGGTGCAGTTGTCCTGGATGTTGCTGCCGGCGCCCAGCACGACCGGGCCGCAGTCGGCGCGCAGGACCGCGTGGTACCACACGCTGGCCCCGGGGCCGAGGGTGACGTCGCCGAGGACGACGGAGGTCGGCGCGGTGAACGCGGTCGCGTCCACGCGCGGCTCCTTGCCGGCCACGCCCCTGATCAGTGCCTGCTGCGTCATGTCCGCTCCTCGCCGCGCACCGGTCGATCCACTGCGCACCGTATGCGACACCGCGCCGGGACGCCGGAGGGTGCGGCGCAGATCACAGGCGCAACGACACCCAGCCGTACCCCTCGCGGCTGCACCTCTCGCAGCCGTACGGCAAGGGCCCCCGGTGCTCGCTGCACCGGGGGCCCTCGTCGTACGCGGCCGATGGGCCGTCACTCGGCGGCGGCGACCGCCTCGGGCTCGGCGGGCTGCGCGGCCTCCTGGGCCGCCGCGGTCTTCTTCGCGCGGATGCGCATCACGACGAACGAGCCCAGGCCGAAGAGCAGGGCGGCCACCAGGCCCAGCCAGGAGAAGCGCTTGAGCCACTCCTCGGCGACCTTGCCCACGGTGTAGATGACGGCGACCGTGCCGCCCGCCCAGACGATGCCGCCGAGGACGTTGGCGATGAGGAACTTCCAGTACGGCATCTTCAGCACACCGGCCAGCGGGCCGGCGAAGATGCGCAGCAGGGCGATGAAGCGGCCCACGAAGACGGCCCACATGCCCCACTTGTGGAAGGACCGCTCGGCGGTGGCCACGTGGTGGGGCCCGAAGTGCTTGGGGAACTTGCGGCCGAGCCACTCCAGCAGCGGCTTGCCGCCCTTGCGGCCGATCAGGTAGCCGATCGAGTCGCCGACGATGGCGCCCGCGACCGCACAGGCACCCAGGACGTAGGGGTTGATGTGGTCCTGGGAGGCGGCCAGCAGCGTGGCGCTGACGAGCACGATCTCACCGGGGAGCGGGATGCCCAGGCTCTCCAGCCCGATGACTCCGCCCACCATGAGGTAGACGGCGATCGCCGGTACTGTCTCGAGCCACTCCTGGATGTGCAACGCCGGTTCCTTCCCCGTACGACGACCTGCTTCCCGGCGTGCGCCGCAGGGCGCACGCCGGGAAGCCTACTGGAGGTAGGACTCCCCCAGGGCCCCCGCGGTTGACCGGGGGCGCCTACTTGTTCGGACGCAGCGTCCACCAGATGGTCATCTCGCCGGTCTCCGCGCCGTCCTCGCGCGTGATCGAGACACGGACGGGGAACTCGGGGCGCTCGCCGGCGTCGAGCTCGGCGAGGATCTCGGCGGCGGGGCGGCCGAGCTCGGCGGTGGCGGTGACCGGGCCCATGGCGAGCTTCTTGTAGGCGATCTCGGAGCGCACGGCCAGCGGCGTGGCCCGTGCGAGCTGGTCGCCGAAGGCGGCGAGCACGATGGCGCCGCTGGCGGACTCGGCGAGGGTGAACATGGCGCCGGCGTGCGGGCCGCCGACGTGGTTGTGGTACGCGGGCTGGTCGGGCAGGCGCAGCACGGCGCGCTCGGCGCCGGTCTCCTCGAACTCCAGGTTGAGGGTGCGGACCATGGGCACGGTCGCCGCGAGGAGATCGCCGGTCGAAGTCGGGCTCTGTGACATGCCGCGAAAGTTACCAGTCAGTAGCCTGGTGGGGAAGGGGCCGCCGGTTACCCGGGGTTCCCGGGCCCTCTATATGGTTGTCGGCCATGTGGCCAGGACAGCAGCAGCCCGGCGGAGCGCAGAACCCGCAGGGTCCCCAGGGCAACCCGTACCAGCAGCCCGGGTACGGATACCCCAACCCCTACCAGCAGCCCGCACCCCCGCAGTCGGGCCCTCCCCAGCCCAACCCCTACGCACAGCAACAGCCCACCGTGCCGCAGTGGCCGGCACCGGGCATGCCGGGCACTCCCCCGCCGGACGGCGGCCGGAACCGGCGCACCACCGTGATCGCGGTGGGTGCGGCGGTGGCCGTGGTCGCCGCGGCCGTGATCACCGGGGTGGTCGTGCTGAAGGACGACGACAAGGGCAAGGACCCGGTGCCCGCCGCCAAGGACGCCTCGCCCTCGGCGAGCGCCCCCTCCTCCGCGGCGCCGTCCGGCGCGGCGCCCGGCAACAACCCGCGGGCGGGCGGCAGCGACGCCAAGCCGGTGATCGCCGGCTGGAAGGTCGTCGTCAACCCCAAGCGCCATGTGGCCTACGACGTGCCGGCCGACTGGGACGTCGCCACGACGGGTTCGGGCGTGACCATCCCCGACACCTCGGAGGCGGGCCGCAAGGAGGGCAAGCTGGCCGAGGCGATGTCCTCGCCGGCCTACTTCCAGCGCGAGCAGTGCGTCGTGAAGAACGACAAGGGCTACGACGAGACGTACTCCGCCGCCATCACCGGGGCCAAGGGTGCGCAGGGCGCCAAGAACCTGCAGGAGGCCGCCGAGAACTCCGCCGCCAGCTGGGCCTGGGCGATGTTCGACCAGGAGAAGAAGGGCAAGTTCGACATCGGCAAGGCGCAGCCGTTCACGAGCGACCACGGCATCACGGGCTTCACCGCCACCACGTCCGCCAACAACGTGCCCAAGGGCAACAAGTGCTCCAGTGACGGCAAGGCGTTCTCGGTGGCCTACAAGGACGCCAACGGCGACTTCCAGACGTGGATCTTCTCCGGCGTCAAGGGCAAGGACAACGAGGTGCCCGACGACACCATCAAGAAGATCATGAGCACGCTGCGGCCGCTGACCTCGTCCTGAACGGCCGGCTTCAGCCGACGGTGAAGGTGCCGCCCGGCGGCTCCGGCGAGGCGGTCGCCTCGGCGTCGGTGACCGGGTGCGCGCCGGCGGTGAAACGTTCGAGCGCCGTCCCGTGCTCCACCCGCGCCGGGAAGGCGTCGGCGGCGGCCCGGCGGGAGAGGGCCGCCACCGGCAGCTCGGTACGGGCGGCGACGAGCACGGCGTTGCCGAAGCGCCGCCCGCGCAGCATCGGCGCCTCGGCGATCAGGCACAGGTGCGGGAAGACCGCCGCGAACGTGGCGACCTGGGAGCGCAGGAAGGCGAACGGCGCCCCGTCGGCGAGGTTGGCCACGTAGTGGCCGCCCGGGCGCAGCACCCGGGCGGCGGCGCGGGCGTACTCGACCGAGGTCAGGTGCGCGGGCACCCGCGAGCCGCCGAAGACGTCGGCGACGACGACGTCGGCGGAGCCGGCCGGGGACGCCTCCAGTGCCGCCCGGGCGTCGCCGGCACACACCTCGATCCCGCTGCCGGCCGGCAGCGGCAGGTGCTCGGCGACGAGGCCGATCAGGCCGCGGTCCGCCTCGATCACGCGCTGGCGGGAGCCGGGACGGGTCGCTGCGGTGTAGCGGGGCAGCGTCAGGGCGCCGCCGCCCAGGTGCAGCACCTCCAGCGGCAGGCCGGGGGCGGCGACGGCGTCGAGGACGTGGCCCACCCGCCGGGCGTACTCGAACTCCAGGTGGGTGGGCTCGTCCAGGTCGACGTACGACTGGGGCGCGCCGTCCATGGTCAGCAGCCAGGCCCGGTCCCGGTCCACGTCGGGCAGCAGCTTGGCGGTGCCCAGATCGACGTCGCGGGTCACGGGTACGGGTTCGGCCATCCGTTCATTGTCCCCCGGCCGGCAAGGGGCCGGTGACCACCCCGGTGCCCACCGTGCGCCCGTCGCGACGCACGGCGAACGGCAGGCCCCGGGTCAGGGCCACGGCCCGGTCGAGCTCGACGGTCGCGACGGCCGCCCCCGGCGGCTGCGCGAGCGTGCCGGCCGCCTCGGCGGTGCGCAGGTGGAAGCGCAGCGCCTGCCCGGCGCGGACGCCGGCGGCCAGCTCCACGTGCGCACGAAAGCGCCGCAGCGCGGTGATGCCGCCCGGGGCGGCCACCACGTCGCCGCGGAGCGCCGCCCGGGCGCCGGGGCCGGTCAGCAGCAGGGTGAGCCTGTCGCCGGGTTCGGCCCCGTCCATGAGGCGGCCGAAGGTGCGCAGTTCCGCGGCGGTGGCGCTCGTGCCCGCGCCGGCCAGCTCCACGCGCTCCCCCGGCCGCAGCGTGCCGCGTTCGACGGTGCCGCTGACGGCCGTCGCACCGCCGGACAGGTGCCGCACGTGGGAGAGCGGGAGCAGGAAGGGCGCGTCGGCGTACCGCACCGGCGTGGGCACATAGGTGTCGACGGCGTCGACGAGCGCCTCCAGCGCCGCGCGCCAGCGCGCCTCGCCGGCCAAGGCGGCCCGCGCGTCGGTCCGCACGACGGGGACGTGCCCGCCCCCGTGGGCGGCGAGCAGCTCGCGCACCTGCGCCTCGGCGCGGGCGCTGCGGGCGGGCCCGGCGCTCGCGGCCATGGTGAGGGCGACGACGACGTGGTGGACGCCGGCGGTGCGGGCCAGCAGCAGGTGCTCGGCGGTGGACGGGGTGACGCCGTCGTGCGCCGAGACGGCCAGAAGTGCGCCGTCGAGCCCCCACAGGCCGGCGATCAGGGCGGGCAGGCGGCGGGGCCGGCCGGGCAGGTCGGCGTGGGCGTAGTGGCGGGTGCCCGTCTCGTACTCCACGTACGGCGCGCCGACGGGCGCGGGGGCACCGAGCAGGTGGGCCAGGGCGGCGGTGAGCGTGGTCTTGCCGTGACCGCGGTGGCCGAGGGTGGCGATGGTGACGTGCGGTTTGGTGCGGGCGTAGGCCGGTTCGGGCATGGCTCCTTCCGGTGCGCGGTGTCCCGGCGCCTCGCACCGCCTCGATGCTCGCGCACCGGCTGCGGCCCGTCGAACGGTTTTCGCCGCCCGGGGCGGCGGGCGTCGGTTACGCTCCTTCGATGCTCGATACCGCAGTGCCGTCCCCCGGGCCCGCCGAGCGCTGCGTCCGCGCGCTGCTGTCCCCCTGGTTCCGGCTGGCGCTGCTCGTCGTGCTGCTCGGCGGTGCGGTCGCGGCCGTGCTGCTGTGCCGTCCGGAGCGCATCCTGGCCGACGGCTGGCCGGCCCGGCTGTCGGGCGGCGCCGCCCCGGTGCTGTTCGCCGTGGCGTACGGGCTGTGCACGGCGGCGTTCGTGCCGCGCCCGGTGCTGAACGTGGCGGCCGGTGCCCTCTTCGGCGGCCCGGTGGGCACGGCGGCGGCACTGGTGGGGACGGTGCTGGGCTCGGCCCTGTCGTTCGGGCTGGGCCGGCTGCTGGGGCAGGAGGCGCTGCGTCCGCTGCTGCGGGGGAAGTGGCTCAGGGCCGCCGACCGGCAGCTGAGCCGGCACGGTTTCCGCTCGATGCTGGCGCTGCGGCTGCTGCCCGGGCTGCCGTTCGCGGCGATGAACTATCTCGCGTCCGTCTCGCGCATGGGCTGGCTGCCGTTCCTGCTGGCGACGGCGGTGGGCAGCGTCCCGAACACGGCGGCCTACGTCGTCGCCGGGAGCCACGCCACCTCGCCCACCTCGCCGGTGTTCCTGGCGGCGACGGGCTTCATCGCGGTCACGGGCGCGGCGGCCGCCGCGGTGGCCTGGCGGCGCCGGCCGCGCACCCTGCCGGCCGCCCTGGCCCGCCGCCGCGCCGAGCGCGGCGCGGAGTGAACCGCGGCCGTACCCCGCCGGTACGGCCCATGAACTCTTCGCACACCAGCCCGCATTGCGTAAAGACGTTCACCGATCCGTGAGAACGTACCGGCCGGTAGACCGGCGGCGGATCATGCCCGGTCGAGGACGCTGGGGTGGGCGCGACGTTCATGAGCTGGTTCGAATCCTTTCTTCTCGGGCTCGTCCAGGGCCTCACCGAGTTCCTGCCCGTCTCCTCCAGCGCCCATCTGCGGCTGACCGCGGCGTTCGCGCACTGGTCGGATCCGGGGGCGGCCTTCACCGCGGTCACGCAGATCGGCACGGAGGCCGCGGTGATCCTGTACTTCCGCCGGGACATCGGCCGCATCCTCGCGGCGTGGTTCCGTTCGCTGCGCGATCCGGCGATGCGCCGCGACCAGGACGCCCGGACGGGCTGGCTGGTGATCGTGGGCTCGCTGCCGATCGGCGTGCTGGGCCTGCTGCTCAAGGACGCGATCGAAGGTCCCTTCCGGGACCTGCGGCTGATCGCGACGTCCCTGGTGGTGATGGGTGTCGTGCTGGGCGCGGCGGACCGGCTGGCCGCGCGCGACGAGCACCGCCCGGACGCGTACGACCGGGCCGGCGGCCGGCACCGGGCGGTGCGGCGGCGCAAGCAGCTGGCCGAACTCGGCACCAGGGACGGGCTGATCTTCGGCCTGTGCCAGGCCATGGCCCTGATCCCCGGGGTCTCGCGCTCGGGCGCGACGATCGGCGGCGGTCTCTTCCTCGGCTACTCCCGCGAAGCCGCGGCCCGTTACTCGTTCCTGCTGGCGATCCCGGCGGTGCTCGCCTCCGGGCTGTTCGAGCTGAAGGACGCGGGCGAGGGGCCCACGGCGTGGGGGCCGACCGCCCTGGCCACGGTGGTGGCCTTCGTGGTCGGCTACGCCGTCATCGCATGGTTCATGCGGTTCATCTCCAGCAGGAGCTTCCTGCCGTTCGTCGTCTACCGCATCCTGCTGGGCCTGTTGCTCCTCGCCCTCGTCGGCGCGGGTGTCCTCGGCCCGCACGCGGGCGGCTCCGCCGGCTGACCGGCGGCAAGCAGCCTCGATGTGACGGGACGTCAAAAAGCCGCCGGCGCCGGATCATCCCCCGCATGACCCGGCGCCGGCGGCGCAGCCGTCCTCCGTGCAGCACAGGGGACAACGTGACGCAGCGCCAAGTATACTGGTTGGGAGCCAGCCAACACAGGAGTTATGTGCATGTGCCCGCGCAGCCCAGCGGTGAACGAGGAGTTGCGCCGGCGATCGCGCGAACGACTGCTGCAGGCCACCGCCGAGCTGGTCGACGAGCGCGGCTTCGAGGAGACGACCCTCGGGGACGTCGCGGACCGCGCCGGTGCGGCGCGCGGGCTGATCTCGTACTACTTCCCGGGCAAGCGTCAGCTGCTGCAGTCGGCCGTGCACCGGCTGATGCACCTGGAGATCGACGCCTACTACGCGCGCACTCCGCTGCCGCGCGACGGGCGCGAGCAGCTCGCCCGGGCCATCGACGCGATCCTCGACCTCACGCGCAAGCATCCACGGCTGATGCGCCAGCACATGGCCAACATCCTGATGACGGAGACCTTCATCCGCTGCCCCGACCAGCAGCGCCTGGCCTCCCTGCTGCAGGAGACGATGGCCGAGTTCGGCTCCGCCGACCCCGAGGCCGACTACCGGATGCTGCGGGCCCTGATGATGGGCGCGGTGGTGGCGGTCCTGGTGCCGGGCATGCCGATGCCCACCGACCGGCTGCGCGTCGAGCTCTTCCAGCGCTACGGCCTGCCGTGGGAGCTCGGCTTCCCGCCCGGCGACCCGCCGCCGACGGGGGTGTGAACACTCCCGGCGCGCCAGGGCATCTGCCTTCGCGCGCCGGGGAGTGCGATCCTGGGGGCTCACAGCGGAAGGAGCCGCCGTGCTTCGCGTCGCAGTCGTCGGATCGGGTCCCAGCGGGGTCTACACCGCCCAGGCCCTGGTGCAGCAGCGCAGCGTTCCGGGCGTCACCGTGGACGTCCTGGACCGGCTGCCCTGCCCCTACGGGCTGGTCCGCTACGGCGTGGCCCCCGACCACGAGAAGATCAAGTCGCTGCAGAACAGCCTGCGCACCGTGCTGGAGACGCCGGGCGTGAGCTTCCTGGGCAACGTGTCCGTGGGCGAGGGCCCGGGCGCGGTCCCGCCGCACCGGCTGCTTCAGGCCTACCACGCCGTCGTCTACTGCGTCGGCGCGGCGAGCGATCGGCGGCTCGGCATCGAGGGCGAGGACCTGCCGGGCAGCTTCTCGGCCACCGAGTTCGTCTCCTGGTACAGCGCCCATCCCGACGCGGCGCCCGGCGGGTTCGTGCTCGGCGCGCGGTCCGTGGTGGTGATCGGGGCCGGCAACGTGGCGGTCGACGTCAGCCGGATACTGGCCCGCGGCGCCCCGGAGCTGCGGGCCACCGACGTCCCCGAGGCCGTCCTCGGCACGCTCGCCGGCAGCCGGGTGCGGGAGGTGCACATGGTCGCCCGGCGGGGCCCGGCCCAGGCCCGGTTCACCACCAAGGAGCTGCGCGAACTGGGCGCCCTGCCCGGCGTGCGGGCGCACGTGCACGCCGAGGAGGCCGCCCTCGACGCCGCCTGGGCGGACCCGGCGGGGCTGCCGGGGCCCGCGCGCCGCAACGTCGAGGTGCTGCGGGAGTTCTCGCAGGTCCCCGCGGAGCCCGGCGCGCGCAGCATCCGGCTGCGCTTCTTCCTGCGGCCGGTGGCGCTGCTGGGCGACGACGCGGTGCGGGCGGTGCGCTTCGAGCGGACGGTGCCGGACGGCAACGGCGGCGTGGTGGGCACCGGGCGGTTCGAGGAGATCGAGGCCCAGCTGGTGCTGCGGTCGGTGGGCTACCGCGGGGTGCCGGTCGGCGGCCTGCCCTTCGACGCCGAGCGGGGCACGGTGCCCCACCACCAGGGCCGGGTGCTGCGGGCGGGGGCGGCCTCGGCCGGGGAGTACGTGGCGGGGTGGATCAAGCGCGGTCCCACGGGCGTCATCGGCACCAACCGGCCGTGCGCCAAGGAGACGGTGGGCTCGCTGCTGGCCGACGCCGAGACCCTGCTGGCGCGCCGCCCGGCCGCCGATCCGCACGAGCTGCTGCGCGCGGCCGGTGCGGAGGTGGTCCGGTGGCCGGGCTGGCTGGGCATCGAGGCGGCCGAGGCGGCGCTCGGGCGGAATCTGGGCCGCGGCCCGGTGAAGATCGAGGACTGGCCGGGGCTGCTCACCGCTGCCCGGCGAGCCGCTGCTCCTGGCGGTCGAGGGCGGTGAGGACGCCGTCGAGCAGCCCGGGGAAGAGGTCGTCGAGGTCGGCCCGGCGCAGCCGGTTGACCTTGGCCGTGCCCTGGTAGATCTGGTTGATCACACCGCTCTCGCGCAGGACGCGGAAGTGGTGGGTGGTCGTCGACTTGCTGACCGGCAGCTCGAAGTCCGAGCAGCACAGGTCCCCTTCCTCGTGGGCGAGGGCGCGCACGATCCGCAGGCGCAGGGGGTCGGACAGCGCGTGCAGCACACCCTCGACGCGGATCTCGTCCCGGGCCGGGTGCGCCAGTGGGCGGCCGGTCGGCGTGGTCATGGCGGGTCCTTCCCCGTACGGCGGTGGAACCCCATAGTACGAGGATCCTCGTAATTACCGCGGGCGCCGGGTGACGGGTGCCGTGCCGGGACCCCTGCGGCCCCGCTCGTCGCAGCGCTCGACCGCCACGAGGGCGACGTCGTCGCGCAGCGTGCCGCCGGAGTGGACCAGCAGGTCCTCGTGCACGCGCTGGACCAGGCGCTGCGGGTCCCGCTCGCGCCAGGCGGCGACGCGTTCGAGCAGGGGGTAGAAGGCGCCCTGCGGGCTGCGGGTCTCGATGACCCCGTCGGTGTAGAGCAGCAGCAGGTCGCCGCGCTCGTAGGGGAAGACCTCGGCGGTGTAGTCGTCCTCCGTCAGGCTGCCGCCCAGGCCCAGGGGCAGGGCCGGCTCACGCACCGTCAGCTCGACGACCTCGCTCCCGCGGATCCGCAGCGGGGGCGGGTGGCCGCAGTTGACCATCAAGAGCTCCTCCCGCCCGTCGGGGATCTCGACGACCACGGCGGTGACGAACCCCTCGCCCCCGTTGTTCTCGCCCGAGGGCTCCCAGTAGACGGTGTTGTGCAGGTGCGCCACCAGACGCGTCAGGGGCGGGTTGCGGTGCGCCGCCGCCCGGTAGGCGCCCAGCAGCAGCCCGGCGTCCCCGACGGCCGTCAGGCCCTTGCCGCGCACGTCCCCGATCATCACCCGGGTGCCGCCGGTGGTGCGCACGGCGGCGTACAGGTCGCCGCCGATGCGCGCCTGCGCCGCGGCGGCCACGTACACCGCGGCCAGGCGCAGCGGGCCCATGCGCGGCGGGATCGGCCGCAGCAGGACGCGCTGGGCGACGTCGGCCACCGAGCGGGTCTGGTCCAGCACCCTGCCCCGCCGCTCGTGCATGTAGTTCAGGCCCATGACGGAGAGGGAGACGACGACGAGGGCGATGATCTGCGCCTCGTGGTTGGCCGACGTCAGCGAGCCGAAGGCGACTCCGATGAGGACCTGCGCGGCCACGGCGAGGGCACCGACCAGCGCGGTGAGCCGGGGCCCGCCGAGGGTGGCGGCGACCGCCGGGGCGACCGCCAGCAGCGGCCCGAGGTGGATGTTCGGACCGGTCAGCAGGTCCGCCGCCGTGATCACCACGATGTACGCCAGCGGGACCGCGAGCAGCGCGCGGCGCGGGCGCGGCGGCTCGGGAAACGCGGGCAGGTGGTGCGGCAGGCGCATGCTTCCTGCATACATTCACCGCGCGCCGCGCGCCCGTCCGGCGCGTCCGGGGCGCCCCCTCCGGGCACTTGTACGAGGAGATTCGTACTTCGACGATTCCCGTAGTACGGTGATGGCCGTACTAGCGCGCAGCGCCGGACGTCGCTGCTGTCTGCGGAACGGAGTCACGTTGAGTTCCCTCTTCGAGCCCCTCACCCTGCGGTCCCTGACCGTCCCCAACCGGGCGTGGATGTCCCCCATGTGCCAGTACAGCGCGGACACCACGGGCGAGCACACGGGCGCCGTGAACGACTGGCACCTCGCCCACTACGCCGCCCGGGCCACCGGCGGAACCGGCCTGATCCTGCTGGAGGCCACCGCCGTCAGCCCCGAGGGCCGCATCAGCCCGGCCGACCTGGGGCTGTGGAACGACACGCAGGCGGCGGCGCTGCGGCGCCTGACCGGCTTCCTCAAGGAACACGGCACGGTGCCGGGCATCCAGCTCGCCCACGCCGGCCGCAAGGCGTCCACCGACGTGCCCTGGCGCGGCGGCCGGCCCGTGGGCCCCGAGGCCGCCGGCTGGCAGCCGGTGGGCCCGAGCCCGGTGCCGTTCGCCGGCGACCACCCGGCGCCGCGGGAGCTGACGGCCGAGGGGATACGCACCGTGGTCGCCGACTTCGCGGCGGCCGCCCGGCGGGCCCGCGAGGCCGGTTTCCAGGTCGTCGAGGTGCATGGCGCCCACGGCTACCTCCTGCACGAGTTCCTCTCCCCGCACAGCAACCACCGCACGGACGCCTACGGAGGCTCGTTCGACAACCGCATCCGCCTCGCCCTGGAGGTCGTCGACGCGGTGCGCAGCGAGTGGCCCGAGGAGCTCCCCGTCTTCTTCCGCGTCTCCGCCACCGACTGGCTCGCCGAGGACGAGGGCGAGGACCGGCCGGGCTGGACCGCCGACGACACCGTGCGCCTGGCCCGGGAACTGCGGGCCCACGGCGTGGACCTCCTGGACGTCTCCACCGGCGGCAACGTCCCCGACGCGCGCATCCCCGTGGGCCCCGGCTACCAGGTGCCGTTCGCCCAGCGGGTGCGCGAGGAGACCGGGCTGCCCGTCGGCGCGGTGGGGCTGATCACCGAACCGCAGCAGGCGGAGAAGATCGTCGCGGGCGGCGAGGCCGACGCCGTCCTCCTCGGCCGCGAGCTGCTGCGCGACCCGCACTGGGTCCGGCGCGCGGCCACAGCGCTCGGCGGCGAGACGCACACGCCCCGCCAGTACCTGCGCGCGGTGTGAGCACCGGCCCGCACGGCGGCCGCCCGGGCCCCCACCCGGCGACCACCGTGCGGGTTCGTGCGATCACGGGGTGAGCCAGTAGAGTGACCCGCCGTGGCTGCACGACCCTTGAACGAAATCGTCGAACCGGGCTGGGCCAAGGCACTGGACCCGGTGGCCGGACGCATCGCCGCGATGGGCGACTTCCTGCGCGCCGAGATCGCCGCCGGCCGGACCTACCTGCCCTCCGGGGCGAACGTGCTGCGCGCCTTCCAGCAACCGTTCGACGACGTCCGCGTGCTGATCGTGGGTCAGGACCCCTACCCCACCCCCGGGCACGCCGTCGGCCTGAGCTTCTCGGTGGCACCGGAGGTCCGCCCGCTGCCCGGCAGCCTGGAGAACATATTCCGCGAGCTGCACACCGACCTCGGCCTGCCCCGGCCCTCCAACGGCGACCTCACCCCGTGGACGCGACAGGGCGTGCTCCTGCTCAACAGGGCGCTGACCACCGCGCCCCGCCGGCCCGCCGCACACCGCGGCAAGGGCTGGGAGGAGGTCACGGAGCAGGCCATCCGGGCCCTGGTCGGGCGCGGCAAGCCGCTGGTGGCGGTGCTGTGGGGGCGCGACGCGCGCAACCTGCGCCCCCTGCTGGACGGCGTGCCGTGCGTGGAGTCCGCACACCCCTCCCCCATGTCCGCCGACCGCGGCTTCTTCGGCTCGCGCCCCTTCAGCCGGGTCAACGACCTGCTGGTGCGCCAGGGTTCGGCGCCGGTCGACTGGCAGCTGCCCTGACGCACGGACGGTGGCGGGCTGTAAGGTGCGCGCCATGTCGCTTCCTGCCGGTCCGGTGCTGGGTGTCGACTCGGGCGGTTCGGGCCTGCGGATCGCCCTGACCGACCCGCGGACGGCCGGCCCGCCGCTGACCTGGTCCTCGCCGGTGCCCGTCGGCGTGGGACCGCGCGGCATCGACGCACCCGGCCTCCTGGAGAGCGTGCTGCCGGCCGCCCGGGACCTGCTCGCGGCCGCCGGCGCGGCGCACTGCGCCGCCGTCTGCGTGGGCGCCGCCGGCATGGCCACCCTCGGGGACGACCTGCACGCCGTCCTGCCCGGCGTCCTGCGCGCCGAACTCGGCGCACGGCGGCTCGCGCTCGCCGCCGACGCCGTCACCGCCTACGCCGGCGCGCTCGGCCAGCGGCCGGGCGTGGTGGTCGCGGCCGGTACGGGCCTGATCGCGCTCGGCACCGACCTGCGGCCGGGCTCGGGCTGGCGGCGCGCCGACGGCTGGGGGCACCTGCTGGGCGACTGCGGCAGCGGCGCCTGGATCGGGCGGGCCGGACTGGAGGCCGCCATGCGCGCCCTCGACGGACGTGACGGTGGCTCACCCGCGCTGCTGCAGCGGGCCGAAGCGCTCTTCGGCCCGGTCTGCGGGCTGCCCGGCCTGCTCTACCCCCGGCAGGACCGGCCCGCCGTGCTGGCCTCCTTCGCCCCCGAAGTGGCCCGCTGCGCCGGGACGGACGCGCTCGCGGCCGGCATCCTGCGCGCCGCGGCCGGGCACATCGCCGTCGCGGCGGCCGCCGCCTGCCCGCCGCCCGACGACCCCTCGGCGCGGGAAGTGGCACTGACCGGCGGGTTGTTGCGTCTGGGCGAGCCCCTGCTGGGGCCGGTGCGCGAGGAATTGCGGGCGCGGCTGCCGCACGCCCGGCCGGTGGCCGCGCAGGGCGACCCGCTCCAGGGGGCGTTGCGGGTGGCCACGGCGCTGGCCGCGGACGATCTGACGCTGCCCGCCGACGGTGCGCTGCTGCGCGTCGTCCACTGACGGGCAGTCCTGGGGGAGGGCCGGTGACGGAGAGTCCTGACCGGCAGTCACCCTTTGATCACTTCCGCACGCATGATAAGAGCCAACGAAGAGCCCCGAACAAATGCGGACAGACCTTGCTCATTTACCCCCACCTAAACGGTCGAGTCCTATGAACGGCTAACATGCGGCGCCATGAGCTCCCCCACAGGGCCCGCGTCCGGCCTGCCTGTACGAATGCCGCGTCCCCGCCAGCCTGGACGACACCGGCGACCGGAGCCGGTGACCGCTCCGGCGGGTGCTCCCCCGCTGGTGCTGGCCGTGCCCGGGACGCCCGACACGACCACCCGCCGCATCGCCGAGGAGTCCTTGAGCATCGCCCGCTCGGAGCTGCCCGGCCTCGACGCCCGCGTGGGCTACCTGGACGCGCCGGCCGACGCCGACGAGCGCGACTTCCCGGCGCTGGACGCCGTCCTCGGCCGCGCCGCGGCCGAGCGCGCCGCCCTCGCCGGTGACGCCGCCGAGACCTGGGCGCAGGCGCCGGACGCCGTGGTGGTGCCGCTGCTCGCCGGGCCGGACAGCTCCGTGGTGCGGCGGATACGCCAGTCGGTGATGAGCAGCGGCAGCGCCGCCGAACTGACCGACGTGCTCGGTCCGCACCCGCTGCTCGCCGAGGCCCTGCACGTCCGGCTGTCCGAAGCGGGGCTGGCCCGCGCCGACCGGGCCCGGCTCTTCACGGTCGCGACCGCCGCCGACGGCATCGTCCTGGCGACGATCGGCGGCGAGGAGGCGGTGCAGACCGCGGGCATCACCGGCATGCTGCTCTCCGCGCGCCTGGCCGTGCCGGTGCTGGCCGCCGCCCTGGACGAGGAGGGCGCCGTCGCCCGCGCCGCCGACCAGCTGCGCGGCTCCGGCTCCCGCAACCTCGCGCTCGCCCCGTGCCTGATCGGCCCGGAGGTCGACGGCGCGCTGACGGAGATGGCCGCCAAGGAGGCCGGCTGCGCGGCGGCCGAGCCGCTCGGCGCGTACCCGGCGATCGGCCGGCTCATCCTCGCCAAGTACGCCGACACGCTCGGCATCAGCACGCAGCCCGCGCCGGTGGCCGCCCCGGCGCGCTGACGCGCCCGCCGGGGAGCACGACCGGGCCCCGTGCCCGGTGCCGCCTTTCGCCAGGGGTCTTCGCTCACGTGAAGGCCCCTGGCGGCGTTTCCGGCACCGTTGCGGGCGGCGTTGCGGGCGCCCGTTCCGGCGGCGTTTCGGCGCCTTTCCAGCGGCTTTCCGGCGGCGTTTCGGCGGTTTTTCGGTGGTTTTCGGTGGTTTTTCGCTGCGCGGCCGGGCACCCGTCAGGCGACGACCACGCAGGAGGCCGCCGCCACCGCCACCGATCCGACGAGGGCCGGCAGGCCCGTCTCCGTGTCGACGGTGAACCAGGCCACCTCGCCCGAGCGCTCATTGGCCGCGTAGAGCACCCCGCCGTCGGGATGCGCGCTCAGATCGCGCGGCCAGTGGCCGCCGCACGGCACGGTGCCGCGCAGCACCGCGGTGTCCCCCGAGGCGTCCAGGGCGAGCGTGGCGATGCTGTCGTGGCCGCGGTTGGCCGCCCACAGGAAACGGCCGTCGGCGGAGACCACGGGGGCCGAGGGGTAGGCGTCGGCGTCCGGCGGCACCACGCGCGTCTCGCCCACGGCCCGCAGCGTCCCCGTGGCGGCGTCCCAGTGGCAGATGGTGACGGTGGGCGCCAGCTCGTTCAGCACGTACGCCCGGTCCCCCCGCGGGTGGAAGACCAGGTGCCGGGGACCGCTGCCGGGGCGCAGCGGTCCCCGGCCGGCCGGGCGCGGCGCGCCGGCCGGCGGTTCCAGCGCGTAGATCCACACCGCGTCCGTGCCCAGGTCGGCGGAGAGCACCCGGCGCCCGGAGGGGTCGGGCACCACGCAATGGGCGTGCGGCCCGGCCTGCCGGTCGGCGACCGGGCCGGAGCCCCGGTGCGCGAAGACCTCCACCGGCTCGCCCGGCAGGCCGCCCGTGCGGATCCGCAGGGCGCTGACGCTGCCCGAGCCGTAGTTGGCGGTCAGCAGCCGGGCCCCGGCCACGGCGAGGTGGGTCGGGCCGTCGCCGCGCACGGGCACCGGACCGCCCAGGAGCTCCGGGCGGGCCGGGTCGGTCAGGGAGAAGGCGGCGACCGCGCCCTCCTCCGTCTCGCTCACCGCGTAGAGCACGTCGCCGCCGGGCGACAGGGCGAGGTAGGAGGGGTTGGCGACGGCATCGGTGGTGTGCACGATCTTCAGCGCGCCCGTTCCCGGCTCCACCTCGGCGACCGCCAGGCCCGGCCCGCCGGCCTCGGTGAAGGAGCCGATGTACGCCCAGCGCCGCGCCCCGCCGCGCCCGCCGCCCGTACCGTCCGTGCTGCTGCTCGTCATCGCCTCGTCCTCCCCGGCCGGGCTCCTGGCCCCCGCTTCTCACCGTCCGTCGCCCCGACGCTACACCTCGCCACCGACAGGCCCCCGGCGGGCACCCGGTCGCAGTCGTGGACCGTTGGCCGCCCGGCGGCCCGGCTCCGGGCGCCGCGACTGGGCCAATGGCCCAGTGCCGCAAACATCTCTTGAGCCAACGGGCGCACGGATGTTTTCATGGTCCGGTCGATGGCGCTGCGGATTCCGCGGCGCCTCTTTCTTTGTGGATTTCTTTGCGGCCGTTCGCGATACGGCATGGGCGACGACAGGGGGTGGCACGCAGTGCTGAAGGGGATGTTCACGGCTCCGGACCCGGGCAGGGTGCGCTTGCGCACCTCGGCCCGGGCCGTGCTCGGCGTGGGGTCGGCCGTGACCGTCTCGCATCTGGCCACCGGTTCCCTGCCGGCGGCGATCGCCGGCGGCCTGGCGGCGATGCTGGCGCTGTTCACCGTGGGCGACGCGACCGTGCGGGCCCAGGCGGTCACCACCGCCCTGCTGCCGCTCGTGGGACTGCCCGTCCTCGCCCTCGCCGCCGGCCTGCACGAGCACGCGCTGCTGCGCGACGCCGCCTTCCTCGCGGTGGTCTTCGCCGGCGTCCACGCACGCCGCTGGGGCCCGCGCGGGCAGGCGCTGGGCATCTTCGGGTTCATGACGTTCTTCATGGCGCAGTTCCTGCGCGCCGTGCCGCAGCAGCTGCCCGAGCTGTACACGGGCATGCTCCTGTCCCTCGCCGCCGCCGGTGTCGTGCGCTTCGCCCTGTGGTGCATCGAACGCCGCACCCCGCCGGCCCCCGTCCCGGCGCCGCTCACCGCCCGCGGTCTGGCGCGGCCCACCACCCGCCAGGCGTTCCAGAACACGGTGGCCTGCGCGCTGGCCCTGGGCGTCGGTCAGCTGGTCTCCGACCAGCGCTGGTACTGGGCGGTGGGCACCGCATGGTGGATCTTCGTCAACACCGCCTCGCGCGGCGAGACGCTGGTGCGCGGCTTCCGCCGCGTCGTCGGCACCCTGGCGGGCATCGTCGTCGGTCTGCTCGTGGCCGTCCCCCTGCACGGCGCGCCGGTGCCCTCCGTCGTGCTGGTCGCCGCGTGCGTCTTCGGCATCTTCTACACGGCCGCACCCTCCTACAGCTGGATGATGTTCTTCGTCACCGTGATGGCCTCCCTGCTGTACGGGCTGCTCGGGGTGCTCCACCCCGGCCTGCTGGTGCTGCGCCTGGAGCAGACGCTCGTCGGCGCGGCCGCCGCCGGCGTGGCGCTGGCCCTCGTCCTGCCGGTGACCACGCACGCGGCCACCGACGCCTGGATCCGGCGCGCCCTGGTGGCCGTACGGCAGTGCACCGCCGCCTCCGCGCGGCGCCTGGCGGGCGACGCGGCGGCCGATCCGGCGCCGCACGTCGCGGAGCTGGAGCTGCTGCTGGTGCGGGTGCGCGTCTCGCTCGCGCCGCTGCTGCACCCCCTCAGCCCGCTGCGGGCTCGCAAGGCGCGGGCGCTGGAGGTGATGGCGCACCTGGACGTGTGCGTCCGGCAGGCGCGGGGCCTGGCGGAGGTCGCCGCGGACCCGGAGGCCTCGCACGACGCCCGTCTGACGGCGGCCTGCCTGCGGGTCGAGGCGGCGCTGCACGCCTTGGAGCCGGCCGCCCGCACGGACGCCCCGGCGGCCGCGTCGGAGGCGGCTGCCACGCCGCACCACCCCGGTGCCGAGCGGGCGCTGGCGCACCTGCACGACCTGGAGCGCGCCCTGGCCGGGCTGGCGGCGCCCCTGCTGAGCAGCCCCCGGGCCCCGCTGGCGGGGATGTAAGGCTCCGCCAGCGGGGACTCGGGGTCGCACGTCGACTGCGGGCCGTCCCGATCGCGCCCACGCGGCGGCAGCCGCAGATCGACACGGCCCCGCGCCCCTGACGGGGCGCCCCATAGGGGCGCGGGGAACTGCGCGACAAGCCACCACGCACCCGCAGACGGGGTGCCTTGTCGCGCCCAAGCGGCGGCAGCCGAAAGGCTCCGCCCGGACCGCGTTACGACGCCGGTCGTGACGGCAGGTGCACGTCCAGCAGGCACACGTCGTCGCGCTGCTCGCCGGGCAGGAGGCGTGCCAGCAGCGCCTGGACGGGGCTGCCGCCACAGCCCTTGCCGCCGTCCTCGCCGCCGAGTTCGCGGCGGGCCGCCTCCGCGAAGCGGACGAAGCCCTCGTCGAGGTGTTCCCGGGGCCGCTCGATGAGCCCGTCGGTGTACAGCAGCAGGTGGTCCCCGGGCTCCAGGCGGCACTCGGCCTCGCCGTAGGTGGGCCGTGCCGTGGCGCCGAGCAGCATGCCCTCGGGCGGCGTGAGGAACTCCGCCTTGCCCTGCCGTACGAGCAGCGGCGGCGGGTGGCCGGCCTGCGCCCAGGTCAGGCAGCGGCCGACGGGGTCGTAGCGGCCGAGCACCATGGTGGCGGTGGTGTGGTGCCCGTCGTGCGTGTGCAGCAGCAGGGTGTTGAGCCGGTGCAGGGCCCCGGTCAGGGAGGACCCGGTGATGACCATGCCCTTGGCGGTGAAGCGCAGCTGCGCCATGGTGGCCACCGCGTCGATGCCGTGCCCGGCGACGTCGCCGACGGCGAACAGCACGCTGCCGTCGGGCATCTCCAGGGCGCTGTACCAGTCGCCGCCGACGTTGAGGTCGTCGTGCGAGGGCAGGTAGGTGACGTCCACGTGCAGGCCGCCCAGGGTCAGGGACCGGCCCGGCAGCGGCAGCAGCGCGTGCTGCAGGCGGGCGGCGACGGTCCGTTCGGCCTGCAGCACGTTGCGCTGGGCGAGGACGGCCTGCTGGGTCTCCAGCAGGGCCAGTTCGGCGCGGCGCTGGGCGGTGACGTCCTGGACGAAGCCGCGCACCTCGACGGGGGTGCCGCTCGCGTCGGGCACCGCTTCGGCGACGATCCGCAGGTGCCTGACGCCCTGGGAGGTGGTGATGCGGAAGGGGTGGTCGACGGGGGTGCCCTTGTCGAGCAGGCCCTGGATGACGGTGGCGAAGGCGGGCACGTCCTCGGGCAGCAGTTGCTCGGGCAGTTCCTGCAGGCCCACCGGGCCCCGCGCCGGGTCCCGGTCGAGGATGGCATGGACCTGGGGCGACCAGGTGATGGCCCCGGTGGCGAGGTTCCAGTCGGTCCAGCCGAGGTTGCCCAGGCGCTGCAGGTCGGCCAGCAGTTCCTGCTGGCGGTCGGCGGGGTCGTGGCCGGTCCAGGTGACGACGAGGCCGTCGCCCAGGCGTGCGGCCCGCACGGAGTAGCTGGAGACCTGCCTGACGCCGTCGGTGACCTCCTCGTACGAGAACGGGGCCCCCTCGTAGGGGCGCCCGGTCGCGAGGGTCTCCAGGTAGCCCCGCCACGGCGGGGCGCCGGCCATCGTGGGGTAGCACTCCAGGACGCGCAGTCCCACCATCCGGCGGCCGCGGCGCCCGGCGATGTCGACGGAGTGCGGCGCCGCGGCGTCGATGCGGAAGTCCTCGACCTCGCCGGACGCGGAGCGCAGGGGCGTGAGCAGGACGGCCGGACCCGGCAGGGCGTCGAACACCCGCTGGACGCGCTCGGCGTCGGGATGTTCGGGGCGCGGTGCGGCGGCACCGCACACTCGCAGGCTCCCGGCGCACAGGCGGGCGGCCGCGTGCAGCATGTCACGGGCGGGCGGGCCGAAGGGGGCGTCCAGGGCGCGCATCACCCCGAGGACGGCGGTGACCGTGCCGCCGGAGAGCACCGGGAGCCAGGCGCGCGTGGGCCATTGCTGCGGTGGGTCGCCGATCAGGTGATAGCGCCTGCTGTCCGTTGCGAGATCCTCCAGCCAGACCGCCTCACCCGTACGGATGACGTCCTGGGCCGCGATGCCGCTGACGGGCGGCACGTGCCGCCACTGGCCCGCGAGGACCGCCCCGGCGCCCGCGTGCCCGGCGAGCTCCAGCGCGCCGTCGGCGGTGGGCGAGAAGAGCACCACCACGGCGGCGTGGACCGGGGGCCCGGCCAGGTGGTCCAGGAGCACGCCGGCCAGCTCCTGCGGGCTGCCGACGCCGGCCAGCGCCTCGCCCAGCCCGCCGCCGGCTGTCGGGCCGTCGCCGGAGAGGGCGGCCGTCCCGCCATCCCTGGAGCGGCCGGCAGTCCTGCCGTCACCCGTCAGGGAGGTCGTCCCGCCGTCGCCCATCCCGTCACCGCCCGTCCCGTCGGCCTGCGAGCCGTCTCCCGTCCGGGAGGCCGCATCGCCGTCCTGCGCCCGGTCGGCCGTCGTCCCCGTCCGCCCCGCCGGGGCGCCGGGCCGTGGACCGGCCGGTTCGGCGGCCGCCCGCGGGGCGGGCACGCCGGGCGCGTGCCCGGCTGTCTCGCCGAGGACCGTCCAGCACTCCTCCACCAACGTGTGGCCCTGTGTGCGGGCCCGCCGCGTCAGCTCCTCGTGGGCGTCGGCCGCGCTGCAGCCGGAGCGGGCCATCAGCATGCCTTTGGCCCGCTCCACCACGGCGGTCGTGGCGGCCAGGTGCTCCAGTCGCTCGTTGTCGGCCCGCAGCCTGGCCACCGCCTTGGCCAGTGCGACGACGTCGGGCACGACGCCGGACTCCTCGTCCTGCACAGACTCGCTCGTCACGCCCCGAGCATGGCACAGGCGGCCTGCCGAAAGCCCCGATCAGCAGGACCGGCCGCCCGGTATGGGGCCATTGGTACAGTGCGGTACCCGAAATCGTTCGACCGAGGGGAGCCGACGGCCCGTGGCCGTGGACGCGCTGGACGCCAGGATCCTGCGGCTGTTGCTCGAACAGCCGCGTACGAGCGCGCGGGAGTACGCGCGGTTGCTCGGCATCGCGCGGGGCACGCTGCAGGCCCGGCTGGACCGCATGGAGCGGGACGGCGTGATCACCGGTACGGGCCCGCGGCTCTCCCCGGCGGCGCTGGGCCACCCGTTGCTGGCGTTCGTCCACATCGAGGTGACCCAGGGGCGCCTGGAGACGGTCGCCGCCGCACTGGCCGACGTGCCGGAGATCATCGAGGCCTTCTCCATCACCGGCGGCGGCGACCTCCTGGCCCGGGTGGCCGCCCGGGACGCGGCGCACCTGGAGGACGTCATCCAGCTGCTCGTCCAGGTGCCGGGCGTGGTGCGCACCCGCAGCGAGATGGTGCTGCGCGAGCGCGTGCCCTACCGGATGATGCCGCTGGTGGAGGCGGTGGGCCGGCGGGCGGAACGGCGCGGCGCGCCCTGACGCCCCTCCGCCGTGCGAAACAGCACCCCCTGACTTCCTGTCACCGCCGCGCTGCGATGGTCCGCTCCCTCCAGAGGACTGACCTCGCCCCGTCCGCAGGGACGAAGGGTCGCCCCCGAAAGGTCACCCCAGGAAGGTCAGGCGCACCTGGCGGTCCGGGTTGTCCACGTTGGTGTCGACCAGGCAGACGGACTGCCAGGTGCCCAGTTCCAGCCGGCCGCCGAGGACGGGCAGGGTCGCGTGCGGCGGCACCAGGGCCGGCAGGACGTGGTCGCGGCCGTGGCCGGGGCTGCCGTGCCGGTGGCGCCAGCGGTCGTCGGCCGGCAGCAGGTCGCGCAGCGCGGCGAGCAGGTCGTCGTCGCTGCCAGCGCCCGTCTCCAGCACCGCGATGCCGGCGGTGGCGTGCGGGACGAAGACGTTGAGCAGGCCGTCGCGGCCCCCGGCGGCCTCGCCGAGGAACGCCTCGCACTCGCGCGTGAGGTCGTGGACCCGCTCGCGGGAGCCGGTGCGCACGTGCAGGACGTGGGTGGAGAAGGTGGTGGTCGCATCGGTCATGCCCCCCATCTTCGTACGCGCGGGCCGTCCGGGAAGGGATCGCCCCCTCCCCTGGTTGGTAGAAACATGAACGAATCCGGGGTGCGCGAGACCGACGTCGTCGTCGTGGGCGCCGGGCAGGCGGGCCTGGCCGGCGCCTACCACCTGCGCCGGGCGGGCCTGGAGCCCGGCGAGGGCTTCGTCGTCCTCGACCGCTCGCCCGCGCCCGGCGGCGCCTGGCAGTTCCGCTGGCCCACGCTGACGTACGGCAGGGTGCACGGGATGCATGCGCTGCCGGGCATGGAGCTGACCGGGGCGGACGGGAGCCGCCCGTCGGCCGAGGTGGTCGCCGGGTACTTCGCACGCTACGAACGCGCCTTCGACCTGCGCGTGCGGCGGCCCGTACAGGTGCGCGCCGTCCGCGACGGCGGGACCGGGCGGCTGCTGGTGGAGACGGACGGGGACGGCGTGTGGTCGGCGCGGGCGCTGATCAACGCGACGGGCACCTGGGACCGCCCGTTCTGGCCGCGCTATGCCGGCCAGGAGCTCTTCCGCGGCCGTCAGGTGCACACCGCCGACTACCCCGGGCCGGGCGCGTTCGCCGGGCTGCGGGTGGTCGTGGTCGGCGGCGGGACATCGGCCGTGCAGCACCTGATGGAGATCGCCGAGGTGGCGGCGGCCACCACGTGGGTGACGCGCCGGCCACCGGTCTTCCGGGCGGGCCCGTTCGACGAGGCGCGCGGCCGGGCGGCGGTCGCACTGGTCGAGGACCGCGTCCGCCGGGGACTGCCGCCGCAGAGCGTGGTGTCCGTGACCGGGCTGCCCCTGACCGCCGCCGTTGAACGGGCGCGGGCGGCCGGGGTGCTCGAGCGCCGGCCGATGTTCGAGCGCCTGACGCCCACATCGGTGGTCTGGGCCGACGGCACGGCCGTCGAGGCCGATGCCGTGGTGTGGGCCACCGGGTTCCGCCCCGCCGTCGGTCACCTCGCCCCGCTCGGGCTGCGCGAGCCGGGCGGCGGCATCCGGCTGGCGGGGACGCGTGCGGTGCGCGACCGGCGGGTGCACCTGGTCGGGTACGGACCGTCGGCGAGCACCGTCGGCGCGAATCGCGCCGGGCGCGCGGCCGTTGCGGAGATCCGCCGGCTGCTGGCCGGGGACACCCCGGCCGCCCCGAGTGGTGGATCTTCACAGCGGGAGCCGGCTGCGGCAGTATGAGGCGCGCAGCCGGATCCGGCAGGAGGTGCGATGCGCGTCGGGCTGTTCGTGACCTGCGTCAACGACACCTTGCGGCCACAGACCGGGCGGGCCGTGGTCACCCTGCTGGAGCGGCTCGGCGTCCACGTGGGCTTCCCGGCGGCTCAGAGCTGCTGCGGGCAGCCGCTGTACAACACCGGCTACCGGCACGCGAGCGAGCCGCTGGTGCTGCGCTCGGCCTCCGCCTTCGCGGGCTACGACTACGTCGTCACCCCGTCCGCCTCCTGTGCCGCCATGATCCGCGACCACTACCCGCGCATCGCCGCCCGCGCCGCCGAGGAAGCCCGCCCGGCCGGGCAGATGGCGGAACTGGCCGCGGCGGCCGCGGACATGGCGGGCCGGACCCACGAACTCACCGAGTTCCTCGTGGACGTGCTGGGCGTGACCGACGTCGGCGCATCCTTCCCCCACACGGTCACCTACCACCCCACCTGCCACGGTCTGCGCGCCCTGGGGCTGGCCGACCGGCCCCGGCGACTGCTGGAGCGGGTACGGGGCCTGCGCCTGCGGGAACTGGACGGCGCGACGGAGTGCTGCGGGTTCGGCGGCACGTTCTGTGTGAAGAACCCCGACGTCTCCACCGCCATGGGCACCGACAAGGCCCGGGCGGTCGTCGCCGGCGGCGCCGAGGTGCTGTGCGCGGTCGACAACTCCTGCCTGCTCCACATCGGCGGCGTCCTCGCCCGCCTGGGCTCGGCGGTGCGCCCGCTGCACCTGGCGGAGATCCTCGCCGCCACCGGCGGGGCCGCCGCATGAGCCGTACGCACCTGGGCATGCCGGCGTTCCCGCGGGCGGCGGCCGTCTCGACCCGCGACGCCACCTTGCGCGCCAACCTCCGGCGCGCCACCGGCACGATCCGGGCCAAGCGGGAGGCCGCGGTCGCCGAACTGACGGACTGGCAGCAGCTGCGTGCCGCGGCGGCGGCCGTCAAGGACCGCACCCTGCGCCACCTTGACCGCTATCTGCTGCAGCTGGAGGAGAACGTCACCCGCGCCGGCGGCACCGTCCACTGGGCCGCCGACGCCGAGGAGGCCAACCGGATCGTCACGGACCTCGTGCGGGCGACCGGCGAGCGCGAGGTCGTCAAGGTCAAGTCGATGGCCACCCAGGAGATCGGCCTGAACGCCGCCCTGGAGCGGGCGGGCATCCGCGCGTACGAGACCGACCTGGCCGAGCTCATCGTGCAGCTCGGCGACGACCTGCCCTCGCACATCCTCGTCCCCGCCATCCACCGCAGCCGCGGCCAGATCCGCGACATCTTCCGCGCGCACATGGGCGAGTGGGGCCGCCCGGCCCCCGACGGGCTCACCGACCGGCCCGCCGATCTCGCGGAGGCCGCGCGGCTGCACCTGCGCGAGAAGTTCCTGCGGTGCACGGTGGGCATCTCCGGGGCGAACTTCATGGTCGCCGAGACCGGCACCCTGGTCGTGGTGGAGTCCGAGGGCAACGGCCGGATGTGCCTGACGCTCCCGCGGACGCTGATCTCCGTGGTGGGCATCGAGAAGGTGGTCCCGGCCTGGCAGGACCTGGAGGTCTTCCTGCAGCTGCTGCCCCGCTCCTCGACGGCCGAGCGGATGAACCCCTACACCTCGATGTGGACCGGCACCTCGGACGAGGACGGACCGCGCGCCTTCCACCTGGTCCTGCTCGACAACGGCCGCACCGACACCCTCGCCGACCGCACCGGCCGCCAGGCGCTGCGCTGCATCCGCTGCTCGGCCTGCCTGAACGTCTGCCCGGTCTACGAGCGGGCCGGGGGCCACGCCTACGGCTCGCCCTACCCGGGCCCCATCGGCGCGATCCTCACCCCCCAGCTGCGCGGTACGGCCTCGCCCCTGGAGGAGTCGCTGCCGTACGCGTCCACGCTGTGCGGCGCCTGCTACGAGGTGTGCCCGGTGGCCATCGACATCCCCGAGGTCCTGCTCCACCTGCGCGAGCGCGTCGCGGAGGGCGGCGAGGTGACGCTGCGCGGCAACCGCACCGTCGTCCGGCCCGCCGCGCGGCACCGGCTGGAGCGTGCCGTCGCGGCCACGGCCGGCTGGACGCTGGACCACCCGGCGGTGCTGCGCCGCGCCCAGCGGCTGCTGGCCCGCACCCGGCGGCTGCACCCGCGGCGCCTGCCGGGCCCGGGCCGGGCCTGGACGGACGGCCGTGCGCTGCCGCCGGTGCCGCCCGAGTCCTTCCGCGACTGGTGGGCCCGTACGCGCGGCGGTGCCTCGTGAGCGGCGGCGAGACGAGCAGGGCGCGCGTCCTGGCCCGGGTACGGCGCGCGCTGGCGGACGTGCCCCGGCACGAGCACCCCGGCGACCACCCCGTGCCCCGTACGTACGAGCGCGTGCACGGGCGGCGCACGCCGCAGGAGTCCGTGGCGCTGCTGGCCGCGCACCTGACGGAGTACCGGGCCGTCGTCCACCGCACCGACGAGGCCGGGCTGCCCGGGCTGATCGCCGCACTGCTGGAGCGGCGCGGCGCACGGCGCGTGGTCGTGCCCGAGGGTCTGCCGGCGGCGTGGCTGGCGCGGGCGGCGGCGGAGAAGGTGGCGGACACCGCCGACCTGACGGCCCGTGACCTGGACGCGGTCGACAGCGTCGTCACCGGGTGCGCCCTGGCCGTCGCCGAGACCGGCACGCTGGTCCTGGACGCCGGCCCCGGCCAGGGGCGGCGCCGCATCACGCTCGTGCCCGACCACCACGTGTGCGTGGTGCGGGTGCCGGGGCAGGTCGTGGACTCGGTGCCGCAGGCGCTGGCGCGCCTGTCCCCCACCCGGCCGCTGACCTGGATCTCGGGGCCGTCGGCGACGAGCGACATCGAACTGGACCGGGTGGAGGGCGTGCACGGCCCCCGCACCCTGGACGTCGTCCTCGCCGGCGACCCGGCCGCCGTCGGGCCGTGAGCGTCGGACAAGTCGTGCCCTCCGGCAAAGGAGCCGCCGTGTCGTCCCAGGATCCGCAGGCGTTGCCGCTGCGCGGCATCACCGTCGTCGCCCTCGAACAGGCCGTCGCCGCGCCCTTCGCCACGCGGCAGCTGGCGGACCTCGGCGCCCGCGTCATCAAAGTCGAACGCCCGGGAAGCGGCGACTTCGCCCGCGGCTACGACCGCCGGGTCAAGGGCCTGTCCGCGTACTTCGTGTGGTGCAACCGCGGCAAGGAGAGCGCCGCGCTGGACCTGAAGGACGCCGCCGACCACGCCCTGCTGGAGCGCATCCTCGCCCGCGCCGACGTCTTCGTGCAAAACCTCGCGCCCGGCGCCGCCGAGCGGCTCGGTCTGGGCGCCGCGGCCTTGCGCGCCCGGCATCCGCGCCTGATCACCTGCGACGTCTCCGGCTACGGCGCCGAGGGCCCGTACCGCGACAAGAAGGCCTACGACCTGCTGGTGCAGTGCGAGACGGGGCTGGTCTCCATCACCGGCACCCCCGGAGCCCCGGCCCGGCCGGGCATCTCGGTCGCCGACATCGCCGGGGGCATGTACACGTACACGGGGATACTGACGGCCCTGTACGAGCGCGAACGGACCGGTCGCGGCGCACAGCTGTCGGTCTCGCTCCTCGACGCCCTGGCCGAGTGGATGGGGCATCCGTACTACGCCGAGGCGTACGGCGGTGAGCCCCTGGCGCCCAGTGGTGCGCGCCATCCCTCGATCTCGCCGTACGGGCACTACGGCTGCGGCGACGGCGCGCGGGTGTTCCTCAGCGTGCAGAACGAGCGGGAGTGGGCGGCGCTGTGCAGCCGGGTGCTGCGGCGGCCGGAGCTGGTGAACGATCCGCGGTTCACGGACAACCCCGCGCGCCACGCGCATGACGAGGAGCTGACGACCGTCATCGAGGAGTGCTTCGCCGCGCACACCGCGGACGGGGTGCTCGCGCTGCTGGACGCGGCCGGCATCGCGGCCGCCCGCCTGCGCTCGGTGGCCGAATCCACCGCCCACCCGCAGTTCGCGGCGCGGGAGAGGTGGCGGTCCTTCGACTCCCCCGCCGGGCCCTTGCGGGGTCTGCTGCCGCCGGTGACCGTGGCCGGCCGGGAGGCGGCCATGGGGGCCGTCCCCGCGCTGGGCGCGCACACGGCCGCGATCCGGGCGGAGTTCGCCGCGCCGCGGGCGGGGTGAAGGGATCTCCTCACCCCGCCCCAGCGGTCGGACCGTGTCAGACCTTGACCGTCAGGTGGGCGTCGCGCCGCACGAGCGCGGCGTAGTGCCCGTCGTCGGCGAGGAGTTCCCCGTGGGTGCCGCGCTCGGCGATGCGTCCCCGGTCGAGGACGACGATCTGGTCGGCGTGGCGGACGGTGGAGAGCCGGTGGGCGATGGTGATCGTCGTACGGCCCGCGGAGAGGGTGTCGATGGCCTGCTGCACGGCGTGCTCGGTACGGGTGTCCAGGGCGCTGGTCGCCTCGTCCATGATGAGCACCGGCGGATCCCGCAGGATGGTGCGGGCGATGGCCAGGCGTTGCTTCTCGCCGCCCGAGAAGCGGTAGCCGCGCTCGCCGACGACGGTGTCGTAGCCGTCGGGCAGGGCGGCGATGTGGTCGTGGATCTGCGCCGCCTCGGCCGCGGCCCGGATCTCCTCGTCGGTGGCGTCGGGCTTGGCGAAGCGGAGGTTGTCGGCGACGGAGGCGTGGAAGAGGTACGTCTCCTGGGAGACCACGCCCACGGCCCGGGCCAGGGTGTCGAAGTCCAGCTCGCGCACGTCGACGCCGTCGATGAGGACGCGGCCGGAGGTGACGTCGTACAGGCGGGCCACGAGGTAGCCCAGGGTGCTCTTGCCGGAGCCGGTCGGGCCGACGACGGCGAGGCTGCTGCCGGCCGGGACGTCGAGGTCGACGCCGCTGAGCGCGGCGCCGGCGGAGTCGTAGGAGAAGCTGACGTCCTCGAAGCGGACGTCGCCGCGGATCTTCTCCAACCGCACCGGCTGCGCGGGCTCGCTGATCTCCCGCGGGAGGTCGAGGTATTCGAAGATGCGGCTGAAGAGGGCCACGGACGTCTGCATCTGCACACCGGTGGACAGCAGGCCGACGGTGGGGCGGAAGAGGCCCTGCTGGAGGGAGACGAACGCCACGAGCGTGCCCAGGGAGATGCCGGGGCCGCCGGTCTTGAGGGCGATGCCGGCCGCCCAGTAGACGAGCGCGGGCATGGCGGCCATGACGATGCCGATGGTGGACATGCGCCAGCGGCCGGCCATGTTCGTGCGGACCTCCAGCTCGACCAGCCGCTCGGACTCCTCGGCGAACGCCTTGGTGAGCGAGTCGGCGCGGCCCATGGTGCGGCCCAGCAGGATGCCGCTGACCGACAGCGACTCGGTGACCATGGCGGACATGGCGGCCATCTGCCGCTGGCGCTGGGAGGTGATCTTCCGGCGCTCGTCGCCCACGCGGTGGCCTATCCATACGAACAGCGGCAGCAGGAGCAGGGAGACGGCCGTCAGCCGCCAGTCCAGCGCGACCATGGCGACCACGGTGGCCACGACGCTGGTGAGGTTGGAGACGAGCGACGTCGCGGTCGAGGTGACGGTGGCCTGCATGCCGCCGATGTCGTTGGCGATGCGGGACTGCACCTCGCCGGTGCGGGTGCGGGTGAAGAAGGCGAGCGGCATGCCCTGCAGGCGGTCGTAGACGGCGGTGCGCAGGTCGTGCATGACCCGCTGGCCGACAGTGGTGGAGATCAGCGTCTGCAGCACGCCGAAGACGTTGCTGACGACGGCCGTGGCGATCATGCCGAGGGCCAGCAGCGACAGCAGGCCCGTACGGCCCTGGGGGATGGCGACGTCGAGGATCTCGCGCAACAGGAACGGCGAGGCCACGGCGACGAGCGAGGAGGCGGCGACGAGCAGCACCACCATGGCCAGCCGGCCGCGGTAGGGGCGGAAGAGGCGGAGGATGCGCCGCACCTGCGCGGGCTGCTCCGGGTCTGCGGGGGGCGGTGTCCAGTCCAGTACGTCGTGGGGCATGGGCTCCTTCAGCGTGGTCGGATCCGAAATGCGGGAAGCGCGCCGACGCCGGTGACGGCGCCGGAAACACCGACGCTGTAAGAGAGCATAGCTCACTATTACCTATACTCACAATGCATGGGGTCCTGATACCATTGTGATCATGACGGCCCCCGACACGTCCGGCCAGCTCGCCGAGCAGCTGCTGAGGCTGACCCGCAGGCTCCACCGGGCCCAGAAGCGTTATCTGGACCCGGTCGGCATCACGCCCGCCCAGTCGCGACTGCTGCGCACCGTGGCGCACTACGAGGCGCCCCCGCGCATGACGGATCTGGCGGAGCGCCTGGAGGTCGTGCCGCGGGCGGTGACCACCCTGGTCGACGCCCTGGAGGCCGGCGGGGAGCTGCGGCGCGTGCCCGACCCGAGCAACCGGCGGGTGATCCGCATAGAGCTCACCGACCGGGGCCGCACGACCCTGCGGGCCCTGCGCGACGCCCGTCGCGCGGCCGTGGAGGACGTCCTGGCCCCGCTCAGCGAGCCGCAGCGGGAAGTGCTGGGCGGGCTGCTGGCCGAACTGCTCTCCGGCCGCGGGCACCTGCCCGCCTGACGGCCCGCCCGTGGCGGTTCAGCAGGCCCGCCGGTCCTCCGTCAGCTCGCCCTGGGCCGTGGCCAGCGTGCGGTCGTAGCAACTGCCGGGCCCGTACAGGCGGTAGCGCTCGCGCGAGACGCCGGTGGCGTGGCGCTGATCGCGCGGCACGTTCTGGGTGTAGGCGGCATCTCCGGTGTACCGGTCGTCCAGACGCGACCAGGCGAGCGTCTGGCCGCCGCGCAGGGTGGCCGTTTCCGCCGCGTCGCCCATCGCCATGACCGTACGCAGCCGGTCGCCGGCGCCCACCGACGTCGTGCCGTCCAGCGTGTAGGTGCGGTGGGTGCGGGTGGTGACCGCCGGTCCCCGGCCGGCCGTCGTCACGTTCGTGTCGTCGTTCCAGCGCGCCGTGAGGCCGTCGGTGGTCTCCCCTTCCGTCCAGCGGTGCACCGAGTGTGCAGTGACCTCGCGGCCGACGGTCGTGGTGATGCGGCCGTGCGAGGTGTCGAGGTAGCCGGCCACGGTGAGCTTGTGGCCGCCCTGGGAGGTCAGCTTGTGCTCCGCGCCCGGCTCGTAGGTCGTGCCGCCGGTCGGCTTGCCCTCCTCGTGGCGGGTCAGGGCGCCGGTGACATGCTCCGAGGCGGCGTCCTGCCAGACGAGGACGTTGGTGGGCGTGCTCCAGCCGCTCTGCCCCTGCGGCACCCCGGCGACCGAGACGGTGACCGTGTGCGGCCGCCCGTCGTTCAGCAACCCGGCGAAGGGCGTGAGGTCGTACTCCAGGGGACGGATGTCGAAGGCCTGCGGGCCCGGGATCACGTACCACAGGAACGGGTTGGACCATCCGCCGGTCCACACGGCCGGGAAGGGCGCGGCGATGCCGGCGAGCCTGCCGTCCACCGAGACCCGCACCTCCCGGTGGGGGCCGTCCTTGGCCTTGCACGAGTACGGCGCGGCGTCGGGGACGGTGAGGTACCAGAACTCCTCGCAACCGCCGCCGGATCCGGTGGCGTAGACCTCGGCGACGATGCGCTCGCTGTTGCGCGGCGTGGTGAGCGTCCCCTCGTACACCGGGCCGCCCTCCCGGGCCCCGTCGAGCGTGAGGACCTTGTCCGGGGTGGCGGCCGGCGGCACCCGGCCCTCGGCCCGGTAGAAGGCCAACGTGGCCTTGACCTTGATGACGCCGGTGTAGGTGTCGTTGACGAGGTTGCCGATGAGCATCTCCACCGGTTGGCGGGAGCGCAGGACGGGGGCGTAGCGCGTGACGTCCTTCTCCACGTTCCAGGAGATGCCCTCGGGCGAGGGCTCGGGTGTCGAGGTGCGCAGCACCTCGACACCGCCTATGCGCAGGTAGCCCAGGCGGTCGTACTGCCGGCCGGCCACCGATCCCTGCAGGCGCAGGACGACCTTGTTCCAGCGGTCGCCGCAGCGCTCGGGGGGCGCGTACGTGCTCTTGTAGGGCGTGTAGTCGCGGAATTCGGTCTCCGCCACGGTGACCGTGCAGGAGGTCGTGCCGGGCGTGGCCACCGGCGGGCCGGCGGTGACCGGGTCGTGCCAGTCGGTGCCGAACTCGGCGGGGGCCGCGGTGGCCTGGCCGGTGCTCAGCAGCAGGGCGGCGGTGACGGCGCACAGCACCTGGAGCAGTCGTCTCATGGGGCAGGAGTGAAGCGCTTTGCCGCGGGGCGCACCAGTACTCCACCGGCCCGAGTGCCGCCCGGCCTCCTTTGGCCCGAATCGCACGGCCGTCGCCACCCCCGATCCGCAGGCGTGGAAAACCAGTTGAAAAAGGGCGCGCGGGCGGGCCAGCCTGGCACGACTCCACCCGTCCCCTGCGAACTCGGAATCCCATGCAGATTCGCGATCTTCCGTACACCGATCCCGGCCGACCGGACGTCCGGTCGGGGCTGCGCCTCCTGGTATGGCTGGGGCGCGGTCAACTCGGCGGCCAGCTCAAGGCGGTGCTCTGGGGCACGGTGCACATGGCCTCCGTCGCCCTCTTCCCGGTGGCCGTGGGCCTGGCCGTGCAGGCGGTCGTGGACCGCTCGGGCGGCCGCCTGGCCGCCTCCGGGGGCCTGATGCTGCTGCTCGGCGCCCTCACCACGCTCGGGGACACCATGCTGCACCGGGTGGCCGTCACCAACTGGATCCTGGCCGCGGCCCGGGTGCAGCAGCTCCTGGCGCGCAAGGCGGCCGAGTTGGGTGCGGCCTTGACCCAACGCGTGGCGGCCGGCGAGGTGGTGGCTGTCTCGACGGGCGACGTCGAGAAGATCGGCTGGTTCGTCGAGGCGTTCTCCCGCTTCACCGCGGCCGCCTTCACCACCGTGGTGCTGTGCGCGGGACTGGTGATCTACCAGCCGGTCCTGGGCGGCCTGATCGCCCTGGGCGTGCCCCTGCTGGTGCTGGCCGTGCTGCCGTTGCTGCCACCCGCGACCGCGCGGGCGGACGCCCAGCGCGACAAGGCCGGTTACGCCACCGAGCTGGCCTCGGACACCGTGGCGGGACTGCGGGTGCTGCGGGGCATCGGCGGCGAGGAGCTGTTCCTGGAGCGCTACCGCCGCGCCTCGCAGGAAGTGCGGTCGGCCGCCGTGCACAGCGCCCGGATGTGGGCGCTGATCGCCGCCGTCCAGGTGGTGCTGCCGGGACTGCTGCTGATCGCAGTCGTCTGGTACGGGGTGCACCTGGTGCAGCAGAACACGATCGGCGTCGGCGAACTGGTCACGGTCTACGGCATCGTCACCTTCCTGCTCTTCCCCCTGCGGCAGTTCGAGGAGATCGCCCAGGCGTACTCCTTCGCGCTGCCCTCGGCCCGGCGTGCCGTCAAGGTGCTGGGCCTGGAGCGCCCGGCGGCCGCCAAGGAGGGGCAGCCGACCGCCCCGCTGGGGGACGCCGCACTCGCAGGCGACCTGTACGACCCCGTCACCGGTCTCCTCGCCCCCGCCGGGCGGCTCACCGCGGTGGTGTGCGGCGACCCGGACGCCGGCGGCCGCCTGGCCGCCCGGCTGGGCGGACACGCCTTCGGCACCGGCGCCGGCACCGGGGAACACCCCTCCGTGCTGCTGGGCGGCGTGGCCCTGGACGAGGTGCCGCTGCCGGCGGCCCGGGCGGCGGTGCTCGTCCAGGACAAGGACCCGGTGCTGCTGTCGGGCACGCTCGCCGAGCTGCTGGACGTGCCCTCCTCGGGCGCGGTGACCGCCGAGGAAGCCCTGACCGCCGCCCAGTGCGACGACGTCCTGGCCTCGCTCGTGCGCTCGTCGGCCCTCCCGGCCGGCGCCCGCGGCGATGCCATGGCGGCCCGCATCACCGAGCGGGGGCGCTCGCTGTCGGGCGGCCAGCGACAGCGGCTCGCCCTGGCCCGCTCGCTGGTGACCGACCCCGAGGTGCTGGTGCTCGACGAGCCGACCTCGGCCGTGGACGCCCACACCGAGGCACGCGTCGCCGACGGCGTCCGGGCGCTGCGCCAGGGGCGGACGACGGTGGTGTTCACCTCCAGCCCGCTGGTGCTCGACCGGGCGGATCGGGTCGTCTTCGTCCACGAGGACGGCGTGGCCGCCGTCGGTACGCACACGGAGCTGGTGGACACCCACCCGGCGTACCGCGACGTCGTCACCCGCCGGACGGACGACGAGGACGACGGGACCGACCGTGATCCGGCCGGCGAACGCGAACAGATAGGGGAATCGGCATGATCGGCACAGCACCGCCGGAGCACGACCCGGCCGCACCGGAGTCGGCGACGATCCTGCCGGTCGCCGGGCCGGCCACGGTACGGGCGTACGTGCGGGGCCTGCTCAGCCGGCACCGCCGGGCCTTCGTGGTGCTGGTGAGCGCCAACGCGATCGCCGTCGTCGCCTCCATGGCGGGCCCGTACCTGCTGGGCGGGCTGGTCGACGACCTGTCCGCGGGCGCGCGGGATCTCCACCTGGGGCGGACCATCGCCCTGTTCGGCTTCGCCCTCGCCGTCCAGACGCTCTTCACCCGCATGGTGCGGCTGCGCGGCGCAGTGCTCGGCGAGCGGATGCTGGCCGACCTGCGCGAGGACTTCCTGGTGCGCTCGGTCGCGCTGCCGCCGGGCGTCCTGGAGCGGGCGGGCACCGGTGACCTGCTGTCGCGGATCACCACCGACATCGACCGGCTGGCCGAGGCCATGCGCGAGGCCGTGCCGCAGCTGGCGATCGGCTTCGTCTGGGCCGCCCTGCTGCTCGGGGCGATGACGGTCACGGCGCCGCCGCTCGCGCTGTCGCTGCTGGTGGTCCTGCCGCTGCTGATCGCCGGCTGCCGCTGGTACTTCCGGCGGGCCCCCGCCGCCTACCGCTCGGAGGCCGCGGGCTATGCCGCCGTCGCGGCGGCGCTGGCCGAGACGGTCGACGCCGGCCGCACCATCGAGGCGCACCGCCTGGGCGAACGGCGCGTGGCCCTGTCCGACCGGCGCATCGCGCAATGGACCGGGTGGGAGCGCTACACGCTCTGGCTGCGCTCGGTGCTCTTCCCGGTGGTCAACGCCACGCATTTCCTGCTGATGGGCGCCGTGCTGCTCATCGGCGGGTTCTGCGTGCTGCACGGCTGGCTGTCGGTGGGCGAGCTGACGACGGGGGCGCTGCTGGCGCAGATGCTCGTCGAGCCGCTGGGGCTGATCCTGCGCTGGTACGACGAGCTGCAGGTGGCCCAGGTGGCGCTCGCCCGGCTGGTGGGGGTGCAGGAGATCGAGCCGGGCGCCGGTGACGAGAAGGTGCGTCCCGACGGCCGCGACGTCGCCGCCGACCGGGTCCGCTTCGGCTACACGGCGGGCGCGGACGTGCTGCACGAGGTCTCCCTCGCCGTGCGGCCGGGCACCCGGGTGGCCCTGGTGGGCCCCTCGGGTGCGGGCAAGTCGACGCTCGGCCGGCTGCTGGCGGGCATCTACGCCCCCAGGGAGGGCAGCGTGACGCTGGGCGGGGCGGAGCTGTCGCGCATGCCCACCGAGCGGGTGCGCCGGCATGTGGCGCTGGTCAACCAGGAACACCACGTCTTCGTGGGCTCGCTGCGCGACAACCTGCTGCTGGCCCGGACCGGCGCCGGCGACGACGAGCTGTGGGCGGCGCTGGCGGCGGTGGACGCCGACGGCTGGGCCCGGTCCCTGGAGAAGGGCCTGGAGACGGAGGTCGGATCGGGCGGGCTCGCCCTGACCCCGGCGCAGGCCCAGCAGGTCGCACTGGCCCGGCTGGTCCTGGCCGACCCGCACACGCTGGTGCTCGACGAGGCCACCTCGCTGCTCGACCCGCGCGCGGCCCGGCACCTGGAGCGTTCGCTGGGCAAGGTGCTTAAGGGCCGGACCGTGGTGGCGATCGCGCACCGGCTGCACACCGCGCACGACGCCGACGTGATCGCCGTCGCGGAGAACGGCCGGATCAGCGAACTGGGCTCGCACGACGAACTGGTCGCCGCGGGCGGCGCGTACGCGGCACTGTGGCGCTCCTGGCACCGCTAGGTGCCTGTGCGGCGGATCTTCGTCACGCGCCACAACGGCGGCCCGTAGGGGCGCGGGGAACTGCGCGACAAGCCACGACGGCCCGCAGTCGGCTCCCGGGGGCATGTCAGCTGCGGGCCGTCGCCGGCCGATCGCGCCCACGCGGCGGCAGCCGCAGATCGACACCGTCCCGCGCCCCTGACAGGGCGCCCTGGTGGCGCATGGCAAAGATGCGTGGTCAGACCAGGTTCAGGGCCGCCAGGCCACCGGCGCCGCCGAGCAGCAGGAAGGCCGGCATGAGGATCTTGGTCTCGACGCGGCTGCCGGCGCGGAAGCGCAGGGACTTCGGCGGGCCGAGGGGGTACCAGCGCTTGCGGGCGATCGGCAGCGGCCACAGGATCGGGCAGCCGGAGACCGTCAGGGCGTCCCCGATGTCGTGCACCAGGGCGCCCAGGACGATGGGCAGGCCCAGCCACAGGTACTGCTGGCCGTCCCCGGTCAGCAGCCAGCCGGCGCCGTTGCCCGGCCGGTCCAGTTCCCCGGCCAGGATCCAGGCGCCGGTCGCGCCCAGCAGCCAGACCAGGACGTCGCTGGAGGTGCGGGCCGCCCGCCACAGCAGCCCCTCGACGGCGAGCACCAGGTGGACGAAGAGGATGCCGAGGACGGCCCAGCGGCCCCCGGTCACCGCCAGCACGGAGGCCCCGGCCCCGATGAGCAGGGCCCACAGCGCGGTGTGGGTCAAGGTGCGGTGGCCGCCGCTGCGGCGGGGGTCCGCCTTGGTCCGGGTCGCCTTGTAGACGGCGTACGAGAGCTTGTCGATGATCTCGCACAGGATCCGGGATATCGGGCCGAAGGACCGCGATATCGTCGCCGACTTGTGGTCCAGGTCCGGGGCCAGGGCGGCGCCGGCGCAGATGAGCGTCCCGACGACGAGCACCGGCCAGGGCATCGGATGCCCGGTCGCGGCCGCTGCGGCCCCCACGCCCAGCCAGGCTGCCGCTCCGGAGAGCGAGTGCGCCGGTCCCATCATGGTCGTTCCACCCCTTCGCCGGCCCGCGCGGGGCCTTTCTGACGCGCTGTCGGCGACTCAGGGTAACGTCCGGATGATCATCGCCGGACCGGCCGGTTGCCTGATCGGGGCCCGGGCCAGGCACTATGGTGGCGTGACCCTTATCGATCAGATGCCGAGCCATGCCGACCCCGACGCCCTCTTCGAAGCGTTCTCGACCTGGGCCGAGGAGCGGGGCATCTCGCTGTACCCCGCCCAGGAGGAGGCGCTGATCGAGGTGGTCTCCGGGGCGAATGTGATCCTGTCCACACCGACGGGCTCGGGCAAGAGCCTGGTGGCGGCCGGGGCGCACTTCACCGCGCTGGCCAACGACCAGGTGACCTTCTACACGGCCCCCATCAAGGCGCTGGTGTCGGAGAAGTTCTTCGACCTGTGCAAGATCTTCGGCACCGAGAACGTCGGCATGCTCACCGGCGACGCCTCGGTCAACGCCGACGCCCCGGTCATCTGCTGCACCGCCGAGGTGCTCGCCTCGATCGCGCTGCGCGACGGCAAGGACGCCGACATCGGCCAGGTCGTCATGGACGAGTTCCACTTCTACGCCGAGCCGGACCGCGGCTGGGCCTGGCAGATCCCGCTGCTGGAACTGCCGCAGGCGCAGTTCGTGCTGATGTCGGCGACGCTGGGCGACGTCACGCGCTTCGAGGAGGACCTCACCCGGCGCACGGGCCGGCCGACGGCAGTGGTCCGCTCTGCGACCCGCCCGGTGCCGCTGTCGTACGAGTACCGCGCGACGCCGCTGACCGAGACGCTCACCGAGCTGCTGCAGACCCAGCAGGCCCCGGTGTACATCGTGCACTTCACCCAGGCCGCCGCGGTGGAGCGGGCGCAGGCGCTGATGAGCATCAACATGTGCTCGCGCGAGGAGAAGGACAAGATCGCCGAGCTCATCGGCAACTTCCGCTTCACGACCAAGTTCGGCCGCAACCTCTCGCGCTTCGTGCGCCACGGCATCGGCGTGCACCACGCCGGCATGCTGCCGAAGTACCGGCGCCTGGTGGAGCGACTGGCGCAGGCGGGCCTGCTGAAGGTGATCTGCGGCACGGACACCCTCGGCGTGGGCGTGAACGTCCCAATCCGCACGGTTTTGTTCACCGCGCTGACCAAGTACGACGGCCAGCGGGTGCGCACCCTGCGGGCGCGGGAGTTCCACCAGATCGCGGGCCGCGCCGGCCGGGCGGGCTTCGACACGGCGGGCTTCGTCGTCGCGCAGGCGCCCGACCACGTCGTCGAGAACGAGAAGGCGCTGGCGAAGGCGGGCGACGACCCCAAGAAGCGCCGCAAGGTGGTGCGCAAGAAGGCGCCCGAGGGCTTCGTCAACTGGACGGAGAACACCTTCGAGAAGCTCATCGCCTCCGAGCCGGAGCAGCTCACCTCCCGCTTCAAGGTCACCCACGCCATGCTGCTGGCGGTCATCGCCCGGCCCGGCAACGCCTTCGAGGCGATGCGGCGGCTGCTGGAGGACAACCACGAGCCGCGCCGGAACCAGCTGCGGCACATCCGCCGGGCGATCGCGATCTACCGCTCGCTGCTGGACGGCGGGGTGGTCGAGCGCCTGGAGGAGCCCGACGCCGAGGGCCGCATCGTGCGCCTGACGGTGGACCTGCAGTCGGACTTCGCCCTCAACCAGCCGCTGTCGACCTTCGCGCTGGCCTCCTTCGAGCTGCTGGACCCCGAGTCCCCCTCGTACGCGCTGGACATGGTCTCGGTGGTGGAGTCGACGCTGGACGACCCGCGCCAGATCCTGGTGGCGCAGCAGAACAAGGCGCGCGGCGAGGCCGTGGCGGAGATGAAGGCGGAGGGCGTCGAGTACGAGGAGCGCATGGAGCGGCTGATGGACGTCACCCATCCCAAGCCGCTGGAGGAGCTGCTCTCCCACGCCTACGGGCTCTACCGCAAGAGCCACCCGTGGGTGGGCGATCACCCGCTGTCGCCGAAGTCCGTGGTGCGCGACATGTACGAGCGGGCGATGACGTTCACGGAGTTCGTCTCCCACTACGACCTCGCGCGCACCGAGGGCATCGTGCTGCGGTACCTGGCGAGTGCGTACAAGGCGCTGGAGCACACCGTTCCCGACGACCTGAAGTCCGACGACCTGCAGGACCTGATCGCCTGGCTGGGCGAGATGGTGCGCCAGGTCGACTCCAGCCTGCTGGACGAGTGGGAGCAGCTGGCGAACCCGTCGGAGGAGTCCGCCGAGGAGGCGCGCGAGCGCGCCGACCAGGTGCAGCCGGTCACCACCAACGCGCGGGCCTTCCGGGTGCTGGTGCGCAACGCGATGTTCCGCCGGGTCGAGCTGGCCGCCTTGGACAAGGTGGAGGAGCTCGGCGCGATGGACGCCGACTCCGGCTGGGACGAGGAGCGCTGGGCGGCGGCCATGGACGCCTACTGGGACGAGTACGAGGAGCTGGGCACCGGCCCGGACGCGCGTGGCCCGAAGCTGCTGCGGATCGAGGAGCGGCCGCAGGACGGGCTGTGGCGCGTCCGGCAGACCTTCGCCGACCCCAACGGCGACCACGACTGGGGCATTTCGGCCGAGGTGGATCTCGTGGCCTCGGACGAGGAGGGCCGGGCCGTCATCCGTGTGACGGACGTCGGCCAGCTCTGACGACGGCATCCGGTGCCCGTGGCGGTGCTGCCCGAGGAGCACCGCCACGGCGCTCACGCCCGGCCGCGCAGCCATGACCACAGCCCCCTGCGCCGGGCCGGCGCACCGGCCGGCTCCCCTGCCCCGGGCACGACCGGCGGCGCCGGCACGGCCCGCTGCGCACGCCCGTCCGCTCCCCGGTCCGCCGCGTCGCCGGCCTGCGGCGGCGCGGGCGGTGGCCCGCCGGCGCGGGCCTCGGCCAGCGCGGCGGCCAGACGGTGGCGGTAGTGGTCCCGCTCGTCGGGGTCGGTGGCCAGGACCAGGCGTGCGGTGACCTCGGCGGCGGCCCGCGCCCCGGGCCGGGCCCGGGCGAGGACCGGCCGCAGGGCCTCCAGGCACGCCCTTTCCCGCGCGTCCGCCGTGGCGCTCGCCACGTCTGCGGCGTCCAGCACCGCCGCGACGGCGGCCGCCCGCTCCCAGGGCCCGGCGGCCGCGGCCGTCAGCTGGGCGACGCGGCGGGCGCGCCAGCCGCGCGGCCGCCGATCGGACTGCTCCTCCAGCGCCTCGCGCAGCGGTGCGGGGATCCGGCCCGACAGCAGATCCGGGCTCGCCTCCGCGAAGTCGACCAGCTCGCCGGCGAGGTAGTGCCAGACCACGACGCGGTAGCGGTTGACGTAGAACTTCACGGGCGTGAAGCATCCGGCGCGGGCGAGACGGGTGAAGCGGGACGCTCCGATGGCCAGCAACTCGGCGCCCTCGGCCGTGCCCACGGTCCACAGCCGGCTGCGCAGGGCCTCGGGGAAGCCCGTGGCGGATCTGTGCCGCTCGATCTCCGCGCGGCTCACGCGCTGCCCGTCCCCCGGCCCCGACCCGGCGGTCCGCACCTCCCCCAGCTGCACGGCCAGCTCGAACTCCCGCGAGCCGAGCCCCAATTCCCGCGCGGCCCGCGCGAAGGACACCTCCGCCCGCCCTTGGGCCTGCCGCACCTCGGACCGCTGTACCTCGCGGCCTGCCTGTTCCTGCTGCACCGTCATGACGCCGACGCCTCCCCGTCACCGATCCATCACCGACAGTGACGACGGTAGCGCGGACGGGCGCCTCCCGGGCAAGCCTGTGGACAACTTCCGTGCGGTCGACGTTCCCGCAGGTCAGCGGCTCGCCGGCCGGCCCTCTGCGATGCGGTTGGCGAGCAGCGCCATCTCGTACGCGATCAGTCCGATGTCGGCTTCGCCGGCCCCGAGCACGCACAGGCACCCGTCGGCCCCGGCGGCCGTGACGAACAGGACCCCCTGGTCGAACTCGACCATCGTCTGCCGCACCTCGCCCGCCCGGAACTGCCGTCCGGTGCCCCGGGCCAGGCTGTGCAGCCCGGACGCGACCGCCGCCAGGCGCTCGGCGTCCTCCCTGCCCAGGCTCGCACTCGCCCCGGTGACCAGCCCGTCGCTGGAGAGCACCAGGGCGTGGCGTATCTCCCGGACGCGTTCGGTCAACTCGTCCAGCACCCCGTCGAGTTCCTTGCCGCTCGTCATACGCCGCCTCCCCGTTGCGCGATGTCCCCGTGGATGTCCCCGTGACTGCCGTGCCAGCCTTGCCCACGCGCGCGCCCACGGCAACCCGCCCCCGCTCGTCGGTACATGCCAGGGGCTTGGTCACACCGGCCCCACCGAATGTGCACGCGAGGCGCCCGGAATGTGCACACGGGGTTCAACTCCACGACCGGCGGGCACACTTGAACGACCGCAGGTATGGCCGCTCACGGGGGCAGGTGATCCGCGTGTTCGACAAACTCCGCAAACGCATCGAGGTGGTGCGGCAGCCACCCGCGCCCCGCCCGCCGGCCGCCAGGCGGCACAACCTCTTCGAGGCGGCGGCGGTCTACGTCGCCGCCTGCGCCGAGAACGACCACGACAGGAGCCTGGAGGCGGCCCGCTGGGTCTCGCCGGAGGCCCTGAGCTTCGGAGTGAACGAGCTCGCCTGCCGGGCCGTCATCGCCCTCGCGCGCGAGCGCGACCAGTCACCGCAGGCCGTGGCCCGTTCGCTCATGGGCCTGCCGACCGCCTGACCCCCCACTGCGGCACCGCAGGTCCCGGGCGTCGCGCCCCGCTCCGCGGCCGTTCGCGCACCCGTCACCTTGAAGTCGTGCCCATGCCAGCACGCGCTCCTACGCTGCCCCCACATCCAGCGAACTCCCCACCTTCCCCCCTGCCCGGAGGTGCCCGTGCACGCCATAGCCGGCCCCCGCCGTCCCCGACTTCCCCGGCCTTCCCGCCTTCGCCGGCGCCACGTCGTCGCCCTCGCCGCGGCCCTCGGCCTGGCGGCGGCCTCCCCGCTGCTGTGGGCCCCCGACTCCGCCGCCGCGACCGCCGTGCCCACGCCCGACCACGTCGTGGTCGTCGTGTTCGAGAACCGCGCCTACGACCAGGTCATCGGCAGTTCCAGCGCCCCGTACATCAACGCGCTGGCCAAGGACGGCGCGAACCTGACCGCCTCCTACGCCGAGACGCACCCCAGCCAGCCCAACTACTACGCGATGTTCTCCGGCGACACCCAGGGCGTCACCGACGACAGCTGTGTGGACCCCGGCTTCAGCGACGCGCCGAACCTCGCCTCCGAGCTCCTCGACGCGGGCAGAACGTGGGCGAGCTACAACGAATCGCTGCCCGCCGAGGGCTCCACGACGTGCAGCAGCGGCAAGTACCGGCAGAAGCACAACCCCTGGTTCGGCTTCTCCAACGTGCCCACCAGCAGCGCGCACACCTTCTCGGCCTTCCCCCGCGACTACTCCGCCCTGCCCGCGGTCTCCTTCGTCGTGCCGAACCTGTGCAGCGACATGCACGACTGCTCCGTCGGCACCGGCGACACGTGGCTGAAGAACAACCTCAAGGGCTATGCCGACTGGGCGAAGACGCACAACAGCCTGCTGCTGATCACCTTCGACGAGGACAACCGCCTCAGCGGCAACCGCATCCCCACCGTCCTGTACGGCGAGCCCGTCAAGGCCGGCGCCACCTCCGGCACCACCTACAACCACTACGACGTGCTGCGGACGCTGGAGAGCATGTACGGCCTGCCGCACGCCGGCAACGCCGCCGGCGGCAAGGACATCACCGGGATCTGGAACGGCTGAGCGTGTACCTCGCGGACAGCCGCACCACCCCGCCCACCGCCGGCCGGGAATCCGCCCCGGGCCGGCGGCGGGCCGCCGTTCCCGCGACGGTCCTCGCCCTGGGCACCGTCAGCCTGATCACCGACGTCTCCTCCGAGATGGTCGGCGCCGTCCTGCCGCTGTACCTGGTCACCGGACTCGGCCTGACCCCGCTCGGCTTCGGCGTGCTCGACGGCGTCTACAACGGTGCGGGCGCCCTCGTGCGCCTCCTCGGCGGCCGGATGTCCGACGGTCGTGCCGGCGGCCACAAAACCGTGGCCGCCGCCGGCTACGGACTGTCGGCATTGTGCAAACCGCTGCTGCTCCTCGTGCACGGCATGCCGCTGATCGGCGCCGTCCTGGCCGCGGACCGCGCGGGCAAGGGGCTGCGCACCGCGCCGCGCGACGCCCTGATCTCGCTGTCCTGCGAACCCGCGGCCCGTGGCCGCGCCTTCGGCGTGCACCGCGCGATGGACACGGCCGGCGCGCTGCTCGGACCGCTGCTGGCCTTCGTGATCCTGCGCGCGGCGGCGGACGGGTTCGACGCCGTCTTCACCGCGAGCGCGTGCATCGCCGTGCTCGGCGTGGTCGTCCTGCTGCTGTTCGTTCCCGCCCACACCGGCGGGCCGGGGGACCCGCCCGGGGCGACGGCCCGCACCGGGGCCCGGGAGCTGCTGCGCCTGCCGGCCGTGCGCCGGCTCACCTGCTGCGCGGTGCTCCTGGGCCTGACCACCGTGAGCGATTCCTTCCTCTACCTCACCCTGCAGCGCCGGCTGCACCTGTCGGAGGCGTGGTTCCCGCTGCTGCCGCTGGGCACCGCGACGGTGTTCCTGCTGCTGGCCGTTCCCCTGGGTGCCATCGCCGACCGCTGGGGACGGCGCCGCCTGTTCCTGTGCGGCCACCTCGCCCTGCTCACCGCGTACGCCGTGCTCCTGCTCGCCCCACCGGGCGCCTCCCCCGTGACGGTCTGCTGCGTCCTGGCCCTGCACGGCGGCTTCTACGCCGCCACCGACGGGGTGCTGGCGGCCGCCACCGCCGACGCCGTGCCGCGGCAGGCGCGGGGCAGCGGCCTCGCCGTCGTGCAGACCGGTCAGGCGCTCGCCCGCTTCGCGTGCTCGATCGCCTTCGGCGCGGCCTGGACGGCCTGGGGCGAGCGCACGGCGCTGGCCGCGGGCGCCGCCGGGCTGTGCGCGGCCACCGCCCTGAGCGCACGGCTGCTGCGCCCTTCCCCCGCCGGCACTGCCCCGACCAACACTGCCCCCACCACGCCGGAGAGCGCCCGTTGACCCGTACGCACCGGATCCTGATCCTGCTGGCCACCGTGCTCGTCCTGGCCGGGGTGGCGGTCGGGGTCACGCTCCACGCCGCCGGCCGGGCGGCCGAGAAGGACCGGCCCCGCGCGGGCGGGCCCGCCGTGCACCCGGGCGAGGTCACCTTGGACGCACCGGGTCGCAGCGTCTTTCGCAACATGGCCTGGGGCCCGCACCGCGACGAGATCGCCTCGGTCCCCACGGCCGACCCCACGGGGGCGCGCACCGCCTCCGGCGTCCGCTGTCTGCGCTTCCACGCGGCGGCCGGTACCGGGATCTGCCTGCAGTCCGTGCGCAACGGCCTGCGGGACGACTACCGCGCCGTCCTCCTCGACGCGCACCTGCGCGAGCTGCGCCACTACGCTCTCGCCGGCATCCCGACCCGGGCCCGCGTCTCCCCCGACGGCAGCGCCGCCGCATGGACGGTGTTCGTCAGCGGCGACTCCTACGCCGGCACCGCCTTCTCGACCCGCACGTCCGTCCTCGACACGCGCACGGGCGAGCTGGACGGCGACCTGGAGACGTACCGGTTCGTCCTGGACGGCCGGCAGCATCGGGCGGCCGACATCAACGTGTGGGGGGTGACGTTCGCCGACGCCCGGCACTTCTACGCCACCGTCGCCACGGGCGGCAGGACGTACCTGGTCGACGGCGACCGCACCACCCGCACGCTGCGCGCCCTGCACGAGAACGTCGAGTGCCCGTCGCTGTCCCCCGACGGCACGCGCATCGCCTACAAGAAGCGCGTCGAGGGCGCCCCGGCCGACGCGCCCTGGCGGCTGTACGTGCTGGACCTGCACACGATGCGGGAGACCGCGACCGCCGAGCGGCGCACCGTCGACGATCAGGCCGTCTGGCAGGACGCGCGCACCCTGGTGTACTCCCTGCCCGGCGACTTCGGCTCGGACCTGTGGACCGTACCGGCCAACGGCTCGGGGCCATCCCGGCTGCTGATGAAGGCCGCGCTGGCCCCGGCCTTCGCCGCGCCCGCTCCACGCCCCTGAGCCCACGTCATGTGACGCGCTTCACCCGACAATCGCGCGCATGTGCGGCGCTTCTCCTGTACCCTCGGGCGCTCCGAGCATCCGCTAGTCAAATTTGAGGAGCAGTCCAACCTGTGACTCCGCCCTCCGTCGTGACTCCCGCCCACCTCTCCCTGCTCAGCCGCTGCCGGGCGGCCTTCCTGCCCGGCGATCCCGCCCGCACCGGACGCATCGCCTTCTGGCTGCCGGACGGTGAACCGCCCCTCGGCGACGCCACATCCGAGGACACGACAGACACCGAAGACACGACCGAAGAGCTGACCGTCGCCGTCCTTGCCGGGACGGACGTCACCACCACGACCGTACGCGCCACCGTGCTGCCGGTGCGCGAGGCCCTGCCCGTGCTGACCCGCGCCCGCACCGCCGGCGGCGACGAGGCCGCCGCCTTCTGGGGCGCGGCCGCCGTGCTCGCCCTGCAGCTCGCCGCGCGCGGCCGGCTGCTGCCGGGCCTGAGCGAGGCCGGGTACGACACCTGGCAGGCGGGCCCGTTCGACGCCGAGGACGCGCGCCGCATCGCGGACCTGGCCGCCGCCATGCCGCCCACCGCCCACGCCGTACCGCTTGCGCACACCGGCGCCGACCTCCTGCTGCCCGAACCGGGGCGGTTGCTGCGCTCCTTCCTCGACGCCGTCGCCGACGGCCTGCCGCGCTCCCCCGCCGCCCCGGTGGCCGCCGGCCACCGCGCCTTCACCGCGACCGCACCGCAGCGCCTTCGCGCCAGGCGGTCCGGGTCCGTGCCGCAAACGCCGGTACGGCTCTCCCTGCGCGTCGAGGTCCTCGGTCTGACGGCGGCCGGTACCGGGAGCGACGAGGCGCAGGAGGCGGCGCCGCGCTTCCGGGTCGTGCCCCAGGTGCACGGCATCGCCGACCCGGCGCTCGTCGCCGACGCCGCGGACCTCTGGACGGGCGCGAGCGCCGCCGGTGCCGCCCTGGGCGCGGGCGCGCGGCCGACGGCCCTGCTCGCCCTGCGCCGCGCCGCCCACGCCTGGCCCGTGCTGCAGCCCCTGCTCGCGGACGCCGTACCCGGCCCCCTCGACCTCGCCGACGAGGAGGTCACCGAACTGCTCGGCGCCGCCGCTGCCGCCCTGGACCGGGCCGGCGTCGAGGTCCACTGGCCCAGGGAAGTGGTCCGCGGCCTGACCGCGCGGGCCGTCGTCGGGCCGCCGGACGGCGAGGCCGGGCCGGCCTTCGACCGGTCCTCGGGGCTGCCCCCGATGCTGTCCGCCGAGGCGCTGCTGACCTTCAGCTGGCGGTTCGCCGTCGGCGGCCGGGAGGTGAGCCGGCAGGAGCTCGACCGGCTGGCCGAGGCGAGCCGTCCCGTGGTGCGCCTGCGCGACCAGTGGGTGCTCCTCGACCCGGAGGCCGTACGCCGCGCCCGGGCCCGGCGCGACCGCAAGGTGACGCCGGTCGAGGCGCTGGGCACGGCCCTCGTGGGCCGCGCGGAGACCGCCGAGGGCGAGCAGCCGGTCGACGTGGAGGCCACCGGCTGGCTGGCGGCGCTGCGCGAGCGCATCGCCGACCCGCAGGCCGCGACCGAGCCGTTCGCGCCGCCCGCCGCGCTCGCCGCCACCCTGCGCGACTACCAGCTGCGCGGCCTGGCCTGGCTGGACCGGATGACCTCGCTCGGCCTCGGCGCCTGCCTGGCCGACGACATGGGCCTGGGCAAGACCGTCACGCTCATCTCCCTGCACCTGCACCGCCAGACTGTGCCCGGCGGCGCCGGCCCGACCCTGGTGGTCTGCCCGGCCTCGCTCATGGGCAACTGGCAGCGGGAGATCGAACGTTTCGCCCCCGGCACGCCGGTGCGCCGCTTCCACGGCCCCGCCCGTGACCTGGACGGCCTGGCCGAGGACGAGTTCGTGCTCACCACGTACGGCACGATGCGGCTGGACGCCCGGCGGCTGGCCGGGACCGGCTGGGGCCTGGTCGTCGCCGACGAGGCCCAGCACGTGAAGAACCCCCGCTCGGCGACCGCCAGGGCGCTGCGCGGCATCGGCGGCGCCGCGCGCGTCGCACTGACCGGCACTCCGGTGGAGAACAACCTCTCCGAACTCTGGGCGATCCTCGACTGGACGACCCCGGGCATCCTCGGCCCCCTGGACCGCTTCCGCCGGCGCCACGCACGCGCCGCCGAGGGCGGCGACCAGCAGGCCGCCGAGCACCTCGCGGCCCTGGTGCGCCCCTTCCTGCTGCGCCGGCGCAAGAGCGATCCGGGCATCGCGCCGGAGCTGCCGCCCAAGACCGAGACCGACCACGTCGTCGCCCTCACCGAGGAACAGGCCGGCCTGTACGAGGCGGTGGTGCGGGAGCTGCTCGCCGAGGTGGCCGAGGCGGACGGCATCGAGCGCCGGGGGCTGATCGTCAAGCTGCTCACCAACCTCAAGCAGATCTGCAACCACCCGGCGCAGTTCCTGAAGGAGGAGCCCGCCAAGAGGCGCCGCACGTCGATCCTCACGGGCCGCTCCGGCAAGGTGGAGCTCCTCGACGAGCTGCTGGACACGGCCCTCGCCGAAGGGGCGAGCGTGCTGGTGTTCACCCAGTACGTGCGCATGGCGCGGCTGCTGGAGCACCACCTCGCCGCACGCGGCGTGCCGTGCGCGCTGCTGCACGGCGGCACGCCGGTGGCGCGGCGCGAGGAGATGGTCCGCCGCTTCCAGGAGGGCGAGGTGCCGGTGTTCCTGCTGTCGCTGAAGGCGGCGGGCACGGGGCTGAACCTGACCCGTGCCGGACACGTCGTGCACTTCGACCGCTGGTGGAACCCGGCCGTCGAGGCGCAGGCCACCGACCGTGCGTATCGCATCGGCCAGACGCAGCCGGTGCAGGTCCACCGGTTCGTCTCCGAGGGCACCGTGGAGGACCGCATCGCGGAGCTGCTCTCGCGCAAGCAGGCACTGGCGGACGCGATCCTCGGCTCCGGTGAGGCGGCGCTGACCGAACTGACGGACGCCCAGCTGGCGGAACTCGTGGCACTGAGGGGGACGGGACGATGACGGACGCAACGACAAAAGAGGAGCGCGTTTTCGCGGCGCCGCCGCCCGTGTCCGGCGGATCGTTCGCCCGCAGCTGGTGGGGGCGGGCCTGGCTGCAGGCGCTGGAGGACACCGCGCTGGACGGCGGGCAGGTCAAGGCCGGCCGCCGGTACGCCCGGGCGGGGGCGGTCGGCGCGATATCCGTACGGCCGGGCCGCGTCACCGCACTGGTGCGCGACCGCGACGGCACGCCGCAGCGCGCGGACGTGCTCGTGCGCACGCTGCCGGAGGGCGACTGGGAGCGGCTGCTGGAACTGGTGGCCGGCCGGGCCGGGTACACCGCCGCCCTGCTGGACCACGACCTGCCGCAAGGGCTGGCCGAGGACGCGGCGGCGAGCGGCTGTGAACTGCTGCCCGGCATCGGGGACCTGGAGGCCGAGTGCGCCTGCGGCGCCTGGGACCACTGCGCCCACACGGCTGCCCTGTGCCACCAGGTGGCGCGGTTGCTCGACGAGGACCCGTTCGTGCTGCTGCTGATGCGCGGGCGCGCCGAGCCGGCGGTGCTGGAGGGGTTGCGGGCACGCAGCGCGCCCGCACCACGCGACGACGCACCGGCCACCGCTCCGGAGCCGCCGGCGGGTGTACCGGCGCGCGAGGCGTTCGCGGGGCGCGCCGCACTGCCCCCGCTGCCGGCTCCGCCCCCGCCGGTCGGGACCGCGGGCCGCCCGGTGCTGCTGAGCGTCACCGGTGCCGAGGACTCGGCGGATGTGGACCTGGAGGCGCTGGAGTTCCTGGCCGCCGTGGCCGCCGAGCGGGCCCGGCTGCTCCTGGCGGCGGCGCTGGCGCCGGGCCACGAGACGGCGCCGCCCGTGCCCGTGCCGACGGCGTTCGCGCAGGACTTGGCGCACTTGGCCGCCGCCGACCCGCCCGGCCGCGTCGCCGCCCGCCTGGCGGCGGCCGGCTGACACACGCGGTACCACGGCGCCCGGTAGGGGCGCGGGGCGTTGTCGGTGTGCGGTGCCGTGCTTCGCCCGGGCTCGGGGTAGCGCGTCGACTGCGGGCCGTCGGTGGCCGATCGCGCCCACGCGGCGGCAGCCGCAGATCGGCACAGCCCCGCGCCCCTACGGGGCGCCCCGTAGGGGCGCGGGGAACTGCGCGACAAGCCACGACGCACCCGCAGACGGGACACCGCACGGTCCGCCGGGCAGGCCCTAGAGCCCGAGGACGTCGGTCGGCAGGGAGCTCGGCAGGGACGTGGCCAGGCCCGAGGGGAACGCGGACGGGAACCCGCTCGGCAGCCCGCTCGGCCAGGTGGACGGCAAGCTGCTGGGCAGCTCGCTCGGGAATCCGGACGGCAGTCCGCTCGGCAGTCCGCTCGGTGCCCCGGAGGAGGCGGACGCGCCGGACGGGCGGTGGTCCGGCGCGCTCCCCGTCCGGTCGGACAGGACCTTCACCGCCCCCGCGGCGAGCCCCGCCACCGCCACGAGCGCGACGACGACCAGGGCGACGCGCCGGCCGCCGCCCGGCCCCGGCGGCCCGGCGGGCCCGAAGCCCCCGGGCGCGGGGCCGAAGCCACCGGGCGGCGGGCCCGGGGGCGGTCCGTACGGAGGTTGCCCGTACGGCGGTCCGTACGGCGGTCCCGGTGGGGGTGGAGTGGCCATGCAGCCAGCGTTCCCCGGGGCGGCCGGGGCGGCAGCGGGATGTGACCGTACCGGTACAGGCTTCGCTCCGGACGTCGACATTCCGCCGTTTGCCCGCCCCGGCGCCGCGTGGCGCTACCGGGACAAATATCCGTTAACAGTACGATTCGACGGGTGACTGCCGAGATCACCCAGCTACGGGTCACCGATGCGAAGGCGAGGGCGGCACGCCTGCTGCTGGCGTACCGGCACGGCAACCAGGCGGCGTTCGACGACGCCCTGCCGAGCCGGCCGTCGGCCGAGGAGGCGCGGGAGCTCGTGCGCGCGCTCGCCTGGGTCGCCAACGAGGCCGTGCACAAGGCGTACCGGCCCGACGTCGGCGACCGGGTGCTGCGGCACATCGTCCGGCGGGTGCCCGACGAACCGGGCTGGGTGGAGACGGACGAGGAGGCCGCACCGGATGTCGCAGTGCTGCTCGAATCCGTGTGGCGCGGGGACGCCGAGACGGTACGGGACCTGGTGCGCGCCACGCCCGACACCACGTTCGTGCTCGGCAAGCTCGTCCAGGCCGTGGCGCTGCTGCTGCCGTCGGTGCCTGCGCCGGCGATGCACCGGGTGCTCACCCAGCTGCGCGCAGGAACGCCTCCAGGCCCGCCAGGTCGTCGGTGTTGAGGTAGTCGACGCCGGCGGCGAGCAGTTCCCGCCACAGCGCGTCGCGGGCCGGTCCGGGCGTGTCCGGCGTGGCCCAGAAACGCACCTTTCGGTGCTCGGCGTGCGCGGCGGCCACGACGCGCCGCAGGGCGGCCCGCTCGTGAGCGGGCATCGGGCCCACGCCCTGCCAGCTGAAGTTCTTCGTCCAGTCGTCGCTGACCAGGGGGATGAAGGAGGCGGGCGGGCCGCCGAGGTCGGCCAAGCGGCCGTCGTAGAAGGCGTACCGCGTCCACTCGCGCTGCATCGGCTCGCGCGCGCCGCGGTCGCCGGAGACCACGGCGGTGACCGCCGCGCGGCGGACGACCGCGCCGGAGGCCGAGCTGAGGATGCAGCGGTAGGGGCGCAAGTGCCTCTCCAGCGCCCGGTAGGTGCTCGCTCCCTCCGTCTTGATGTCGATCAGCAGTTGCAACGTCAGGTCGTGGCCGCGGTAGACGCGTCCGCCGTTGGCTCTGACGCGGTGCAGGAGCGGCTCCAGGTAGAGGGCTTCGAGGGTGCGCGAGGGGTCGAGGCCGGAGGCGTCGTGCGCGACGAGGAGCCGGTCGCCGACGAGCCAGATGTCCGCCTCGACGCTGTTGAAACCGTGGGCGAGGGCGTCGGCGAGCGGGTAGGGGTGGGCGTAGTCGTTGTGGGCGTGGGCGTGCGTGAGCGGCGCCCGGGAACACTCCGCGCGCCGTGCGACGGGGACGGCGGCGTACGCCGGACGGGTGAGAGATGCGGCGAGCACCCCTCCCAGGGACAGGACCACGGCTCGGCGCGTACGCGACATTTGACTGCCTCTCTGCGGGCGGACGGGCGAATAGGCGCAGGCTGCACACACTGTCGCTGGTGAGTATCGAGGCCCGCAGGGCTGTTCGACAGAGGCGGGCGGAGAGTTGCCGGAGTGTATGCCGGTGCTTTTCCCGCCGTTCTACGGGGCATGGATAAGTCCCTTGCTACGTGACCGGGTTGACGAGACCTGCGGGGTGACGGTGGCTGGACGCGGACGCCGCGTGCGCGCGGTGCTGACGGTGCTGGTGACATGGTTGTCATGGGTCGGCGGAGGCACCGCGCACGCGGGGGCCGGCGAGCCCGCCGCCCCCTTGGTGCTGGAGAAAGCCTCCTCGGTGGCGCCCGGTGTGACCTACCGGGGCTTCAAGGTGCGCGGCGCGCACGGGACGGCGTACGGGCACCTGCTCACGGTCGACCTGCGCAACCGGCGGGTCTCGGTGGATCTGCTGTACCCGGGCGCGGTGGCGGCCCGGGCCAGGATCTCCCAACTGGCCGACCGCAAGGGGGCGGTGGGCGGGGTCAACGGCGACTTCTTCAACATCGCCGAGGCGCAGCACCCGGGCGTGGACGCCACGGGCGCGCCGGTGGGCCCGGCGATCGCGAGCGGACGGGCGCTGAAGGCCGCCGTGCCGGACGGGCAGCGCTTCGGCCCGGCACTGCCGCGCGGCGCGGGCACCGAGGACGTCCTGGCGGTGGGCACCGACGGGGTCGGCCGGCTGGACGAGCTGGAGCTGGACGGGTCGGTGGAGACCCCCGACGACGATCTGCCGCTCAGCGGCTTCAACCAGTACGCCATTCCCGTCGACGGCATCGGCGCGTTCACCCCGGCCTGGGGGCGGGCCTCGCGGCTGCGCTCGACCTGCGGCACGGACCGCGACCGGGGCGCGCGCTGCGCCCGCGAGACGTACGAGGTGACGGTGCGGGGCGGCAGGGTGTCCCGGACGGCGCGGCGGCCCGGGAGCGGCCCGGTCCCCCGGGGCTCGGTGGTGCTGGTGGGGCGCGAGGACGGGGCGCGCGACCTGCGCCGGCTGGAGGTCGGCGACCGGGTGTCGGTGGAGCAGCACCTCAGAGCGCGCCGCGCGGGGGCGCTGCGCTTCGCCATCGGCGGCTTCCCCGTCCTGCGCGACGGCCGGCCGCTGCGGGGCCTGGACGCGACGACGCCGGCGGTGCGCACGGCGGCGGGCCTGGCGGACGACGGGCACCGGCTGTACCTGCTGGCGCTGGACGGCGGCGCGGCCTGGCGGCCGGGCCTGACCCTGGCCGAGCTGGCGCGGACCCTGGACCGGCTGGGGGCGGACGACGCGTTCAACCTCGACGGCGGCGGCTCCTCGACCCTGGTCACCAAGGGCTCGCACGACCGGCACTCCGTGGTGCGCAATCACCCCTCGGGGGGCGCGGAACGGCCGGTGCCCAATGGGATCGGAGTTTTTGTCCGACGGTGATACCACCGGTCAATCCCATCCTTTTGAGTGATCGCCACTCCACCATCCCGCTGCTAGCTTCGCTGGGGGCCCGCGGGAATTCCTCCCCGCGGGTCGGTAACGGTCAGTTCCCTCTTGGCCAGTTCCCGACGGGATGGGTGGGCATTCGCTTATGACGACGTCAGTGGAGACCGGGGCGGGCACGGAGAATCCACCGGACCGGCTGAGTCTGGGTACGGAGGCCGCCCGGAATCTGGCGACCACGACAAAGTCCGTGCCGCAGATGCAGGGCATCACCTCCCGGTGGCTGCTGCGCCTGCTGCCGTGGGTCCAGCTCTCCGGCGGCACCTACCGGGTCAACCGGCGGCTGACGCACACGCTCGGCGACGGCCGGGTGGAGTTCTTCACCACCGGTGCCGAGGTCCGGGTCATCCCCGCGGAGCTCGGCGAGCTGCCGCTGCTGCGCGGCTTCTCGGACGCCGAGGTGCTCCAGACGCTGGCGGACCGCTTCACCCAGCGCGAGTTCGCGCCCGGCGAGCTGGTGGTGGAGGCGGGCCGCCCGGCGGACCAGGTGGTGCTGATCGCCCACGGCAAGACGGAGAAGGTGCACGACGGTGAGTACGGCGAGCCGGCCGTCCTCGGCGTGCTCGCGGACGGCGGCTACTTCGGCGACCAGGCGCTGGCCGCGGGCCAGGAGGGCAACTGGGACTTCACCGTGCGGGCGGTGACCGCATGCACGGTGCTGACCCTGCCGCACCAGGCGTTCCACGAGGTGCTGGAAGGCTCCCCCGCCTTGCGCTCCCACGTCGAGGCGTACCGGACGCGGACCGCCCGCCCGCACAACGAGCACGGCGAGGCGGCCATCGACGTCGCCTCCGGCCACGTGGGCGAGCCGGCGCTGCCCGGCGTCTTCGCCGACTACGAGCCCACGCCGCGCGAGTACGGCCTGAGCGTGGCGCAGACGGTGCTGCGGGTGCACACCCGCGTCGCCGACCTCTACAACGAGCCCATGAACCAGCTCGAACAGCAACTCCGCCTGACCATCGAGGCCCTGCGCGAACGCCAGGAACACGAGATGATCAACAACCGCGAGTTCGGGCTCCTGCACAACGCCGACCTCAGCCAGCGCATCCACACCCGCAGCGGCCCACCCACCCCCGACGACCTCGACGAACTGCTCGCGACGGTCTGGAAGGACCCCGGGTTCCTGCTGGCGCACCCGCGCACCATCGCCGCCATCGGCCGCGAGTTCAACCGCCGGGGCGTCTACCCGGACAGCACCGAGGTCGGCGGGCACAGCCTCCCCGCCTGGCGCGGGGTGCCGATCTTTCCCTGCAACAAGATCCCCGTCACCGAGAACGGCGTGAGCTCCATCCTCCTGATGCGCACCGGTGAGGAGTCGCAGGGTGTCATCGGGCTGCACCGCACGGGAATTCCCGACGAATACCAGCCCAGCCTTTCGGTGCGCTTCATGGGAATCAGCGACCAGGCGATCATCTCCTATCTGGTGAGCGCCTACTACTCGGCGGCGGTCCTGGTGCCGGACGCCTTGGGAATTCTCGAGAACGTCGAGATCGGGCACTGACAGCCGCGCAATCCGGTGCCACCGCGACAGCCGGGCGGGCCCATGGTCATGGGCGACAGCCGCCGCCCGGCTCTTGCGGACGTCCCGCTCCGGGGCCGCTCTCGGCAGCACGTTTTCCCGCAGCACATTTTCCCGCAGCACGTCCCCCGCATGTTCCCTGCATGTTCCTCACAGATGGGTGATCACCGTACATGACCACATCAGTGGAGTCGGAGCCCACCACCAACCAGGCGGCGCAGCAGCTGAGCCTGGGGACGGACGCGGCCCGCCAGCTCGCGACGACGACCAAATCCGTCCCACAGATGCGCGGGATCTCCTCCCGTTGGCTGCTGCGCGTCCTGCCCTGGGTCCAGGTCTCGGCCGGCACGTACCGCGTCAACCGGCGGCTGACGTACACCGTCGGCGACGGCCGGGTGGAGTTCATCTCCACGGGGAGCGAGGTGCGGGTCATCCCACCGGAGCTGGGCGAGCTGCCGCTGCTGCGCGACTACCACGATGCGGACGTGCTCGAAGCGCTGGCCGACGCCTTCGTGCAGCGGGAGTACACCGCGGGCCAGACGCTCGTCGAGGCCGGCACGCCCGCGGACGAGGTCTTCCTGATCGCCCACGGCAAGCTCGCCAAGACCGGTACGGGCAAGTACGGGGACGAGACCTCGCTGGGCACGCTGGCCGACGGCGACTACTTCGGCGAGCGGGTGCCGCTGGAGCCGGAGGGCACCTGGGGCTTCACTGTTCGGGCCCTGACCCGGTGCACGGTCCTGGCCCTGCCGGTACGGGCGTTCCAGGAGCTGGCCGAGCGTTCGGAGTCGCTGCGGGCGCACGTGGAGGGCTTCGCCTCCCGGCCCACGCCGAAGGCCAACAAGCGCGGCGAGGCCGACATCGCCATCACCTCGGGTCACGCGGGCGAGCCGGTCATCCCCGGCACCTTCGTGGACTACGAGCTCAGGCCGCGCGAGTACGAGCTGAGCGTGGCGCAGACGGTGCTGCGGGTGCACACCCGCGTCGCCGACCTCTACAACGAGCCCATGAACCAGCTCGAACAGCAACTCCGCCTGACCATCGAGGCCCTGCGCGAACGCCAGGAACACGAAATGGTCAACAACCGCGAGTTCGGGCTCCTGCACAACGCCGACCTCAGCCAGCGCATCCACACCCGCAGCGGCCCACCCACCCCCGACGACCTCGACGAACTGCTCTCCCGGCGCCGCAAGACGCAGTTCTTCCTGGCGCACCCGCGCACGATCGCCGCCTTCGGCCGGGAGTGCAACAGCCGGGGGCTGTACCCGAAGAACATCGAGGTGCTGGGGAGCGCGGTGCGCTCATGGCGGGGCGTGCCGCTGCTGCCGTGCAACAAGATCCCCATCAGTGAGACGGGCACCAGCTCGATCATCGCCATGCGCACGGGCGAGGAGAACCAGGGCGTCATCGGCCTGCACCAGACCGGCATCCCCGACGAGTACCAGCCCGGTCTGAACGTGCGGTTCATGGGCATCAGTGAGCAGGCGGTCACCTCGTACCTGGTGAGCACCTACTTCTCTGCGGCCGTGCTCGTCCCCGACGCCCTCGGTGTCCTGGAGGACGTCGAGATCGGACGCTGAGGGGCCGCGCAGCAGCGCCGGGCGCCTTCCGGGCGCCCGGTCAGGGCCTGACGCCGCTGACGAGTTCGGCGGTGGCGGAGAGCCCGTGGGAGATGGTCGGCGCGACGCTCGTGCTGGCGAGCAGGAAGCCGAGCAGCACGCAGACCATCGCGTGCGAGGCCCGCAGACCCCCGCTGCGCATGAAGACCACCGACAGGATCAGCAGCAACAGGACCACGGAAATCGAAACGGCCATGGTGGACCTCCTCGGCCAAGCGGCGGTGGACGTGCGCCAGTCTCGCCTATCCCACCGTGGCGGAGCCCTTCGCGGGCATACTCCATTCGGGTGGGAATCAACCGGTTCGGACGGGCGGAACATCCGTAAATGTCCCAGAGACGCGGGCATGGTCCGGCACGGGACACGATCGGGTGCCGCGTTCGGCGGGCGGGGCGCCCCCGACCTGCCTAGGCTGACGGAATGAGCCGCACAGCCGAGGGCCGCGCAGCCGACGCGGCGGGCAGGACGGAGGTACGGCAGGGCGCACCGGAGGCCGAACGGGTGACGGGGTGGCACCGCTTCCTGCGGCGGGTGCCCAACGGGTTCGCGATCTTCTTCGCGCTGCTCGGCACGTACTGTGCGGTCACCTCGCTGATCCCGCCCCTGCGCCGGGCCCTTGCGCCGGTCACGCGCGGGCTGGACCTGCTCACCGTGCCCACCGCCGCCAACCTCGCCCTCGCCGTCTTCCTGCTGCTGCTCGCCGCCGCCACGGCCGCGCGCAAGAGGGTCACCCTCTGGTTCGTCCTGGCCTACCTGGCGCTGCTCCTGCTGGCGGACGCGCTGCTGCTGGCGGTCGGCTACTGGGACACCCTGCCCTCGCTCGTGCTGTGCGTGGCGGCCATGGCGCTGCTGATCCTGGCCCGGCGCGAGTTCTACGCCGCGTCCCGGCGCGGCGCCTTCCTGCGGGCCCTGCTGGTGCTGGTGGCCGGGCTGGTGGTGGCCACCCTGGTGGGCTGGGGCCTGGTCGCGCTGTTCCCCGGCACCCTGGAGCCCGGGGCCGGCAAGCGGCTGCTGTTCGTGGCCAACCGGGTGTGCGGCGGGCTGGTCGGCTCCCGGCACTTCACCGGGCACCCGCCGCACTGGGTCTACTTCCTGCTGGGCCTGTTCGGGGCGCTGGCGCTGCTCAACGCGACGATGGCGCTGTTCCGCTCGCAGCGGCTGGAAGCGGCGCTGCACGGCGACGAGGAGGCGCGCATCCGCGCCCTGCTGCGCCGCTACGGCGCGCGGGACTCGCTCGGCTACTTCGCCACCCGGCGCGACAAGGCCGTCGTCTTCTCCCCCAGTGGCAAGGCCGCCGTCACCTACCGCGTCGAGGCCGGCGTGTGCCTGGCCTCCGGCGATCCGCTGGGCGACCCCGAGGCGTGGGACCCGGCCATCAGGGCCTGGCTGGAGGTGGCAGGCCGCTACGGCTGGCAGCCCGCCGTCATGGGTGCCGGCGAGGAGGGGGCCCGGGCGTACGCGCGGGCGGGGCTGGGTGCGCTGCAGCTGGGCGACGAGGCGATCCTGCAGGTCGCCACGTTCGACCTGGAGGGCCGGGAGATGCGGGTGACCCGGCAGGCCGTCCACCGCGTCGAGCGCACGGGGGCGACCGTGCGCGTCAGGCGCCACTTCGAGCTGAGCGACGAGGAGATGGAGGAGGTCATCCGGCGGGCGGACGCCTGGCGGGACACCGAGACCGAGCGCGGCTTCTCGATGGCGCTGGGCCGCCTCGGCGACCCGGCCGACGGCGACTGCCTGCTGGTGGAGGCCCTGGACGCCGACGGGACGATGATCGCGCTGCTGTCCTTCGTGCCGTGGGGGCCGGACGGCATCTCTCTGGACCTGATGCGCCGGGACCGTGCCGCGCCCAACGGCGTCATGGAGTTCATGGTCGCCCAGTTGTGCACCCGGGCGGGCCGCTTCGGCGTCAAGCGGATCTCGCTGAACTTCGCCGTCTTCCGCTCGGCGTTCGAGGAAGGGGCCCGCATCGGCGCGGGCCCGGTGCTGCGCCTGTGGCGCAAGCTACTGCTGTTCTTCTCCAAGTGGTGGCAGCTGGAGGCGCTGTACCGCTCGAACGTCAAGTACAACCCCGAGTGGCACCCCCGCTTCCTGTGCTACGCCGATGCCGGTGCCCTGGCCCGCATCGGCCTGGCCGCCGGCATCGCCGAGGGCTTCGTGGCCGTTCCGAGCCTGGGCAAGCTGTGGCGGCGCGGCCGGGGCCGTGGCCTGTCCCGGCCGGCCTCCACCGCCGGGCTGCCCTCGCTGACCGAGCTGGGCCTGGCCGAGGGCGAGGAGGCAGGCGCGGCGGTGGACGAACTGGCCGGGCTGCCCGAGCAGGTACGGGTGCGCCGGCGCAAGCTGGAGAGGCTGCGCGCCGCCGGCGTGGACCCCTATCCCGTGGACGCCCGGCGCACCCACACCTGCGCGCAGGTCCGCGCGGCCGCCGCCGGCCTCGCCCCCGGCTCCCGCACCGGTGAGCACGCCACCGTGACCGGGCGCGTCATGCTCGTGCGCGACCACGGCGGCATCGCCTTCGCCGTCCTGCGCGACTGGTCCGGGGACGTGCAGCTGGCCTTCACCCGCGACGGCTCGGGCGAGGAGCTGCTCGGGCGCTTCACCACCCATGTCGACCTCGGCGACCACCTGGAGGCCGAGGGCGTGAGCGGCACCAGCGACCGCGGCGAGCCGACCCTCTTCGTCACCCGCGCCCGGCTCGTCGCCAAGTGCCTGCGCCCGCTGCCCGACAAGCGCCGCGGCCTGACCGACCCCGAGGCCAGGGTGCGCATGCGGTACGTGGACCTAGCCGTCTCGCCGGAGGCCCGCCGGACGCTGCGCGCCCGCAGCGCCGTGGCCCAGGCGCTGCGCCAGGGGCTGCTGGACCGCGGCTTCCTGGAGGTGGAGACGCCGATGCTGCAGCAGGTCCACGGGGGCGCCAACGCCCGGCCCTTCACCACCCACATCAACGCCTACGACCTCGACCTGTACCTGCGCATCGCCCCCGAGCTGTACCTCAAGCGCCTGTGCGTGGGCGGCCTGGAGAAGGTCTTCGAACTGGGCCGCACCTTCCGCAACGAGGGGGTGTCCTACAAGCACAACCCCGAGTTCACGATGCTGGAGGCCTATCAGGGCTGCGCCGACTACGACGTGATGCTGGAGCTGACCCGTCAGCTGATCCAGCAGGCCGCCGTGGCCGCCCACGGCTCGGCGATCGCCGTGCGCACCGACGAGGACGGAAAGCGCACGGAGCACGACATCTCGGGCGTGTGGCCGGTCAAGACCGTCTACGGTGCGCTGTCGGAGGTGCTCGGCGAGGAGGTCGGCGCCGACACCACGATCGAGGCGCTGCGCGCGTACTGCGCGGCCACCGGCACCCCGTACCGGCCGGAGGACGGCCACGGCGACATCGTGCTGGAGCTGTACGAGCGGCTGGTGGAGGAGCGCACGACGCTGCCGGTGTTCTACAAGGACTTCCCCACCGACGTCTCCCCCCTCACCCGCCCCCACCGCTCCGATCCCCGGGTGGCCGAGCGCTGGGACCTGGTGGCCTTCGGCACCGAGCTGGGCACGGCGTACTCCGAGCTGATCGACCCCGTCGAGCAGCGCCGCCGGCTGACGGCACAGTCGCTGCGGGCGGCCGGCGGCGACCCGGAGGCCATGGAGCTGGACGAGGACTTCCTGCGCGCGCTGGAGTACGCGATGCCGCCGACGGGCGGGCTGGGCATCGGTGTCGACCGGCTGGTGATGTTCCTGACCGGCCTGTCGATCCGCGAGACCCTGCCCTTCCCGCTGGTGCGGCACCGCTGAAAGACTGCGGGCCGTCGGTGGTCGATCGCGCAGTTCCCCGCGCCCCTACGGGGCGCCCCGTAGGGGCGCGGGGAACTGCGCGACAAGCCACGACGCACCCGCAGACGGACTGCCGTGTCACGCCCACGCGGCGGCAGCCGCAGGGCGCTGCCCGATCCGCCGGACAGGTCGTCCTACGAGACGACGTCCTTGCGGCCGAAGTGGCGGAAGGCGAGGGCGATCAGGACGACCGCGTAGCCGGTCGAGACGGCCGTGCCCTTGATCATGCCGGCGAATTCGGCGTGCGGTTGCAGGACGTCCGCCCAGGCGTACTGCCAGTGCGCCGGCAGCACCTCGCGCCAGTCGCCGAGCGCGGTGACGGCGTCCAGGACGTTGCCGACGATGGTCAGCCCCAGCGCGCCGCCGACCGCGCCCAGCGGCGCGTCGGTCACGGTGGACAGCCAGAACGCCAGCGCCGCGGTGACCAGCTGGCCGACGAAGACGTACGCCACCGCCAGCGCGAGCCGGCCCGTGCCCGTCGCCGCGTCCAGGGAGCCGCCGGTGGGGATGCGCAGCGGGCCCCAGCCGTAGGCGGCCGTGCCCGCGGCCAGGGCCACGGCCGGCAGCAGGACGATCGCCGCGGCGCTGAAGGCCAGGGCCACCGTCAGCTTGCTCAGCAGCAGCCGGGCCCGGGGCACGGGCGCGGCCAGCAGGTAGCGCAGGGACGACCAGCTCGCCTCCGAGGCCACCGCGTCGCCGCAGAACAGCGCGACCGGCACCACCAGCAGAAAGCCGGCCGAGACGAACAGCGCGGTCGCGGCGAAGTTCAGCCCGGAGGCGGTGGCGGTGTCCATCAGCGTCACCCGCCCGTCGCGGCTTCGGCCATCGCCGCCGACGGCGAAGGCGGCGATGAGGACGAACGGCAGCACCGCCAGCAGGGCGCCCATCACCACCGTGCGCCGTCGCCGCAGTTGCCGGGCCGCCTCCACCCGCAGCGGCAGGGTGTGCCGGGCGCGGTAGCCGGGCGCGGCAGTCGTGGACTGCGCCGCCGTGCTCATGCCGATCCTCCGATCAGGGTCAGGAATGCGTCCTCCAGCCGCCGGTGGGGCCCGGCGCTGGAGACGGGGATCTCCAGTCGCACCAGTTCGGCGAGCAGTTCGGACGCGCTCGCGCCGTCCAGCCGCACCAGCAGGCCCTCGTCGGTGCGCACCGCCGAGGCCACGCCGGGCAGGGCGGCCACCTTGTCCGTCGTGACGTCGGACAGCCGGCCGTCGACCCCGACGAGCAGGGTGTCGCCGGAGCCGACGATGTCGGCCACCGGGCCCGCCGCGACGAGCCGGCCGCGGTCCATGACCACCAGGTGCGTGCACGACTGCTCCACCTCGGCCAGCAGGTGGCTGGAGACGATGACGGTCCGGCCGGTGGCGGCGTAACGGATCATCACCTCGCGCATCTCGCGGATCTGGGGCGGGTCCAGGCCGTTGGCCGGTTCGTCCAGGATCAGCAGGTCGGGCAGGCCGAGCATGGCCTGGGCGATCGCCAGGCGCTGCCGCATGCCCTGAGAGTAGGTGCGCACCGGCCGCTCCAGCGCCGGCCCCAGGTCCGCGATCCGCAGGGCCTCGTCCAGGTGGGCGTCCTCGGCGGGCCGGCCGGTGGCCCGCCAGTACAGGTCGAGGTTGGCGCGCCCCGACAGGTGCGGCAGGAAGCCCGCGCCCTCGACGAAGGCGCCGACGCGCGAGAGCACGGGCGAGCCCGGCCGCACGGCCCGGCCGAAGACGCGGATCTCGCCCGCGTCGGGCCGGATCAGGCCCATGAGCATGCGCAGCGTCGTCGTCTTGCCGGCGCCGTTCGGGCCCAGCAGGCCGAGCACCTGGCCGCGCTCGACGCGGAAGGACAGATCCCGCACGGCGTACCGGTCGGCGCTCCCCGCGTACCGCTTACTCAAGTCCGTGATCTGCAGCGGCACGTCGGCCAGTGCCGGGTCGGCGGGTGGCGCGGAGGAGCGGCGGCGGCCGGTGAACAGGATCGCGGCCGCGACGAGAAGGCCGCCGGCCGGCAGCCCCCATGTCCACCACGGCAGCCCGGAGGAACCGGTCCGTACGCCCGGCGCGGTCGGCACACTCAGGTCCGGCCGGGCGAGGGAGACGGTGTACGTGGCCGGGGTGGCCGGCGAGGCGTAGCCCAGGTCGGTGGCGGCGAGCACCAGCCGCATGCGGTGACCGGCCTCGAAGGTGTGGTCGATCGCGGGCAGGCGCAGCCGCACGTCCTTGCCGTCCTCGGCGTCGGTCACCCGCACCGGCGTCACCAGTTGGCCCGGCAGCACCTGGCGGCCGTCCGGGCCGACGTCGTAGACCTTGGCGAAGAGGACCGCCTCGCCGGTGTCGGAGGCCACGCGCACGGTTGCGGTGGGCATGCCGGTGACGTGCACGCTCTCGGTCAGCGGCGCCGAGTCGAACCGGGCGTGCTGGCCGGGGAAGTCCAGGGAGAAGCCGATGCCGGCGCCGGTGCCCAGGGACTGCAGCCCGGCCGCGGCGCCCAGGCCCGGTACGGCGGACAGGGCCGGGGGCGCCGCCCCCGCCGGGTTGCCGAACGCCTGCCGGCCACCCGACAGGCGCACGGTGCGGGTGCCGTCGCGCAGGCCCGGGTAGGCGTCGGCGGTCGCCGCGCGCAACCGGGCCCGGCCGTCGGTGGTGTCGATGCCACCGGTGCGGCTGATGCGGAAGGCCGGGCCGGTGCCGGTCGTGGTGTCGCCCTTGAGGTAGCGGTCGAACCAGGCCCGGGTACGGTCCGCGATGCGGTCGGCCTCGTCGCCGGTGCCGCTGTCGTGACCGCCGGCGATCCAGTCGACCGCGACCGGCGCGCCGTTGCGGCGGATCGCGGCGGCGGCCGCGTCGGACTGGTCGAGCGGGAAGAGGGAGTCGCTCTGCCCCTGCACGAGGAGCGTGGGGACCTTGATGCGGTCCGCGACGGCGGAGGGGCTTCGGCGCTCCAGGAGTTCACGGGCCGCGGCGTCCGGGCGGCCCGCGACGGCCACGCGCTCGTACATCCGGCACAGGTCGGGCGCAAAGCGGCCGCAGCCGGTGCCGGTGCCGGTGCCGGTGCCCGCGGTGCGGGCTGCTCCTGTCGGTCCCGTGTTTCCTGCGGTGCCTGCGGTTCCTGTGGTGAAGAAGATGCCGGTCCACAGCTTTTTGAAGACGTCGCCCGGGAAAAGGGAGTCGGCCAGGTTCCAGTAGGTGATCTGCGGGGCGATGGCGTCGACGCGCTTGTCGTGGCCGGCGGCGAGCAGGGCGATCGCACCGCCGTACGAGCCGCCCGCGATGCCGGCGCGCGGGTCCCCCGGGGCGTCCAGCTGCACCTCCGGGCGGCGGGCCAGCCAGTCCAGAAGCCTGCCGACGTCGGCGACCTCGTGGTCGGGGTCGTTCAGGCCGATGCGGCCGGTGGAGCGGCCGAACCCGCGGGCCGACCACGTCACCACCGCATAGCCCGAACGGGCCAGCTCCTCGGCCCGGGCCCGCATGTCGTCCTTGCTGCCGCCGAAACCGTGCGCGAGGAGCACGGCGGGGCGGCGGTGGCCGGTGGCCGGACCGGACGTGAAGAACGACATGTCGATGCGGGCGTCCGGGACGCTCAGCATGCGGTCCTCGCGGTGGACGGGCGGATCACCGCCGGCGGCGGTGGCCGCCACGGTCCAGGTGCCGGCGCCCAGCAGGGCGACGGCGGCGGCCGCGGCCGCCAGCCGCAGGCGCAGGCGCGGGAGTCGCAGCTTCATGTTCGAATGCTAAGCGGAGCCCTCGTCCAGGTTTGGTTTGCCCCCGCCCCGCCCTTTCACCGTTTCCCGGGGCTGCGCCCCGGACCCCCGGGTGGTGCGGCCCGGTGCACCGGTTTGTGCCCACCCGTTCCTCCCCCAGCTACCGCTGGGGGGACCCCCAGCGGAACGCCTGCCCACAAACCGGCGGGGCGAAGTCAGCCCCTTGACAAGCGCAAGGTCACGATCTCGAAGGGGCGCAGGGGCAGAGCGGATCCGAGGTCGAACGGCTTCCGGGGGCGTTCCAGGAGGTCGCAGTGGGATGCCCTCGTCACGGGGAAGTCCGCCGTCACGTGGGGGCGGGCGCGGCCGCCGCGGGATTCGTAGAGGCGCACCACCACGTCCCCGCTCCCGTCGTCCGCCATCTTCACGGCCGACACCACGACCGCGTCGTCGTCCACCGTCACCAGCGGGGCCACGGCCTGCACGCTGCCCGGCACGTGCCGTTCCGGCAGGTTGATGCGGTGTCCCTCCCGTACCGCGTCCCCCACCGTCGCCGCCGGGACGAGGGCGTAGCGGAAGCGGTGGGGGCCCTGGTCGGTGCGGGGGTCGGGGAAGCGGGGGGCGCGCAGGAGGGAGAGGCGGACGGTGGTCGTGGTGCCGGTGTCCTCCTCGCGGACGTTGCGGGTCACGTCGTAGCCGTACGTCGAGTCGTTGACCAGGGCCACGCCCCAGCCCGGTTCCTCCAGGTGGACGAACCGGTGGGCGCATGCCTCGAACTTCGCGGCGTCCCAGCTGGTGTTGGTGTGGGTGGGCCGGTAGAGGTGGCCGAACTGCGTCTCGGCCGCGATCCGCTCGGCGTGGACGTCCAGCGGGAAGGCGGCCTTGAGGAACTTCTCCGTCTCGTGCCAGTCGACGTCCGTGGCGATGTCCACCCTGCGCTGTCCCGCGGGCAGGGTGATGCGCTGCTCGGCGCGGGAGGAGCCGAAGGTGCGCACGACGCGCACGCCGTCGTCGCCCACCGCCTCGACGAGGTCGGCGCCGGTGAGGTCGGTGACCGTGTTGCGGTAGAAGTGGTCGACGTCCCAGGCGTCCCACATGGCAGGGAAGTCCTGGTGCAGCTGCAGGAGGTTCGCCGCGGCGCCGGGGGCCAGCACCTCGCGGTCCGCCGCGGGGTCGTACACCGAGACGATCAGCCCGCGTCCGTCGACCTCGACCCGCAGCAGCCCGTTGTCCAGGACGAATCCGCCGCCCTCGCGCGGCCGGACGCCGGTCGGCGCGCCGTCCGGGGCGGCCGCCGGTGCCGCGCCGCCCGCCGGCACCCCGGCACGGGCGTGGGGGGCCGCGTTGAAGACGAGGGTGTGGCTGCCGGCGGGGTCGCCCGCCAGGGCCGCGAGGGCCGCGCCGATCAGCGCCTCCAGTTCGGCGGCGACCTCGGCGTACGTCCGGACCGCCTCGCGGTGCACCCAGGCGATGGACGTCCCGGGCAGGATGTCGTGGAACTGGTGCAGCAGCACGGTCTTCCACAGCCGGTCCAGCGCCTCGTACGGGTACGGCAGGCCGGTGCGCACGGCCGCCGTGGCCGACCACAGTTCCGCCTCGCGCAGGAGGTGCTCGCAGCGCCGGTTGCCCTGTTTGGTGCGGGCCTGGCTGGTGAGCGTGGCCCGGTGCAGCTCCAGGTACAGCTCGCCGGCCCACACGGGCGCGTCCGGGTACTCGGCGTGCGCCTTCTCGAAGAACGCCGACGGCTTCTCGAAGCGCACCCGGGCGGAGCCTTCCAGGTCGGCGAGCCGCTTGGCCCGCGCCACCATCTCCCGGGTCGTGCCCCCGCCGCCGTCGCCCCAGCCGGTGGGGGCGAGGGAGCGCGTGGCCCGGCCCTTCTCCCGGAAATTGCGCACGGCGTGGGCGAGCTCCTGGCCCGAGAGCTGGGAGTTGTAGGTGTCGATCGGCGGGAAGTGGGTGAAGACGCGGGTGCCGTCGATGCCCTCCCACCAGAAGGTGTGGTGGGGGAACGTGTTCGTCCGGCTCCAGGAGATCTTCTGGGTGAGGAACCACCTGGCCCCGGCCAGCCGCACCAGCTGCGGCAGGGCCGCCGAGTAGCCGAAGGAGTCCGGCAGCCACACCTCCTCCGTCTCGATGCCGAACTCCTCCAGGAAGAACCGCTTGCCGTGCACGAACTGCCGGGCCAGCGCCTCCGCTCCCGGCATGTTCGTGTCGGATTCCACCCACATGCCACCCACGGGGACGAAGCGGCCGTCCGCGACGGCCTTCTTCACCCGCGCGTACACCTCCGGCCGGTGCTCCTTGATCCAGGCGAACTGCTGGGCCTGCGACATGGCGTAGACGAAGTCGGGCTCGTCCTCCAGCAGCGCGGTCATGTTCGCGGTCGTCCGGGCGACCTTGCGCACCGTCTCGCGCAGCGGCCACAGCCACGCCGAGTCGATGTGCGCGTGCCCGACCGCGCTGAGGCGGTGGGCGGACGCGTGGGCGGGCGCGGACAGCACGCCCCGCAGGGCCTCGCGCGCCCGCTCGGCCGTGCCGCCCACGTCCTGCAGGTCGAGGGCGTCCAGGGCCCGTTCGACGGCCCGCAGCACCTCCCAGCGCCGCGCCCCGTCGACGGGCAGCTCGGCCATGAGCTGCCCCAGCACCTCCAGGTCCTGCACCAGCTCCCACACCGTGCGGTCGAGGACGGCCAGGTCCATGCGGGCCAGCCGGTAGCGCGGGGTGTCGCCGGCGGTGGTGCGGTCACCGAGCTCGGTGGGCACGAAGGGGTGGTAGTCGAGGATCACCGGATTGGCGGCGGCCTCGACATGCAGGACGACCGCCTCCCCGCCGGTGGCCCTGTCGCTGACGCGCACCCAGTGGTTGCGGGGGCTGAGCCCCTTCACGGGCGAGCCGTCGGGGCGGTACACCAGCCCCTCGCACTGGAAGCCGGGCATGTTCTCGTCGAAGCCGAGGTCGAGCAGGGCCTCGACGGTGCGGCCCGCCCACTGCGCGGGAACCGTGCCCCTGACGGTGAACCAGCTCGTGCCCCACGGCGGCCCCCACGGCGCGCCCGCCTCGATCGGGGTGCCGGCGGCCGCGAGGCCCTCGGCGACGGGCACCGGTTCCCCGGGGGTGTGCCACACCGAGACGGCCAGCGGCACCGACTGCGGGTACACGGCCGGCCGGATGCGCTCGTCCAGGACGCGCTTGAGGCGGGCTTCGGTGACGGTGCGGTCGTCGTGCATCGGCGATTCCTCCCGGTACCGGTCGGGTCGGGTGACTGGCAGGCGACTACCAGCGGAACGTGACGGGCGCGGGCGCCGACGCGGTGTACAGCTCGTCCACGGCACGCACCTCCAGACGGGTGGCCGGCTCGCCGGCCGTCCGGCTCAGCACCGGAACGTAGTAGGCATGCCCACACGTGCCGCCCAGGAAGCGGCGTTCACCGCCGGGCAGCACCCGGTGCACCTCGTAGTGGCGCGGGCGCCCGGCGCCCCGCCGCGGCGCGGGCGGCCCCCACGCCAGCCGCAGCGCCGCCGTGCCGTCCGCGGCGGTCGACGACGCGGTCACGGCCGGTGCCGTGGGCGGGCGGGGTGCGGGCGGCGTGCCGTCGTGCACGGCGAGCTCCCCCAGCCGCCAGCGCACCGGGCCGCCGTCCGGTGCGGCGAGCCGGATGCCCAGGGCGTACACCGTGGCTGCGGCCCGGCCGCGCAGCAGCGCCCCCAGCGGGACCGTGGCCGTGGTCCAGCCCGTACCGCCGCCCGCCGGGAGGGTGGCCACGGGGACGTACGTGAACGGGTACGGCTGCTCCTCGGCGAGGGCGACCGCCAGCTCCACGCGCACCGCCCCCGACCCCGGGTCGGTGCGGTGGGCCAGCTCGGCCACGGTCGCCCGGGTCAGGGGCAGGCGCGCGGCGTACAGCTCCGTCGTGGCGGGCGTACCGGGGCCGGTGACCAGCAGGCTGCTGCCGCCGCGCCAGGCGTCGGCGAAGTCGAAGCCGACGTCCGGGCGGGCGCCGTCGGCGCGGATCACCCAGCGGCGACCGGGGAGGCGGTCCTGCAGGCCGAGGTGGTTCCAGGCCGCGGTGGACGTGACGCGGCCGCGCTCGTACCAGGCCGTGCCGTGACCGGTGTTGAAGGTCGTGGCGAAGGGGAGGGCCGTGAGGGTGGAGCGGTCGGCGACGAAGGCCGCCGGCGGCCGCCACGTCCCCGGTCCGGGCGCGGGCCGCGCCGGGTCGAGGGCCGCACCGGACCAGAAGCGGTCGTCGCGCCGGTGGAAGGCCGCCGGGGCGCGCTCGCCGGCGGGCGCCGCCTTCCACGTCCACTCGGGGCGGTAGAACCCCACGGAGGTCAGGGGCGGGCCGTCCGGCGGCAGCAGCGCCTCCCAGTCCACGCGGGTGTCCCAGCCGCGCGCCTCCACGTCGACGCCGGCCCACAGCTCGTACGGGTCGCGGCCCAGGCCGCGGGCGAGGCCGGCGGAGGAGACCAGGCCGGGGCGGTTCCAGCCGAAGTTGAGGAACATGCCGTCGGCGGCGCGGAAGAAGGGGGCGTTGTGCTCGTTGAGCTCGTTCTGCCAGGCGATGTCGCCGGAGACCGCCATCGCGTCGTACCAGGTCACCCGCAGGGGGCGGCCGCGATCATGGAGGAAGGCGACGAAGTCGCGCATGTCCGCGGCGAGGGCGGCGTCGCCGCCGCCGGTCTCGGCGTTGAGGAACCAGCCGTCGAAGCCGTACTCCCGGGCGACGGTGACGAGCTTGTCGGCGACGGGGAAACCGCCGTCCGAGCCGCGCCGGAGGAGGTCGCGCGTCCAGCGCAACCGGCCCCCGTAGGCGGTGGGCGGCAGGAAGACGGTGCCGAGCACGGGTACGCCGTTGCGGTGGGCGGCATCGATCACGGGCGCGGTCGGGGCGAGGATCAACCCCTCGCCGGCCGAACCGCCCCAGAAGACCAGCTCGTCCAGGTACGCCCAGTGGGTCAGCGCGTAATGATCGGCGGTGGGCGAGCCCTGGGAGGGATTGCCGGACGTCGGCGCGAAGGAGACCAGGGCGCTGATGCGGGCGCGGTCGGCGTGAGCCGTGGGGGTGGGCGGGGGTGGGGTGAAGCGGGGGGCCAGAGGGACGGTGGCGCGGTTGAAAGGGAGGTCGGGGTCCGTGCGGGGATCCCAGGAGAGGAGGGCGTCGGGGAACCAGTAGGAGGCGTGGGGCTGGAGGTCGGGGGCGGCGGCCGGGGCGGGGCGGAATCCGGTGAGGGTTGTGGCGGCGGCCACGGCTGCGGTGAGGACGGTGCGGCGGGTGGGTCTCATGCGGCTCCTTTGTGGTGCGGGTGGGCGCCTGCGGCGGGCGGATCCCCGGCCCCGCCCTTTCCCCGTTTCCCGGGGGCTCCGCCCCCGGACCCCCGGTCCTCAAACGCCGGACGGGCTGGATCGGCTCCCGGTTTGTGGGCAGGCGTTCCGCAGGGCGGAACGGGTGGGCACAAACCGGCCCACCGGGCAGCAACCGGCCCCCGCACAGCGATCACGGGTGCACCACCTCCTCGATGTCGCGGGCGGCCAAGTGCGCTGCGTCAGCGGCCCGTTGGGCCAGGACCACCGCCGGGCGCCCGCCCCGCGCAGCGAGACGCATCCACGCCTCGAAGAACGCACCCCCCGGTGCGCACGTCGCCCGGCCCGGGGCCGTTGTCGGGTCGCCCGCGTCGAGGGCGAGGGCCAGGTGGTGGGGGCGCGGGGGCGGGGTCCCGCGGGCTTCGCGGATGCAGCGGGCGAAGGCCCGGCCCGCCGGTTTGGGGCGGCGGTCGTTCGTCAGGAGGCCGAGGTCGTATTCGAGTGCGGGGAAGTCCGCGAGTCGCCGGTCGACGTCGTGGGAGCACCACCAGGTGATGCCGTGCACATCCGGACAGTCGAGGACGGCCGCGACGGTCGCCGTCGTGAAGGCCGGTGCCTGCTCGGGCGGTACGTGGGGGGCGGGGGCGCCGACTTCCTGGAGCCAGACGGGGCGGGTGGGGTCCTCGGCCCACGCCTTGGAGAGTTCGACGAGGTAGGCGGCGTGGAGTGCGGTGGCGGCGCCGGTGGGCCCGTAGCGCTGGGCGGTGCCGTTGAAGACCCAGGAGTGGACGGCCGTCAGGGCACCGAGGCGGGCGGAGTGGGCGGGGGTGAAGGGGTGCGTGCCGTCGTACCAGGCGATGTCGTAGGAGGCGTGGAGGTGGGTGCGGCCGGGGGCGCCGGCCTCGCAGGCGGCGAGCATGCGGCGAAGCCAGCGTTCGGCGTCGGGCGGTGCGAGGGGGTCGGGGTCGGGGTGGGGAGGTGCGGAGAACTGGTTGGTCTCGTTGCCGACGGTCAGGCCCAGGAAGTGGGGCCGGTCGGCGAGGGTGGTGGCGAGGGCGTGGAGGTAGGCGGCCTGGGCGTCGATCACGTCGGGGTCGGTGAAGAGGTTGCGGCGGTGCCAGGTGGTGGTCCAGGCCGGGACGAAGTCGAAGCTGGAGAGGTGTCCTTGGAGGCCGTCGACGGCGACGTCGAGGCCGCGTTCGCCGGCGGCGTCGACGAGCCGGGCGAGCTGGTCGAGGGCGCGCGGGCGGATGAGGGTGCGGTTGGGCTGGAAGAGGGGCCACAGGGGGAAGACGCGGATGTGGTCGAGTTCCAGGAAGGCGAGGGAGTCGAGGTCGGCGCGGATCTCGTCGAGGTCGAAGTCGAGCCAGTGGTGGAACCATCCGCGGGTGGGGGTGTAGTTGACGCCGAATCGCATGGTGCGTGCCGTCCCTTCGGCTAGCCCTTGACGGCGCCCTCCCCGACGCCCCGGAAGAAGTACCGCTGCAGGCAGGCGAACATCACGACGAGCGGGGCGACGGCGATGACGGTTCCGGCGGCGACCAGGCGCGGGTTCTGCGTGAAGGTGCCGTGCAGGAAGTTCAGGCCGACGGTGAGGGTGAAGTGCCGGGGGTCGGACAGGACGATCAGTGGCCACAGGAAGTCGTCCCAGGCGCCCATGAAGGAGAAGATGGCGACGACGGCGAGCGTGCCGCGCACGGCGGGCAGGCCGATGCGGGTGAAGCGCTGCCAGACGGTGGCGCCGTCGATGACGGCGGCTTCCTCCAGTTCACGGGGGACGGCGGCGAAGGCGCCGCGCATGAGCAGGACGTTGAGGGCGCCGATGGAGCCGGGCAGGACGACGGCGGTGAGGGTGTTGTTCAGGTGCAGTTGCCGCATCAGGGTGAACTGGGCGACGACGACGGACTCCACGGGCACCAGCAGGGCGGCGACGAACACCAGCGTGGCGGCCCGGCGTCCGGGGAAGCGCAGCCGGGCCAGGGCGTAGCCGGCGAGGGAGGCGCCGGTGACGTTGGTGACGACGGAGGCGAGGGCGACCTTGAGGGAGTTCAGGGCGTAGTCCCACACGGGGATGATGTCCGCGACCTCGGCGTAGTTGTGCGCGGTGGGGTGGTCGGGCAGGAGCCGCGGCGGGGTGGTGTAGATGTCCTCGGTGGTGCCCTTGAAGGAGGTGGACAGCTGCCACAGGAAGGGGCCGACGGTCAGGGCCAGGACGGCCAGCATCAGGGTGTAGCGCAGGGCTTTCTCCCAGGCGGGGGTGCGCATCGTCAGGTGTCCTCCTTCCGGTCGGCGCGCAGGACGAGCAGCATGAGCAGCAGGGCGACGGCGAAGACGACGAGGGAGAGGGCGGAGGCGTAGCCCAGGCGGCCGCCCAGGCCGGTGCCGGCGCGCTGGACGAGCATCACGAGGGTGGTGTCCTGGCCGGCCGGGCCGCCGGTGGGGCCGGCCAGGAGGAAGACCTCGGAGAAGACCTTGAAGGCGGACACCGAGGACAGGGCGGCGACCAGCACCATGGTGGGGCGTACGGCCGGGACGGTGACGCTGACGAAGCGGCGCAGGGCGCCGGCGCCGTCGACGGCGGCGGCCTCGTGGAGTTCGCGGGGGACGTTGGCCAGAGCGGCGAGGTAGACGACCATGTAGTAGCCCAGGCCCTTCCACACGGTCAGGGCCATGGCGCTGGCCAGCAGCAGCCAGGCGTCGCCGAGGAAGGACACGGGCCCGGCGCCGAGGGTGTGCAGGATGCCGTTGACCAGGCCGCGGTCGTCGAGGATCCAGGCCCAGATGAGGGCGGCGGCGACCACGGAGGCGACGACGGGGGTGTAGAAGGCGGAGCGGAAGAAGGTGACGCCGGGCAGCTGCTTGTGGACCAGCAGGGCGAGCAGCAGCGGCAGGACGACGGTGAACGGGACGACGAGGACGACGTAGAGGGTGCTGTTGCGCAGGGCCGTCCAGAACTGTTCGTCGTCCGCCATGGCACGGAAGTTCGCGAGGCCCACCCAGTGGCCGGGGCTCAGGGTGCGGGCGTCGGTGAAGGCGCTGCGGACGGTGGCCAGGAAGGGGTGGAGACCGAAGGCGGTGACGACGGCGAGGCCGGGCAGCAGGAACAGCCACGGACTCGAGGCGCGGTGCGTGCGGACGCGGGCGGGTCGGCGGCGCGGCATGGGCGCGGTCAGTCCCGGCGCAGGAGCTGGTTGCTGCGGGCGACGGCGTCGTCGAGGGCCTGCCGGGGGGACTTGCCGCCCTGGAGGGCCTTGGCGACCTCGTTCTTCAGGACGGTCTTCATCTCGTCGCTCATCACCACGGGCGTGTAGTTGACGGCGCCCTTGAGCATGCGGGCGGAGGCGACGCGGACGCGTCCTTCGTCGGTGCCGTCGTCGCGGGTCCAGTAGGGGCCGTCGAGGGAGCCCTTGGTGCTGGGGAAGACGGCGACGCGGTGCGCGAAGGACTCCTGGTTCCTGCGGTCGGTGACGAAGTGGGCGAAGGCGATGGCGGCGGCCTTGTGCGGGCTGCGCCGGGCGACGGCCAGGCCCATCACGTACATGTTGGGCCGGCCGGTGTTGTTGGGTGCGTCGGTGATGCCGAGGTCGCGGTAGAGGGTGGGCGCGTCCTTCTTGAAGGTCTCGAGGTCGTGGGCGCTGCCGGGATTCATGGCGACTTTGCGTTCCAGGAATTTCTGGCCCGATTTCTCGGGGGTGTTGGTCAGCGCCTGCGGGTCGAGTCCGCCGTGGTCGTAGAGCTGTTTGTAGCGGGTGAGCAGTTCGACGCCCTTGGGTTCGTTGTAGGTGAACTTCGTGGCGTCGGCGTTCATCAGGTGCACGCCGTAGCGGCCGAAGTCCTCGACGGACGGGGTGCCGGCGAGAGTGGCGGTACGGCCGCCGGAGGCGCGGGCCATGGTCTCGGCGGCGGCGAAGAGGTCGTCGTAGGTCTTCGGCGGTTTCTCCGGGTCGAGTCCGGCGTCCTTGAAGAGTTTCTTGTTGTAGAAGAGGGGCCCGGTGTTGAGATACCAGGGGAAGGAGTAGGAACCTCCCAGCCCGGGCAGGGTGTTGCCCTGCCATGCCTCGGGCGTGTACTCGTCCTTGTAACGGGCGGCGGCCTTCTCCTTGTCCAGGTCGACCAGCAGCCCGGCCTTGGCCAGGGGATAGGAGAGATCGGGCGAGACGTTGACGACATCGGGCAGGGTGCCGGCCGCGGCGTCGGCACCGAGCTTGTCGGCATAGTGCTCGGCCGGCTGGTCGAGCCACGTCACCTTCACGTCCGGGTACTGCTTCTCGAAGTCGCGGACGAGACCCTCGAAATAATCCTTGTACTTGGCCCGCAAGTTCCAGGTCTGGAAGGTGATGCGGCCTTCGGGCTTTCCGTCCGCCGGGGTGTCCGCGGCCTCGTCGCCGCCGGTGCCGCAGCCGGTGAGGGCGAGGGCCGCGGCGAGCAGAAGGGCGGTGGCCGCGGTGGTTCTGTGCGGAGCGGGCATGGCCGGCGAGCTCCTTCGGTCGGGCCGGATGGTGCCGGTGGGCCGGGCGGAGACTGCACAAGAATTCGAGCAGCACAAAACCTGCACCCGCGACGGGAGTTGCGTCAATACGGCCGCGGCTTGCCGCCGTGCTTTGCCGGGCCTCGGGGTAGCACGTCGACTGCGGGCCGTCGGTGGCCGATCGCGCAGTTCCCCGCGCCCCTGACGGGGCCCTGCCCCAGCCCACGGCGCCCCATAGGGGCGCGGGGAACTGCGCGACAAGCCACGACGCACCCGCAGAGGGAAGAGTGTCGGGCGCGCACGCCCTACGGGTGGTAGAGGGCGCGGGCGCGCGCCGTGTCGACGGGCTCGTCGAGCGGCAGGAAGTACCGCACCTGCCACGCCTGCGTGGCGTGGGCCTGGCGGTTGGTGGTCGTCACCCACGGCGGGTAGACGCGAAAGCCCCGTTTCCCGCCGGAGCCGTTGCGGGAGACGATGCCGCGCTCGCACAGCACCTCGCGCGGGAGGACGAACTGCCCGAAGCGGCCGCTGTCACGGCTGCTGATCACGAAGAGGTCGATGCCGTCCTCGGCGTCGAAGGGCCGGATCGGGCCCTCCGCGGAGCGCTGCCAGACGGTGACGAACTGGCCCACCTTGGTCGGGGTGGTCCTGGCCACGCGGAACCTGACCGGCAGCCCGTCGATCGTCAGCTCGTGGGCGGCGTACTCGGCGCTCTCCGGTTCGGGCACGGGTCGTGAGCAGGCGAAGCCACTCGGGTCGTACACCAGTGTCTTCGCCGCCAGCAGGTCCTCGTGCAGACCGGCCCACGGCTCGTTCGTCGCCATCGTCCCATCCTGCCATCACGCCTCACGGCGTGCCGTAGACGGGTCCGGGCAGTCGCATGCGGGGCAGCAGGCGGCGCACCGCGCGGCCCGCTTCGGCGGGGGTCCAGCGTTCTCCCTTGTCGGTGGTGGGGCCGGGGTGCCAGCCCTCCATGACGGTGATGCGGCCCGCCTCGGCCTCGAAGACCTGGCCGGTGACGCCGTCGGAGTCCGCCGAGGCCAGCCAGACCACCAGCGGTGAGACGTTGGCGGGGGCCATGGCGTCGAAGCCGCCGTCCGCGGGCGGGGCCATCGTCCCGGCGAAGGGGCCCTCGGTCATGCGGGTGCGGGCGGCGGGGGCCAGGGCGTTGACCTGGACGCCGTAGCGGGCGAGTTCGGCGGCGGCCACCAGGGTCAGGGCGACGACGCCGGCCTTGGCGGCGGCGTAGTTGGCCTGGCCGACGCTGCCGAGCAGGCCGGCGCCGGAGGTGGTGTTGACCACGCGCGCCTGCGGGGTACGGCCGGCCTTGGCCTCGGCGCGCCAGTGCGCCGCGGCGTGGCGCAGAGGCAGGAAGTGGCCTTTGAGGTGGACGCGGACGACGGCGTCCCAGTCGTCCTCGCCGAGGTTGACGAGCATCCGGTCGCGTACGAAGCCGGCGTTGTTGACCAGGGCGTCCAGGCGCCCGTACGTCTCCAGGGCGGCGGCAACGAGGGAGGCCGCGCCGGCCTCGGTGGCGATGTCGCCGGTGTGGGCGACGGCCTCGCCGCCGCGCTGCCGTATCTCCTCGGCGGTGCGCCGTGCCGGGTCCGTACTGGCTCCGGTGCCGGCGGGGTCGGTGCCGAGGTCGCCGACGACGACGCGGGCGCCCTCGGCGGCCAGGGCGAGGGCGTGGGCGCGGCCCAGGCCCCGGCCGGCGCCGGTGACGGCGACGACGCGGCCGTCGCAGATTCCGTTCACTGCTCCGCTCCTTCGGTCGTGGGGGCCTCGCCGGCGGCGGCGAGGAAGGCGGGGCGTTCCCCGCCGCCGTGGACGAGCAGGCTGGCCCCGGTGATGTAGGCGGCGCGGTCGGAGGCGAGGAAGACGGCCGCCTCGCCGATCTCGTCGGGTTCGGCGAGGCGGCCGGCGGGGACGGTGGCGGCGACGGCGGCGAGGCGGGCGGCGTCGCCGTAGTGCAGGTGGGCGGATTCGGTGCGCACGAGGCCGGCGACGATGGTGTTGACGCGAACGGCGGGGGCCCATTCGACGGCCATGGTACGGGCGAGGTTCTCCAGGCCCGCCTTGGCGGCGCCGTAGGCGGCGGTGCCGGGCGAGGGGCGGGTGCCGCTGACGCTGCCGATCATCACCACGCTGCCGCCTTCCGGCTGGCCGGTCATGATGCGCCGGGCGGCGAGGGAAGCGGCGAGCGGGGCGAGGAGGTTGAGTTCGACGATGCGGGCGTGGCGTTCGGCGGGGGCGGCGTCGAGGGGCCGGTGGGGCGTGCCGCCGGCGTTGTTGACCAGGACGTCGAGCCTGCCCGCGAGGGCGGCGACGCCGTCGATGAGGTCGTCGGCGGCCCCGGGGCGGCGCAGGTCGGCGGGCAGGTAGCGGGCGGTGCGGCCGGCGGCCTCGACGGGTGCGGCGGGTGGCCGGCGGGCGCAGACGACGACGTGGGCTCCGGCGCGCAGGAAGGCGCGGGCGATGCCGGCGCCGACGCCGCGGGTGCCGCCGGTGACGAGGGCGACCCGGCCGTGGAGCAAGGGAGTTGTGCTCATTCACGCGCCTCCCCGGGCGACCGGGCGGCTGCTACCGTCGACAGCGACCGGTACACCTAACAAATGTTTGGTGAAAAGGTAGCCCATGGGCATCTCCACCGCACGCCCGGAGCACGGCATCGCCGTCGTGACCGTCGACTTCCCGCCCGTCAACGCCCTGCCCGTCGGCGGCTGGCACGCCCTGGCGGACGCGGTGCGCGCCGCGGGCGCCGAACCGGCCGTCAACTGCGTCGTCCTGGCCGCCGCCGGGCGCGGCTTCAACGCCGGCGTCGACCTCAAGGAACTGCAGCGCCCCGCCGGCCACGCCGCGCTGGTGGCGGTCAACCGCGCCTGCGCGGAGGCGTTCTCCGCCGTCTACGACTGTCCCGTCCCGGTCGTCGCCGCGGTGCACGGCCACTGCCTGGGCGGCGGCATCGGCCTGGCCGGCACCGCGGACGCCCTGGTCGCCTCCGACGACGCCGTCTTCGGCCTGCCCGAGCTGGACCGCGGCGCGCTGGGGGCCGCCACCCACCTGGCGCGGCTCGTCCCTCAGCACCTGATGCGCACCCTTTTCTTCACCTCGCGCACCCTCACCGCCCGCGAGCTGCACGGCCACGGCGCGATCTGGCGGGTGGTGCCGCGCCCGGAACTGGCCGGCGCGGCCCTGGCCCTGGCCCGGGAGATCGCGGCCAAGGACGGCGTGCTGCTGCGCCTGGCCAAGGCCGCGCTCAACGGCATCGACCCCGTGGACGTGCGCCGCAGCTACCGCTACGAACAGGGCTTCACCTTCGAGGCCACGCTCGCGGGCGCCGGCGACCGGCACCGCGACGCCTTCGTCAGCCGGCACCGTGGAAAGGAGCCGTCGTGACCGCCGACAAGACGATGACCGCCGACGAGGCCGTGGCCCGCCTGGCGGACGGCATGACGATCGGCATCGGCGGCTGGGGCTCGCGCCGCAAGCCGATGGCGCTGGTGCGGGCGCTGCTGCGGTCGTCCGTGACGGACCTGACGGTGGTCTCCTTCGGCGGCCCGGACGTCGGGCTGCTGGCGGCCGCCGGCCGCATCCGCCGGCTGGTCACGGCCTTCGTCACCCTCGACTCCATCCCCCTCGAACCGCACTTCCGCGCGGCCCGGCAGCGCGGCGAGCTGGAGATGACCGAGCTGGACGAGGCGATGGTGATGTGGGGGCTGACCGCGGCCGCGCACCGTCTGCCGTTCCTGCCGGTGCGGGCGGGCCTGGGCTCGGACGTGCTGCGGGTCAACCCGCAGCTGCGCACGGTCGTCTCCCCGTACGAGGACGGCGAGGAGCTGGTGGCGGTGCCCGCCCTGGCCCTGGACGCGGCCCTGGTCCACCTCAACCGCGCCGACGCCCGCGGCAACGCCCAGTACCTGGGCCCCGACCCGTACTTCGACGACCTGTTCTGCGAGGCCGCGCGCGAGGCGTACGTCAGCTGCGAACGCGTCGTGGAACCGGCGGAGTTCGCGACGGCCGCGGGCCCGCAGAGCCTGCTGGTCCAGCGGCACTGCGTCACCGGGGTGATCGAGGCGCCGCAGGGCGCCCACTTCACCTCCTGCGTGCCCGACTACGGGCGGGACGAGCACTTCCAGGCCGCGTACGCCCGGGCGGCCGCCGACCCCGCGGCATGGCGCGCGTTCACGGCGCGCTTCCTGTCGGGGGACGAGGAGGAGTACCGGGCCGCGGTCGCCGCCTGCGCACGGGAGGCGGCATGAGCGGCACCGGACCGGCGAGCCGGGCGGAGATCTGCGTGGTGGCGTGCGCGGAGGTCTGGCGCGGCGACGGAGAAGTCCTGGCCGCGCCCATGGGCCTGATCCCCACGATCGCGGCCCGGCTGGCCCGGCTGACCTTCGCCCCCGACCTGCTGCTGACGGACGGGGAGGCGCTGCTGGTCGCCGACGTGCCCGCCGTCGGCGCCCGGGCGCGGGTGGCCGAGGGGTGGTTGCCGTACCGGCGCCACCTGACCCTGGCGATGGGCGGCCGGCGGCACGTGATGATGGGCGCGAGCCAGCTCGACCGCTACGGCAACCAGAACATCAGCTGCATCGGCGACTGGCAGCGGCCGGCCCGGCAGCTGCTGGGCGTGCGCGGGGCACCGGTCAACACGCTCAACCACCCCACCAGTTACTGGATCCCCCGGCACTCCCCGCGCGTGATGGTCGAGCGCGTCGACATGGTCTGCGGCGTCGGCAACGACCGCGCGGCCGCGGCCGGCCCGTCCGCCACGCGCCACCACTGCCTGCGCCGGGTGGTCACCGACCTGGCCGTGCTGGACTTCGCCACGCCCGACGGCCGCCTGCGCGTCCGCTCGCTGCACCCGGACGTCACGCCCGAGGAGGTACGGCAGGCCACCGGATTCCCCCTCGACGTCCCCGCCGGCGCACCGCGCACCCGCGAGCCCACCCCGGCCGAACTGCACCTGATCCGCGAGGTGCTGGACCCGCAGGGGCTGCGGGAGAAGGAGGTGCCCCGGTGAGCGCGCCCGTCCTGCCCATCGCACCCGTCCTGCCCACCGCGCTGACCCGGCTGACCGGTGTCGCCCATCCCCTGGTGCAGACGGGCATGGGCTGGGTGGCCGGTCCCCGCCTCGTGGCGGCCACCGCCGAGGCCGGCGCCCTGGGCATCCTCGGCGGCGCCACCATGTCCCCGGCCGCCCTGCGCGCCGCGGTGCGCGAGGTCGCCGCGCGCACCGGCCGGCCCTTCGGCGTCAACCTGCGCGCGGACGCGGCGGACGCGGCCGAACGCTGCGCGATCCTGGTGCAGGAGGGGGTGAAGGTCGCCTCCTTCGCGCTGGCCCCCGCCCCGCAGCTGATCGCCCGCCTCAAGGACGCCGGGGTGGTGGTCGTGCCCACCGTGGGCAGCCGGCGGCACGCGGAGAAGGTCGCCGCCTGGGGCGCGGACGCCGTCGTGGTGCAGGGCACGGAGGGCGGCGGGCACACCGGGCCGGTGGCCACCGGCGTGCTCCTGCCGCAGGTCGTCGACGCCGTGGACATCCCCGTGATCGCCGCCGGCGGCTTCCACGACGGACGCGGGCTGGCTGCCGCCCTCGCCTACGGCGCCTGCGGCATCGCCATGGGCACCCGCTTCCTGCTCACGGCGGACAGCACCGTGCCGGCGGCCGTCAAGGCCGCCTACCTGGCGGCCGGGGTACGGGACGTCACCGTCACCACCAAGGTCGACGGGCTGCCGCACCGGATGCTGCGCACGCCCTTCGTCACCGGCCTCGAACGGGCCGGGCGCGCGGGGACGTTCGTACGGGCCCTGCGGCACGCGGCCGCCTTCCGGCGGCTGACCGGCATGCGGCGCAGGGAGCTGCTGCGCGACGGGTGGGCCATGAAGCGCTCCCGGGACCTGATGTGGAGCCAGGTGCTGCTGGCGGCGAACGCGCCGATGCTGCTGCGGGCGGCCATGGTGGAGGGCCGGGTGGAGGCCGGGGTGATGGCGGCGGGGCAGGTCGCGGGCGTCATCGACGACCTGCCGAGTGTGGCGGAGCTCGTGGAGCGGGTGATGGCGCAGGCGTGTGCGACTCTGCGAGGCTTGCCCCGACCGTGACCGCACCCCGAAGGAGGCCCCGTGCCGGACGCCCGCTCGCTGTGGCAGCTCCTCGAACCGGTGCACGCGGTGGCCTACTTCGCGCCCGAGGTGCCGGCGGCCTTCCACGAGGCTGGGCTGCGCGGCTGGTGGCGCGCCTACTTCGCCGGCCGCGCCGCCCCGCTGGGCGCCGTCGGGCCGGCCCAGGTGACCGCCTCCTTCTTCGGCTTCGCCCCCGCCACGGTGGCCCGCGCCCTGCCCGCCGTCTGGGAGACGGTGCCCCCGCACACCGCGCTGGAGCTGCGGCGCACGGGCGCCCGCGCCGCGCTGGCCCGCCTGCTGGCCGGGCAGGAGGACGCGGTGGTACGGGCGGCCGGGCTGCTGAGCGCGGTGGTGGACGGACTGGACTGCGCCGGACGCGTCCTGGCCGCCGCCAACGCCGCCCTCGCCGTGCCGGACGAGCCGCTGGAGCGCCTGTGGCACGCGGCGACGGTGCTGCGCGAGCACCGGGGCGACGGCCACGTCGCGGCTCTCGTCGCCGCCGGCCTCGACGGCTGCGAGTGTCTGGTGCTCCGGGCGGGCAGCGACGTGCCCCGCTCCGAACTGCAGCCCTACCGCGGCTGGACGGACGAGGAGTGGCAGGCGGCCGCACGCCGGCTGGCGGCGCGCGGCCTGCTCGACGCGGACGCACGGGTGACGCAGGCGGGACGGGCGCTGCTGGCCGGCGTGGAGGACGCGACGGACCGGGCGGCGGGCCGAGCGCTGGAGGGGGCGCCGGACGCCGAACTGGCGGCGGTCCTCACGCCGCTGGCGCGCGCCTGCACGGCGGCCCTGCGATTCCCGAACCCGATCGGCCTGCCGCGCCTGCCCGCAACGGACTGACCTGCGGATACGCCTGCGGGTACGCTCCCCCATCGTGCACTTTTCGGTTGACGCCCTTTTATTCGACAGTGACGACACGGTGGTCTCGACGCGTCTGGTCTCCCGCGTATGGCGGCAGTGGGCGCGCTCGTACGGCATGAGCCTCGACGAGGTGAAGGCCCGGGTCCCCGTCCACGGCCGGCCCGCCCGGGCGATCATCGCTGAGCTCCTGCCCGGCCCCGAGGTGGCCGGCGCCGTCCGGCGCCTGGAGGAGGCGGAGGTGGCGGACGCGGTGGCCGGCAACGTCACCGCGGTGGCCGGGGCCGCCGAGCTCATCGCCTCGCTGCCCGCGGACCGCTGGGCCGTGGTCACCTCCGGCGCCCGCCGCGTCGCCGAGGCGCGCCTGGCGCACCTGGGGCTGCTGCCCGGGGTGCTCGTCACCGTCGACGACATCACCCACCACAAGCCGCACCCGGAGCCCTTCCTCCTGGCGGCCGAGCGGCTCGGCCTCGATCCGGCCCGCTGCGCCGTCGTCGAGGACTCCCCCGCCGGGCTGGCCTCCGGGCGGGCGGCGGGCATGGCGACCATCGCCCTGACCACCACTCACGCCGCTGAGGACCTCGAAGCGGACGCGACGGTGAACGATCTCACCGGAATCGCCGTGCGCGTCGCGCCGGACGGACGACTGCAGGTCATGACCGGTTGAGGCGCCCGGCTGAGGCGCCTACAGCCGCTCGATGATCGTCACGTTCGCCTGCCCGCCGCCCTCGCACATCGTCTGCAGGCCGTAGCGGCCGCCGGTGCGCTCCAGTTCGTGCAGGAGCGTCGTCATCAGGCGCGCCCCGGTGGCACCCAGCGGGTGGCCCAGGGCGATGGCGCCGCCGTTGACGTTGACGCGCCCGGGGTCGGCGCCCGTCTCCTTCAGCCACGCCAGGACCACCGGCGCGAACGCCTCGTTGACCTCGAAGAGGTCGATGTCGTCGATGCCGAGGCCCGCCCGCTGCAGGGCGCGGGCCGTGGCGGGGATGGGGGCGGTGAGCATGCGCAGGGGGTCCTCGCCCAGGGCGCAGAGGTGGTGGACGCGGGCGCGCGGGGTGAGGCCGTGGTCGCGCACGGCCCGTTCGCTCGCCAGGAGCAGGGCCGCCGCGCCGTCGGAGACCTGCGAGGAGACGGCCGCGGTCAGCCGGCCGCCGGGCACCACGGTGCGCAGGGCGGCCATGGCCGCCGCCGTGGTGTCCCGGCGCGGCCCCTCGTCGGCGCCGACGCCCTCGTACGCGGTGGTCTCGCGGGCGAAGCGCCCCTCGTCGGCGGCCCGCACGGCGCGCCGGTGGGAGCGCAGGGCGTACTCCTCCATCTGCTCGCGGGTGATGCCCCACTGGTCGGCGATCAGCTCCGCACCGTGGAACTGGTTGACGGGCGCCTCGCCGTAGCGGGCGCGCCAGCCGCGGGAGCCGGCGAAGGGGCCCTCGACGAGGCCCAGGGGTTCGGCGGCGCGGTGGAAGGCGTAGCCGATGGGGACCTGCGACATGCTCTGGGTGCCGCCGGCGACGACGAGGTCCTGGGTGCCGGAGAGCACGGCCTGGGCGGCGAAGTGGACGGCCTGCTGGCCGGAGCCGCACTGTCGGTCGACGGTGACGCCGGGGACGTGCTCGGGCAGGCCGGCGGCGAGCCAGGCGGTGCGGGCGATGTCGCCGGCCTGCGGGCCGACGGTGTCCAGGCAGCCGAGGACCACGTCGTCGACGGCGGCCGGGTCGGCCCCGGTGCGCCGCAGGAGTTCGGTGATGACGTGGGCCGCCAGGTCGGCGGGATGGGCGCCGGCGAGGGCCCCGCCCCGCCGTCCGACGGGGGTGCGTACGGCTCCTGCGATGTAGGCCTCGGCCATGACCGTCTCTCCTCACTCGCGCAGGGCGTCTTCCTCACTCGCGCAGGCTCACTCGCGCAGGGCGATGCCCTCCAGGACGATGGACAGGTACTGCTCGGCGATCTCCTCGGGGCCGTGGGTGCCGTCCGGCCGGTACCAGGAGGCGGCGACCCACACGGTGTCGCGCAGGAAGCGGTAGGCGAGCCGGACGTCGAGGTCGGCGCGGAAGGCGTGCTCGGCGACGCCGCGCCGCAGCACCGTCAGCCACATGTGCTCGAAGCGTTCCTGGGAGGCGGCGAGGTAGCCGAAGCGCGGGTGGCCGGCCAGGTGGCGGGCCTCGCGCTGGTAGATGGCGACGGCGGCGCGGTGCCGGTCGATCTCCCGGAAGGACTCGGTGACCAGGGCCCGCAGGGTCTCGCGGGGCGCCAGGCCGGCGGCGAGGACGGCGTCGTAGCCGGCCCACAGCTCGTCGAGGAAGGCGGAGAGGATCTCGTCGAGCATCGACTCCTTGGAGTCGAAGTGGTAGTAGAGGCTGCCGGCGAGGATCCCCGCCTCGTCGGCGATGCGGCGGACGGTGGTGGCGCTGTAGCCGTGCTCGGCGAAGACGGACGCCGCTGTCGCCAGCAGTTCGGTGCGGCGCCCGGGGTGGGGCCTGGGGGTGGTGGTGGGCACGCGGCCATTGTCCGTCACGGGTGACGGCTGCTGACGGAGACGGTCTCGCCGGTCATGTACGAGGAGTAGTCGCTGGCGAGGAAGACGACGACGTTGGCGACCTCCCACGGCTCGGCGGCCCGGCCGAAGGCCTCGCGTGCGGTGAGCTCCTGGAGCAGGGCGGGCGTGGTGACCTTGGCCAGGTGGGGGTGGGCGGCGAGGCTGGGGGCGACGGCGTTGACGCGCACGTGGAAGTCGGCCGCCTCCAGGGCCGCGCAGCGGGTCAGGGCCATGACGCCGGCCTTGGCGGCCGCGTAGTGGGCCTGGCCGCGCTGGGCGCGCCAGCCGGCGACGGAGGCGTTGTTGACGACGACGCCGCCGCGCCCGTGGGCCCGCATCCGGCGCAGGGCGGCGCGGGTGCAGCGGAAGGTGCCGGTCAAGGTGGTCTCCAGGACGCGGTGCCACTGCTCGTCGGTCATGTCGGCCAGCTCGGCGGTGCCGCCGAGCCCGGCGTTGTTGACGAGGACGTCGAGGGGCCCGTGGCGGGCCTCGGCGAGGTCGAGCAGGCCGGCCACCTGGTGCTCGTCGGTGACGTCGCAGGGGGTGCCGGTGACGTGGTCGGCGCCGAACTCGCCGGCGAGCGTGTCCACAGTCTGTGCGAGGCGGCGTTCGTGGACGTCGCCGAGGACGACGTGGGCGCCCTCCTCCAGGAAGCGGCGGGCGGTGGCCCCGCCGATGCCGGTGCCCGCGGCGGCGGTGACGACGGCGGCGCGGCCGGCGAGCAAGCCGTGGCCGGGTACGTAGGACGGCACCTCGACGCTGCTCATGGCCGTACGGTAACCTACCAAACACTTGTTAGGGAAGGACGGTTCATGTCCGCTGACCCAACATCCTTAGAGTCCAAGGCCCCTGACGTGACGTCGGACGAGCCCGTGGTGCGCTACGAGCGGCGGGGCCCCGTGGCCACGGTCACCATGAACCGGCCCGCCTACCGCAACGCCCAGAACTCCGCGATGACCTACGCCCTGGACCGGGCGCTGTACGCGGCGGCCGCCGACGACACCGTCAAGGTGGTCGTCCTGGCGGGCGCCGGGAAGCACTTCTCGGCCGGTCACGACATCGGCACCCCCCAGCGCGACGCCCACCTGCCGCACGCGCGCGTGGCCGGGCTGTGGTGGGACCACGCGGACAAGGCGGGCGCCGAGCAGCGCTTCGCCCGCGAGGCGGAGGTCTACCTGGGCATGTGCCGGCGCTGGCGCGAGCTGCCCAAGCCGCTGATCGCGAGCGTGCAAGGGGCCTGCGTGGCCGGCGGGTTGATGCTGGCCTGGGTGTGCGACCTGATCGTCGCCTCCGACGACGCCTTCTTCGCCGACCCGGTGGTGCGCATGGGCATCCCCGGCGTCGAGTACTTCGCGCACCCGTGGGTGCTGCCGCCGCGCGTCGCCAAGGAGCTGCTGTACACCGGCGACCGGATGGACGCCCGGCGGGCGCACGAGCTGGGCATGGTCAACCGCGTGGTGCCGCGCGCCGAACTCGCCGCCGAGACCCTCCGATTGGCCGAGCGCGTGGCCGCCATGCCCCGCCTGGGGCTCGCGCTCGCCAAGCGCGCCGTGAACCAGGCCGAGGACCTCCAGGGCCTGCACTCCGGCCTGGACGCGGCGTTCGCGCTGCACCACCTCGCCCACGCCCACAACGCCGAGACCTGCGCGGACCCGCTGGCCGGCCTGGACGCCAAGGCCATGGCCCGGGCCGCGAAGGACACCTAGGCCGTGTCCGGCGGATCTTCGTCGGGCGCCACCGCGGCGCCCCTACGGGGCACTGCCTGGTCCGCCGGACAGGCCCTGGAAGGCCCCCTGGAACAACAGCCGGAAGGACCCTGGATGGACCTCGACCTCGCCCCCGAGGACGCCGCGCTGCGCGCCGGGGCCCGCGCCTGGCTCACGGCCCATGTGCCACCGGAGCCCCTGCCGTCGCCGGAGACCGAAGCGGGCTTCGCCGCGCACCGCGCCTGGGAGCGGACGCTGCACGAGGCCGGCTGGTCGGTGGTGTCCTGGCCGCAGGAGTACGGCGGGCGGGGCTGCTCCCTGCTGCAGTGGCTGCTCGTCGAGGAGGAGTACTGGGCGGCCGGCGCGCCCGCCCGGGTCTCGCAGAACGGCACCCAGCTGCTCGCACCGACCCTCTTCGCGCACGGCACGCCCGCGCAGCGGGCGCGGATCCTGCCGGCGATGGCGAGCGGCGACGTGGTGTGGGCGCAGGCGTGGTCGGAACCGGAGGCCGGTTCCGACCTCGCCTCGCTGCGCTCGGCCGCCGTCCGCACCGACGGCGGGTGGCTGCTGCGCGGCCACAAGACCTGGTCGTCGCGGGCCGCGTTCGCCGACCGCGCCTTCGGGCTCTTCCGCAGCCATCCGCGCGCGGGGCGGCCGCACGAGGGCCTGACGTACCTGCTGTTCCCGCTGCGCGCGCCGGGCGTGACGGTGCGGCCCGTCGGCCGCCTGGACGGCAGGCCGGCCTTCGCCGAGATCTTCCTGGACGACGTCTTCGTGCCCGACGAGGACGTGGTGGGCGAGCCCGGTCAGGGCTGGCGGGTGGCCATGAGCACGGCGGGCAGCGAGCGCGGGATCATGCTGCGCAGCCCCGGCCGCTTCGGCGCGGCGGCCCGGCGCCTTGCCGCCCTGTGGCGCGCCCGCGGCAGCGATCCGGCCCTGCGCGAGCGGGTCGCCGACGCACTGATCCGGGCCCGCGCCTACCAGTTGCACGGGTACGCGCAGGCGTCCCGCCCACCGTCGGCGCCCGGTGCGCAGGCCAGCCTGACGAAGGTCTTCTGGTCCGAGCTGGATCTCGCGCTGCACGAGACGGCGCTGGACCTGCTGGGCCCCGAGGGCGAGGTGGCGGGGCAACCGTGGACGGAGGGCTGGCTCTTCGCCCTCGCCGGGCCGATCTACGCCGGTACGAACGAGATCCAGCGCGATGTGATCGCCGAACGGCTGCTGGGACTGCCGAAGGGACGGCGCGGATGAGATTCGCCCTGGACGCCGAGCAGCGGGCCTTCGCGCAGCTGCTGGAGGAGGTCCTGGCCGGGGCGGAGGTGCCCGCCGCCGTACGGGCGTGGGCGCGCGGCGAGCACGGGCCGGGCCGCGGGGTGTGGCGGCGGGCCGCCGACGCGGGGGTGTTCACGCTCGCGGTGCCGCAGGAACACGGGGGTGCGGGCCTGCTGCCCGTCGAGGCGGGCGTGGCCTTCACCGCGCTCGGCCGGTCCTGCGCGCCCGGGCCGCTGGTGGAGACGGTGGCGGCCGCGGTGCTGCTGACCCGTCTGGCGGAGGCGGGCGAGGCGGGCCCGGCGCGCCGGTGGCTGGGCCGGCTGGGTGCGGGTGACGCGGTGCTGACGCTGGCGGCGCCCGGGGCGGGGCCGTCGGCGCTGGACGCGGACGCCGCGGACGCGCTGCTGGTGGTGGAGGGCGACGTGCTGCGGCTCGCCGCGGGCCACGGCCCGGTGCGGGCGTCGGTGGACCCCGCCCGGCGCCTGGCCGCCCCGGACGGCGGCGGCGAGATCCTCGCGACGGGCCGCGCGGTGCGCGAGGCCGCGGCCGAGGCCGCCCTGTGGGCGGCGTACGCGACCGCCGCGCAGGCACTCGGCGTGGGGCTGGCGCTGCTGGACAAGGCGGTGGCGCACGCCCGCCGGCGTACGCAGTTCGGCCGGCCCGTGGGGTCCTTCCAGGCGGTCAAGCACCGGCTGGCCGACACGCTGGTGGGCCTGGAGTTCGCCCGTCCCCTGCTGCACGGGGCCGGCGTGGCGCTGGCCTCGGGTGCGGCGACGGCCGCGGGCGAGGTGGCGGCGGCCAAGGCGGCCGCGGGCGAGGCGGCGTACGCGGCGGCGCGCAGCGCGCTGCAGGTGCACGGGGCGATGGGCTACACCGCCGAGTACGAGCTGTCGCTGTGGTTGGGCAAGGCGCGGGCGCTGCGGACGGCCTGGGGCTCTCCGGAGCACTGCAGAAAGATCGCTCTCGCGGAGTTCTTCGACGAGCCCCTCCATGAGCCCCTCAACTCCTTCCATGATTCATTTCACGAGTAAAACACCTGCTAATCTTTTCGTCATGGCGAAGCACTTTTCCGCCCGTCCGCTCCCCCTGCCCCTGCGCGGCCTGGTCCGGCTGCGCCCGGCCGCGGACATCTGGTACAAGCCGGCCCTGAGCGCCGTCGTCGCGATGGCCGTGCCCGACGCCGTCCTGCTGGCCGCCGGCCGCCTGGACCTCGCGCCCTACACCGCGGCCGGAGCCCTGTGCGCGCTCTACGGGCACGACCTGCCCTACGCCCGGCGGGCCCGCGCGCTGGCCGGCGTCGTCCTGGGCACCCTCGCCGGTGTGGGCGCCGCGCTGACCTGCTCCGCACTGACCGGCTCGGCGCCCCTGCTCGTGCTCGGCGCCGCCCTCGTCGCGGCGGCGCACCGGGCCGCGTGCGACGCGAGCGGAATCGGGCCGCCCGGCAACGTCGTGCTGACCTTCGTCACCTCCAGCGCCTTCTTCGTCCCCCAGCGGCCGGGCGACGTCCCCGGCCACCTCGCCCTGGTGGCGGCCACCGGGGCCCTGGCCTGGCTGGTGTGCATGGCCCCCGCGGTCCTGCGGCCGCACGGCCCCGAGCGCGTCGCCGTCGCCCGCGCGCTCGCCGCGGCGGCCCGGCTCCTGGAGGCGGCCACCCCCGCCGAACGGGCGGCGGCCCGGCACACCGCGGTGACGGCCCTCGGCGCGGCCCGGCGCGCGGTCGCCGGCCGGCCACCGCTGACGCAGCCGCTGGCCTCGGCCGAGGCGGCACTGGCCGCCGGTACGGCCGATCCGGCCGCGGCCGCCCGGCTGCGGGCCGCGGCCCGTGCCGTACGCCGTGACCGGACGGCCCTGACCCCCGCCGCCGTCCGCGCCGCCCGGCCGGCCCTGCGCGGCACGGCCCCGCTGCCCGTCGCCGCCCGCGTCGCGCTCGGCGCCACCCTCGCCGGGTGGGCCTCGTTCGCGCTGGGCAGCGCGCACCCGTACTGGGCCGTGGTCGGCGCCGCCTCCGTCGTCCAGCCCAACACCACGCTGTCGTGGCAGCGCGCCGTGCAGCGCGTGCTCGGCAACCTCCTCGGGCTGGCCCTGTTCACCGCCCTGCTGCCGGTGGCCCGCACGGGCGCGGCCGCCCTGGTCGGCCTCTCGCTCGCCCTGCAGTTCGGCGCCGAGGCGTTCATGTCGCGCAACTACTGGCTCGGCAGCGTCTGCGTCACCCCGATGGCCCTGCTGCTCGGCGAGTTCGCCGCGCCGCACCCCGCGGGCGGCCTGGTCGCCGACCGGTGGACCGACACCCTCGTCGGCTGCGCCGTGGGCCTGCTGGCGTGCGCCGCGGTCACCAACCGGCGGGCCACCCGCCGCGCCGAGTCGGCCCTGGTGCGCGCCCGTGCCGCACGCCACGCCGCCGCGGCCCGGCTGCACGCCGCCGGCGACCGGGAGCAGGCGCGCGACCGGCTCGCCGCCGCGCTCGTGGACCTGCGCACCGCGGCGGACGTCGCCGCGGGCGAGTGGTGGCAGCCGGTACCGGCCGCATCCCGGGCCGCCCGGGAGGAGCACGAGGGCCACCGCGCGCTGGCCGCCCTGCTCGTTCGTGCAGCCCCGTAAGCAGGCGCGGGACGCGGGATCCGCCGCACAGGCCCCGGCCCGGCGCCGCGCCACGGGCCGGGCCACGGCAGAATCGGACCCGGAGCACCCACCGGAGAGGATCGAGAACGTGGACCGGGACGCCGAGGCGGCCAGGAACGAAGGAGCCGGCGAGGCCACCGGGGCCGCCGCGGAGGACGTCGTCGCGCGCGTGCTGCGCCAGTGGCAGCGGGTCAGCCCGGGCCTCGACACCGCACCGATGGCCGTGATCGGCCGGCTCAACCGCTGCGCCGCCCTGCTGCAGCAGGCGGCCGACGCGCCGCTGGCCCGCGAGGGGCTGGCCCGCGCGGAGTTCGACATCCTGGGCACCCTGCGGCGCACGGGCGGCGAGCTGACCCCGGGCCAGATCGCCCGGGAGACCTTCGCCTCGGGCGCCGCCGTCACCAAGCGCGTACGGGTCCTGGAGGAGCGCGGGCTGCTCGCCCGGCGTCCCGACGAACGCGACCGGCGCGTGGCCCACCTCTCGCTCACGGACGCGGGCCGCGAGCTCATCGACCGGCTCGTGCCGCAGCAACTGGCGTACGAGCAGGACCTGCTGGCGGGCCTGGGCCGCGAGCACCAGGAGGAACTGGCCGCCACCCTCGCCCGGCTGCTCGTCCACCTCGAGGGCCGCCTGGGGGGCCTGCAGCCGTAGGGGCCCAGGGTCGCCCCGACCTCGAGGTGGCATGTCGACTGCGGGCCGTCGGTGGCCGATCGCGCAGTTCCCCGCGCCCCTTCGGGGCGCCATGGGCTGGTGCAGTGCCCCGTAGGGGCGCGGGGAACTGCGCGACAAGCCACGACGCACCCGCAGACGGAGCGCTGCATGATCCGCCGGACAGGCCCTAGGGTCCTCGATCATGAGCGAACCCTCCTCCCGGCCCTCCGCCCATCTGCGCACGACGGCCGACGCCTACGACGCCGTCGCCGTCCGCTACGCCGCGTTCGTCCGCGACGCGCTCGGCCCGCTGCCGCTGGACCGCGCGATACTCGCCGCGTTCGCCGATCTCGTGCGGGCCGCCGGCGGCGGGCCCGTCGCCGAACTGGGCTGCGGCCCGGGGCAGACGACCGCGCACCTGCGGGATCTGGGGCTGGACGTCTTCGGCGTCGACCTGTCGCCGGTGATGATCGACCTGGCCCGTGCGGCCTACCCGGACCTGCGCTTCGAGGTCGGTTCCATGGACGCCCTGGACCTGGCCGACGGCACGCTGAGCGGCATCGCCTCCTGGTATTCGGTCATCCACACCCCGCCGCACGACCTGCCCGCGTACCTCGACGAGTTCCGGCGCGTCCTCGCGCCCGGCGGCCATCTCCTGCTCGCCTTCTTCGAGTCGGAGGACGGCCCGGTCACGGCGTTCGACCACAAGGTGACGACGGCCTACCGGTGGCCGGTCGGCGAGCTGGCCCGGCTGGCCCGCGGCGCGGGGTTCGCCGAGGTCGGCCGGATGCTGCGGGAGCCGGTCGAGGGCGAGCGGTACCGCCGGGGCCACCTGCTGATGCGCGCGGGCGCGTAGGCCAGGGCGCGGGGGTCGCAGCCGGTGCGCGCGGCGAACCGGTCGCGCCCGCGGCGCTCCGGCAGGGTTCCGGGGGGGCCGTAAAGCTTTCCGTGGTGAGCACGGAGGCGGACGGCGGCCGGCTCGGGAGAAACTTTGGTCACAGCGATCGACGGACAGGAGCGATGATGAGCAGCTCGGACGACAGCGCGTACGAGGGGTTCACGGCCGAGGAGCGGGCCGCGATGAAGGAGTACGCGCAGGAGAGGAAGAAGGCCGCGCGCCGGGCGTCGCGCGAGGAGAAGGCGGCGGAGGCGGCGCGGGACGTGCTCGCCAAGATCGCCGAGATGGACGAGGCGGACCGGATCATGGCCGAGCGCGTGCACGCCGTCGTCATGGCCAGCGCCCCGGACCTGGCGCCGAAGCTCTGGTACGGCATGCCGGCCTACGCCCGGGACGGCAAGATCGTCTGCTTCTTCCAGAGCGCGGCGAAGTTCAAGTCCCGCTACGCCACCCTCGGCTTCAGCGACCAGGCGCACCTGGACGACGGCGTGATGTGGCCGGCCGCCTTCGCCCTGACGGCGGTGACCCCCGAGGTCGAGGCCCGCATCGCCGCCCTGGTGAAGCAGGCGGTCGGCTGAGCCCCCGGCCCGGGAGCGGGTTCCGGCATCGGGAGGCGGTCGCGCAGGCGGCCGCCTCCCGGCGTGTGCGCGCGCCCTACGGGGTGGTGGGCACGGCCGAGGGGACGGCCCGGCCCACCGTCACGCCCGTGCCGCAGACCAGGTCCTTCATGGCCCTGCCCGCCCCCAGCAGCGTGACCTTGACCTCCTCCGGGCGCGGGCTGCCGGGCACGCCGTTGTGGGAGGCGGTGCACACCAGCTGGTTGCGGGCGAGGACGGTGAAGCGGGTGGGGTCCAGGGGCAGCCTGATGGTGACGGTGCCCTCGCCGCTGACGACCTCCACGGCCTCCTGGCGCATCTTGGGCAGCTCGGTGTAGAGGCCCTGCGCCATCTCCGGCTCGTTGGGCCCCTGCAGCAGCAGCGGGATCGCCATCTCCGCGCTGACCTGGCCGCTCGCCGGCCGGGAACGGGGTTCGAGCCCGCCGGGGAAGCCGAAGTAGAGCCGGGCCTCCTCCACGGGCGCGCCCGGCCGCTTGGCGCCCTGCGCGGGCTGGCCCACCTCCACGACGTCGGTCGGCTCGATGCCGCAGCCGGCCAGCGGGCCGGCGGCCGCGGCCGACAGGGCGAGCGCCGCCGCCACCCGGCGCCACGTGCCCGTGGTGCGCGTGGTCGTCATCTCTCCTCGCCTCCTCGCCGCAGGGGCAGGTCCACGGTGAACACCGCGCCCCCGTGCGACCCGTTGGCGGCCCGCACGGTTCCGTCGTGCAGCCGCACGTTCTCCAGCGTGATGGCCAGGCCCAGGCCGCTGCCCTCGGAGCGGGCACGGGCCGCGTCCGCCTTGAAGAACCGCTCGAAGACGTGGGGCAGGACCTCGGGGTCGATGCCCTCGCCCCGGTCGGTGATCTCGATCAGCAGCCGCTCGTCGCCATCCGGGCCGTCCGGGCCGTGCGGGCCGGGCGCGACGCGCACCGCCACGCTCACCGGTTCGCCGCCGTGCCGCAGGGCGTTGCCGACGAGGTTGGCCACCACCACGTCGATGCGGCGCGGGTCCAGCCGGGCGCGGATGCCGCCCGGCAGGTCGGCGCTCACCTTCTCCTGCCAGCCGCGCGCCTGCAGGGTCTTGCGGACGGTCTCGGCGACGTCGACCTCGTCCAGGTGCAGGGCGGCGGCGCCGGCGTCGAAGCGGGAGATCTCCATCAGGTCCTCGACCATGCGGGCGAGCTTGCCGGTCTCCTCGCTGATGAGCCGGACCGCGTGGGCGGTGTCCGCGTCCAGCGTGCCGGCGTCCTCGTCCAGGACGTCGACGACGGCGGTCATGGCGGCCAGCGGGGTGCGCAGTTCGTGGGAGACGTCGGCGGCGAAGCGGCGCGAGTTGGCCTCCATGCGCCGCAGCTCGGCGACGTTCTTCTCCAAAGCCGCGGCCATGTCGTTGAAGGTGCGCGAGAGGTCGGCGAGCTCGTCGCTGCCGCTGACCGCGAGCCGGGTGTCGAGCTCGCCCTGGGTGATCTGCTGGGTGGCGCGGCGCAGCTCGCGCACCGGTCGCAGCACGCCGCGCGCGGCCAGCAGTGCCGGCACGACGGCCAGCGCCACCGCCGGCAGGGCGCCGCTCTGGGCCGCGTCCACCAGGGCGTGCACGTTGGCCTCGTCCTCGCGCAGCGGCACCTGGGCGTAGACCTCCAGGCCCGACATCTCGGCGTGCTCGCCGCTGAAGGCCACCGGCAGGCCGACCACCAGCCAGGGCTCGCCTCCGATGTCGATGCGCTGGAAGGCGGCGATGCCGGCGCGCACCTTGCTCTGCACGCCCTCGGGGATGCCGTGGCCGCCCGGGCGGACGGCGGGCACCAGCGGGCCGCGCTGGTAGCGGACGTGGATGTTCCAGTGCTGGGCCTGTCCGGCCCGGGCCAGGTTGGTGGCGAAGCCGGTGAGGTCGGAGTGCGCCGGCGGGAAGCGCAGCTCGGGCACCTGCGAGTTGATCTGGCCGCGCAGCGCGGCGACCGCCGTGTCCTGGGTGCGCTTGAGGATCGCCGTACGGGCCTCGCGGAAGGTCAGGGCCGCGGTGGCCAGCGCGCTGAGCGAGGCGACCAGGAGGAAGGCGACCACGAGCCGCGCCCGCAGGCCCCGGGCGAGGGCGCGCAGGCTCCTGATGCGGGGACGTTTCACCAAGGCGGCGCTCACACCGGGCCGAAGCGGTAGCCGAAGCCGCGCACGGTCTGGATGTACTTCGGCGACCGCGAGGAGTCCTCGACCTTGGTGCGCAGCCGCATGACGCAGGCGTCCACCAGCCGGGCGTCCCCGTGGTAGCTGTGCTCCCAGACGTGCTCCAGCAGCTGCTGGCGGCTGAAGACGCGGCCCGGTGTGGCCGACAGGTACAGCAGCAGCTTCATCTCGGAGGGGGCCAGCGGCAGGTCCTTGCCGTGCTTGGAGACCAGCAGCCCGGCGCGGTCGATCGTCAGGTCGCCGTGCACCTCGGCGCCGGCCTGCGGCGCGGCGGCCGGCTCGGCGCCGTCGACGGGGGCGGCGCGGCGCAGCACGGCCCGGATGCGGGCCTCCAGGACCTCGCCGCGGGCGGGCTTGACGATGTAGTCGTCGGCGCCGGCCTCCAGGCCGAGGACGACATCGATGTCGTCGCCGCGCGCGGTGAGCATGATGATCGGGATCTGCTGGGTGGCGCGGATGCGGCGGCAGACCTCGAAGCCGCTGCGGTCCGGCAGCATCAGGTCCAAGAGGACCAGGTCGGGCCGGAAGGTCTCCAGCGCGGCCAGGCCGGCCTCGCCGGTGGGCGCGCCCTCCACCTGGTGGCCGCGGCGGCGCAGGGTGAGGGTGACCCCTTCCCTGACGGCGCGGTCGTCCTCGATCAGCAGCACGCGTGACATGCAGCCCAGTATCGGTCGTACGCACGCGCGAATGCGCGGCGGGGCGGGCGCGGGCCGAAACTGTCACGGACTTCTCATATTGAAGCCTTGTACGCATCGAGGCGGTCCGGTGCCGACAACATCCGTCATCACGCTGCGTCGGGTTCCGGCCACTCCCACAGTGGGGGCATGTGGACCATCCTCGGCGTCGTACTCGGCGGGCTGATCTCGTTCACGGGCCAGTTCTGGCAGGGCCGCGTGACAGAACGGGACCTGCGCCGCACCCAGCGCATCCAGCATCTGATCGACTTCCTGTCCGCGGTCCAGGAGGCCGAACGGGTCGCCGTCGAGCACTACCACTACCACGTGGCCGACGAGCAGTGGCTGACGCGGTCCAAACAGGTCGTCGACAGGGTCTGGGTGGCCCAGAAGACTCTTCACATGCTGTGCTCGCCGAAGGTCAACGAGGCGGCGCGGGCGCTGGCGTTCAAGGTGCGGGACGTGATGCGCGACGGCCCCGGCGAGACCCCCGGGGCGACGGAGGAGGAGAAGATCTGGGAGTACATCCGCGCGAGCCGGAAGACCTTCCTCGACGTCGCCCGCGACCACCTGAAGTGACCCGCGCCGAAGTGACCGCGCCCAAGTGACCCGCGCCCCTGACGGGGCAGGTCTATCCGCCGATGTGGCGCAGCAGGATCTCCCGGAACTCCCCGTCGAACGCGTCGTAGCGCCGGCGCAGGTCCTCGCCCGGCCAGTCGGGCGGCAGGAGGGCCGGCGGCAGGACGGGGTCGGCCAGCAGGTGCCGCAGGACGGCCGCCGACACCGTGAAGCGTTCGGCCAGGCGCTCCGGGCCGCCGGGCAGGGCCGAAAGGGCCGCCGCCAGGGCGCGGGCTCGGCGGGCCCAGCCCGCCGGGTCCCACAGGGTCGCGGCGAGGGCGGCGGGGTCGCCCTCGGGAGTGGCGCCGGTCAGCAGGGTGCACTGGTCGCGGACCACGGCCGGCCACCCGTCGCGGGCGAGGTTGGCCGGCCGCAGCCAGCACCCCTCCCGCAGCTCGGCCAGCCGCAGGCCGGCCATGGCCTGGCGCAGCGCGGCCCGCTCCGGGGCGGCGCGGCGCTCGCCGGTGACGACGGCGATCTCCCAGGTGCCGTCCCAGGGGCGGGTGCGCGGGGCCCGGCTGTCGTCCTGGCGGGCCTGGCGGGCCAGCAGGCGCTCGGTGAGGCGGTAGGCGCCGTCGCGCTGTTCCAGGTCGCCGGCGGCGACCATGCGGGTCAGGGCGGTGCGGACGGTGCCCTCCGCGGTGCCGAAGAGGGCGCCGACCCGGACGAGGGCACGGGCGGGCAGGGCGGGCGGGTGGTGGCCCAGGAGCGTGGAGAGCACGACCGAGCGCGCGGTCAGCGGCCGCAGGGAAAGCGAATCGTCGTCCATGGCTGACGCCACCCTATCCATTACGCTCTCGCGTCACGCATCATGAAAGTGTAATGCCGCCCTGCCCTGCCGCCGCCCGCCCGGAGGTCGCCGTGAGCACCACGCACGACGTGTTCAACCAGCCCCCGCCCCTGACCGGCTTCTCCACCGCCGACGACCCCGCCCTGCTGGAGGCCCTGCGCAGGGACGGCGCCTGGGGCGAGGAGGAGGTGCGCGAGCTGGGGGCCCGGGCGGGCTCGCCCGAGGTGCAGGAGCAGGCCCGGCTGGCCGAGGCGTACCCGCCGGTGCTGCGCACCCACGACCGCTTCGGGCACCGCGTGGACGAGGTGGAGTTCCACCCCGCCTGGCACCAGCTGATGGCGGCGGCGGTGGCGAGCGGCCAGCACGCGGCTCCCTGGGCGGAGCCGCGCCCGGGCGCCCACCTGGTGCGGGCCGCGAAGTTCTACGTCTGGGCGCAGGCGGAGCCGGGCCACGGCTGCCCCATTTCCATGACGTACGCCGCTGTGCCCGCCCTGCGCGCCCGGCCCGAGCTGGCCGCCGCCTACGAGCCGTTGCTCGCGTCGCGGACGTACGACTACGGTCTGCGCCCGCCGCTGGAGAAGCAGGGGCTGATCGCGGGCATGTCGATGACCGAGAAGCAGGGCGGCTCGGACGTGCGGACGAACACCACCCGGGCGGTGCCGGCAGGGGACGGCACGTACGTGCTGACCGGCCACAAGTGGTTCACCTCCGCGCCGATGAGCGATGTCTTCCTCGTCCTGGCCCAGGCGGAGCAGGGGCCGACGTGCTTCCTGATGCCGCGGGTCCTGCCGGACGGCACCCGCAACGAAATGCGGCTGCAGCGGCTGAAGGACAAGCTCGGCAACCGCTCCAACGCCTCCGCGGAGATCGAGTACGAGCAGGCGGTGGCCTGGCCGGTGAGCGAGCCGGGGCGCGGGGTGCGCACGATCGTCGAGATGGTCAACATGACCCGGCTGGACTGCGTCGTCGGGTCGGCGGCCGGCATGCGGGCGGGGCTGCGGCAGGCCCTGCACCACGCCGCATACCGGCGGGCGTTCGGCGCCGAGCTGATCGACCAGCCGCTGATGCGCAACGTCCTGGCAGACCTCGCCGTGGAGTCGGAGGCGGCGACCGTGCTGGCCATGCGGCTGGCGGCGGCGGTGGACCGCGCGCAGGCGGGCGACGAGCAGGAGGCGGCGCTGCGGCGGCTGGCCCTGGCCGCCGGCAAGTACTGGGTGTGCAAGCGCGGCAGCGCGCACGCCGCGGAGGCGCTGGAGTGCCTGGGCGGCAACGGCTACGTCGAGGAGTCCGGCATGCCGCGCCTGTACCGGGAGGCGCCCCTGCTGTCGATCTGGGAGGGCTCGGGCAACGTGGCCGCCCTCGACGTGCTGCGCGCCCTGCAGCGCGAACCGCAGGCGCTGGATGCCTACTTCGCCGAAGTGGCGCCCGCGGCGGCGGCCGAACCGCGCCTGGCCGCCGCCGTCGCCCGGCTGCACACCCTGCTGGGCGAGCTCTCCGACCCCGGCCGCGCGCAGCTGCTGGCCCGCCGCCTGGCCGAACGGCTCACGCTCGTCCTGCAGGCCGCCCTGCTGGTGCGGCACGGCGCGCCCGCCGTGGCGGACGCCTTCTGCGCCTCGCGCCTGGAGGGCGACTGGGGCCAGGCTTTCGGCACCCTGCCGCCGGGCACCGACCTGGCGCGGATCCTGCAACGGGCGGTGCCCGAGGACGCCCGGTGAGCGTCCGCGTCGAGCGCCGCGGCCCGGTCACCACGGTCGTCCTCGCCCGGCCCGAGGCGCGCAACGCGGTCGACGGGCCCACGGCGGCGGCGCTCGCCGACGCCTTCCGGGCCTTCGAGGCGGACCCGGGCGCGTCGGTGGCGGTGCTGTGGGGCGAGGGCGGCACGTTCTGCGCCGGGGCGGACCTCAAGGCCGTCGGGACGGACCGGGGCAACCGCGTCGCCGCCGACGGCGACGGCCCCATGGGCCCCACCCGGCTGCGGCTGACGAAACCGGTCGTCGCCGCGATCAGCGGCCATGCCGTGGCCGGCGGCCTGGAGCTCGCGCTGTGGTGCGACCTGCGCGTGGCCGAGGAGGACGCCGTCTTCGGCGTCTTCTGCCGGCGCTGGGGCGTGCCGCTGATCGACGGCGGGACGGTGCGGCTGCCTAGGCTCGTCGGCGCCTCGCGCGCGATGGACATGGTCCTCACCGGCCGCCCGGTGCCTGCCGCCGAGGCGTACGCGGTGGGGCTCGCCAACCGGCTCGTGCCCACCGGCACCGCCCGCGCGGCGGCCGAGGAACTCGCCGCGCGCCTCGCCCGGTTCCCGCAGGACTGCCTGCGCGGCGACCGGGCCTCCCTGCTCGACCAGGAGGGCCTGGGCACGCAGGAAGCCCTGGCCGCCGAACTCGCCCACGGGCTGCACTCGTTGCCCACCGCGGCCGAGGGGGCGGCCCGGTTCGCGGCGGGCGCGGGCCGGCACGGGACCTTCGGGGACGCGCAATTCGGGGACACGCAAAGGGAAACCTGAAGTCACCTTCGCTCCCGGCGATTTCCGTCCATCGAGGGAATCTCGCTGGGCGAACGGCGTGAAGAACCGTTTGTTGTGCAGGCTGTTCCGGGTGAGGGGATGGTTCAGGGCCGGGTGCACGGTCGCGTTGGTCACATCGGGGTTCGTGCTGGCTCCGGCGACCGGGGCCGCGGCGGGTGAGGTGGGCGCGGACGTCAGGGGCGCCCGTTCACGGGTGACCGCCGTCGTGCCCCACGTTCCCGATCTGCTGCCCAGACGCCCTCCTTCCCATGTGCGGGCCGCTCCGCTCGGCGGCGCGGTCACGGCGCAGGTCGACGACGACGGCAGGGACTGCATCCAGGCACGCGCCACGGCCCTCGGCATCAGGGCAAGGGTGTGGCTCACCCGTTGCCCCGCGGCGGCGCCCCCGGCACCGGCACCTCCCGCACCGGCACCGCCCGCGCCCGCTCCCCCGGCGCCCGGCGCGCCGGCTCCCGGTGCGCCCGCGCCGGCTCCGGGCGCTCCCGCTCCGGGTGCGCCGGCTCCCGCGCCCCCGGCGCCGGGGGCACCCGCTCCGGGAGCACCCGCGCCGGGAGCTCCTGCGCCGGGCGCCCCGGGAGCACCAGGGGCCCCGGGCGCTCCTGCCCCGGGCGCACCCCCTGCAGGCGGCGCTCCCGGAGCACCCGGGGCGCCCGGGGCCCCCGGCGCCCCGGCACCCGGTGTCCCGGGGGCTCCCGGCGCGCCCGGTGCCCCCGCGCCCGTACCTCCCGCGCCGCCCGCCCCGGGCGCCCCCGGGGCTCCCGACGCGCCCGGCTCTCCGGGAGCCCCTGGCACCCCCGGTGCGCCCGGCCCCGCCGCTCCCGCGCCGCCCGGCTCGCGCACCGGCACGGTGCCCGCGCAGAACCAGGTGCCGGGCACCGCCCCGTCGTCGCCCTCGTCCCCGCCGTCGTCCCCGCCCTCGCGGCCCACCCTCCCGGGCCGGCACCGCTTTCCCCTCCACCACCACGCCGTGGTGTCGGCCGGCGGGCAGCAGCACCACGGCACGTCCCCGGTGACGTTCACCCTGATCCTCACCGCCCCGGCCGTGCTCTCCGCCGCACTGCTGCGGCCGCGCGGCAGCAACAGCCGCCGCGGGCGTTAGCGCACCGCTCCCGCTCCCTCCCCCACCGCACCACCCCCAGACCGGAGGTTTCCTTGTCCGAGTGGCTGGTTCTGGCCATCGCCATGGCCGCCGCCTGCGCGGTCGTCCTGTCGATCACCGTGCTGCGGCAGCGCAGGATCGGGGACGACGACGATCCGTCCGAGACCCCCGACGTCATCGAGTACATGACGATGATGGTCGGCGTGGTCTATGCCATCGTGCTGGGTCTGGCCATCGCCGGGGTGTGGGAGGCGCGCACCGGGGCGCAGGACTCCGTACGGGCCGAGGCGCAGGCGCTGCACGAGGTGAGCGAGCGGGTCCAGGCGTACTCCCCCGAGGCGCGCGAGCGCATCCGGGCCGACGTGCAGTCCTATGTGACCTATGTGGTCAAGGACGAATGGCCGGAGATGCTGAAGGAGGGCGAACTCACCGACAAGGGGCGGACCCTGCTGGAGAAGGTGCGCACCGATGTCACGGCCTACGAGCCGCGCAACGACCAGGAGGCGCAGTCGTACCAGCCGCTGCTGGACCAGGTGGGTGCGGCCGACGCGGCGCGCAACGCCCGGGCGCAGAACGCCGAGCCGACGATGCCGGGCGTGGTGTGGTTCGGGCTGATCGGCGGGGCGCTGGTGGCGGTCGGCCTGATCTACACGCTGCAGATCCGGCGGTCGGGGCGCGAGTTGCTGCTGGCCGGGCTCTACAGTGCGCTGATCGCCTTCCTGCTCTTCCTCATCTGGGACTTCAACTCGCCCTTCGGCCACGACGTGGACGACTTCGTCACCCCGTTCACCGATCTGTTCGCCATCTGACGGGCAGGTGCTTGAGCCCGTTTTGGAAGTTGGAGGTCAGCCGGACCGCCTCGCCCGCGCGCTCCAGGCCGGGCAGCCGGTCCAGGGCGAGGCGCAGCATGGCCCGCATCTGGACGCGTGCGAGGTGGGCGCCCAGGCAGAAGTGGGGGCCGTGGCCGAAACCGACGTGGTCGTTGGGGCTGCGGGTGATGTCGAAGCGGTCGGGGTCGGTGAAGACGCGCTCGTCGCGGTTGGCCGAGGCGTGATAGACGACGACCTTCTCGCCGCGCCGGATGCGCCGGCCGGCGAGTTCGGTCTCGCGCGTGGCGGTGCGGCGGATCTGCACGACCGGCGGCCAGTAGCGCAGGATCTCCTCGACCGCGCCGGCCGTGAGCCCGGGGTGGCGGCGCAGGGCCGCGTACTGCTCGGGGTGGTCGAGGAGGGTGAGCAGGCCGCCGGGGATGGCGTTGCGCAGCGTCTCGTTCCCGGCGACGACGATGAGGAAGAACATGTTCTCGAACTCGTCGCGGGTCAGGCCGCCCTCGCGCATGCGGGCCAGCACGCTGCCGGGCCGGGGCCGGTCGGCCAGGGCGTGGGCGTAGGCGAACATGTCCGCGAGCGCCCCGCGGGAGCGCGGGTTGACCGGTGAGCCGTCGGACCGGACGAGCGCGGGCCGGCGGGCGAGGGCGGCGCGGCCCATGGGGGTCAGGCCCGCCGGGTCGGCGGTGCGGGAGCCGGCGTGGTCGGCGTCCTGGTAGCCGATCACCCGGTTGGACCAGTCGTACAGCAGCAGCCGGTCCCGGGCGGGGACGCCCAGGACGTGAGCGAGGGTCCACACGGGCAGGTCGGCGGTGAGCTCCACGAAGTCCGCCCGGCCCCGGTCGGCGACGGCCTCGATCAGCCGGCGCGCCCGGCCCTCGATGGCGCCCTCCAGCTCCCGCACGGCCCGCGGGGTGAGGGCGGCGGCCACGATGCGGCGCAGCCGGGCGTGGTCGGGCGGGTCCTGGTTGAGCATCATCGCGCGGACGAAGTCCAGGTCGGCGGGGGTGTCGGGGTCCCGGATCTGGGTGGCGCCCAGGTGCGAGGAGTACACCTCGGGGGTGGCGAGCACATGCCGGACGTCGGCGTGCCGGAAGACGGCCCAGTAGCCGGGGCCGGCGGGCCAGGCGCCGACGGCCGGTTCCGGCACCCGGCAGACGGGCGCGTGTGCGCGCAGCCGGCGGAAGAGCGCGTAGGGCACGCCCCGCGCGTAGGTGGCGGGGTCGAACACGGGTGTCGGATCCAGCGCTTGCGGGGGGCTCTGGGGTGTGCTCACGCGCGGACGGTACGGCCGGCTGCGGCGGGCCCGTCAAGCCCTGGTCGGCGTTTTCGCCCCGCCCCACCGCTGGAATGACCGGTTCCAGGTCTCGGCCACCGGTACTCCGACTGGCTTCGCGCGTTTGGGGGTACTCAGCAACGGACGGGAGGTGGCGAGCATGACCGAGTGCTGTGCTTCCGACGAAGACCTCGCCCGGCCGGTCGGCGAGCGGGAGGCCGACGCCTATGTGCGGGGGATCTCCTTCAAGACCGGACCACCGCGCCTGATCGGGGCCGAGCTGGAGTGGCTCGTGCACGATGTGGCCGAGCCGCGGCAGCCCGTGGCGGCCCACCGGCTGGCGGCGGCCGCCGAGCGGGTGGGCGCCCTGCCGCTCACCTCGGTGTTCACCATCGAGCCGGGCGGCCAGCTGGAGCTCAGCTCCCGGCCGGCCCCCTCGCTGGGCGCCTGCGTGGCGGATCTGAGCGCCGACCTCGCCCTGACCCGCGAGGCCCTCGACGGGCTGGGCCTGGCACTGGTCGGATACGGCAAGGAGCCGTGGCACGATCCTCCGTGCGTGCGCAGCACCCGGCGCTACGACGCCATGGAGGTCTACTACGACCGCATCAACGGCGCCGGGCGCAATGTGATGTGCCGTACGGCATCGGTGCAGGTCTGCATCGACGCCGGGTACGAGGGCCCGGGGCCGCTGGGGTATCTGCGCCGGTGGCGGCTGGCCCATCTGCTGGGCGCGGTGCTCTCGGCCGCGTTCGCCAACTCCCCTCTGCTGCGGGGCCGGCCGAGCGGCTGGCGCTCCAGCCGGCAGGCCTGCTACGCGCGGATGGACCCGGCCCGCACCCTGGCCCCGCTGGGCGAGGCGGACCCCCGGGCGGCCTGGGCGGCGTACGCCCTGGACGCACCGGTGATGTTCGTCCGCTCCGGGGAGGGCCCCTGGCCGGTGCAGCTGGGCCTGCCGCTGCGCCAGTGGATGCGCACCGGACGGCCGCGGCGGACCACCCTCGACGACGTCGCCTACCACCTGACCACCCTGTTCCCGCCGATCAGGCCGCGCGGCCACCTCGAGTTGCGGATGATCGACGCGCAGAGCGGGCAGGACGGCTGGCTGGTGCCGCTGGCCGTGACGGCGGCGTTGTTCGACGACCCGTCGGCCGCGGAGACGGCCTACCGGGCGGTCAAGGGGCTGGCGGACGTCCAGGGCGGGCAGCCGCCGCCGCGCAATCCCCTGTGGCGCCGGGCGGCGCGGCACGGGCTCGCCGACCCGGAGCTGCACACGGCCGCCGTGGCCTGCTTCGCCGCGGCCCGTGAGGCCCTGCCCCGGCTCGGGGCCGACGACCGCGTCCTGGCCGCGGTCGAGGAGTTCACCGCCCGGTACGTCGAGCGGGGCCGCTGCCCGGCGGACGACCTGCTGGACGCGGTGGCCGGCCGGGGCGGCCGGTGATGACGGCCGCGCCCGCCCCGGACGGGGCCGAGCTGCGCGAGCGTGCCGCGGGCGCCCTGCTGGCCGCTCGCGCACGCACCCGCGTGCTGACGTCCTGCGTGGACGACGGCGAGCTGCACGCCCAGCACTCGCCGCTGATGTCCCCGCTGGTGTGGGACCTCGCCCACATCGGCAACCAGGAGGAGCTGTGGCTGCTGCGCGCCGTGGGCGGGCAGCAGCCGCTGCGCCCGGAGATCGACGCGCTCTACGACGCCTTCCGGCACGCCCGCGCCGACCGGCCGGCGCTGCCCCTGCTGACGGCGCCCCAGGCCCGTACGTACGTCGCCGACGTGCGGGAGCGGGTGCTGGACGTGCTGGAGCGGACGCCGCTGGAGGGCGCCGGGCCGCTGGCCCGGGCGGCCTTCGCCTTCGGCATGATCGCCCAGCACGAGCAGCAGCACGACGAAACAATGCTGATCACCCATCAGCTGCGCCGGGGTCCGGCGGTGCTCACCGCCGCCGAGCCGCCGCCGGCCGGCCCGGACGCGGCGGCGCTGCCGGCCGAGGTGCTGGTGCCGGGCGGGCCCTTCACGATGGGCACCTCCACCGAGCCGTGGGCGCTGGACAACGAGCGGCCGGCCCATCCGCGTCTGGTGCCCGCCTTCCTCATCGACACGCTGCCGGTGAGCAACGCCGCCTACCTGCGCTTCGTCGAGGACGGCGGCTACCGCGAGCGCCGCTGGTGGCACCCGGCCGGCTGGGAGCAGGTGCGCCGCGAGGAGCTGGGCGCGCCGCTGTTCTGGCGGTGCGAGGCGGGCACCTGGGTGCGGCGGCGGTTCGGCGTCACCGAGGAGGTGCCGCCGGGCGAGCCGGTGCTGCACGTGAGCTGGTACGAGGCCGCGGCCTACGCCGCGTGGGCGGGGCGGCGGCTGCCGACCGAGGCGGAGTGGGAGAAGGCCGCCCGGCACGATGCGGCCTCCGGGCGCTCGCGGCGCTACCCGTGGGGGGACGCCGACCCCACCCCGCAACTGGCCAACCTGGGCCAGCGCCATCTGCGCCCGGCCGAGGTGGGGGCCTACCCGCGCGGTGCCTCGCCACTGGGCGTGCGGCAGCTGATCGGGGACGTGTGGGAGTGGACGGCGAGCGACTTCCTGCCGTACCCGGGCTTTCGGGCCTTCCCCTACCGCGAGTACTCGGAAGTCTTCTTCGGCGGCCGGTACAAGGTCCTGCGCGGGGGCTCCTTCGCCGTGGACCCGGTGGCCTGCCGGGGCACCTTCCGCAACTGGGACCTGCCCGAACGCCGGCAGATCTTCAGCGGATTCCGTACGGCACGCGACGCGGACAGCGCCTGATGTGCCGCCACATCGCGGTTCTCGGCCCCCACGCCCCGCTGGCCGAGAGCCTGGTGGATCCGCCGTACTCGCTGGTGCGCCAGTCCTGGGAGCCGCGCCGGCAGCGCCACGGGGTGGTCAACGCCGACGGCTTCGGCGTCGGCTGGTACGCCCCCGGCGACCCGCTGCCGGCCCGCTACCGACGGGCCGGGCCGGTCTGGGCCGACGAGTCCTTCGCCGACATCGCCCGGGTGGTGCGCACGCGGGCGCTGCTGGCCGCGGTGCGCGACGCCACGGCGGCGGGCGCCGACCCGGAGGCCGCGGCGGCGCCGTTCGCCGGCGGCCCGTGGCTGTTCAGCCACAACGGCGCGCTGCCCGGCTGGCCGGAGTGCGCCGCGCCGCTGGCCGGTCAGATGCCGGCGGAGGCGCTGCTGCGACTGGCGGCCCGCAACGACTCCGCGTTCGTCTGGGCGCTGGTCGAACAGCGGCTGCTGGGCGGTGCGCCCATGGCCCGGGCGCTGGCCGGGGCGGTGGCGACGCTGGCGCGCGCCGTGCCGGACGCCCGGCTGAACCTGCTGCTGACCGACGGCGCCGCCATCGCGGCCACGGCCTGGGGCGACTCGCTGTGGTACGTCAGCCGCGGCCACCGCACGGCGGTGGCCTCCGAGCCGTACGACGACGACCCGGGCTGGACCGAGGTGCCCGACCGCACCCTGCTGACCGCCGACCGCTCGGCGGTCGTCCTGACCCCGCTGACCCCGCGTTTCCCGGAGGCCGCCGACGCGCCGGCCGTCCCGTGCAAGGAGCCCGCTTCGTGAGTCCGTTCGTCCTCACCCGCTCCCTTCCCCCGGACGCGACGGCGGCCGCGCTGCGCGCCGACGTCTCCCAGGGGCTCACCCGCTCACCGAAGGAGCTGCCCCCGAAGTGGTTCTACGACGCCCGTGGCAGTGAGCTCTTCGACGAGATCACCCTGCTGCCCGAGTACTACCCCACCCGTGCCGAGCGCGAGATCCTGCTCACCCGGGCCCCCGCGATCGCCGCGGCCAGTGGCGCGCGCACCCTGGTGGAACTGGGCTCGGGCTCCTCCGACAAGACCCGCCATCTGATCGATGCCCTGACCGGCCTGCAGACCTATGTCCCGGTCGATGTCAGCGAGAGCGCGCTGACCGGCGCCGCCCGGACGCTGCTGGCCGAGCACCCGGACCTGACGGTGCACGCGCTCGTGGCCGACTTCCAGTACGGCCTCGTCCTGCCGCCCGGCCTGCCCGGGCCGCGGCTGCTGGCCTTCCTGGGCGGCACGATCGGCAACCTGCTGCCGCCCGAGCGGGCCGCGTTCCTGGCCGGGCTGCGCGCCCGGCTGGCACCGGGCGACGCCCTGCTGCTGGGCACCGACCTGGTCAAGGACGCGGGCGTGCTGGTGCCCGCCTACGACGACGCGCGGGGGGTGACCGCCGCCTTCAACAAGAACGTCCTGACCGTCATCAACCGTGAGCTGGGCGCCGACTTCGACCTCGGCGACTTCGACCACGTGGCCCTGTGGGACGCCGGGCAGGAGTGGATCGAGATGCGGCTGCGCGCCCGCCGTGCCGTCGTGGCCAAGATTCCCGCGCTGGACCTCGCGGTGCACTTCGCGGCCGGGGAGGAGCTGCGCACGGAGGTCTCCGCGAAGTTCCGGCAGGAGGGCGTGCGGGCGGAGCTGGCGGCCGCGGGGCTGGAACTGACCCATTGGTGGACCGACCGCGCCGGCCGGTTCGCCCTGTCCCTGTCGGTGCCGCGGAGCGGGGGTTAGCCTGCCCGTGTGAGCCGGGAAGAAGAACACGAGGTGCGATCAGGGCCGTGGGGCGGCTTCGAGCGCGGCACGGACGGGCCGAAGGTGATCCTGGCCGGTGTCGACGGCTCCGACACGTCCTGGCGGGCCGCCGCCTACGCGGCCGGCCTGGCCCGCCGCCAGCACGCCCTGCTGGCCGTCGTCTACGTCCAGCCCCTGCTGGCCGGGACGGCGGCCCTGGGCATACCGGTGGCGGACACCACCGAGGAGGTCGCCGAGGAGGTGCTCGGCGAGATCCGCGCCACGGCCGAGCGCCTGCGCGGGGTGCACGAGGTCCGCTGGGAGTTCCACACCTTCCGCGGGGACCCCTATACGGGCCTGGTGCGGCTGGCCGACGAGCTGAAGGCGGACGCCGTCGTGGTGGGCGCCTCCGAGCGCGCCGGCCACCGCATCGTGGGCTCGGTGGCCGTGCGGCTGGTGAAGGCCGGCCGCTGGCCGGTGACGGTCGTCCCCTAGTCCCGGTCCCTCCCGGGGGTGCCTCGCCTCTCCCCGACGGACGCCCCGCCTCGCGCGGGCGCGGCACCTGGGGCACGGTGGGAGCATGTCCAACCACACCTACCGGGTGACCGAGATCGTCGGCTCCTCGCCGCAGGGCCTGGACGACGCCATCCGCAGCGGCATCGCACGGGCCTCGCAGACGCTCCGGGGCCTCGACTGGTTCGAGGTGACCGAGATCCGCGGCCACCTCGAGAACGGCGCGATCGCGCACTACCAGGTCGGCATGAAGGTGGGCTTCCGGTTGGAGGAGGCCGACTGACCTACGGCCCCGCATCCCGCTGCTCCGCCGCCCCGGCCGCCGCCGGCACCGCCGCCTCGGCGCCGACGACCGCCGGACCGCGCAGCAGGCCGAGCTGGGCGGCGCGGGCGCCGGCCTGGAACCGGCTGACCGCGCCGAGCTGCGCCATGGCGGCCTTCATGTAACGGCGGCACGTTCTGGTGGAGATGGCCAGGCGGCGGGCTATCACCTCGTCCTTCAGGCCGGCGCCCATCAGCTGCAGCATGGTCCGGTTCACATCGCCGGCGACCTTCTCGTACTGCGTCTCGCGGGCCTCGAAGGGCTGGCCGACCATCCAGACGTCCTCGAAGCGGCGTTGGACGAATCCGGCCACGGTGGCGTTGGTCACCATGGCCGCGCCGCCGGCCGCGCCTTCCGTCGTCGCCTGGGGCAGGAAGACGACCGAGCGGTCGAAGACCACCACGTACTCGCAGATCTCGGCGCTGGTGCGCACCTCGGCGCCGGCCTCGGCGGCCCGCACGACGTAGGCGCGGGTGGCGAGGTTGGCCCGCTCGGCGTGCTGGTAGAGCACGCGCAGCCGCACCCCGCGGCGCAGCAGCGGCAGGCTCCAGTCGCGCAGGTGCAGGGCTGCGTCCGTGTCGCGTCCGGTGCCGGGCTGGATGACGACGGCTTCGTGCAGGCAGCGCCGGGCTGCGGCGGCCAGTTCGCGCCGGACCTCGCCGGGGTCGGCGATGGTACGGGTGTCCTGCGCGGGGCGGGAGGTGTCGGTGCTGCCCCGGTAGACCGGCACCAGTGCGTGCAACTGCCCGCGGACGCGGGCCATGTGTTCCTTGCGCTCGTGGATGTCGCGCTCGATCGGACCGCAGACGACCGCCTCCGCCACCTCGGGGTGCACGGCGACCAGCGGGGCACCGTCGGCGGCCGGGCTGAGCAGTCCCAGGGCGCGCAACTCCTCGCGGCAACGCGCCAGTTCGGCCGGGGATATCCCGAGCGCGTCCATGATCGTGAGCTCGTGAAAGGAACCGTGCCGCAGGGCCTGGGTGTAGACGGAAACGCAGGTTGAATCCAGTTCTGTCAACATTGCCCCCGATTTTGAGGATGTCGCGTTTGCTCCCACGCCTTTCCGGTTGTTGCCAGGCAACTATAGGACACTGCTTTCCGCTTGTTGCCAGGTCACAATAGGACAGCGGGGCATCGTGGCCGGGCGGCCACGGCGTCCTCATACTCGAATGCGTTGCGGTCCGGGTGATACGGAATACATCCGTCCGCGACAGCTGAAGTGCCACAAGGGGGGAACCGAGCGGGTGCGCAACGACCGGGCGATGTCTGCCCAGATCATTGATGTAGTCAACTTTCTTCCCGAGCGGGTGGTCACCAACGGCTCACAGGCCGACGGTGACGAGCTCGGGGACGATCCGTTCTTTCGCGGGGTGGCGGAGCGGCGGTTCGCGTCGCCCGACTACACCTCGGCGGAGCTCGGGGCCAGGGCCGTCGACAAGCTCCTCGGCCGCACCGGGACCGACGCCGCCGACATCGATCTCATTTTGTACAACTGCGTTTTCAACGACACCTTCTGGCCGGGGATCGGCCCCGCCGTGCAGGCCCGCGTGGGTGCCACGAACGCCGCGATCATGCAGGTGGACACCAGCTGCTGCTCGTGGCTGTCCGGGCTGCGCACGGCCAGCGCCTTCATCGAGTCCGGGCAGTACCGCAACGTCGTGGTGCTCACGGTCACCAACTTCGTCTCCCGGCTTCCGGAGTTCCAGAAGTCACCGCGTTCCCGGGTGCTCGGCGACGGCGCCACCGCCACCCTGCTCGCACCGGGTGAGCGCACCATTCTCTCCGCGTACGAACGTTCCCACGGGGAGAACTACGGACTGCTGCGCTTCGAGCCCGACCTGGTGGACGGGGTGTTCCGGGATTACTGGGAGCGCGGCTGCGGACCGATCACGGTCAACTTCACGCGCGAGCGCATCGAGGCGCTGCGCCAGAACGCCATGAGCCTGGTGCCCCAGGCGGTTGCGATCAGTCTCGAAAAGGCCGGCCTCGCCGCCGAGGACGTCTCGATGCTGATCACCCATCAGCCCAACGAGGAGTACCTCGCCGAATGGCGCCGGCGCTGCGGCATCGAAGCGCCCCGCGTCCACGACACGCTCGCCAAGTACGGCAACCTGTTCGCCGGTTCGATCCCGGTGACCCTGGCCGACGCCCTGGACAACTCCCTGGTCAAACCCGGCGACGTCCTGGCCCTCGGCACCTTCTCCAACGGTGGGGACATGGTCAGCGCGATGACGCTGCGCTGGTCCGCCGCCCGCGTGTGAGGCGGCCTGCCACCCATTTTCCGGGGAATTCCCGGGCAATCCCTCTGCTTGAATTCGAGCAACCATTCCTGACTGCACTGGAGGAGGCGTCATGGCGCCTGGACAGAATTTCGCCGGCGGGCCGGACCGTTCCGACCTCGCCGGGCTCGACCTCATTCGCTGCGAGAACACCGACGCGGACGAGATCTACAAGCTCATGGTCGGCATGACCAAGGAGACGTATTCGCACGAGGAGATATTCGGCTCGTTCTCCTCGCTCGGCGAGCACATCGACGTCCCCTACGACGTGGTGTTCGACTACCTTGCCGACATCCATTCCCTGGAGGAGTGGTCGTACAGCATGCGCGACCTGCAGCACGTGGGCGGCGGGCTGTACCGGGGCCAGGAGGCCATCCAGCCGGACACCGAGATCTTCATCCGGGTGGACACCATGAAGGGCCCCGAGCACGGCACGGTCCTGTGGCCCTGTGCCTGGGACCAGGGCCACGAGCTGTGGATGCGCTACTACTTCACCGTCATCGACGCCACCCGCACCCTGCGCCGCCCGGGCACCGTGGTGCTGTGGACCAACTGCCGGCACCCGTACTACGACCGCGAGGTCACCGACGTGCCCGAGTACATCGCCGCCGGCCGGGCCCGCACCGACCGCTACTGGGTCGGGGACATCTGGCCCCAGTTCGACGCCATCCACAAGGTGGAGATGGCCAACCTCAAGCGCATCCTGGAGCACCGCTTCGCCACCGGCGCCGTCGGGCCGTTCCCTGCCGCCACCTCCCGAGTGACAGGACCGTCCGATGCGACTGGCTGACGCTCTCGTCACCACCCTGCGCGACTGGGACCTCGGATACGTCTTCGGGGTCAGCGGGGCCAACATCGAGCACCTGCACGACGCGATCCACCGCCTCGGCGGCGATCGCCTGCGGTCGGTCATGGCGCGGCGCGAGGACGGCGCCGCGTTCATGGCCGACGGCCGGGCCCGCGTCCACCGCACGCTCGGCGTGTGCTGCGCCACCTCCGGCGGCGGCATGGTCAACCTGCTGACCGGGCTCGCCGAGTCGTACGCGGAGTCGGTGCCGGTCCTCGCCCTGATCGGGCAGCCGCCCCGCGAGCTGGAGGGCCGCGGGGCCTTCCAGGACTCCTCCGGCATCGGCCGCACGGTCGACGCGCTCGGCCTGCTGCGGGCGGCCACCAAGCGGGTGGCCAAGATCGAGGATCCGGCCGACTTCTGGCCCGAGCTGCACGCGGCCGTGGTCACGGCCCTCACCGGCCGTCCCGGCCCGGTCGCGCTGCTGCTGCCCCGCGACCTCTACGACCTGCCCGTCGGCCCCCGGCCGGCGGACTGGCCGGTGGACCTGGAGCGGCTCGCGGCGCCCGCACCCGTCGCCCGCGAGGCCGTGCGCCCGCTGTTCCGGGCGCTGCGCACGGCCCGGCGCCCGGCCCTGCTCGTCGGGCACGGTGTGCGCCGCAGCGGCGCCGCCGGCGAGGTGACCGCCTTCGCCCGGCGCGCCGGCATCCCGGTGGTCGCGACCATGGGGGCCCGCGGGGAGTTCCCCAACGACGACCCGCTGTTTTTGGGCGTCGCCGGCGTCACCGGGCACCCCTCGGCGCACGCCTATCTCAAGGAGTGCGACCTCGTCGTGGCGGTCGGCACCGGTCTGGGCGTGATGACGCGCGGCCCGCTGGAGCTCGCCTCCGCCCGCCTCGCCGTGGTCAACATCGACCCCGGCGAGGCGGTACGGGCCACGGACCCGGCCATCGTCGTCGAGGCGGACGCCCGGGCGGCCTTCGTGGCCCTGCTGTCCCTGCTGGACGCCGAGCCGTTCACCGCGCCCGCGCCCGCCGGCTACGAGCTGCGCCGCTACCGGCCGCGACCGGCGCCGCCCACCGACCGGGAGCACCGCGAGCAGGAGGTGCGCACCGCGGGGGACACGCTGCTCCAGAGCGAGGCGATCGGGCAGTTGGAGGAGTATCTGCCGCGCGGCGGTCACATCGTGCTCGACGCCGGCAACTGCGCCTCCGCCGCCATCCACCTCTCGCACGTGCCCGAGGCCGCCTCGTCGACCATCGCGCTCGGCATGGGCGGCATGGGCTACAGCATCGCGGCCGCGATCGGCGCCCAGCTCGGCTCGGCCGACGGGACGCGCACGGTCGTGCTGTGCGGCGACGGGGCCTTCCTGATGAACGGCTTCGAGGTGCACACGGCGGTGGCCGAGCGGCTGCCGGTGCTCTACGTCGTCTTCAACAACAACATGCACGGCATGTGCGTCACCCGCCAGCAGACGTTCTTCGACTCCCGCCTGGAGTGCGTGGAGTACCCGGCGCTGGACGTGGCCACGGTGGCGTACGGACTGGGGGGTCCGGACCGGTTGTGGGTCGGCTCGGCCGGTACGGCCGACGAGCTGCGGGGGCTGCTCGCCGACTACCACGACCACCACGCGCACCTGCCGGGCGTTCTCGAACTGCGGCTGCCCGTCGAGGAAGTGCCGCCGTTCGCCGCGTTCCTGCCCGCGGACGAGCCGACGTACGTCGCCGGCCGCCGGGCGGACAGCCGGGTTCTGACCGGCTGACCTGCACCATCACACAGGGGGAGAACACGCACATGGAACAGGACACCCGCCGTGCCCTCGTCGAGGAGGACGCCGCCGGCGCCCCGGCCGTCGCGGGGGCGCCGCCCTCCGCGGCCCTGGAGGACGCCGTGCGGGCCGGGGCGGTCACCGTCACGCCCGGCGACGCGCGGTACGCCGACCTGATCCGCGGCTACAACCAGCGCTGGGTCTTCAGCCCGGAGTCGGTGCGCGTGGTGCACACCCGGCGCCAGGTGGAGGACGTGGTGCGCGAGGCGTTCGCGGCCGGCAAGAAGGTGGCGGCCCGCAGCGGCGGCCACTGCTACGAGGGCTTCAACACCGACACGAGGATCCTCATCGACCTGTCGGCCATGAACGCCGTGTACTACGACGCGGCGCACCGCGCCTTCGCCATCGAGCCCGGCGCGACGCTGGGCGAGGTCTACAAGGCGCTGTACAAGACGTGGGGCGTCACCCTGCCCGGTGGCGCCTGCCCCTCGGTGGGCATCGGCGGGCACGTCGCCGGCGGCGGGCACGGTCCGCTCTCCCGTCTGTACGGGGTGACCGTCGACTACCTGCACGCCGTGGAGGTCGTCACCGTCGACGAGGCGGGCGAGGTGCGGACGATCACCGCCACGCGCGAGGACTTCGAGCGGGGCCGCTCCCACGGTGCCCTGTGGTGGGCGCACACCGGCGGGGGCGGCGGCAACTTCGGCGTGGTGACCCGGTACTGGTTCCGTGACCCGGCCGCCAAGGGCGTCGACCCCACCCGGCTGCTGCCCCGGCCGCCGGCCGAGGTCTTCGTCAGCACCCTGTCCTGGCCGTGGGAGAAGGTCACCCGCGAGGACTTCTGCCACCTGGTGCGCAACTACAGCTCCTTCTTCGAGCGGCACGCCGCGGCCGGCTCGCCGTACGCCGGCCTCTACAGCCAGTTCATGCCCACCCCGCGGGCGGCCGGCGGCGCGATCTCGATGATCGCGCAGTTCGACGCGACGCGGCCGGACTCCGAGCGGCTGCTGACGGACTTCTTCGCCGCCGTGGGCGCGCACGTGTCCGTCGCGCCCAAGGTGGACCGGCTGCGCCTGCCCTGGCTGCACGCCACCGCCTGGCCGGGCCTGACCGGCCCCAACACGCCCACCTTCCGCTTCAAGGCCAAGTCGGCCTACCAGCACGGCTGCCTGCCCGAGGACCAGATCGAGGCGATGTACCGGCACTTCGCGGAGGTCGACTACGCCAACCCCGCCGCCCGGCTGCTGATGATCTCCTTCGGCGGCCGGACCAACACCGTGCGGCGCGACGCCACCGCCTTCGCGCACCGTAACTCGGTGATGGAGATGCACTACGTGACCACCTGGGTCGACGAGGCCGGCGAGGCCGTCCACCTGAAGTGGCTGCGCGACTTCTACGCGGACGTCTACAAGGAGACCGGCGGGGTGCCGCTGTCCAACGGCATCACCGACGGCTGCTACGTCAACTACCCGGACACCGACCTGGACGACCCGGCGTACAACACCTCCGGGACCCTCGCCCACCGGCTGTACTACGGGGACAACTACGAGGCCCTGGTCGAGGCCAAGGGCACCTTCGACCCGCACAACGTCTTCCACCACGCCCAGTCGCTTCCGGTGAAGTGAGGCACGCCGCATGACCGGTGACTTACGTCCTCGCGAGGAACACTGGCTGAGGCTGCACCTCAACGAGAACCCCTTCCCGCCGCTGCCCGAGGTGGCCGGCGCCCTGGCGGCGGAGCTGACGGCGGTCAACCGCTATCCGGAGTTCACCCCGGACACCCTCACCGGCCTGATCGCCGACTGGCTGGGCACCGACCGCGCGCACGTGGCGGTCGGCAGCGGCTCGGTGGGCATCGCCCGCCAGCTGATCGACCTGTGCACCGGGCCGGGCGACGAGGTGGTCTACGGCTGGCGGTCCTTCGACGCCTACCCGCTGATCACCAGGATGGCCGGCGCCGTGCCCGTCGAGGTGCCGCTGACGGCCGCGGGCGAGCAGGACCTGCCCGGCATGCTCGCCGCCGTCACCGAGCGCACCAGGGTCGTCGTGCTGTGCAACCCGCACAACCCGACCGGCACCCTGGTCGGCCGGGCGCAGCTGGAGGACTTCCTGGCCGCCCTCCCCCGGCGCATCACCCTCGTACTGGACGAGGCGTACCACGAGTTCGCCCGCGACCCGCGCACGCCCGACGGGCTGCGCCTGCTCGCGGACCACCCCAACGTGGTGGTGCTGCGCACGTTCTCCAAGGCGTACGGCCTGGCCGCGCTGCGGGTGGGCTACTGCGTGGCCGCCCCCGGGCAGGCCGGGCGGCTGCGGGCGGCGTCGCTGCCGTTCGGCATCAGCCCCCTCGCCCAGGTGGCGGTCGCCGCCTCGCTGCGGGCCGGCAAGCAGCTGGCCGAGCGGGTCGACGCCGTCGTGGCCGAACGCGAGCGGCTGCGGGCCGGCCTCGCCCGCCTGGGCTTCACCGGCCCGGCGAGCCACGGCAACTTCCTGTGGCTGGACGCGGGCCCGCGCACCGAGGCGCTGGCCGCGGCGCTCGCCGCGGCCAACGTCCTGGTGCGCTTCTACCCCGGCGAGGGGATGCGGCTGACCGTCGGTTCGCGCGAGGCCGACGACCTCGTCCTGAGCACGGCCGGGGCGCTCGCCCCGGCCGCGTTGACCGGACACACCCCGTAGGAACTCCTGTGGGACTTTCCAAGGAAAGGACACCGATGAGTGAGACGTTTCTGGTAGTGGGCGCCACCGGCAAGACGGGCCGCCGGGTGGCCGCCGCCCTGCGCGAGGGGGGCCGGCAGGTGCGGACCGCCTCCCGCAGCGCCGAGGTCCGCTTCGACTGGCAGGACGAGTCGACGTGGGCGCCGGCCCTTCAGGGCGTGCACGCCGTCTACCTGGTGCAGCCGACGCTGCCGAGCCAGGCGCAGCAGCTCGTCCCGCGCTTCGTCGAGCGGGCCGGCGCGGCCGGCGTGCGGCGCCTGGTGCTGCTCTCCGCGCGCGGCATCGACGCGGCGGGCGACGAGAAGCTGCTGATCCCCGAGCGCTCGGTGCGCGAGTCGGGGCTGACGTGGACGATCGTGCGGCCCACCTGGTTCGCCCAGAACTTCAGCGAGGCGGCCTTCCTGCCGCAGATCCTCGAAGGCGTCCTCGCCGCGCCGACCGGGGAGGGCAAGGAGCCCTTCGTGGATGCCGACGACATCGCCGACGTGGCCGTGGCCGCGCTCACCGGCGAGGGCCACCACGGGCGCACCTACGAGCTGTCCGGGCCCGAGGCGCTGACCTTCGGCGAGGCCGCGGCGCGCATCGGGTCGGCCATCGGCCGCGAGATCCGGTTCGTCGACCTGGACGACGAGGCGTTCCTCAAGAGCGCCACCGAGGCCGGGGTGCCGGCGGAGCACGCCGGCATCCTGCTCGGCCTGCAGACCGCGATCCGCAACGGCTACGACGCGCACCTGAGCACCGGGGTGCGCGACGCGCTGGGCCGTGAGCCGCGCAGCTTCGACGCGTACGTGCGCGCGGCCGCCGCCGCGGGCGCGTGGACGCCCCCGGCGAACTGACCGCTCCGCACCCATCCGTCGTCCTACTGCAGGCGGCCGGCACCCGCGGGTGCCGGCCGCCCGAGGAGTCGTATGAACAGCACCTCCTACACCGGCGTCCGCCCGCTGACCCCCGCGCCGCTGATGGCGATCGCCGACGGCTTCCGTGTCGCGAAAGTCCTCGCGGTGGCCCTGGAATTCGACCTGTTCACGCACGTGAGCGGCACCGACGGCATCACCCCCGCCGAGCTGGCCGGCCGCGAGGGCCTGGACGAGCGCCCCGCACGGCTGCTGCTGACCGCCTGCGCCTCGCTCGGGCTGCTGGACAAGCGCGAGGGACGGTATGTGAACTCCGAGCTGGCGGAGGAGTTCCTGGTCCGCGGCAAGCGCTACTTCTTCGGCGACCTGGTGACCTTCACCGACCGGCGCGAGTACGACGCCTGGGGCAAGTTGGCCGACGCCGTGCGCGGCAACCGGCCCGTCACCTGGGACCCCAGCACCGCCGAGACGCTGTTCGACCCGGCGGACGAGCAGATGGCCGACCTGTTCCCCAAGGCCCTGCACGCCGGGGCGGTCTTCACCGCCCGCGCCATGGCCCTGTCCCTGGACTTCCACTCCTACCGCAAGCTGCTGGACGTCGGCGGCGGCCTGGGCTCGTTCTGCGGCGAGCTGTGCCGCCACTACCCGCACCTGAGCGCCACGGTCTACGACCTGCCGTTCGTCGTCGGCATGGCCGAGAAGCACCTGGCGCAGACACCGGTGGCCGACCGGATCGACACGATCGGCGGCGACTTCTTCGCCGAGGACCTCCCCCGCGGCTACGACGCCATCCTGCTGACCAACGTCCTGCACGACTGGGACGCCGACCGCTGCGCGACACTGCTGGCCAAGTGCCACGCGGCGCTCGACAGCGGCGGCACCGTCATCGTGGGCGAGGCGTTCCTCGACGACGAGGGCACCGGCCCGGTGGCCGGCGCCGTGGCCGGCCTGAACATGCTGGTGGAGACGGCCGACGGCGCCAACCGCAGCCGCGCCGAGTACACCGCGATGCTCACCGCGGCGGGCTTCACCGACATCCGGCGGGCGGGCTTCGTCATCGACGCCCCGCTGGCCAACGGCGCCCTGCTCGCCCGCAAGGCCTGACCCCGCCCGCGTGCCCCGCCCGCCCCGCGGGCGGGGCACGCGGGTACAGTGGGGCGGCCGGCCCGCGAGCGAAGGAAGACACGCCCCATGTCCCTGAGCGAACTCGCGGACGTGGGCCCCTTCTTCGCACTGCCCACCGGCCCGGCACCGCCCGCGGACGACGCGGCGGCCTACCTTCCGCCCGGGCCCAAGGCGCTGCGGCGCCGCATCGCCGTCGTCACCGACCGGTTGGGCACCCGCGAGGAGCGGGTCGCGGCCTCCCTGGCCTTCCAGGGCATCGCCGGGCGCCTGCTGTCCCTCACCCTCGGCTCGGCCGTCCTGACCGGGCAGGCCCCGGACCTCGCCGCCGGCCCCCTGCGCTGGCACCCCGCCCTCGGCGCCCCCGACGACCTGTGGTGGGCCGCACCGTCCGCGCCACCCCCGGCGCACGACGCCGCGGCCGTCCTGCACGAGGTCCTCCTGCCCCTGCACGCCGCCACCCGCTCCCTGACCGGGGTCTCCGCACGGCTGCTGTGGGGCAACGCCGCATCCGCCCTCGCCGGCGCCCTGCGCGTCCTGCACCCCTGGTGCCTGCGGCAGGGCCGCCCGGCCGACGCCGAACGCGCCATCGCCCTGACCCGCACCCTCCTGGCCGACCCCCTCCTGCACGACACCGGCACCCTGCACCTGCCCGGCGCCACCCCGGCCTTCGCCCGCACCACCTGCTGCCTGTACTACCGCGTACCGGGCGGCGGCCTGTGCGGCGACTGCGTGCTGCAGGGGCGCGGGCGCTGAGCCTGGGCGCACGAACCTGGCGCACCGTCACATCACCCTCTCCCGTACGCTGCTGACGCATTCAACACAGCGGAAATCTTCGACAACGGCGGGGGACATGCGAACCACCATGCGCATACGCACGGCGATCACGGCGGCCGCGGCGGCGGCCGTGCTGGCCGGTACGGCCGCGGCGCCGGCGGGGGCGGCGGGCAGGGCGGCGGCGTCCAGGGCGGCGGAGGCGGCGTACGACACGACGACCGCGGTCGGCGTGCACAACGCCTACGACCGGGCCAAGTACCCCTACTTCGCCGACGCCCTGGACTCCGGGGCGGGGCTGCTCGAACTCGACGTGTGGAGCAACGGCTTCGGGGGCCGCGCCTTCCGCGTCTCGCACGCCAACCCCGTGGGCAACGACAACAACTGCGAGAACGCCCACTCTCCCGCCGAGCTGCGCACCAAGAGCCGCAACCAGCCGCTCGCCGGCTGCCTCGCCGACATTCGCGCCTGGCACGACGCCCACTCCGGGCACCGGCCCGTGCTGCTGAAGGTCGAGATGAAGGACGGGTTCAATGCCGACAGCGGCCGCGGGCCCGCCGAACTCGACGCCCTGCTGACGTCGGCCCTGGGGGACGCCCTGTACCGGCCCGCGGACCTCGCCGGCGGGCACGCGGACCTCGATACGGCCGTGCGCGCCGCCGGCTGGCCCTCGCGGGCGGCGCTGCAGGGCAAGTTCGTCGTCGAGCTGATCCCCGGCACGGTCGAGGAGAAGAACCCGGCCGACCGGCTGTGGACCGACCGCGAGTACGCCACGCACCTGCGCGACCTGGCGGCCACTGGCCGCCTGGGGCAGGCCGCCGCGTTCCCGGCCGTCCACGGCGCCGCCGCGGGCGACCCGCGCACGCGGTACGCCGACGCCTCGCTGCGCCCGTGGTTCGTGCTGTTCGACGGCGACGCCGGCGCGTACACGGGGGGCGGCATCGACACCGCCTGGTACGACCGCAACCACTACCTGCTGGTCATGACCGACGCCCACAAGGTCGCCCCCGCCATCGACGGCACCCGTCCCACGGAGGCCCGGGCCCGCGAGCGCGTGGCGCTGCTGGCCCGCGCGCACGCGAGCTTCGCCACGGCCGACTGGTACCCGCTGCCGCAGGTGCTCGCGTCGGTGACGCCGCGCGGCTGAGGTGGCGCGGCCGAGCTCGTACGGCCGAGGTTGCGGCCCGGTGAACGGGGGCGTTTTTGCCGTCCCTTGCCGTCCTTTACCGGGCCTTCACTGAGCGTGGCCGAATAGTCACTCTCCCCATGATCCCGCCTGCCCACTACCGTGCCTCGGCGCGGGGGCTAGGTCGCTCGGGAAGCCCGGGGAAAGGGGCCATGACGTGTTCTACCACCTGTTCAAGACGCTCGTTCTGATACCGCTGCTGCGGTGGGTGTTCCGGCCCAGGGTCGAGGGGCTGGAGCACCTGCCGGAGGAGGGCGCGGCCATCATCGCCGGCAACCACCTGTCCTTCTCGGACCACTTCATGATGCCGGTGATGGTCAGGCGCCGGATCACCTTCCTGGCGAAGCAGGAGTACTTCACCGGCAGCGGCCTCAAGGGCCGGCTGATCGCGGCGTTCTTCCGCGGGGTCGGCGGCATTCCCGTGGACCGCTCGGGCAAGGAGGCGGCCCAGGCCGCGGTCGACACCGCGCTCGGGGTGCTTCAGGGCGGCGGCCTGCTGGGCATCTACCCGGAGGGCACGCGCTCGCACGACGGGCGCCTGTACAAGGGCAAGGTGGGGGTCGCCGCCATGGCGCTGCAGGCCGGTGTCCCGGTCGTCCCCTGCGCGATGATCGGCACGTTCGAGGCGCAGCCGGCGGGGCGTCTGCTGCCGCGCCGGGTGCCCATCACCATCCGCTTCGGCCGGCCGCTGGACTTCTCCCGCTACGCCGGGCTGCAGGACGAACGGGCGGTCCTGCGGGCTGTCACCGACGAGATCATGTACGCCATCTGGAAGCTGTCGGAGCAGGAGTACGTGGACGTCTACGCCGCCGAGGCCAAGGCCCGGCTGCACACGGTCGGCGGCAGTCCGCGGCCGCTCGCCCCGGTGCCCGGCGCGCACGCCGGCCTCGGCGGGTCCGCGGCGGCCTGACGGGGGCTCGGCGGCCTGACGAGGACACGGCGGGCGCCGCATATGGTCATCCCGCGGCGCCCCCGCGCGTCCCGATCCCTGACCGGAACACCACGCCCACCAACCGGCGCATCCTTGACTCCCCTTGCGGCCCCGGCCAGCCTCTGCGCTGTCACCGAAGTCGGCTGGAGGGTCGTGGTCGCATGAGACCGGCCGTTCGTCCACTGCCGCGCCGCACCGGCGCGGCCGTGCTCGCCCTCGTCGCGGTCCTCGGCACCGCCGGCCTCGCGCCGCCCCCGGCCCGGCCGGCCGCGTCGCTCACCGGCCTCGTCAACCCCTTCATCGGCACGCAGAACGAGGGGAACACCTTCCCCGGCGCCGCCGTGCCCTTCGGCATGGTGCAGCTGTCCCCGGACACCGGGCACGGCACCGGGTACGACTACCGGCACGAGCGCATCCGCGGCTTCAGCACCGTGCACCTGTCCGGGGTGGGCTGCCGCATCGGCGGGGACCTGCCGGTGCTGCCCACCACGGGCGAGGTCACCAGCACCGACAACGCGCGCTACGCCGCCTCCTTCAGCCACCGCGACGAGAGCGCCCGCCCCGGCTACTACCGGGTCCGCCTGGGCTCCTACGGCGGCATCACCGCCGAGCTGACCGCGACCGCGCGCACCGGGCGACAGCGCTACACCTTCCCCGCGACCGACAAGGCCAACGTGCTCTTCAACGCCGGTCAGGCGCTGCACCGCACGGTCTCCAGCACGGTCGAGGTCGTCGACGAGCGCACGGTGCGCACCACCATCACCGGACGCGGCTTCTGCCAGGACACCCGCCCGTACACCCTGTACACCCTCACCCGCTTCGACCGGCCCTTCGCCGCGTACGGCACGTGGCACGGCGATCGCATCGACGCCGGCACCCGCTCCTCGTCCTCGGCGGCGCGCAACGGCGCCTGGGTGCGCTTCGATGCCACCCGCGACCGCGACGTGGAGGCGACCACCGCCGTCAGCTACGTGGACGCGGCCGGCGCCGAGCGCAACCTGCGCGCCGAGCAGGACGGCTTCGACCGGACGGCCGCCGCGGCCCGGGCCGCGTGGGAACGGCGGCTGGGCGACGTACGGGTCTCCGGCGGGAGCACCGCACTGCGCCGCACCTTCTACTCCTCGTTGTACCGCTCCTTCCTCTCCCCCAACGTCGGCAGCGACGCCGACGGCCGGTACCGGGGCTGGGACCAGCGCATCCACCGCGCCCGGGGCTTCACCTACTACCAGAACTGGTCCCTGTGGGACACCTACCGCACCCAGGCCCAGCTGCTGGCCCTCCTCGCCCCCCGCGAGGCACGGGACATGGCGCTGTCGGTGCTGCGCGTCGACGCCGAGGGCGGCTGGCTGCCCAAGTGGGGGTACGGCACGGTCGAGACGAACATCATGACCGGTGACCCGGTCACCCCCTACCTCACCAACGCCTTCCATCACGGGCTGCTCACCGGCCACGAGGAGGAGGCGTACCGGGTGCTGAAGAAGAACGCCGACGGGGTGCCCCCGGACGCCTCCCCGGCCGTCGGCCGGGAGGGCAACAGCAGGTACCTCCGCGACGGTTACGTGCCGTACCTGCCGGAGCGGCCCCGGGCCAAGCCGGGCGACTCCGACTTCCACCAGGGCGCCTCGGCCACGCTGGAGTACGCCCTGGCCGACGGCGCCCTGGCGACGATGGCCCGCGCGCTCGGGCACCGGGCGGACGCCGACCGCTACGCCGCCCGCTCGCGCGCCTACCGCCGGCTCCACGACGCGCAGACCGGCTTCTTCCGGCCGCGCGACGACCGCGGCGCCTTCACGGGGCCCGCCGACCCGGCCCGCAGCCCGGGCTTCCACGAGGGCACGGCCTGGCAGTACCAGTGGCTGGTGCCGCAGGACCCGCCCGGGCTGGTGCGCCTGATCGGCGGCCGGGACGCCACCGACCGGCGGCTGGACTCCTTCTTCGCCTACGACCGGCTGCTGGCCGACCCGGCGCGCACCGCGCGCGAGGTATGGGTCCACGGCCCGTACGACTACTACAACGCCGACAAGTACAACCCGCAGAACGAGCCGGACCTCATCGCCCCCTACACCTACCTGTCCACCGGCCGGCCGTGGAAGACCACGGACGTGGTGCACGCGGCGCTGACGCTGTTCACCGACACCCCCGACGGCATGACCGGCAACGACGACCTGGGCACGATGTCGGCGTGGATGGTGCTGTCGTCCATCGGGGTGTACCCGGTGCAGCCGGGGGCGGACGTGTGGGGGCTGAGCACGCCCGTCTTCGACCGCGTGGACCTGCGCCTGGACAAGCGCTGGTACCCCGGGGGCCGCATCGCGGTGAGCGCGCCGGGCACCTCGCGCACCGACCGGTACGTGCGCTCGGTGCGCCTGGACGGCAGGCCCTACGGCCGTACCTACCTCACCACGGCGGACCTGCGCCGCGGCGCCCGGCTGGACTTCACCGTCGGCCCGCGGCCCTCGGCCTGGGGCACGGGCGGGCAGGACGGGCCGCCCGCTGTCCGCTGACGCCCGGCACGCATGCGGGGCGCGGCGACTTCCGTCGCCGCGCCCGCTCCGCCATCATGGGGTCATCCACCGGCAAACCACCCGTAAACCACCCAAGGGCGAGCTGCCCGCAGGCCCACGAGAGGACACGCCATGGCCGGGCTCGGGACGGGGCAGGGCGTCTGGCGCCGCAAGCCGATCGAGACGATCGAGGAGGCGGAGGAGACCGAGGCGCACGGTGAGCGGCTGACCCGCACCCTGGGGCTGTGGCAGCTCACCGCGATCGGCGTCGGCGGCATCATCGGCGCGGGCATCTTCAGCCTGGCGGGGACCATCGCCAACGGCGTGGCGGGCCCGGCGGTGCTGGTGTCCTTCCTGATCGCCGGCGTCGCCAGTGCCGCGGCGGCGTTCTCGTACGCGGAGTTCGCCGGGCTGATCCCGAGAGCGGGGTCGGCCTACACCTACGGCTACGCGGTGCTGGGCGAGCTGGGCGGCTGGTTCATCGGCTGGGACCTGCTGCTGGAGTACACCGCGATCGTGGCGGTGGTGGCCATCGGCATCTCCGGCTACATCAACTTCCTGCTCGGGGAGGTGGGCGCGGAGCTGCCGCGCTGGATGCTGGGCGCGCCGGGCACCGGGCCGGGGCACCGGGTGGATCTGTTCGCCGCGGTGCTGTGTCTGCTGATCGCCTATCTGCTGACCATGGGCATGAAGAACGCGGCCCGCTTCGAGACGATCGTGGTGGGCTTGAAGGTCCTGGTGGTGCTGCTGGTGATCGGCGTGGGCTTCTTCCACATCAATACCGCCAACTACTCCCCCTTCTTCCCCTTCGGCGTCAGCGGCGCGTTCACGGGCGCGGCCACGGTCTTCTTCGCGGTCTTCGGCTACGACGCGATGTCCACGGCCGCCGAGGAGTCGAAGGACGCACAGCGGCACATGCCCAAGGCGATCATGCTCTCGCTGGCGATCTCGATGGTGCTGTACGTCCTGGCCTGCCTGGTGCTGACAGGCATGCAGAACTACAAGGACATCGACAAGGCGAGCGGCTTCTCCACGGCCTTCAAGTCGGTGGGCCTGCACGGCATCGCGGACGTCATCGCGGTCGGGGCCATCATCGGCATCCTGACGGTGATGTTCACCTTCATGCTGGGCGTGACCCGGGTGTGGTTCGCCATGTCGCGCGACGGGCTGCTGCCGAAGTGGTTCGCCCACACCCATCCCCGGCGCCACGTGCCCACGCGGGTGACGTGGATCGTGGGCGTGGCCTCCGCGGCGATCGCCGGGCTGGTGCCCATCGGCGAGGCGGCCGAACTGACCAACATCGGCATCCTGCTGGCCTTCGCCGTGGTGTGCTCCGCGGTGATCGTGCTGCGCCACCGCCGGCCGGACCTGCCGCGCTCCTTCCGCTGCCCCGGCGTGCCCGTCGTCCCCGGCATCGGAGTGGCCGCGTCGATCTGGCTGATCACCTACCTGGCGTGGCAGACGTGGGTGCGGTTCGCGGTGTGGTTCGCGATCGGGCTGGTGGTGTACTTCTGCTACTCCTACCGCCACTCGGAGCTGGCGAAGGCCGACGAACGCGGCATCCCGCGCGACTGAGGCAGGTCCTCGCGGCCGGCGGTCACTTCAGCAGGCGGGAGAGCCGTCGGTCGGCCAGCGGCCTGCCGCCGGTCTGGCAGGTGGGGCAGTACTGCAGCGAGGAGTCGCTGAAGGAGACCTCGCGGACGGTGTCCCCGCACACCGGGCAGGGCTCGCCGGTGCGGCCGTGCACCCGCAGGCCGCTCTTCTTCTCCGCCTTCAGCTCGCCGGCCGCCTGCCCCCGCGAGCGCTCGACGGCCTCGCCGAGCGTGGCCCGCAGCGCCTCGTACAGCTGCCGGATCTCCTCCTCGGTCAGGTTCGCGGCCGGTTTGAAGGGGGACATGCGGGCCGCGTGCAGGATCTCGTCGGAGTAGGCGTTGCCGATGCCGGCGACCACCTCCTGGTCGCGCAGGACGCCCTTGATCTGCCGGCGCTCGCCGCGCAGCAGCCCGGCGAAGGTCTGCTCGGTGAAGTCCTCGGTGAGCGGGTCCGGGCCGAGGCGGGCGATGCCGGGCACGTCGTGGGGATCGTGCACGCAGTAGGCGGCCAGCCGCTTCTGGGTGCCGGCCTCGGTGGCGTCCAGGCCGGCGCCCCCGGCGAGGTACAGCCTCAGGGCCAGCGGCCCCCGGCCCGGACGCGGCGGCGCGGCCGGCACCTGCTCGTGCCAGCGCAGCCACCCGGCGCGGGCGAGGTGCAGCACGAGGTGGGGGCCGCCGTCGGTGGCGATACCGAGGAACTTGCCGTACCGCCGCACCCCCGCGACGGTGCGCCCCTCCAGGGCGCCGAGCGGCGGATCGTACGTCTTGAGCACGCTCACCGCCACGGGCACCACGCGCTCGACCGACCGGCCGGTGAGGTGCTCGGCGAGGAACCCGGCGAGGGCTTCGACCTCCGGCAGCTCCGGCATGGCTCCAGTCTGCCGCAGTGGCGCCCGGCGGCAACCTCAGCCCACGCGGGCGTCCCAGTCGATGCGGTAGCCGGTGAGCCAGTCGGCGGCGCCGTCGTCGCCGCGCTGCGGGGTGTTCTCGTCCGCGGCCCCGGCCAGCCGGGCGGCCAGGGCGGCGCTGAGGGCCACGACGCGCTCGGCGCGAGCGCGGCGCAGCCGCTCGTACGCCGCGAAGGCGCGCGGCACGCCGGCCAGGTCGCGCAGGCACTGGGCGAGGACGACCCCGTCCTCGATGGCCAGGGAGGCGCCCTGGGCGGCGTTGGGGGCGGTGGCATGGGCGGCGTCGCCGACCAGGACCGTGTGCCGATCGTGCCAGACGGGGGTGCGCTGCAGGTCGTGGGCGCTGGTGCCGACGATGTCGTCGCCGGTGGCGGCGGCCATCGCGGCGGCGGGCGTGCCGTCGCCGGCGAACGCCTCCGCCACCAGGCGCCGCCAGTGGGCCGGGCCGGCGCCGGGCGCGGGGGCGCCGGGGACGTTGGCGAACCAGTACGTGGTGCCGTCGGGTGCCGTGGTGCAGCCGAAGAACCCGCGGGTGCCGTACATCATCCGGTACGTGGCCGGCGGCACGGCGTGGGCGGCGTCGCGCAGGCGGCCGCAGACGGTCGTCTGGCCGGTGGCGCGGGGCTCGGGGGCGGCCGGGTCGAGAAGGGTGCGGGTGCGCGAGTGGATGCCGTCGGCGCCGACGAGCACATCGCCCTCGGCGCGCGTGCCGTCGGCGAACAGGGCGGTGACGGTGCCGCCCGGCCCGATGCGCCGGTCCACCAGGCGCTTGCCGTGGTGGACGGGGATGCCACGCCGCGCGGCCTCCTCCCGCAGCACGCGGTGCAGCACGGAGCGGGACAGCGTGCGCGGCGCCGCCCCGCCGTTCGCCCCGGCGAGCGGGCGGCTGCCGAGCGCGGCGCCGTCGGCGCCGAGGAACTCGGCGGTGCGGGCGGGGAAGGAGTGCCGGCGCACGAGTGCGTCCGCGTCGATGGCGGCCAGGGCCGCCAGCCCATTGGCGAACAGCACGAGGAAGGCGCCGACGTCGTCGGCGCCGGCGGGGTACGCCTCGTGGACGGCCGCCTCGACGCCGGCCCGCTGCAGGGCCATGGCGGTGACGGGTCCGGCGATGCCGCCGCCGATGATCAGGGCCCGGACCATGGCGCATCCCCCCGAACGGTCGCCTGCCGCCCGCACATCCGTCCATGCGGTGCGCTCACGAACGTAAGCGGACGACGGCCACCCCGTCCAGGCCGCTCACAGCCCCAGCGCCCGGGCCAGGTACGGTGCGGTGGCGCTGCCGGGCGTCCGGGCCACCTCGTGGGGCGGGCCGGATGCGACGATGCGGCCGCCCTCGGTGCCGCCGCCCGGGCCGAGGTCGAGGACGTGGTCGGCGCCCGCGGCCACGGTCATGTCGTGCTCGACGACCACGACCGTGTTGCCCGCGTCGACCAGGCCGTGCAGCTGGCGCAGCAGCACCTCCGTGTCGGCCGGGTGCAGCCCGGTCGTGGGCTCGTCGAGGACGTACAGGGTGTGGCCGCGGTGGCTGCGCTGGAGCTCGGCGGCGAGCTTGATGCGCTGGGCCTCGCCGCCGGAGAGCTCGGTCGCCGGCTGGCCCAGGCGCAGGTAGCCCAGACCCACCTCCTGGAGGGTGCGCAGGGCCCGTAGTGCCGCGGGCACGTCGGCGAGGAAGTCCGCGGCCGCGTCCACGGTCATGGCCAGCACGTCGGCGATGCTCGCGCCGCGGTACGTGACGTCCAGTGTCGCGGGGTTGTAGCGCGCCCCGCCGCAGGCGGTGCAGGGGGCGTACGTGCCGGGCAGGAAGAGCAGCTCGACGGCGACGAAGCCCTCGCCCTGGCACTCCTCGCAGCGCCCGCCGGCGACGTTGAAGGAGAACCGGCCGGCGCCGTAGCCGCGGGCGCGGGCCTCGTCGGTGGCCGCGAAGAGCTTGCGCACGGCGTCGAAGAGGCCGGTGTAGGTGGCGAGGTTGGAGCGCGGGGTGCGGCCGATGGGCCTCTGGTCGACCGTCACCAGCCGGTCGAGGGCGTCCAGGCCCTCGGCGTCGCCGAGGGGTTCTCCCCCGTCGAGGTGGGCGGCGACGGTCTCGGCGAGGACCTGGCCGACCAGTGTGGACTTCCCCGAGCCCGAGACGCCGGTGACGGCCGTGAAGACGCCGAGGGGGAAGGAGGCGTCCACGTGGCGCAGGTTGTGCCGGTTCACGCCGCGCAGCCGCAGCAGGCCCGAGGGGGTGCGGGGGCTGCGCGCGGGTGGTTGCTGCCCGTCGGGGAAGAGGTAGCGGCGCGTGGCCGACGCCTCGACGTCGGCGAGGGCTTCGACGGGGCCGCTGTGGAGCACCTGCCCGCCGTGCTCGCCGGCCCGGGGGCCGACGTCGACGATCCAGTCGGCGCGGCGCACCACGTCCATGCGGTGCTCGACCACGAACAGCGAGTTGCCCGCGGCCTTGAGCCGCTCCAGCATCGCCAGCAGCGCCTCGCCGTCCGCCGGGTGCAGCCCGGCGGACGGCTCGTCGAGGACGTACACCACGCCGAAGAGGCCCGAGCGCAGCTGGGTGGCCAGCCGCAGCCGCTGCAGCTCGCCCGCGGAGAGGGTGGGGGTGGGGCGGTCGGTGGCCAGGTAGCCCAGGCCCAGGTCGGTGAGGATCCCGATGCGGGCGAGGAGGTCGCCGGCGAGCGCAGCGGCGGCCGATTCGCCCGTGCACGCCGGGCGCAGCACCTCGGCCAGCGCGGTCAGCGGCAGGGCGGCGAGGGTGGCGATGTCGTGGCCGGCGAAGGTGACGGCCAGCGCCTCGGGCCGCAGCCGGCGCCCCGCGCACACCGGGCAGTTCGCGCTGACCAGATGGCGCTCGGCCCGCGCGCGCAGTGCGGCGCTCTTGGAGTCGGCGAAGGTGTGCAGCACGTAGCGGCGGGCGCTCATGTAGGTGCCCTTGTAGGGGCGTTGGATGCGGTCGGCCTCGCGCACGGGGTGGACGGTGACCACCGGCTGCTCGTCGGTGAACAGGATCCAGTCGCGGTCGGCCTGCGGCAGCTCGCGCCAGGGCCGGTCGACGTCGTAGCCGAGGGCGTCGAGGATGTCGCGCAGGTTCTTGCCCTGCCAGGCGCCCGGCCAGGCGGCGACGGCGCCCTCGCGGATGGTGAGGGTGGGGTCGGGCACCAGCGACTCCTCGGTGACCCGGTGGACGCGGCCCAGGCCCTGGCACTCGGGGCAGGCGCCGGCCGCGGTGTTGGGCGAGAAGGCGTCGGAGTCCAGGCGGGGCGCGCCCTCGGGGTAGGTGCCGGCGCGGGAGAAGAGCATGCGCAGCGAGTTGGACAGGGTGGTGACCGTGCCCACGGAGGAGCGCGAGGTGGGGCCGGAGCGGCGCTGTTCGAGGGCGACGGCGGGCGGCAGTCCGGTGATCTCCTCGACCCTGGGGGCGCCGACCTGGTGGATGAGCCGGCGCGCGTAGGGGGCGACGGACTCGAAGTAGCGGCGCTGGGCCTCGGCGTAGAGCGTGCCGAAGGCGAGGGAGGACTTCCCGGAGCCGGAGACGCCGGTGAAGACGACGAGGGCGTCGCGGGGGATGTCGACGTCGACGTGCTTGAGGTTGTGTTCGGCGGCGCCGCGGACGCGGACGTACGGGTCGTGGGGATCATGGCGGTCGTGCACGCGAGCGAGTCTAGGCGCCGCTCCCGGGCCGTCCCGGGAGGGTGAACCGCTACCGACACGCTGACGCGGCCGGGCATCCTGCGCCAGGATGCCCCAGGCAACCGCTGTCACAGCGAACGTCGACGACGACCTTTCGACGGGATGGCCCATGTCCGACACCGATGCCGAGGCGCGAGCGGCCCTCGGCGCCGACCCCCTGCGCCGGATCGCCGCGGCGATCGAGCGGGAGCGGGACCCTTCGTCCCGTACCTGCCGGACGTGCGGCGGGCCGGCGCTGGTGGTGGTCGGCGAGGAACCGGCGGGCAGCGGCCCGCCGGTCGTCAGAGCCCGGAAGGCGTGCGCGCGGCGGGACTGTCCCCGTCCGTGACGGCGGCCGTGTCCGTGCCGGCGGTCCCGTCCGTGCCGGCGGCCGTCGCCGTGCGGGCGGTCCAGCGCTGTTCGACCCGCGCCAGGCGCCAGTAGGCCAGTGCCGCCGCCCATACGACGACGAACAGCCCGACGATGACGAAGCCGACGTTGTCGAGGTTCAGCCCGGCGATCCAGCCGCTGACGGGATCGTCCAGGCCGAGCTTCTCGTGCAGGACGCCGACCAGCTCGATGGTGCCGATGAGGAACGCGACGGCGATGGACAGGCCGGTGATGGTGAGGTTGTAGTAGACCTTGCGCACCGGGTTGGAGAACGCCCACTGGTAGGCGAAGTTCATGAACGTGCCGTCGAGGGTGTCGAAGAGGCTCATGCCGGCCGCGAACAGCAGCGGCAGGCACAGGATCGCGTACCAGGGCAGTCCGGCCGCGGCGCCGCTGCCCGCCATCACCATCAGCGTGACCTCGGTGGCGGTGTCGAAGCCGAGGCCGAAGAGGAAGCCGAGGGGGTACATCTGGCCGGGGCGGCTGACCGAGCGGGTGAAGCGGCCCAGCAGCCGGTTCATGAAGCCGCGCGAGTCCAGCTGCTTCTCCAGCTCGCCCTCGTCGTAGCGGCCCTCGCGCATGGCGCGGAAGACGCGCAGGATGCCGGCGAGGGCGACGAGGTTGAGGATGGCGATGAGGTAGAGGAAGCCGCCGGATATCGACGTGCCGACGATGCCGAGCACCTGGTGGGTGGTGGAGTCCTCGTTCATCAGGGTGCCGGCCAGCTGCGTGCCGCCGGCCACCAGCAGGGTCAGCACCACGACGACGCTGGAGTGGCCGAGGGCGAACCAGAAGCCGACCGAGACCGGGCGCTTGCCGTCGGCCATGAGCTTGCGGGTGGTGTTGTCGATGGCGGCGATGTGGTCGGCGTCGAAGGCGTGCCGCATGCCGAGGGTGTAGGCGGTGATGCCGAGGCCGACGCCGTAGACCTTGGAGTCGACGGTGTAGTGCTGCGGCACGACGAGCAGGTAGAGCACGCCGAAGGCGACGACGTGGAGGGCGGCGATGACGGCCAGCAGGCCGGCGGTGCGCACGGTGTCCTCGCGGCGCCAGCGGAAGGCCGGCGGGCCGGTGGGTATGTGGACGGGAAGGGATGTGTTGGTGGACATCTCGGGTTGAACGCTCCAGCACCTCGTGGATCACTTCGAGATGCCGTGGCCGGTCTCCTGGCTGACGGGTGCACGCGCGACCGCCCCGCCTTCCCAGGCCGCCGGATGCGGCCCAGTGGCTTCCGCGCGCCGGACGGTCCGGCGTACGAAGTGGGGACGGTCACTCCCCGATCACAGTGGCGAGGGCCGCTCCGGAATGGGCCCCGAAGGGCCGGCACCGGTCTTCCCGAACACCACGGCCAGGACACCCTAACCTCCCGACGGGCCTCATGGCCGCCCCGGCCGTACCTCATCTGCCGGACATCTGCCGGAGGCCATCCCTCCGCTACCGCGCGGGTGATGGACGCCGCCCCGGGCCCGGTGCTACGAGTGCAGGCAACGACCGGAAGGGGCTGACCGCCATGGCAGATTCGGCAGCGGGGACGGGGCGGGACCCGGGCGGCGGCGCCCCCGAGGTGCCCGGGCAACGGACGGTGTTCGTGCGCCGCATCGGGCTGTTCCAGGCCACGGCCATCAACATGAGCCAGATGTGCGGGATAGGCCCCTTCGTCACCATTCCCCTCATGGTCGCCTCGTTCGGCGGCCCGCACGCCGTCATCGGCTTCGTCGCGGGGGCGGTGCTGGCGCTGGCGGACGGGCTGGTGTGGGCCGAGCTGGGCGCGGCGATGCCCGGCGCGGGCGGCAGTTACGTCTATCTGCGGCAGGCGTTCCAGTACCGCACCGGCAAGCTGATGCCGTTCCTGTTCGTGTGGACGGCGATGCTCTTCATCCCGCTCGCCATGGCCACCGGCGTGATCGGGTTCGTGCAGTACCTGGGCTATCTGTGGCCCGGCATGACGCAGACGCAGGGCGACGTGACGGGCCTGGCCATGGTGGCGCTGGTCGTCGCGCTGCTGTGGCGGCGGGTGGAGTCCATCGCGCGCATCACGGCCGTCCTGTGGGGCGTGATGATCGCCTCGGTGTCCCTGGTCATCGTCGCCGCCTTCACCCACTTCAGCCCGGAGCGGGCCTTCACCTACCCGGCCGGCGCCTTCGACATGACGAGCCATCAGTTCTGGCTGGGCTTCGCCGCGGGCCTGACCATCGGCATCTACGACTACGGCGGCTACAGCACCGTCGCCTACATGGGCGCCGAGATCAAGGACCCCGGGCGCACCATGCCCAGAGCCATCGTGCACTCGATCCTGGGCATCATGGCCATCTACCTCCTGCTGCAGATCGGCACCCTGGGCGTCATCGACTGGCGGGAGATGCTCGACCCCACCTCCACCGCCTCCTCCTCGGTCGCCTCGGCCGTCATGGAGAAGACCTGGGGCAAGGCGGCGGCCGACGTCGTCACCGTGCTGATCCTCGTCACGGCCTTCGCGTCGGTCTTCACCGGCCTCCTGGGCGGCTCGCGCATCCCCTACGACGCGGCGCGGGAGAAGGTCTTCTTCCGCCGCTTCGGCGCCCTGCACCCCCGCCACCGCTTCCCGGGGCTGTCCCTGGCGACGATGGGGGTCGTCAGCGCCGTGGGCTTCCTGATCGGCCGCCATACCGACCTCGCCACGATCATCCAGCTGCTGATGGCCGTGATGGTGATCCTCCAGGCGCTCTCCCAGGTGATCGCCGCGACCGTGCTGCGGCGCCGCCAACCGGACCTGCCGCGCCCGTACCGCATGTGGCTCTACCCGCTGCCGGGTCTGGTGGCGCTGGCGGGCTGGCTCGTCATCTACGGCTTCGCGGACCGCAGTTCGCCGGGGCGGCATCCGATCGAGTGGTCGCTGGCCTGGGTCGGGGCGGGCTGCGTGGCCTTCGTGCTGTGGGCGGCGTACGAGCGGCAGTGGCCGTTCGGGCCGCGCGAGATCAATGAGGAGTACCTCCCGCGGCGGGCCGCGGGCACCGGCGGCGAGGCCGAGGGCGAGGAGGGATCCGTGACCACCGCGCCCGCCTGACGAGGCGTCGGCCCGGCGTCCCGGCCGGGCCCCTGCGGGCGCCCGTGCTTTCGTGGGGGCCGGCCGAACGGTGATAAAACGGCACCCATGCCCGTGACCACAGCCCCGCACCCGTCCGACCCCGCCGCAACGCCGCGCAGGCTGCTGTGGCACCGCCTGATATTCGGGCTCTGGTACCGGCCCGTCGAGGTCCTCGACGAGTGCCGGGACCGGAGCGTGTGGGGAGCGGCCGCCTTCCTGTCGCTGCTGTGCGGGGCGATGGGCACGCTGGCCGTGGACTCCTTCTGGGGGCAGTGGGGGGTGAGCCCGGTGCTGGCGCTGGAGGCGCTGGCCATCGGCTCGGTGGTCATGATGCTGGCCAGCTTCCTGCTGGGCGCGGCCACCCACGCCATCGCCCGCCGCCTGGGCGGCAACGGGCGGTTCGGGCCCACGACGAGCCTGTTCGTCGTCCTGTTCTGGGCGAGCGACCTGCCCCGGCTCGCGCTCGACACCTGGCTGCCGGCCGGCTCCGTCCCGGTGCGGGCCGCGGCCTCGGTGACGGCGGCCTTCGGCAGCGCGCTCGCCGTCCTACTGATCCGCGGCCAGCACCATCTGCCGACCCGCAAGGCGGTGGCGGCGGTGAGCATCCAGATGCTGGCGGCCGTGGCCCTGCTGAAGTTCCCGCCCGGCAGCGGCTGATCCGGCGGGCGCCCGCTCGGGCCCGCAGCAAGGACGACGAAGGCCCGCCCGGTGCGACGGGGGATGCACACCGGGCGGGCTCGAGAACAGTTCTACCTCATCAAGGATGGGCCATGCATCAAAAACCTGTTCGTTTCTGCGTCGACCAGCGCACGGGGAGCGATTTCAGGCCACGCGCCCTGAGGCTCTCGCGGCGGACCGGCGGGTTTTCCGGAAGGTCGAGTTCCAGATCCTCCAGCCGCTCGAACAGCACCGCGAGGGCCGTCTCCGCCTCCATCCGGGCCAGCGCGGCCCCCAGGCAGTGATGGATCCCGTGCCCCAGCCCGAGCTGCCCCGCATGCTCCCGTCGCAGGTCAAGGCGGTCGGGGTCGGGGAACTGCCGGCCGTCGCGGTTGGCCGAGGCCAAGGAGAGCAGGACGGTCTCCCCCTTCGGCACCACCACCGTGCCGAAGGTGACGTCCTGGAGCGGAAAGCGCCGGATGGCCAGCGGAACCGGCCCGTCCCAGCGCATGAACTCCTCCACGGCCGTCGCGAGGACGTCCGGATCCGATCGCACCGCCCGCAGCAGTACGGGGTGCTCGAGCAGCGCGAGCACCGCGTTGGCGATGAGGTGGACGGTGTTCTCGTAACCGGCGAAGAGCAGGAGGAAGACCAGCGAGGTCAGCTCGTCCGGCGACAGGACGTCCCCGCCGTCGCGCACCGCGATCAGGTCGGAGAGCAGGTCGTCGCCCGGCTCGGCCCGCTTGCCCTCGATCAGCGCGGCCACGAAGCGCATCAGGCTCGCCACCGCCTCCTTCGCCCGCTGCGGCTGCGCCGGGTCGGGGGCGATCAGGGCGTCGGTCCACTCGCGGAAGTCCCGCCGGTCGCGCTGCGGCACCCCGATCAGGTCGCAGATGACGGCGATGGGCAGCGGGCCGGCGTACGTCGCCATCAGGTCCGTGCGGCCGTCCGCCGCGACGGCGTCCAGCAGGTCGCCGGCCAGCCGGCGCACGGGGGCGCGCAGCGCCTCCACCCGGGCGGGCGTGAACGCCTTGACCACCAGGCGGCGCAGCCTGGTGTGGTCCGGCGGGTCCATGTTGAGCAGATTGGCGTCCAGCGCCGGGGGCAGGGACAGACCGCTGTAGGTGCCGGGCAGCGCGTTGCGCCGGTCCAGGGAGAGCCGGGGGTCCGCGAGCGCCCGGCGCACGTCGTCGTAGCGGGTCACCAGCCAGGCCGGCCGCCCGTCGGGCCCGGTCATGCGGTGCACGGGCGCCGCCTCGCGGAGCGCGGCGTACGTCCCGTGGGGGTCGGCCAGCAGGGCCGCGACGTCGACGGACGGCACGGTCGACTCGGCGGCGGATACGCCGGCGGACGCGGCAGTGGACGTGACGGCGGACGTGACGGTGGACTCGTCGGTGGGCTGCATGACACCCGACTGTAAGGGCCCGGGGCGGTGGCCCCTCGCGGGCCGGGGAAGGGCAGGACGCCCACCGGCCGTGCCGGGTCCGTGCGGATCGGCGATCCGCACGGACCCGGCACCGGCCTGTGAGGCGGAGCGGCCGTGACCCCCGTCCATGGCCGCCCCGTCCACGGGCCGCGCGCCGTCAACCGCGGCGCGCGGCACTGATCTCCCGTAGTTCGGCGAGCACCGCGTCGACCAGCGGCGTGTGGTACACGTCCGCGACGCGGGCCAGGTGTTCGTGCTCCTCCGCGGGGTCGGAGCTGACGGTGACCACCACGTTGTCGGCGTGCGGCACCGCCACGTGTCCCACGGCCTGGTTGCCCAGGCCCCGGCGCAGGGCCGCGGCCTCCACCACGGCCGCGAGCCCGTGCCCGTCCAGACCGGCCGACCGGGCCCGCTCCCGGGCCAGTTCGACGGTGAGCGGCTCGACGTGGCGGCGCACCCCGCGCTGGATGTCACGGATCTCCGCCATCTGCCGGTTGGCCCGCCACTCCAGGTCGGCGAAGGGCCAGCGGGCCGTCCAGCGGGCCCAGCCGGACTCCTCGATCGTCACCTCGGGGGCGTGGGCCGTCACCTCGCGCCACAGCGGCTCCAGCCGGCGCAGCCGCCGCCAGGCGGCCGCCCGCGGACCGACGGCCGGCAGCGAGAAGCCGAGCAGGACGAGCAGCGCGGCCACCGAAGCGCTCATCGGGGCCACCCCGTTGGAGAGCCAGTACGCGTCCCGGCCGGCCCAGGTCAGCGCGAAGCCGGCCAGTTTGCAGGCGCAGTACGCAAGGCCCAGCCAGCAGCCGGCCGACAGCGTGCGCAGCCCCTTGGAGAGCCAGGAGCGGCCCAGTTGGGCGGCGTAGCGGGGGCACAGGGTGCCCAGCCCCGCCAGGCTGGTGCCGAAGATGGCCAGGTACAGCGCCAGGAAGGCGACCACGCCCGGCGCGTCGGCGTACGCGGTGCTGAAGTCCCTGGGGTGCTCCACCGCGTCGGGGCGCCCGACGGCGAAGCAGACGATCGCCGCCGTCCAGGCGACGGCCACGGCCGCCACCGCGTACCGGGAGCGGGTGGCCGCGCGGGCCCGGGCCGCGGCGTCGCCGCGGCTGGTCCAGCGCAGCAGCAGCACCGTGGCGCCCGAGGCGAAGAGCACGACCGCGGAGTACAGCACGACCATCGCCAGGTTCGCCACGCCCGTCAGCCGGTCGAAGGCGCGGTAGACGGTGGGTGCGGAGAAGAGGAAGACGACCGGCACGCCGGAGGTCATCAGCGCGGTCAGCCCGAGGTCGACGTTGCCCCGGTCGCGCAGCCAGGCGCGGGCCTTGTAGCCGACGATGGCCCAGGTGACGACGGAGAAGGTCAGGTAGATGGCGTCAAACACCGGCGCCCCCGCCGTCGCGCAACTGCCGGCGCACGTGCTGCAGGGCCGGCCCCAGGGACGCGGCGAGCTCCGCCGCCCGGCCCTCCAGGACGACGTCCTGGCCGGGCGGCGGGGGCACCACGCGCGCCATCAGAAGGGTTCCGAGGATCTCGGTCTCGCGCTCGGTGAGGTTGTCGTAGCAGTGGTGGCGGGCCAGACCCATGGTCAGGCCCATGCGGCGCATGGCGGTGGCCACGTCCACCGAGGGCGTCCACACCTTCAGGGCGTCCTCGGTCACGGCGGGGTCCTGGTCGTGCCCGAGCAGCAGGTGGCCGATCTCGTGCAGCACGATGTGCACCTGGTGCCAGGGCGAGGTCTTCTGCTCGTAGACGACCCAGTAGGCGTCGTCCGTGGTGGCGGTCATGCCGGAGACGACGCCGTCCAGGCTCATCGGCACCAGGTTGATCGGCCTGCCCACGTGTAGCGCGACGGCGTCGCACATGCCCTGCAGGTCGGCCGAGGCGGGCAGGGCGAGCTCCTGGATGAGCTGCTTGCAGCGCCGGCGAATCCGCCCCACCCGCATGCTTGCACCGTCCTCGTCCTCGGTACGCCGCCAGTTGGTGAAGAGGCCCTCCTCCGCGGTGACGGTCACGGGCGCTCCTCACCCCCCGCGCAGGGCGGGTCGGTCGGAAGGTTCATCTGCTGCCGGAACTGGCAGATGATGGTGGTCAGGCTGTCCTGCACCTCCGGTGGGAGGCCCACCGACCGCAGGGCGATCGCCCGGACGCGCTGATCCCTCATGGCCGCGAGGAAGCGGACCTCCTCCTCCACCCGTTCGGCCTGGGAGTCCGACAGGTCGCCCATCAGGTAACCCACGGGCACGGCGAAGAATTTCGCCAGCGCCCGCAGCACGTCCGGGCTGGGATTGACGCGCTTGCCGTTGCGCAGCATCGACAAGTACTGCTCGGTCAGCGTGACCCCGCCGTACTCCTCCCCGCGGCTGATCTCCTCCGCCACGTGGCCGTTGGTGTACGGCGCACCCGGCGGATGCATCGATTCGAACAGGTAGGTGAGCCGTTGTGCGAGCGGACTGCTCGCCTCCCGTGCCTGCCCGTCCCCCCCGTTAGCCATCTGCCCCGTTCCTTCGAGCGCGCTGTGTCACACGGCTTCATGGCCCTTCACGGCCAGTTAAGTCCGTGCCGTCGGCCGCGAGGGCATCCTGTCACGCGGAGCGGACGAGCACTAGTCCATGCCCGGTTACAAGCGGGTGAAGGACTTAACCAGAGGTTTATGCGGAGCCGGTGGCTCTGGAGCGCGACGGCGGGGGCCCCTGGCGTCGCACGGTGTCGCATACGGTGGGGGCGTGCTGCGGGGCGGCGGGTGAATTGCCGCGGAACGAGTTGCGGGGGCGGAGTGAGGGACGGTAGGGAAGGCACCATAGAGCTGGAAGCTGGAAGCTGGAAGCTGGAAGCTGGAAGCTGGAAGCTGGAAGCTGGAAGCCGGAAGCCGGAAGCCGGAAGCCTGGTGATCTGCGCGTCCCCGTCGGGGACGACGCCTGGCGGTGGCGTACGTTCCCCGGTGAACGCCTCCTCGTCGCCGTGGCCCGCACCGTCACCTCCGCCGTCCGCCTCCTCGACGTCCTGCCCGATCTCGTGCGCGGCGACCCCCGCGTCGACGTCGTCTTCGCCTTCGACCCCACGTCCGCCTTCGGCGACGGCGTCCACGACCTCCTCCACGCCGCCGGCGTCCGGCTCATGCCCTGGGACCAGCTCTCCCGCGTCCGTCCGCACCTCGTCGTCTCCGCCAGCGAGAACATCGACACCACCGGCCTCGACGCGCACTGCCCCGTACTCGTCCTGCCGCACGGCATCGGCTTCCACAAGCTCGTCCCCGACGCGCGCGGCAGCGGACGGCGGCTGTCCGGGGTCATGGACGACCCGCGCGCCCGGCACGCCGTCTCGCACCCCGACCAGATCGCCCAGCTCGCCGAGCACCACCCCGGCCCGGCCGCCCGCGCCCGCCTGATCGGCGACCCGTACCACGACGGGCTCCTCGCCTCGCGTCCCCTGCGCGCCCGTTACCGCGCGGCGCTGGGCGCCGGCGACGGCCGGCGGCTGGTGCTGGTCACCTCGACCTGGGGCCCGCAGTCCCTGCTCGGCCGCGATCCGCAGCTGCCGGCGCGGCTGGCGGCCGCGCTGCCGCTCGACGAGTACCGCGTCGCCGCCGTGCTGCACCCCAACGTCTGGTCCGCCCACGGCCCTTGGCAGGTACGTGCCGTCGAGGCGGCGGCCCTGGACGGCGGGCTGCTGCTCGTACCCCCGGAGCGCGGCTGGCCGGCGGCGCTCGTCGCCGCCGACGTGGTCGTGGGCGACCACGGCTCGGTCACCCTGTACGCCGCGGCGCTGGGCCGGCCGCTGCTCCTGGCCGCGTTCGGCGAGGAGGCGGTGCCGGGCACGCCGATGGCCGAACTCGGCCGCGTCGTAACGCACCTGCAGCCCCACGAGCCGCTCGCGGACCAGGTGGAGCGGGCCGTCGACGAGCACGACGAGGAACGCGTCACCAAGGTGGCCGCCGCCGCCTTCACCGCACCCGGCTCCGCGCTGCTGCGATTGCGCTCCTACCTGTACGAGCTGATGGCGCTCCCCGAACCGGACGGCTCCCCGCCGCCCCTGTACGCCTGCCCGGCGCCCCGGCCCGAGGGGGGCACCGTCACCGCGGCCTGGGTGACCACGACCGTCACCGGCGAGGAGGTGACCGTACGCCGTCTGCCGGCAAGCGGTGCCCGGCCCGAGGAGGGCGGCGGGCGCTGGCTCCACCTCTCCTGCGACGAGACCGAACGGGACCTGCGCCTGCTCGGCAGCGCCTCCGCCCTCACCTCCGGCACCTGCCACGACTCGGTGGCGCAGGCCGTGCGCTGGGCCCTCGACACGCTGGCCGCATGGCCCGGCGCCCGCCTGGCCACGGCGCCGGCCCCCGGGCGCTGCGTGAGCGTATTGCGGGACGGCCGCGTCGTGGAGACGTCCGTCACCGGCCGCCCGCCCGCCGACACGGGGTTGCATGCGGCGGTCGTGTACGCGCTCGTGCGCGCCGGCCGCCCACCGGCGGGCACCGTACGGCTGCGGGCGGGCCTGCGGGACGAGGACGTGGCGCTGTCGCTGCGGCGCCCCCGGCCGGTGCGCTGAAGGGCGCCGAGACCCATCGAGACCCTTCCGGCCTGTTCGGGGCATTCCCGCTCGGGCTGCCGCACTGTACCTTTTCCTGGTGTTTCGTCGGGGTGGGGGCGGGGCGTGACGACCGCCGACCGCATCCTTCGAGGGGGCAGGGTGAGTCGTTCCTGGCGCAAGCCCGCGCCACTGGGCTGGCCGGCCGCACGCGAGGGGCAGTACACGACCGCGGCGCCCCTCCTGGGCGGCGCGAGCATCACGCTGGCGGGGCTCGTCATCACGGACCGCGACAAGTTTCGCTGGCCGGACCCCACGCTGCTGGCCCTCGCCCTGACCGCGCTCTTCATGATCATGGCGGTGGTGTGGGGAGTCGTCTCCCGCCAGTACCTGTACTCGCGCGCCGATGTCGAGGACTGGTGGGGCCCGCTGTCCGCGATGACCGCCGAGCAGCAGGACGAGCTGATCCAGGATCAGCACCAGCACTACGCCAAGTGGTTCAGTCTCGTCGGAGTAGCAAACTTCTGTTACGCATCGGGACTCCTGTGCCTGGCGACGGGCAGCAGCCTCGCCCTTGCCCCGCCCGCCGACGCGGCGGCGCCCGCCTGGCGGTGGTTCGCCGCAGGAACCATGGCCGCCCTGGGCGTCGTTGCGCTGCTCACCTCGGTCGTGCCATACATGGGCGAGAAGATTCGGCATTGGCAGGACGACCACGACTCGGCATAGGGACAAGGAGCGCCATGCCTCCTCGACAGTGCCCCGAGTGCGACGCCGCTCCGAGCGAAAGGACCGACCACTATGCCGACTGCCCGCTGAAGGACGTCCCGCTGGCGCGGGTCGCCGGGCTGACACCAGAGGAGGCCAGGGCCAGGGCGGCGCAATGGCGGTCGCAGAACGGGTGACGCCCGGCGCGACGGCGGACGTCCACGGCCCGGTGGCCTACGCGGTCAGCCCTCCTCCCCCAGCGCTTCGAGGCGTTCGCGCAGTTCGGCCTCCCGGGGGCTGCCGTCCCGGACGTGCAGCTCCAGGGCACGGGTCAACTGCCGGCGCGCCGAGGCAGGGCTGCCCTCCCGCAGCGCGAGGCCGGCGAGGTCCTCGCGGACCTGCGCCTCGTAGGGCCGGGCGCGCTGCCTGCGCAGCGCCCACGCCGCGCGCATCAGGATGCGCACCGCGATCCGTGTGTTGCCGGCGTGCGCATGCGCCACCCCCAGCGCGGCCAGGGCCCGGCCCGCCATCCGGCGGTCGCCGATCGCCGCGAGCCGGTCGTGGGCGTCGGCCAGCGTCGCCAGGGCCCGGCCGTGCTCGCCCGTCGCGTCCTGCGTGCAGCCCATGAAGTACAGGACGAGCGCGACACCACGCCACTGCCCGGCCTCGGCGTTGAGCGCGAGGGCCTCCTCGTACTGGGCGAGGGCGGTGGCCGGCTCGCACGCGTCCCAGTAGCGGGCGGAGAACTCGCGCACCGACGCGCGCAGGACGGGATCGGGCGTGCCGTCCGCGAGCTCCAGCGCCCGGTCGAGCTCCTTGCGCGCCTCCCCGGACCGGCCGATGTCCATCAGCGGCCGGGACAGCAGGCTGCGCAGCCGCGCCTCCAGGGCCCGGTGCCCCAGCCGGGCCGCGGCGTCCGCGCCGAGCCTGCCGGACTCGATCCAGTCCGTCAGGTGCCGGTGGTTGAGGTACAGGGCGGTCAGGCCCTCGGCCAGCTCGGCCGCCTGCCGGTCCAGGCCGTGGGCGACGGCGGTGCGCAGCACGCCGAGGGCGCCCGCGCGTTCGGCCTCCAGCCAGTCCAGCGCCCGGTCACGGGCGTCCGGCCCCGGGAAGGGGTCCTCGTGCCCGGCGAGCAGCACCGCGTGATCCGTGATGCGCAGCCGGTCGGCCGGCATCACCGCCCGGTCGGCGAAGGCGGTACGGACGGTGTAGTGGTCGACCAACCGGCACAGCGCGGCGTGCCGTGCCTCGTCGTCGTCGGCCTCCGCGAGGGCGCGGGCGTGCAGGCGGACGAGGTCGTGCATGCCATAGCGCCCGGTCGGCCGCCCGGCCACGATCTCCTCGTCGAGGAGGCTGGCCGCCCGCAGCTCCTCCAGCAATGACCCGGCGACAACCCTGTCGCTGCCGTCCAGGGCGACGGCGGCATCGAGGTGGAACGTGGACGCGGGCAGCAGCCCCAGCAGCCGGTACAACCGCAGCGCGGCGGGCGGCAGATGCCGGCAGGCGACGCCGAGCGCGGCGGAGAGGCTGCGGCGCGGGTCGGCGGAGCCGTCGGAGAGCGCGGCCAGCCTGTCGCTCTCGGCCTCCAGCTCCTCCAGGACGACGGCGAGGCCGAGCCGGGGCCGGCCGGCAAGCCGTGCACCGACAACGGCCAGGGCCAGCGGCAGCCCCTCGCAACGCTCGACCAGCCGGGCCGCTGCGTCTGCTTCGGACGCCACGCGTCGGGGGCCGCAGAGCGCGGCCAGGAGCTCCAACGCGTGCGGGGCGTCGAGCGGTTCCAGCGGCATGAGGTGGGCGCCGTCCATCACGAGTTCCTCAAGACGTCGATGGCTGGTGACGACGACTGCGCTCCCGGCCGCAGCGGGGATCAGTGCGCTGGCCTGTGCGGGATGGGTGACGTTGTCGAGCACGAGCAGGATCGGCCCGCGCGTGCGCGTCTTGTCACGGTAGAGGGCCGCCAGTTCGGCCCCCGGCACCGACAGGTACCGCTCCGCCACGCCGAAGGCGCTGCGCAGGACATGGGACTGTGCGCCCCGTACGTCCGCGCCACCGCCCGACGCCCCGCCGAGCTCGGCGAAGTCCACGTACAGCACGCCGCCGGGATATAAGTCCCCCATTTCCTCGGCCGAGCGCAGCGCCGTACTCGTCGTGCCGACGCCCGGCATGCCGCTGAGGACGAGCATGGACGTACCGCCCCGGGTCAACTGTCCGCGTACGGACCCCAGCTCCCGGGTCCGGTTGACGAAGACAAGGGGAGCGGCGGGCGGCTGGTAGGTCGCCTCCGGCGGCCGCTCCCGCTCCCGCACCAGGTAGTTGTTGATCGTGATGTCCCTTCCGGCCTGGAACGCCTGATCGGCGGTGCCGGAGAAGTCGTTGTGCACCTGCGGTGCCGGCTCCTCGGAGTCGTGCGGCCCCCGCGAAGCGGGCGGGGTCACGGCGTGCCCGTCACGTTGATGTTCTGTCCCTGGTACAGGGTGCGCACCCGCGCGTTGCCCGAGACCGTGTTGGTGACGGTGACCGTGTCGCCGGCCACCGAGATCTCCGCGGCGCGGGCGCTCTCCAGCCACTGGCGGAACTCGGTGGTCATGGTCTCGTCGTGGAGCATCCGCCCGAAGAGCATGGCGGCCAGTGCCTGCGTCTCCTGCGGGCTGGCCGGGTCCAGCGGCAGGGGCACCGGCTCGGTGGCCGTGGTGCCGTCCTCGCGGCCGCGGCCGAAGGTGCGCCGGGCGAGGTCGGCCAGGGATCCCCAGATCCGGCGCCCGGCCTCCGTGCCGGCCGCTCCGGCGGCGGCGGTGACCGCGGTCGTGACTGCTTCGAGCGACATCGGATCGACCATCACGTACTCCCCACCCCATGGGCCGTCTTCGGTGTCCCACAGGCTACCGGCCGCCACTGACAGTGCTGTGCGTCGTTGTGATGAATCCTGTCGCGTCGACGACTCACCACTGCCGTCCCGGCGGCGGCAGGATGACACGCTCGCTCCGTCCGTGCCTGCAGGAAGGAACCGTCCATGCGCCACAGACCTCTCGTCATACGCGGACGTCTCACTGCCGTCCTCGCCGGTCTGCTGCTGACGGCGGCGACCGCCGTCGTGCACGCCCCCGCCGCTGCGGCGGCCGGCGGCCCGCGCGCGTCCGCCGCCACGGCGGACGCGTACTGGACCCCGCAGCGCATGAAGGCGGCGCTGCCGGCCGAGGCCGCCGGCAGGCGCGCCGGGGCCGTTCCGGGGGATCCCGTACCGCCCAGTCATCCCTTCGACGGGCTGCCGCAGGTGGGCACGTTCTTCTGGACCGACGGGCAGAACACCGGCCGCTTCTGCGGCGGTACGGTCGTGCGCAGTCCGCATCGCGACCTGGCCGTCAGTGCCGCGCACTGTCTGCGCTCGCCGGATCCGAAGAAGCGGCTGTCGTTCGTGCCGCAGTACCACGACGGTCTCAAGCCGCACGGCGTCTTCCCGGTCGAGGACATCCACATCGACCAGCGTTACTACGACCTGGGCACGAACGGCGGCGCCCGCTGGGACTTCACGATCGTGCGGATGGGGCCGCGCGCGGACGGCACGGACGTGCAGGAGGCGGTGGGCGCCTTCGACCTGGCGATCCGGCCGGGGTACGACCACCGGACCGTCCGTCTGATCGGCTATCCGGGCAGCAGCGACGCGAAATACCCCAAGCCGCTGGACTGCACGTCCTCCACGCACCGCTACACCAGCACCGATCCGGCCGCGCCCGGTGACTTCCTGGAGATCGCCTGTGCGGGCTACGTGGGCGGTACCTCGGGCGGTCCGTTCCTGGTGCGGTGGGCCACCGGGTACGCGGTCGTGGGGGTCATCGGCGGCTACCACACCGGTGGGGACACCCCGGACATCTCCTACAGCTCGTACTTCACCGAGGACCTGCTGGAGCTGTATCTGCGGGCCGTCGACGACGAGGAGAGCGCGCGGTCCTGATGCCCGGCGTGCCGGTGGCGGCGCCCCGGGGCCGGGGCGCCGCCACCGATCTCACCTGCGCCGCGGGTGACGGGTGAGGGTGTAGCCGCCGATGGCGGCCAGGGCGCACAGCACGGCGCCGCCGAGGGTCCAGCCCCAGCGGCCCGACCACCAGCTGCCGTTCCAGCCGTCCTCGGGCTCGGTGACGGCGGCCGCGTGCAGCGGCGCGCCGAGCGAGCCGCCCTCGGCGCGCGCCCCGCCGGCGTCGTCCGCCGTGACCTGCATCTGCGCGTGCACGGGCAGGCCCATGTCGCGGTCGGCTGCGTCGGTGACGGTCAGGCGCACGTAGTACGCGCCGGGCAGCGGGTCGTTGGCCCACCGCTCGGCCCACGGCCGTACCGTGCGCAGCGTGCAGGTGAGCGTGACGGAGGCGTCCTCGCGCGCCGCTCGCTGCGTGGGTGCGCCGGACGCGCACGCCTGCCGGCGGCGCAGCCCGTCGAAGACGTCCAGCTGCCAGGTGGACGTGCCGTTGCGGGTGGCCGACTCGGGCAGGTCCACGGTGGCCTTGACCGTGGGCTGCTGCCCGGCGCCCGCCGGGAACTGCCAGTAGAGGTAGTCACCGGTGGAGGCGTCGGCAGTGGCCCGCTGGCCCTGCTCGACGGCGACGGCGGTGCGGAAGGCCGTACCGGCCTCGCCGGGCGCCGGCCTGCCCTCGTCGGCGGTGGCGGCGGGGCCGAGGCCCAGCAGCACCGCACCGGCGGCGACCGTGGCCGCCAGGAGCCGCTTGACGTACATCAGTTCTCCCTCCACACGGCCACGCGCCAGCGCGCCAGCCAACCCCACAGCAGACCGGCCGCCAGGCCCGCACCACCGAGGACGAGCAGCAGCACCCAGCCGCGGCCGAGGCCGAAGGCGGCGAGGTCCGAGGGGTCGTCCGGGCCCTCGACGACGTCGACGGCCAGCTCGACCGGCAGCCCCGGCTCACGCTTGACCGAGGGCGGCGCGGCGAAGGACTGGGAGACCTCCAGGCACACCGTGCGCGGGTCCTTGTCGTCCTCCGAGGCCCGGTAGAAGGGGCGGCGCAGACCGGCGGACATCACGTCGGTGCGGCCGTTGCCGGCGTCCGAGCCCCGTACGAGCTCCTGTCCGCCCTCGCTCACGGCCCGCAGCAGCACGCCGTAGTCGCGCTCGACGGCCCGGTCGGCGGCCACGCTGACGGAGGCCCGCAGCTCCTGGCCGGGCTTGACCTTCACGCGGTACCAGCGGTGCTCGCCGAACCGCTCGCGGTCCGTCCAGATGCCCGCGCCGATCTCGGGCGCGGTGGCGCAGGAGGCACCGCCCTGGGTGGCCCGGGGCGTCTGGACGGGGGTGTCGGCCCGCTTGACGAGCTGCTTGATGCGGCCGGAGAGCTCCTTGCGGTGGTGCACGGTGGTGTACGTGCCGCCGGTGGCCTCGGCGATGCAGCTGAGCTGCTCGCGCGTCTTGTCGTCGGCGGCGAGGCCGAGCGTGTCGACGGTCAGGTGGGTGCCCTTGGCGGCCAGTTCACGGGCCACGTCGCACGGGTCGGGCTGCCCGCAGGAGTCCTCGCCGTCGGTGATGAGGACGATGCGCCGGGTGCCGCCCCCGACGTCCAGGTCCTTGTCGGCGCCGCGCAGCGCGTACCCGATGGGCGTCCAGCCCGTCGGCTGCAGCCGCGCCACGGAGTTCTTGGCCTCGGTCCGGTTGACGGCGCCGACCGGGTGCAGCTGCTCGCTGTCCCGGCAGCCGATCGCCTTGTCCTCCCCGGCGTACGTCGCCCCGAGCGTCCGGATCCCCAGCCGCACACCCTGCGGCACGGAATCGATGACCTCGTTGAACGCTTCCTTGGCCGCCGCCATGCGCGACTGCCCGTCCACGTCCTGTGCCTTCATCGAGCCACTGACGTCGAGCACGAGCTCGACCTTCGGGGAGTCCTTGGAGGGCCCGTCGGCGGCGCTCGCGGGCACCGCACCCCCGGCAAAGGCGGCCAGCAGGGCACAAATCCCCGCTGCCACCCGTTTCCTGTAGATCATTCAGGTGATCCTATGGAAAGCGGAGCCCGACCCTCAAAACGCGCGGGGCCCCGCGGACCGGCCCAGCCCGAGCACCTGGTGCAGACTTCGGCCCTCTTCCGCCCAGGCCCTCAGCCGCTCGCGGTCCACCCAGTGCACCCCGTGACGGTCGCCCCACATGCGGGCGTCGCGGGTGAATCCGCCGTTGGTCACCACCACGGCGACGTCCGCGCCGTGGACCGGGGTGGCGGTGCCGTTGACCTCGTACATGACGTGGGAGCCCACCCGGCCCCCGGAGGCGGTGTGCTTGCACTGCGCGACGACCGTCCTGCCCAGCGCGTCACGCCCGATCACGTCGGCCGCCTGGTCCCCGCGCCGCCCGACGTGGCGCGCGGTGATGCCGTCGCGGGCCATCAGGTCCCGGACGGCCAGTTCGAACCGGTCGGGCGTCAGGGCGTCCAGCTCGTGCAGCGGCAGCCGCAAGTGCTGCAGCCGCCGGGCCTGCTCGCGCCGGGCGGCACGCAGCCGCGCCGGACGGATCGCCATCACGGCCGGCGCGACGGCAGCGGCCACGGCGAGAACCGGCCACAGGTGCGCACCGGCTGCCGCCAGCAGGCGTCGGAACGCAAGGAGGACCACCACGAGAACGACGAGGGCGGCGACGGCCTCGCCCGAGGTGCGCGGTGGCGGCGGCAGGCGGCGTCGCCGGCGGCGGTTCACCGGGGCGCCGCCGGGGCAGCGGGCGCCGTAGGAGCCGGTCGGCCGCCCGGTTCATCGTGCAGACAGCCGTTCAGCGCACCCCAGCCGAGCACGGCGGCAAGGGCGAGCACCGCCCAGGGAACGCCCCTGTCACGCCGGCGGGCCGGCTTGCGGACCCAGTGGCCGCGTCGGTAATAGCACTCGTCGGAGCGGTGATGGCGCATGGGAAGCCTCCTGTCGGTTCACAGCGGCAGGCCGGGTTCGAGCAGGGCCTGCAGGCGCTCGGCGTTGGCCTTGGCCAGTTGTTCCTTGATCTCCACGGGCAGGCCGTCGAAGAGAGTGCGCGTCAGGTCGGCCCCGTCGGCCGGTGCCGCGATCTCCCGCGGATGCGCCGTCACCCATTCCAGGACGTCCCTCACCTGGTCGGGATGGTGCAGCAACCACAGCGCGGCGAGGGCATCGGGGCCCGTCCGCACCGCCTGCAGGTAGAACTCGTACTCCTCGCGCCGTTGCGGTGACCACAGCCGGGGCGGCGGGGCCATCGCCGGGTCGAGCGGGTCGACCTGCGGGGGCAGGGTCTCCACGCAGCAGGCCAGGCCCACGTGGGGAATCTGGTGAGGCTGCGTGAGGTGGGGCAGGAGGTCCTGGGCGCCCAGTTCCCGGCCGGCGGCGCGGAATCTCGCCACCGCGTCCTCCACGAGCCCGTCCAGGTGCGTGCTGACGAACGCCCACGGGTCGGTGAGGCGGTGCCTGTTGAGGACGACGAGCCCCGGGTCCTCGGCCCACCAGGTCACCTCAAGGGCGAGGCGGGGGCCGGCGCTCATCTGCCATACCGCGCTGCGGCGTGCGGTGTCGACCAGGTGGGCCTCGGTGTAACGGCCGAACGCGGCCTTCCGCAGCGACGCCCTGCCGCGCGGTTCCCACACGGCCAGGTGGTCGCGATCGATGAGGACGAGTGCCGTCTCCGGCTGCTGGGACACACGAAACCGCACAAGTTGTCGGAACGGTCCCTTCCTGGGGCTCTCCCACAGGCCGCCGCCGGGCAGCGGGGGTGGTGCGTAAAAGGTGGTCGTGGTCATGCTCGGCCTTTCCGCGGCGTGCCCTGGCGCCACTCGGCCAGGGCACGGGACGCTCGTTCCGCGCCGGGGGCGTGCGCCGGGCGCTCCAGGTCGGTGAACAGCCGGAAGACGCCCCCGTGCAGGTGCTGCGCCAGCCACTCGACGAGCCGCTCGAAGGCCTGTGCCCGGCGGGACTCCCCGGCCGCCCGGCGCTGCCACTCCAAGAGGGCGTCCCGGGCGGTGTCGTACGTGTTCTGCTCCGTCAGGGCATGGCGGATCAAGGTCACGCCCGGCTGCTCCGCGGAGCCGTGCTCCTGCGGGCCGGCCCCGGCGAGCAGGTGTGCCGTCCACCACTGGCTCTGCTCGTCCGTGGCCCCGGCCTTCAGCAACGCGGCGACGGCCACGCACGCCGTACGCCGCGCAGGCCCCGCCTCGCCGGCCCAGTGGACAAGGGCCGTGACCACCACGGGGCGTACGGCCGGTTCGGCGAACAGGGACAGCAAGGCCCGGCGTACCGCGGAGTCGACCGCGGCGGCGCCGTCGTCCCGCGCGGTCACCACGGTGCGCAGCAGCCTCAGGGCCGTCTCGGGCCGGGCCAGGCCGAACTCCGTGGCACAGGTCAGTGCCGCCGTGCAGCGGTAGGAGACGCTCGCCGCGCGGCTCCACCCCCGCAGCCGGTGCTTCACGGCGGTGGCCAGGACGGGATCGGTCGACGCCGCGCCGAAGGCCCGTGCCGCCATGCGCCAGTCGCCCGGCCTGTCGGAGGCGGCGAGCTCCTCGATGGGGGCGAGCACCCGCTGCCCGGAACTCCACTGCGCGAACTGGCCGAGGATGAACCCTGCACGATCGGCCAGGTGATGGGTGGAAGGGGTCTGCTGGAGCCACTCCACGAGCAGTTCCCCGGCCTCCCGGTACTCGCGCCAGACGTGGTCGAGCACGGCGCGCCCCTGCAGGTGCCGGACAAAGGCGACGGGTTCCGTGATGTAGCTGTGCGTGGACAGCGCTCGGACCTCACGTTCGCCGCAGCGCGCTTCGATGGCCCGGAACCGGTCGCCTCGTGACCTGAGGAACGCGAAACCGGGGTGGGCCCGCGTACCGGCCTCGGCTTCCGCTTGCGGGGACTGCGGCGGTATCGCGTCGAGCCGCCCCGCGGCCACGGCCAGCAGGCGCCGGGCCTCCTCCTCGACCAGGGTCCGGTCGAAGTGTTCGAAGACGCTCGTGGCGAGGAGGAGGGCGAGATCGTCCGCGTCCGTCATCGCCGAGTGCAGCAACTGCGGTGCCCGCTCGGCTGCTCGTGTGCTCAAGTGGCCGCCGATCTCCTCGGGGTTCATCTCCCCGTCGGCGACCGAGGCGATCGCGGTGACGACCTCCACCACCTGCTCGGGGCCCAGGCGGTTCCCGAGGATCTCGTCGAGAAAGCCCTCCGGTAGCCGCAGGAGGGCGGCCCTGCGCCGTTCCGGGTCGGGAAGGGCGGCGGTGAGCCGAACCTCCAGGACGGCTGCAGGTTCGGGCGGCTCAGCGTGCACGGGTTCGATGTGCAGGGCCTGCCGGAGGTGGGCGAGGACCCTCGGGGTCTCCTCGGTGACGACGACCATGCACGCGTCGGTGCCCAGGCGCTTGCGCAGGTTGCTCAGGCCGACCTCGTTGAGGGACAGCAGCCGTGTCTCGACGAGGCCGTCGACGAGGTAGCCGCGGGCCCCGGTGCCCTCGGGCGTCCAGGTGCCCAGATCCGTGTCGGAGTCGACGGCCCGCAGGGCGAAGGTCTTGGTGTGCCGCCTGAGGAGGTTCAGTGCGGCGGTCCGGCGCCCGCTGCCGGGCCTTCCGGTGAGGAAGACGATCCCGTGGTCCAGTCGCCGCAGTGCGCCGGGGAACCAGCCGGGCTCGGCGAAACCGGTCATGGCCGCCATGACCTGTTCGACAGCGATGTCGCCCTCGCGGCGTTCGACGGCGTCCGCTGCCGCAGGGGCGGCCAAGGTATCGCCTCCGCCGGCTCCGGTGGTCAGGTGCTGCCCGCCCCGGACCGTGCCGGCGACGGTGATCGAGCCGGCGTTCCAGATGAGGGGCGGTACTCCGCCCAGCCCCGCGAAGACCTCGGCGAAGTCCGGGGGCGGCGGGGCCTGCCGTGCGGCATCTGCTTCGGCGCTCACCGGGTACGGCCTCGCTGGTCGTCGCCGCTGCCGTGGACGTGCTGGTGCTGCCCGCCGCGTACGGTTCTCGCCTGCGAGAGGAAGCCGTAGTTGGTCGTCGCGGCGGGCCCCGGCGCCGGCGCGACCTCGGGCGCCGGGGCCGGTTCGGTCCCGGCAGCACTCGGCGCGGCCGTCTCCGTCTCCGTCTCCGCCTCCGCCTCCGCCTCGCCCAGGATCCGCCGGTCGTAGAGGCTGCCGGAGGGGGCCGGGACGTACAGCCAGGCCAGTTGCTGGAAGGTCTTGCCCTCGACACTGGCCGCCACCTCGATGAAGTGGTCGGGGTGCCGTCGCGTGTAGCCGGAGAGGACGGCGTCCTCGAAGACGCGCTGCGAGAGGATCGCCGCGACCTGCGTGATGCTCTCGCTCGATGCGGCGAGGATGGCCCGCACGGGCCGGGAGTCCAGGAGCCGGTGGGTGTCGTTGCGGGGGGTGCCGTTGCCGTCGCCGGGGCCGCCGTCGTCGGGGAGCGGTCCGACGTGCAGGCTGGCCCGCAGGCGCAGCCGTCGCGTCCCGGTCGCGTGGATGTTGTAGTCGGTCAGCACCTCCTGGAGCTCGGCCAGGAAGGGGTGGACGACCCGGGGAAGCGCCACGGGGTCGAAGCCGAGAACGAAGCCGTCACCGGTGTTGTTGGCGAGCCGCTGTTCCTCCCAGAGCGTGCGGAGCCCGGCCCGGTCGAAGGCGTGCTCGAGCAGCTGGGGGATGAGGGAGGTGATCTCGACGTGGTCGACGGCGGGCCTGCCGGTGAAATCCTTGGCGTCCACGGCGAGGATGCCGCGGTACGGCGGCAGGTCCCGGCTGACGCTCCACGGTTCGGGTCCCGTGGCCGGCATCGGCATCGTGGCGGAGCACATGGGCAACTCCCTGCGTTGGGAAGGGACGTCGCCGACACGGGGCGGGAGGCCGCGTGCCGGCCGGACGCCGTCAATGCTCGCGAGGGAGCCGGCAAGGAAGTGCACTCGCAGTGCACCCGGCACGTGACGGCCGTCACATCATGGGCGGATGCCCCTGTTCGGCTGGCCGCCGACTGCAGCGAGAGCGGCCAGGTCGTGCACGGCGATGCTCTTGCGTTCCGCGGTCACCACGGCCTCCCCGATCGTCTGCAGCACGGCGCTGACCGTGTTCCGTGAGACGCCCAGGTAGCGGGCGAGGTCCAGCCGCGTGACGGCCACTTCGGCCGGGCCGCGGGCGTCCGTACGGCCCACGGCCCGGGCGAGGGCGAGCAGCACGCAGGCCAGCCGGGTCCGCAGATCGCCGTCGCCGGCCGTCGTCGCTTCCCTCCAGCGCTGATTGGTGTGCCGGTGCAGCATGACGGTCAGGTCGTGCCGATCGCGGAACAGCAGGAAGTCCCGTTTGGACACCACGGACACCCTGCATGCGGAAACGGTCTCCACCGACGCCAGCCTGGTCTCGTCCTCGTCGACGACCGCCGCCTCACCGACGACGTCACCCCCGCCCCGGAAGGCCAGGACCTTCACTCGGCCGTCCCGTTCGACGCGGGAGACCTTCACGGCCCCGCTGCACAGCACCAGCACGTGGGTGCCCGGGTCGCCCTGGCGCAGGAGCACCTCGCCCGCCCGGTGGGTACGGGAGCGGCCCTCCGCCACGAGGGCGCCCCACAGTGGATCGCCGATCATCTGCCGCAGCGTGAGGCCGAGACCGTGCCCCGGCCCGAGTAATCCCCCGGTCATGGGAGAGCACTCTAGGCCGGAGCACGCTCACGCGCGGGCCGATCGGCTACTCGTCGTCCGCGCCGCCCTCCAGGTTGCCCTCGGTCTCCAGGAAGACCTGGCGCAGGGCTTCGAGCGTCTCGGCGTCGGGCTTGGCCCACATGCCGCGGCTCTCGGCCTCCAGGAGGCGTTCGGCGATGCCGTGCAGGGCCCAGGGGTTGGCGTCCTCCAGGAAGGAGCGGTTCTCGGGGTCGAGGACGTAGGTCTGGGCCAGCTTGTCGTACATCCAGTCGGGGACGACGCCGGTGGTGGCGTCGTAGCCGAAGAGGTAGTCGACGGTGGCGGCGAGCTCGAAGGCACCCTTGTAGCCGTGGCGGCGCATGGCCGCGATCCAGCGGGGGTTGACCACGCGGGCGCGGAAGACGCGGGAGGTCTCCTCGACGAGGGTGCGGGTGCGCACGGTCTCCGGACGGGTGGAGTCGCCGATGTAGGCGGCGGGCGCGGTGCCGCGCAGGGCCTTGACGGTGGCGACCATGCCGCCGTGGTACTGGAAGTAGTCGTCGGAGTCCGCGATGTCGTGCTCGCGCGTGTCGGTGTTCTTCGCGGCGACGGCGATGCGCTTGTAGGCGCTCTCCATCTCCTCGCGGGCCGGGCGGCCCTCCAGTCCGCGGCCGTAGGCGTAGCCGCCCCAGACGGTGTAGACCTCGGCGAGGTCGGCGTCGGTGCGCCAGTCGCGGCTGTCGATGAGCTGGAGCAGGCCGGCGCCGTACGTACCGGGGCGGGAGCCGAAGATGCGGGTGGTGGCGCGGCGTTCGTCGCCGTGGGCGGCGAGGTCGGCCTGGGCGTGGGCGCGCACGTGGTTGTGCTCGGCGGGCTCGTCGAGGGACGCGACGAGGCGTACGGCGTCGTCGAGCAGGCCGATGACGTGGGGGAAGGCGTCGCGGAAGAAGCCGCTGATGCGCAGGGTGACGTCGATGCGGGGGCGGCCCAGCTCCTCCAGCGGTACGGCTTCGAGCCCGCTGACGCGCCGGGACGCCTCGTCCCACACTGGGCGTACGCCCAGCAGGGCGAGGGCCTCGGCGACGTCGTCGCCGGCGGTGCGCATGGCGCTCGTGCCCCACAGGGACAGGCCGACCGACTGCGGCCAGGTGCCGTTGTCGGAGCGGTAGCGCTCCAGCAGGGAGTCGGCCAGGGCCTGGCCGGTCTCCCAGGCCAGGCGGGAGGGGACGGCCTTGGGGTCGACGGAGTAGAAGTTGCGGCCGGTGGGCAGCACGTTGACCAGGCCGCGCAGGGGCGAGCCGGAGGGACCGGCCGGGACGAAGCCGCCGGCCAGGGCGTGGACGGCGTGGTCGAGCTCGTCGGTGGTGCCCGCCAGGCGGGGGGCCACTTCGCGGGCCGCGAAGTCGAGGACGGCGGCGACCTGTTCGCCGTGCCCGGCGGGCACGGCCGCCGGGTCCCAGCCCGCCTCCTCCATGGCCTCCACCAGGGCGCGGGCCTCGGCCTCCGCCTCGTCGGCCGTCGTGCGGGTCGCCGCCGACTCGTCCAGGCCGAGTGCCTCGCGCAGGCCCGGCAGGGCCTTCGTGCCGCCCCAGATCTGGCGGGCGCGCAGGATGGACAGGACGAGGTTGACGCGGGCCTCGCCGGTGGGCGCGGCGCCCAGGACGTGCAGGCCGTCGCGGATCTGGGCGTCCTTGACCTCGCACAGCCAGCCGTCGACGTGCAGCAGGAAGTCGTCGAAGCCGTCGTCGTCGGGGCGCTCGTCCATGCCGAGGTCGTGGTCGAGGCGGGCGGCCTGGATCAGCGTCCAGATCTGGGCGCGGATCGCCGGGAGCTTGGCCGGGTCCATGGCGGAGATCTGGGCGTACTCGTCGAGCAGCTGCTCCAGGCGCGCGATGTCGCCGTAGGACTCGGCGCGGGCCATGGGCGGGACGAGGTGGTCGACGAGGGTGGCGTGGGCGCGGCGCTTGGCCTGGGTGCCCTCGCCGGGGTCGTTGACGAGGAAGGGGTAGACCAGCGGCAGGTCGCCGAGGGCGGCGTCGGGGCCGCAGGCGGCGGACAGGCCGGCGTTCTTGCCGGGCAGCCATTCGAGGTTGCCGTGCTTGCCCAGGTGGATCATGGCGTCGGCGCCGAAGCCGCCGTCCTCCTGGGAGGCGGCGATCCACCGGTAGGCGGCGAGGTAGTGGTGGGAGGGCGGCAGGTCGGGATCGTGGTAGATGGCGATGGGGTTCTCGCCGAAGCCGCGCGGCGGCTGGATGAGGATCAGCAGATTGCCGCGGCGCAGGGCGGCCAGCACGATGTCGCCCTCGGGGTTGCGGCTGCGGTCGACGAACATCTCGCCCGGCGCGGGGCCCCAGTGCTCCTCGACGGCCTCGCGCAGCTCGGCGGGCAGGGCGGCGAACCAGCGCCGGTAGTCGGCGGCCGGGATGCGCACGGGGTTGCGGGCGAGCTGCTCCTCGGTCAGCCACTCCTGGTCGTGGCCGCCGGCCTCGATCAGGGCGCGGATGAGCTCGTCGCCGTCGCCCGACTCCAGGCCCGGCACGGCCTCGTCGCCGAAGTCGTAGCCCTCCTCGCGCAGCCGGCGCAGCAGGGCGACGGCGCTGGCGGGGGTGTCCAGACCCACGGCGTTGCCGATGCGGGAGTGCTTGGTGGGGTAGGCGGACAGCACGAGCGCCAGCCGCTTCTCGGCCGGCGGGGTGTGCCGCAGCCGGGCGTGGCGCACGGCGATCCCGGCGACGCGGGCGGCGCGTTCGAGGTCGGGCACGTAGGCCGGCAGGCCGTCCTCGTCGACCTCCTTGAAGGAGAACGGGACGGTGATGATGCGCCCGTCGAACTCCGGTACGGCCACCTGGGTCGCGGCGTCCAGCGGGGAGAGGCCCTCGTCGTTCTCCTCCCACGCGCTGCGCGGGCCGGTCAGGCACAGCGCCTGCAGGATGGGGACGTCGAGGGCGGCCAGCGCCCCCGCGTCCCACGACTCGTCGTCGCCGCCGGCCGAGGCGTCCGCGGGCCGCGTGCCGCCGGCGGCGAGCACGGTGGTGACGATGGCGTCCGCGTCGCGCAGCGCGTCCACGAGCTCCGGCTCCGGGGCGCGCAGGGAGGCGACGTACAGCGGCTTGGCGCGGCCGCCCGCGTCCTCGATCGCGCCGCACAGGGCCTCGACGAAGGCGGTGTTGCCGCTCATGTGGTGGGCGCGGTAGTAGAGCACCGCCACCAGCGGGCCGGCCGCCCCCGGCTTGGGCGTGCGCTCCAGCTCGCCCCATGCGGGCGCGGCGGCGGGCGGCTCGAAGCCGTGGCCCGTCAGCAGCACGGTGTCGGACAGGAAGCGGGCCAGCTGTTCCAGGTTGGCGGGACCGCCGTGGGCGAGGTAGGCGTGGGCCTCGGCCGCGATGCCGACGGGGACGGTGGAGGTCTCCATCAGCTGTGCGTCGGGGGCCTGTTCGCCGGTGAGCACGACGACCGGCCGCGGCCCGGCCAGCAGCACGTCGAGCCCCTCCTGCCAGGCGCGGATGCCGCCGAGGAGCCGGACGACGACGAGATCGGCGCCCTCCAGGAGGCCGGGCAGCTCGTCCAGCGGCAGCCGGGCGGGATTGGCGAGCCGGTAGGGGACCGGGCCGCCGGCGGCACGGGCACTGAGCAGGTCGGTGTCGGACGTCGACAGGAGCAGGATCACGGCAGGCCTTCCTCGGGGTCCGCGCCCCGGGCGGTGGGAGGACGGCGGGAGTTCCTGACTTCCCACGGAGTACTCGTCGTACTCGGCCGTGGTCACAGTGGCGGGACCGTGCCGGAATCGCACCGGCTTCCTCCCCTGTCGCCGTCGCTGGCGCAGCCATAGTAGCGAGGCGGGGTGGTTTCGGCCCGTCCGGCTTCGAGGAGGCCGCGCGCAGCGCGGTTCGGGGCCCGGGGGCGGAGCCCCGCAGGCCGCAACCCGTCGGTATGCTCCCCGCATGCCCGCCCTGCCCGCTCGTGACCGCGCCGACGCCTGTCCCGGCGCCCTGCGTCTGCACGCCGCGGACGACGGGGCGCTCGCCCGGGTGCGGCTGCCCGGCGGGCTGCTGACGGCGCACCAGGCCGCCGCGCTGGCGGACGCCGCCGAGGCGCTCGGGGACGGCCACCTCGACCTCACCTCCCGCGGCAACGTCCAGTTGCGCGGCCTCTCGGACGCCTGCGGTGCCGGCCTGGCGGCCCGGTTGCGCGCCGCGGGCCTGCTGCCGTCCGACCGTCACGACCGCATCCGCAACGTCGCGGCCTCCCCTCTCGGCGACGGCCGCGTCCGGCAGTGGGTCCGGGAACTGGACCGTCTGCTGTGCTCGGGCGAACCGGACCTTGCCGACCTCTCCGGTCGTTTCCTCTTCGGACTGGACGACGGGCGCGGCGACATCGTCGCCCTCTCCCCCGATGTGACGTTGATCGCAAGCGCCGGCGGTGCCCTGCTCTGCCTCGGCCCCGCCGGCCCCGGCCTGCGCATTGCCGACCGGGACGCCCCGCGGGCCGCGGCCCTGGCGGCCGCCGCCTTCCTCGCCGCGCAGCGCGCGAGCGGTACGCGCGCCTGGCGGCTGCGCGAGCTTCCGCCCGAACACCGGCCCTCGGCCGACGAATTGGCCGGGCGTCTGGACGCCGCCGGCATCCCGTCCTCCCCCGCCACCGTCGCGGTCGCCCCCGGCGCCCCGCCCGAGCCGGGCGTGGTCCCCGGCCCCGGCGGCCGGCCTGCGCTGTCGGTGGCCGCCCCGCTGGGCCGGCTGACCACCGACCGGTGGCGGCTGCTCGCCGGCCTCGCCGAGCAGTACGGCGACGGCGGGCTGCGTGTGACACCCTGGCGCGGCGTCATCGTCCCGGGCCTCGCGCCCGGTACGGATCCGCAGCTGCCGGCCGCCCTGGCCGAGGAGGCCGGGCTGGTCACGTCCGCGGCGTCCGCCTGGCACCGCGCGGGGGCCTGCGCGGGCCGCCCGGGCTGTGCGAAGGCGCTCGCCGACGTGCGCGCCGACGCGGCCGCCGCGCTCGCGCCCGTACGCCCTGGTGGCTCGGGGGCGTTGCCGGTGTACTGGTCCGGGTGCGAACGGCGCTGCGGGCACCCCGGCGGCCGCTGGGTCGACGTGCTGGCGACGGGCGAGGGGGCCTACGAGGTCACCGTGCGCGACGGCCTGCGGGAGGCACCGCCGGTGACGGTGCCGGCGGCAGAACTGGCCGGCGCGGTGGCGGCGGCCCGTACCACGACATGAACGAGGGCAACGAGGGCACAGTGTTCGACTACGACAAGGACGGCGCGTCCATCTACCGCCAGTCCTTCGCCACCATCCGTGCCGAGGCGGACCTCGGCGGGCTGCCGACGGACGTCGCCAGGGTCGCGGTCCGCATGATCCACGCCTGCGGGATGACCGATCTCGTCCGCGACCTCTCCTACTCCCCGCAGGTGGTGGCGGCGGCGCGCGAGGCACTGTGCGCCGGTGCACCGATCCTGTGCGACGCCAACATGGTCGCCTCCGGCGTCACCCGCAAGCGGCTCCCGGCGGACAACGAGGTGCTGTGCACCCTGACCGACCCGGCCGTGCCCGATCTCGCCGCCCGCATGGGCACCACGCGCAGTGCCGCCGCGCTGGAGCTGTGGCGCGAGAAGCTGGGCGGCGCGGTGGTGGCCGTCGGCAACGCGCCGACGGCCCTGTTCCGGCTGCTGGAGATGGTGGCCGAGGGCGCGCCGCGCCCGGCGGCGGTGCTGGGCATCCCGGTCGGCTTCATCGGCGCGGCCGAGTCCAAGGACGCCCTGGCCGCCAACGACCTGGGGCTGGAGTACCTGGTGGTGCGGGGGCGGCGCGGCGGCAGCGCCATGGCCGCGGCCGCGATCAACGCGATAGCGAGCGAGGAAGAGTGAGCGAGAAGCCCAGCACGACCGGCCGGCTCTACGGGGTGGGGCTCGGCCCGGGCGACCCCTCGCTGATGACCCTGCGGGCCGTCGAGTGCATCACCGAGGCGGACGTGGTCGCGTACCACAGCGCCCGGCACGGCCGCAGCATCGCCCGCTCCATCGCCGAACGCCACCTGCGCCCCGGCCACATCGAGGAGCCGCTGGTCTACCCGGTGACGACCGAGACCACCGACCATCCCGGCGGCTACCGCGGCGCGATGGAGGAGTTCTACGAGGAGGCCGCGGCCCGGCTGGCCGCCCATCTCGACGCCGGGCGCACCGTGGCCGTTCTCGCCGAGGGCGACCCGCTCTTCTACAGCTCGTACATGCACATGCACAAGCGCCTCGCCGACCGCTACCCGACCGAGGTGGTGCCGGGCGTCACCTCCGTCAGCGCCGCGGCGGCCCGCCTGGGCGAGCCGCTGGTGGAGGGCGAGGAAGTGCTGACGATCCTGCCGGGCACGCTGCCCGAGGAGGAACTGACCGCCCGCCTGGCCGCCACCGACTCGGCGGTCGTCATGAAGCTCGGCCGCACCTTCCCGGCCGTGCGCGGCGCACTCGAGCGCTCGGGCCGGCTGGCGGAGGCCCGGTACGTGGAGCGGGCGACGATGCCGGGCGAGCGCACCGGCCGCCTGGCCGACGTCGACCCGGAGTCGGTGCCGTACTTCTCGGTGGCCGTGCTGCCGAGCCGCGTGGACGCACCCCCCGTCGCGGACGGCGGGGAGGTGGTCGTCGTCGGCCTCGGCCCGGCGGGCCCGCAGTGGCTCACCCCGGAGGCCCGCGGCGCACTGGCGGCCGCGCAGGACATCGTCGGCTACAGCACGTACGTGGACCGGGTGCCGGTGCGCCCGGGGCAGCAGCGCCACGCCTCCGACAACAAGGTCGAGTCCGAGCGCGCCGAGTTCGCCCTCGACCTCGCCCGCCAGGGCCGGCGGGTGGCCGTGGTCTCCTCCGGCGACCCGGGCGTCTTCGCGATGGCGACGGCCGTCCTGGAGGTGGCCTGCGAGGGCCCCTACCGCGATGTGCCCGTCCGCGTCGTCCCCGGCATGACCGCGGCCCACGCCGCGGCCTCCCGCGCCGGCGCCCCGCTCGGCCACGACTACGCGGTCGTCTCCCTCTCCGACCGCCTCAAGCCGTGGGAGGTCATCGCCCAGCGCCTGCACGCCGCGGCCGCTGCGGACCTGGTCCTCGCCCTGTACAACCCCGGCTCGCGCAGCCGCGTATGGCAGGTGGGCAAGGCCCGCGACCTGCTCCTGGAACACCGCACGCCCGACACCCCGGTGGTCATGGCCCGCGACGTGGGCGGCCCGACGGAGCGCGTGCGCATCGTCTCCCTCGGGGAGCTCGACCCGGCGGAGGTCGACATGCGCACGCTCCTGATCGTCGGCTCGACCCAGACGCGCCGGGTACGGCGCGGTGCGGACGGCACGGAAGAGATCGTCTGGACGCCGCGCCGGTACCCGGAGGGGTGATGTTCAGCAGCCGAGAAACGTGACTTGGCGGATGTAGACGCGCTGATGCCGGGGAATGACCTGGTATACGAACATCCCCAGGGCGTCGACGGTCTCTTCCTGCATACGGGGCGAAGCACCGGTGTACTTCGCCCCGTCGAGGTAGAGCGCCGCGGCGGCGCGCACGAGCTCGTCGGCCCGTTCCTCGACCTTCGCGATGAAGGCAAGGTTGTCGATGCCGCCGACGACGTACTCGGAGTCCGGGTCGTATTCCCATCCCCAGGCGTCAGCCATGGGCTACCGCGGCCCGGGCCTCGTCACGGACGGCCATGCACGCGTCCATGGCCTCACGCCACTGCGGATCCTCACGGTCCAGCGTGTTCGCCGCATCCAGGGCGGCACGGTAGCGGGCGGCCAGGGCGGGCCGGCGCTCGATCTCGATCTCGGTTGCCCACTTGATCTGGAAGGCCCTGATCGGGGTGAACGAGGCGTGCTGCGTGGCCGCCGTGAACGCCGAGTCACGGTCCGCCTGGAACTCCGCGAGCCGCGAGGAGGCGACCCGCGCCAGTGCGGCCCGAAGGGCAGGGAAGGTCATCTCGGGCCGCGGAATCAGTTCGGCTGGTTCCTCGACGTGCTCTGCGGTCACGTGGTTCTCCGTCCTTCCGGCGCTCTGCGAACCGTACCGCCCTCACTCCTGCCCGAGCAGGCCCATCACCCCATCCAGCGTCGTCCCCAGCGCCTCCGCCGGTACGCCGCCTCCCTGGGCCACCTCCGCCGTGCCGCCGCCGCGGCCGGCCAGGAGGGACTTCACCAGCGTCGCGGCCGACAGGCCGGCCGCCGTTGCCGCGCCGTTGAGGGCGATGGTCAGGGTCGCGCGGCCGCCGTCCGGCGTTGCGCCGATCGCCGCGAGACCCGGGCGGGACGCCGGCAGGCGGTCGCGGACCGCCAGGGCCAGGGCGCGGGCGTCGCCGTCCGTCGTGGCGGTGACGACGAGCGTGCCGTGCACGTCGGTGGCCGCGGCGGCGAGTTCCGTGGCACGGGCGAGGGCCGCGCGCCGGCGGAGGTCCTCGGCGCGCTGGTCGGCGGCCTTGAGCCGCTCCAGCAGGCCGGCCACGCGCTCGGGCAGCTGGGCGCGGGGGGCCTGGAGCTGTTCGGCGAGGCGGGTGACCAGGTCGCGTTCGCGGGCGAGGTAGCCGAAGCCCTCGAAGCCGACCGCGGCTTCCAGGCGGCGCATGCCGGCGCCGACGGAGGTTTCCGAGGTCAGGGCGAGGAGCCCGATCTGCGCGGCGTGGTCGACGTGGGTGCCGCCGCACAGTTCGCGGGACCAGGCGCCGCCGATCTCCACGACCCGCACCTGTTCGCCGTACGTCTCGCCGAAGAGGGCGAGGGCGCCGAGTTCCTTGGCCTCGGGCAGGGGCATCCAGCGCACGTCGACCGGCAGGTCGCGGCGCAGGGCGCGGTTGGCGGCCTCCTCGATCTCGCTGCGGGCGGCGGGGCCGAGGGCGCCGCGCCAGGGGAAGTCCAGGCGCAGGTAGCCGGGTCGGTTGTAGGAGCCGGACTGCAGGGCGGTGGGGCCGAGGACCTGGCGCAACGCGGCGTGCAGCACGTGGGTGCCGGAGTGGGCCTGCCGGGCGCCCAGGCGCCATTCGGGGTCGACGGCGGCCCGTACGGTGTCGCCCACCGCGAGTTCGCCGGAGGTCACCCGCACCTGGTGCACCACCAGTCCGGGCAGGGGCCGCTGGACGTCGAGCACCTCGGCTTCGACCGATGCCCCGGTCAGGGCGCCGGCGTCGCTGTCCTGGCCGCCGGACTCGGCATAGAAGGGGGTGCGGTCCAGGACGACGGAGGCGATCCCTCCGGTGGCCAGGGACGGCAGCGGGCCGGTGGGTCCGAGCACGGCGAGCACGCGGGAGTCGGTCGTCAGCGTGTCGTAGGCCCGCCAGTCGGTCGGCCCGTGCGCGTCGAGGACGGTGCGCAGGGCGCCGGTGTCGAGGGCGCCGCCGGACTTGCGGGCGCGGGCGTCGGCGCGGGCGCGCTCGCGCTGCTCGGCCATGAGGGCGGTGAAGCCCTCGCGGTCGACCTCGACGCCCTGTTCCTCGGCCATCTCCAGGGTGAGGTCGATGGGGAAGCCGTAGGTGTCGTGCAGGAGGAACGCCTTGGGGCCGGGCAGCAGGTGACCGCCCGCGGCCTTGACCTCGGCCACGGCCGTGTCCAGCACGGTCGTGCCCTGGCGCAGCGTGGCGCGGAAGGCGTCCTCCTCGGCGTACGCCTGCTGGGAGATGCGGGCGAAGTCCTCGGCGACCTCGGGGTAGCTCGCCGCCATGCAGTCGCGGGCGGCCGGCAGCAGTTCGGGCAGGGCCGGGTCCTCGTACCCGAGCAGGCGGACCGAGCGCACGGCGCGGCGCAGGATGCGGCGCAGGACGTAGCCGCGGCCCTCGTTGCCGGGCGCGGTGCCGTCGGCGAGCAGCATCAGGGCGGTGCGGACGTGGTCGGCGACCACGCGCAGCCGTACGTCGGCCCGGTGGTCGGCGCCGTAGCGCACGCCGGTGAGGGCAGCGGCGCGGTCGAGGACCGGCCGGGTCTCGTCGATCTCGTAGAAGCTGCCGGCGCCCTGGAGCAGGGTGGCCATGCGCTCCAGGCCCATGCCGGTGTCGATGTTGCGGCGGGGCAGTTCGCCGAGGATCGGGTAGCCGGTCTTGCCGGGGCCCTCGCCGCGCTCGTACTGCATGAAGACGAGGTTCCAGAACTCCATGTAGCGGTCCTCGTCGACCGCCGGGCCGCCCGCGCGCCCGTGGGCCGGGCCGCGGTCGTAGTACAGCTCGGAGCAGGGGCCGCAGGGGCCGGGCACGCCCATGGACCAGAAGTTGTCCTCGTCGCCGCGGCGCACGATGCGCTCCTCGGGCAGCCCCGCCACGCGCCGCCAGATCGCCGCGGCCTCGTCGTCGGAGTGGTGGACGGTGACCCAGATGCGCTCGGGGTCGAGCCCGTAGCCGCCGTCGGCGACGGGGGAGGTGGACAGCTCCCAGGCGTGGGAGACGGCCTCCTCCTTGAAGTAGTCGCCGAAGGAGAAATTGCCGTTCATCTGGAAGAACGAGCCGTGCCGCGTGGTCTTGCCGACCTCCTCGATGTCGAGGGTGCGCACGCACTTCTGCACGCTGGTCGCGCGCGGCCACGGCGGCGCCGCCTCACCGGTGAGGTACGGCTTGAAGGGCACCATGCCCGCGTTGACGAACAGCAGGGTCGGGTCGGGCGTGGGCAGCGGGGCGCTGGGGACGACGGTGTGGCCGCGCGCGGCGAAGAAGTCGAGGAAGCGGCTGCGGATGTCGGCGGTGCGCAAGGTGCCCTCCAGGGCTCTCGACAGGGGCGGTTCGTCGGGCGGTTCGTCGGGCGACGCGCCGGGCCGGGCGTCGGGCCGGGCGTCGGGCCGGGCGTCGGCCGGGTGTCAGGCGGCGCGGGCGCCGCCGGCGGTGGGGTGGAGCGTGGCGTACTCCAGGGGCGCGGACGGGTCGATCGACACGTCGAGCGGCGCGGGCTCGACCCCCGCACGCACCAGCAGGTCGCCGACGGCGGCGATCATCGCGCCGTTGTCGGTGCACAGGCGCAGCGGCGGCACGCGCAGCTCGATGCCCGCAGCATCGCAGCGTTCCCGGGCCAGGGCCCGCACCCGGGAGTTCGCGGCCACGCCGCCGACCACGACGAGCGTGCCGACGCCGTGGTCGGTGCAGGCGCGCACGGCCTTGCGGGTGAGGACGTCGGCGACGGCCTCCTGCAGGGAGGCGGCGCCGTCGGCCACCGGCAGCGGCCGGCCGGCGGCGCGGTGCTGCTCGGCCCAGCGCGCGGCGGCGGTCTTCAGGCCGGAGAAGGAGAAGCCGTAACGGTCGTCGCGGGGGCCGGTCAGCGGCCGGGGGAAGGCGACGGCGCCCGGGTCGCCCTCGCGGGCCGCCCGGTCGACGGCGGGCCCGCCGGGGTAGGGCAGGCCGAAGACGCGGGCGACCTTGTCGAAGCACTCGCCGGCCGCGTCGTCGAGGGTGTCGCCCAGGTGCACGATCGGGTCGCGGGCGAGGTCCCGTACGAGGAGCAGGGAGGTGTGGCCGCCGGAGACGATCAGCACCATGCAGGGGTTGGGCAGCGGGCCGTGTTCGAGGGTGTCGGCGGCGACGTGCCCGGCGAGGTGGTGCACGCCGTACAGCGGTACGTCGAGCGAGTAGGCCAGGGACTTGGCGGCGGCGACGCCGACCTGCAACGCGCCGGACAGGCCGGGGCCGGTGGTCACGGCGACGGCGTCGATGTCGCGCAGGGTCAGCCCGGCGTCGTCGAGGGCGGCCCGGACGACGGGGTTGGCCGCGTGCACGTGCGCCCGCGCGGCGATCTCCGGGACGACGCCGCCGTAGCGCGCGTGCTCGTCCATGCTGGACGCCACCGCGTGGCCCAGCAGCCGCCCGTCGCTGACGAGACCGGCGCCGGTCTCGTCGCAGGACGACTCGATACCCAGCACCACCGGTGAACGCCTCACGGCCACGCCTCCGCCTTCTGCCATGAATATGTAAGTGCACATTGTATGCAATAAGAGACTGCCGGCCCTCCCCCATGGCCCCCTCCCCTCCGGCCCTTCCCGTGCTTCATCGCGATTTCATCGGCCCGTGCACACTCCCGGAGTGACGACCGGCGATTCACGGACTCACCACGGAAGGTCACATGCCTGGACACCCCAAGGGCCTCAGACGCATCGGACGCCTCATATCGGCCCCGATCCTCGCCCTGCTCATGCTCACCTCCGGCGTTGTCGCCACCGCCACCGCGGCGCAGGCCGCGGGCACCGATGCCTGGACGTTCACCAATACCGACGGCACCCTCAACGCGACGGGCAACAACGACGGAAACCAGATCTCCGTCACCCCCGACGGCACCAACTACCGGAACTGGCGCCTGATCAAGCTCGGCGCCCCCGGCACGTTCAACATCGCCAGCACCTCCTCCGGGAAGTGCATCTACGCCACCCAGCCCGCCGTTCAGCAGTCCTGCGGCAAGGACGGCGAGCAGTGGAACTTCCGCCCCGTGGACGGCAAGCCCAACACCTTCGGCATCGTCCGCCGCGACGACCGCAACGGCACCGAATGGTGCATGGACAACCGGGGCGGCCTCCACCTGTGGGGCATCCTCGCCCAGCCCAACATCTGCAACGGCAGCGCGAGCCAGGAGTGGACGGTCCCCGCGTCGAAGGCGGCCGAGGCGCGGCAGCTCGCCCTCGACTTCTACGCCGACCTGTGCTCCAAGAAGACCGCCACCTGCTCGTGGACGCAGAAGTCCGAAGGGCAGCCCGAGGTCCTGCCGCGCCAGCCCGCCTCGTCGGTCTGGTTCAACGACACCAGCGGCCCCATGAAGCAGGTCTTCACCACGATCTACCACTCCGGCTGGGAGCAGTCGTACTCCGCGGGCCTGTCGACCTCCGTCGGCGTCTCCACCCCGGTCCAGGCGATGATCTCCAGCCAGCTCACCGCGACGCAGACCTACCAGTCCGACGAGACCACGGTGAACGGCATCGCGATCGACGTCCCGGCCAAGAACTACGGATGGGTCGACTTCGCCGCCGTCGGCAAGAAGGTCACCGGCACCTGGACCTTCGACACCGACAACCAGCCGTGGACCGCGGATGCGACCGTGACCGTGCCCGTCATCAACTCGGCGGCCGGCTCCACGATGTACGTCGCCCGCACCAGCGCGACCCCGCCGGGCACCGTCACCGGCGGCCCGGACGTCAAGCCCACCGCTCTCGCGAAGACCGCGAAGGACACCGTGGACGTGCCCGAAGGGGCCAGGCTGAGCGCCGACAAGGGCGGTGTCCTCATCAGCGACGCCAATGGCAACACGATCGCAACGGTGCGGCCCGGCACCGTCACGGACACCAACGGCACGACCCACAAGGTCAGTCTCGCGGTGGACGGCAACGTCGTCACCCAGACCATCGAAGGCGTCACCGGCGACACCGTCACCGGCACGATCTCGCCCCCGACGTACTCCCTGGGCAGCGGTGCCTCGGTGAAGTCCTTGACGGCCGCGCCCGCTTCCGCCGGCAGCGACGAGCACGACAAGTGCATGGCCAAGAAAATCGGCACCAGCATCGTCACCGGAGGTCTCAGGGGCGCCCTGACGGGCGGCCCCGAAGGAGCCGCCATCGGCATGCTCACCGGTGCGTTCACGGGCATCGCCAAGGGCGTCGTGCTCTGCCCGAAGTAAGCCGGCCGCCTGAACGACCCGCGTCCCCCCTGCCGCCGACCGGCAGGGGGGCCTTTGCGTCCTCGTCCCCGCAGGTCAGTAGAGTTCCCGTGCCCCTGATCGTCCGATCACCCGATCGCCGCCGGATTTTCGAGGTACGCCGCCGTGAGCCAAGCCCCCGCCCCCGTGACGGTCGTCGGCATCGGCGCGGACGGCTGGCAGGGCCTGGCCCCCCTCTCGCAGCAGGCGCTGCGCGAGGCGGAGGTCCTGATCGGCGGTCCGCGACAGCTCGACCTGCTGCCGGCCGGCGAGTGCACCGGCGAGCGGGTGGCCTGGCCCTCGCCGCTGCGCCCCGCCGTCCCGGGGCTGCTGGCCGAGCACGCGGGCCGCCGGGTCTGCGTCCTGGCCAGCGGCGACCCCATGTTCTTCGGCATCGGCCGCACCCTGGCCGAGGTGCTCGGCGGCACCGAGGGGCTGCGCGTGCTGCCGCACCCCTCCTCCGTCTCCCACGCCTGCGCCCGCCTCGGCTGGCCCCTGGAGGAGACGGAGGTCGTCAGCGCCGTGGGCCGGCCGCTGGCCGCGCTCGCCGCGGCGCTGCACGACGGCCGCCGGCTGCTGCTGCTCAGTGCCGGCGCCGGCACGCCGGCCGAGGTGGCGCACCTGCTGTGCGAGCGCGGCTTCGGGCCGAGCCGGCTGACGGTTCTCGAACAACTGGGCGGCGACGGCGAACGCCGTACGGAGGGTACGGCCGAGGACTGGCCCCACCCGCCCGGTGACGCCCTCAACGTCGTCGCCGTCGAGTGCCGGCGCGCCCCCGGCGCACCCCGGCTCGGGCTCACCCCCGGCCTGCCCGACGACGCCTTCGCCCATGACGGCCAGCTGACCAAGCGCCACGTACGGGCCGCCACGCTCGCCGCCCTCGCCCCCGCCCCCGGCGAACTGCTGTGGGACGTCGGCGGCGGCTCCGGCTCCATCGCCGTCGAATGGATGCGCGCCCACCGCTCCTGCCGTGCCGTCGGCATCGAGCGCGATCCGGTACGCGCCGAGCGCATCAGCCGCAACGCCGACACGCTCGGCGTCCCGGGGCTGCGCGTGGTCACCGGCGCCGCCCCCGCCGCGCTCGCCGGGCTGCCCACGCCCGACGCCGTCTTCATCGGCGGTGGCCTGACCGCGCCCGGGCTGCTCCAGGCGTGCTGGGACGCCCTGCCCGCCGGCGGCCGGCTCGTCGCCAACACCGTCACCCTGGAGTCCGAGGCGCTCCTGGCCGCCTGGTACCGCCGGCACGGCGGCGACCTCGTCCGCCTGGCCGTCGCCCACGCCGTCGGGGTCGGCGGGTTCACCGGCTGGCGGCAGGCGATGCCGGTCACCCAGTGGGCGGTCGTCAAGTCCGCCCCGAACGAAGGAGAGTCCCCCGCATGACCGTGTACTTCATCGGTGCCGGCCCCGGCGCCGCGGACCTCATCACACTGCGCGGCGCCCGGCTGCTCGCCCGCTGCGGGGTGTGCCTGTACGCCGGCAGCCTCGTGCCGCCGGAGCTGCTCGCCGAGTGCCCGCCGGACGCCCGGCTCGTCGACACCGCCCGCCTCGACCTGGACGCCATCACGGCCGAGTTCGTCCGGGCGCACGAGGCCGGGCAGGACGTCGCCCGCCTGCACTCCGGCGACCCGTCGGTCTACAGCGCCGTCGCCGAGCAGATGCGCCGCCTGGACGCCGCCGGCATCCCGTACGAGATCGTGCCCGGCGTGCCCGCCTTCGCCGCGGCCGCGGCCGCGCTCGGCCGTGAGCTGACGGTACCCACCGTGGGCCAGACCGTCGTCCTCACCCGCGTCGCCCAGCGCGCCACCCCGATGCCGCCCGGCGAGGACCTCGCCACCCTCGCCCGCAGCGGCGCCCTGCTCGTGATCCACCTGGCCGCCCGGCACGCCGACCGCGTCGTCGCCGAGCTGCTGCCGCACTACGGGCCCGACTGCCCCGCCGCCGTCGTCGCCATGGCCAGCCGCCCGGACGAGATCGTGCTGCGCGGCACCCTGGCCGGCATCGCCGACCAGGTACGGGCGGCGGGCGTCGTGCGCACGGCGGTCATCCTGGTGGGGCGCACCCTGGCGGCCGAGCAGTTCCCCGACAGCTTCCTGTACTCCACCGAACGCGACCGCGACACCTGCGGCCGTACCGTCCAGCCCTGATCGGTGCTTGACCCTCACACCGTGTCAGGGAGTGCAGTGGTCCCACCATGTTCACCATCGGAGATTTCGCCCGCCACGGCCGGGTGTCCGTGCGCATGCTGCGCCACTACGACACCCTGGGACTGCTGCGCCCCGCCCGGACCGACCCGCACAGCGGCTACCGGTACTACGCGGCAGGCCAGCTTTCCCGCCTCAACCGCATCATCGCCCTCAAGGACCTCGGTTTCACCCTGCAGCAGGTGCTGACGATCGTCGACGAGGAAGTCGGCGCCGAGGAACTGCGCGGCATGCTGCGGCTGCGCCGGGCCGAACTGGCCGCCGCCGTCGACGCGGCCACGGCCCGGCTCGGCCAGGTCGAGGCGAGGCTCCGCACCATCGAGAGCGAGGGTCACATGAGCCACGACGACGTGGTCGTCAAGAGCGTGCCCGCGGTACGGGTCGCCGAACTGAGCGCCCCGGCCGCGAGCTACGGGCCGCACGACATCTCCCCCGTGGCCGGGCCGCTCTTCGCCGAGCTGTGCCGCCGCCTGGAGGCGGCCGGCATCGCGGCGACGGGCCCGGGCATCGCCCTCTACGAGGACGCACCCGACGGCGGGGGGATCATCGTGCGCGCCGCGATGCCGGTGGCACCGGGCACCCGGGGCGACGGCTTCACCGTCACCGACCTGCCGGCCCTGCCCGAGGCGGCCACGATCGTCCACCACGGCCTGATGGACCACTGCCTGCCCACCGTCCAGACGCTGGCCCGCTGGATCGACGCCCACGGCTACCGCTCGGTGGGCTACGCGCGCGAGCTGTACCTGGAGTACGACCCGGCCGACCCAGCGCGCTGCGTGACCGAACTCCAGGAACCGGTCACGCGGAACTGACCCGTCCTCAGCCGTCGCGCGGGCCCCTGGCGTCCGCGCGGCCCACGATCGTGCCCGCGCGGTCGATGCACAGGACGTCGACCGCGACCGGCGCCCCGCGCAGCACCCCCAGTGCCTCCTCGCGCGCCGCCGCGGCCACCAGGTCGCCCAGCGGCACGCCCCGCGCCGCGCACAGCTGCAGGGCCTCCAGGCCCGTGTTGGCGCCGGTCACCGCCGCGGCCAGCGCCTCGTCGGCGCCGCCGTGGCGGGCGAGTTCCGCCAGGAACTCCTTGTTCACCTGCGAGCGCGACGAATGCAGGTCCAGGTGCCCGGCCGCCAGCTTCGACAACTTGGCGAACCCGCCGGCGATCGTCAGCCGGTCCACCGGGTGCCGGCGGATGTACTTCAGCACCGCCCCCGCGAAGTCCCCCATGTCCAGCAGGGCGTCCTCCGGCAGCCCGTGCACCGCCACCGCGACCTTCTCCGACGTCGACCCCGTGCATCCCGCCACGTGCCGGCGGCCCGCGGCCCGGGCGACGTCCACGCCGCGGCGGATGCTGTCGATCCACGCCGAACACGAATACGGGACGACGATGCCGGTCGTGCCCAGGATGGAGATGCCGCCCAGGATGCCCAGGCGGGGGTTCCACGTCGAGCGGGCGATCTCCTCGCCGTGGTCGACCGACACCTCGATCTCCACGTCGCCCGTACCGCCGTGCCGCGCCGCCACCTCGGCGACGTGGTCGCGCATCATCGAACGCGGCACGGGGTTGATGGCCGGCTCGCCGACCTCCAGCGGCAGCCCCGGCCGGGTCACCGTGCCCACGCCCGGACCGGCCCGGAAGACCACCCCCGAACCGGGCGGCAGCAGCCGCACCGTGGCACGCACCAGCGCGCCGTGCGTGACGTCCGGGTCGTCGCCGGCGTCCTTGACTATCCCCGCCATCGCACTGCGGCCGTCCGCCTCCAGCCGCTCGGCAGCCAGCGCGAAGGCCGGCGTCTGGCCCTTGGGCAGGGTGATGCCCACCGGGTCCGGGAAGTCGCCGGTCAGCAACGCGGTGTACGCGGCCGTGGTGGCCGCCGTGGCGCAGGCGCCCGTCGTCCAGCCGTGCCGCATACCGGTGTGCTGCAACTGCGCGGAACGCCCGCCGGCGGACGCGGGGGCACTCATGAACGACCCCGCACGTACGCTGGGGCGACGCGTGGACACCGACGGAAGGACGACCCCGCCGTGAGCGGCGACGAGCGCCACATCCTCATCCTGGGCGGCACCACCGAGGCCCGCCGCCTGGCGGCCGCACTCGCCGCCGCCCCCGCCCTGCGCGTCACCAGCTCGCTGGCCGGACGCGTCGCCGCACCCCGGCTCCCGGCGGGGGAGGTACGGATCGGGGGCTTCGGCGGCCCCGAGGGCCTCGCCCACTGGCTGCGCGAGCAGCACGTCTCCGCGCTCATCGACGCCACCCATCCCTTCGCCGGCACGATCAGTTTCAACGCGGCCCGGGCCGCCGCCGCAACCGGCGTACCCCTGCTGGCCCTGCGCCGCCCCGGCTGGACGGCGCAGCCGGGCGACGACTGGCACGACGTCGCCTCCCTGGCCGACGCGGCCCGGACCCTGCAGGCCATGGGCGAGCGGGTGTTCCTGACCACGGGCCGGATGGGCCTGGGCGCCTTCGCGCACCTTGAGGATAAGTGGTTCCTCCTCCGCTCCGTGGACGCCCCCGGGCCCCCGATGCCGCCACGCACCGAGATCCTCCTGGACCGGGGCCCCTTCACCCTCGATGGAGAACGCGAACTCCTCGCCCGCCACGCGATCGACGTCCTGGTGACGAAGGACAGCGGCGCGACGGCGACGGCCCCGAAACTGACGGCGGCCCGCGAGGCGGGCATCCCGGTCGTCATGGTCCGCCGCCCGCCGGTGCCGGAGGGCATCCCGGTCAGCCGCGACCCGGCGGGGGCGGTGGAGTGGGTGCGCGAAACCCTGGGGTGAGGTCTACCAGTTGGACTTGCGGTAGTCCTTCAGGAAGCACCGGTACAGGTCCTCGCCCTCCTCGCCGCGCACGATCGGGTCGTAGACGCGGGCCGCGCCGTCGATGAGGTCGAGGGGGGCGTGGAAGCCCTCGGCGGCCAGGCGGAGCTTGTCGTAGTGGGGGCGCTCGTCGGTGATCCAGCCGGTGTCGACCGAGGTCATGAGGATCTTGTCGGTCTCGAACATCTCCTGGCCGCTGGTCCGGGTCACCATGTTCATCGCGGCCTTGGCGGCGTTGGTGTTCGGATGCCCCGCGCCCTTGTAACCGCGGCTGAAGACGCCCTCCATGGCGGAGACGTTGACGACGTACGCGCGACCGCTGGCCGCCCGCCGGGCCGCCTCGGCCATCGCCGGGCGCAGCGCGCTGATCAGGATGAACGGCGAGGTGTAGTTGCACAGCTGGGTTTCGAGCAGCTCCACCGGGGAGATCTGGTCGATGGTCTGCACCCAGGTGTTGGTCTCGACGACGTCCGGCAGCAGGCCGCCGGCGTCGATGGCGGTGCCGTCGAGGTGGCGTTCGAGGCTGGCGTTGCCCGCGACCAGGGCGAGGTCGGCGACCTTCTGGGCGTCCAGGCCGCTCGCGCCCAGCGGCAGCGCCGCCAGGCCGTCGACCGCGCCGGAGTTGAACGCGCCGATGACGTGGTGGGCGGGCAGCTCGCCGGCGGGCAGCGGGGCGCCCTCGCCCTCGACCAGTGCGGCGTAGGCGCTGGGCAGCCGGCGCACGGTCTGGGTGGCGTTGTTGATCAGGATGTCCAGCGGGCCGGCCTCGGCGACCTGCTCGGCGAGCGCGACGGCCTGGGCCGGGTCGCGCAGGTCGATGCCGACGATCTCCAGGCGGTGCATCCAGTCCGCCGAGTCCTCCATCGCCTTGAAGCGGCGGATGGCGTCCTTGGGGAAGCGGGTGGTGATCGTGGTGTGGGCACCGTCACGCAGCAGCCGCAGGGCGATGTACATGCCGATCTTGGCCCGGCCGCCGGTGAGCAGCGCGCGCTTGCCCGCGAGGTCGGCGCGGGCGTCGCGCTTGGCCCGGTTCTCGGTCGCGCAGCTCGGGCAGAGCTGGTGGTAGAAGTAGTCGACCTCGACGTACCGCGTCTTGCAGACGTAGCAGGAGCGCGGGCGCTGGAGGATCCCGGCGATCCGGCCGGCCTCGGTGATCGAGGACGGCAGGATGCCCTCGGTCTCGTCGTCGATCCGGGCGGCGGAGCCGGTGGCGGTGGCCTCGGTGACCTTGCGGTCGTTGGCGGTCTTGGCGGCGCGGCGCTCCTGGCGGCGGCGCTGCTTGACCGTGCGGTAGATGCCGGAGGTGGCGCGCCGGACGGTGATCGCGTCGGGGTGGTCCACCGGCAGCGCGTCGAGCTCCTCCAGCACGGCGAGGCAGACGGCCATGCGCTGGGGGTCTATGCCCGGGGTGGTGGGGTGTTCCGTGTCCGACAGGTGGCCCGCACCGTCGTTCTTCTCTTCAGTGACGGTCATGACCGCTGTCGTTTCCCAGTCCGCTTGTCCGAAAAATCTCCCAGGAAACTGTACGCAGGAGGGCCCGGCAAGTCCAAACCCGATTCCGGACCATTACATCGGACTTATTGATCTTTCCGGGTTAATTGCATGCAGTCGGTCCCTTTTTCGTCCAACTCCTACTGAAACGGCGGCCACAATTGCCTCTCAACACCCCTTAGAAAGGTTTAGCCATGTCGCGTATCGCCAAGGCAGCCGTCCTGACCGCCGCCGTCGGCACCGCCGTGACCGGCGTGGCCGGCGTCGCCTCCGCCGACTCCGGCGCGCAGGGTGCGGCTGTGGGCTCCCCAGGCGTCGTCTCGGGCAACGTCATCCAGGTCCCGGTCCACGTTCCCATCAACCTCTGCGGGAACTCGATCGACATCATCATCGGCCTGCTGAACCCGACCTTCGGCAACACCTGCATCGCCGGCTGACCGTCGGCCGACGCAACACCCCCAGCGCGCGTCACAGCCGGACGCGTACCGCGCGGGGGCGGGGTCGCAGTCAGCCGCCGGACCCCTCCTTCGCGCGCTTGTGGCGCCCATCCCCCTCCTGATGGGCGCCACTGCCGTTTCCGCCCTCGCCGTCCTCGTCGTCACCGGGGCCCCGGCGGTCGCCGCACGAGGCGCCGGGCAGGTCGGGGACGTCGACGAGCGGTGGCAGGTCGGGGGTGAGGTGGGTGTGGTGGGAGGTGGTCATCGTGTGCCTGCTCTTCCGTGACGGTCCGCTGCTCAGGCCGCCGCCAGCAGCTGGCGGCGCAGGCGTGCGCAGGTGCGGCTGAGAATGCGGGAGATCTGCATCTGGGAGACGCCCAGGCGGGCGCCGATCTGTTTCTGGGTGAGGTTGCCGAAGAACCGCCAGTACAGGACGTAGCGCTCGCGCTCGGAGAGCGTGTCCAGCAGCGGTTTGAGGGCCTGGCGGTCGATGACCAGTTCCAGTGCCCGGTCGGCGCGGCCGAGGGTGTCGGCGAGCGGCAGCTCGTCGGTGCCGGCGACGGGGTGGTCGAGCGAGAGGGTGTGGTGGACGCCGTCGGCGTCCAGGCCGCGCCGCACCTCGTCCTCGGTGAGGCCGGTCTCCGTCACGAGGCGGGCCGTGGTGATCTCGGTGCCGGTGCCGTCCTGTTCGAGACGGGTGCGCGCGGCCCGTACGGCGGCCCGCAGCTCCTGGTCGCGGCGCGGGATGTGCAGGGCCCACACGTGGTCGCGGACGTGGCGTTTGAGCTCGCCGCTGATGGTGGGGATGGCGAAGGATTCGAAGGCGTAGCCGAGCCGGGGGTCGAAGCGGTCGACGGCGTGGACGAGGGCGAGGGCGGCCACCTGCCGCAGGTCCGCGGGGCTCTCGCCGCACTTGCGGAAGCGCAGGCTGACGCGTTCGGCCATGGGCAGCCAGGCGGCGATCACCTCGTGCCGCAGCCGGTCGCGTTCGGGACCGGGAGGCATGGTGATCAGGCGCAGGAAGACACCGTCGGTGTCGGGGGCGTCGCGGTGGCGCCCGCGCGGTCGCAGTGGTGTGTCAGCCATGGTCACACTCGTCCCCTCGCTCGTGCGTCAAGGAGTGCCTGCCGGCCGGGACCCCGTCTCGGGGTGCGGTTCGCCCTCGCCCTTCGCCCGGTGGCGGGTGGCGGCGGGGCCGGGCCGGCCGGTGTCGGCCACGGTCGTCTCAGCATGACCCCGGTCGGACACGTTCGCGACTCGGAGCTGCGTTTTCCTCACGCACAGCTACGCTCCTGGGAACGCCGACGCCTGTGCGTGACGGCCGTCACCTGAATGCCACATCGGCGATGCGGGCAGGCTGGCGATGGCCCGGTCGATCGGGCCGGCCGGGAGCGGCAGGATGGAGGAACAGTGCCTGGTTACGACGTACTGGTGGTGGGCTCCGCCAACGCCGACCTGACGGTGCGGGTGGACCGGCGGCCCGGGCCCGGCGAGACCGTCACCGGCGGCGACCTCGTCGAGTCGGCGGGCGGCAAGGGCGCCAACCAGGCGGCCGCGGCGGCCCGGCTGGGCGCCCGCACGGCCCTGCTGGCCCGGGTCGGCGACGACGCCTACGGGCAGCTGCTGCTGGACGCCCAGCGCCGGGCCGGTACGGACGTGCAGCACGTCCTGGTCGAGCGCGGGGCGCGCACCGGCACCGCGACGATCGTCGTCGGGCCGGACGGCGACAACGCCATCGTGGTCTCCCCGGGCGCCAACGCCCGCCTGTCCCCCGCCGACGTGACGGCGGCCCGCGCCCTGGTGGCCGCGTCGGCCGTGGTCTCGCTGCAACTGGAGGTGCCGGAGCGGACGGTGCGGGCCGCGGCCGCGCTGGCGGCGCAGGAAGGTGCGCGGGTGGTGTTCAACCCCTCGCCGGCGCCGGCATCCGTCGACGAGCAGGTGCTGGCGGTGGCCGATCCGCTGGTCGTCAACGAGCACGAGGCGCGGCAACTGGCGCAGGGCGCGGGGAAGACGGCCGAGGAGTGGGCCGCGGCGCTGCGGCATCGCGGGGCCCGGTCGGTGGTCGTGACGCTGGGCGCCGAGGGCGCGCTGGTGCTGGGGTCCGACGGCCGCACGCTGCGGGTGCCGGGCGTACCGGCCGAGGTGGTCGACACGACGGGGGCGGGGGACGCGTTCACCGGGGCGCTCGCGGTACGGCTGGCGGGCGGTGCGTCGCTGCAGGAGGCGGCCCGGTTCGCGGTACGGGTGGGGGCGGTGGCCGTGACCCGGCCGGGTGCGCAGCCGTCGTACCCGACGGCGCGGGAGCTGGATCGGCAGCCCCCGGCGGGCTGAGCGGTGGCCGCGGCGTCGCGTCGTCCGACCGGGCCGGAGCGGGGCGCCCCGCCAGGGGCGCGGGGAACTGCGCGATCAGCCCCAGGCGGCCTGCAGCCGGCATGCGACCGAAGCACCCCGTCAGCGGGCACGTCGTGGCTTGTCGCGCAGTTCCCCGCGCCCCTAGCGGGGCGCCGTGGTGGCGCGTGGCGGAGACCCGCCGGGCACGGCCTAGCGGCCGCGGTCGGGGGCCGAGCCGCGGATGCGGCCGGGCTGGCGGGGGATCAGGTCGAGCAGGGGCGGCGTGCCGGGCGGCGGTGCCGGCAGGGCGGCCTCCAGGCCGGCCCGGCGGAAGGCGCGCTGGGCGGCGGCCAGGTGGCGGCCGGCCCGGACCGTGCGGTGGAAGGTCTCGCACAGGCGGCCCAGCGCCAGGTTGGCCTCGGCCGCCGGCAGCGGGTCCTCGAGTGCTTCGGCCGCGCACAGGGCGGCCTGGAACGTGGTCTCGGCCTCGTCGACGAAGCCGGCCTCGAACTGGCTCTCCCCCACGCCCAGCAGGGCCCGGCAGGTCTCGGTGCGCCGGGCGGCGAGGTCGGCGGCCGCCGTCTCCGTGGCGGGGCCGCCGACGCCGTCCAGGGCCGGTCCGCGCCACAGGGCGAGCGCGCGGATGTACAAGGTGGCGGCCTCCTCGAACTCCTCCTGTGCCGCGGCCTCTTCGGCGGCGGCGACCAGGGCCTCGAAGGCGCAGACGTCGTCGTGGATGCCGCTGCGCCCGGGGAGCAGCCGGTAGCCGGGCCGGGTGGCGACGATGAGCGGGCCGGTGTGGCCGGCGTCGCGGAAGGCCTTGCGCAGGGCCAGGACCGAGCGGGTGAGGGCGGCGCGCGCGGCCAGCGGCGGCCGGTCGCCCCACACGGCGTCGATCAGGGTGCGCACCGGGACGACGCGTCCGCGGGCGAGGACGAGCAGGGCCAAAACGACGCGCTGCCTGCGCCCGGTGACGGTGACGGGTCGTCCGCCGACGCGGGCGGCGACCGGGCCCAGCAGGGCGAAGTCGACGGCTGCGGCACGTACGGCGGCGGTCATGGCCGCCTCCCGGCGGCGAGTGGCCGCGGGTGGCCGGGCCGCCTGTGTGAGCGGCAGGCCGCCCGGCCGGATGTCCGCCCCGGCCGCCGGGGCGGGCACGGCTGACCCGCGACTTCTCCCGGCCTGACCGCGTTCCGCTCATCCCCCCGTAGACGAGCGGCTCGCGGCCGGCCGGTGGGGCCGGTGGCCCGCCTGGTGGCACGGTGCTCCCACGGCTGCACGACCGTCATGAGCACACCCCCTCCAGCAGGACCTCCGGCCGCCGGCGGATCGCGCACTCGGACGGCGCGGGTGTCTGGAAGCCCGCTCCGTCCAACTGACGTGGATCGCTCCTGGGAGCCGCGTCCAACACCAGTCGATCCGTCGACACCCAGGACGCTAGGCAGCGAGCCCACGGCCTGTCAACCGGGATTGTTCGGCGGACCGGCGGCGCCGGCTCCACGGGGCCGGCGCGGGCGGCGCCCACCGGGTCGTCGCGACGGGTACGCACGGCCGTATGGACCTCTCCCGGCACCCGTAAGCTAGATTGACCGCGGGAGGGAGGTGCGATCATGAACGACTCCGACGCCACGGCCGAGTCCGCGGAGAACACCCTGGCCGACAAGCTCAACCACCTCTTCAGGACGGTGGTACCGGCCGGCCGGGAGCCGTACACCACGGAAGAAGTGGCACGCGAGATCACCGCTGGAGGCGTGCCCATTTCCGGCAGTTACATCTGGCTGCTGCGCAAGGGGCAGCGCAACAATCCGACACTTCGTCACGTCGAGGCACTGGCGAAATTCTTCGGCGTACCTCCGGCCTATTTCTTCGACGACCAGGTGACGGAGGCCGTCAACGCCGACCTCCGGCTGCTGGTGGCTCTGCGGGACACCCAGGTGCAGCGCGTCGCACTCCGCGCGGCCGGGCTGTCCCCCGAGAGCCTGCACTCGATCAATGAAGTGATCGAGCGTGTCCGCGAGTTGGAAGGCCTTCCGACGAACCGGACGAGTCCCCCGGAAAGAAGCGCCTAGTTACGGGAATCCCGTGAATTTCAAGAGGTTGCACCAGCGAAGTCTGGAGCTGGTTCGCGGCCTGGACATTCCATCGCCGTTCGACGTCTGGGAACTGTGCCGCCGGGTTGCCGACCGGCATGGTCGTCCCATTCACCTGGAGGCCGTCCGGCTCCCCGCCGACGGGCCCTGCGGATTGTGGATATCCGCACCGGATGTCGACTACATCTTCTACGAACGCGATACCAGTCCGCTGCACCAGGAACACATCATCGCCCATGAACTGGGCCACGTCGTCTGCGGGCACAAGGAGAACGCCGTCATGGGCGCGGAGACCGCCCGGCTCCTGCTGCCCAACCTGGATCCCCGCATGGTCCAGGGCGTCCTGCAGCGCACGTACTACACCTCGGCCGAGGAACAGGAGGCCGAGATGGTCGCGTCGCTGATCCTCCAGGAGGCCAACCGCAAGCCCCTGGAACGCAACTGGAGCGTGCCCAGCGAGGCGGCCGCCACCGTCGAGCGGCTCGACCGCTCGCTGCGCGGCACGCACCAGGACGAGGGGTGAGCGGTATGGTCACCGTCCTGCACTCCCTCGGAGCCCTGGCCGCCTGGTGCGGCCTTTTCTATAAAGTACGTGCCCTGCGAAAGGATCCGCGGGATCCGGCACTGCTCGCCCTGTGCGCGGTTTTCGCGCTGTCCGGTATGAGTTTCTTCGTCTCGCTGCCCCCGGTGTGGGTCCAGGTCGACCGGATCACGGGCGTGCCGAACATGGCGGCCGTGCTGGCGCAGTCCTGTGTGCTCTCGCTCGTCTTCGGCCAGCAGGTGGTCCTGACGTACTGGGCCCGTCCGCCGCAGGAGGCGCGGCGGGTGGCGCGGTGGCAACTGGGCACGTGCGCGGCCGCGGTGGCGGCGCTGATCACGTTGTTCTGTCTGCTGACGCCCACCGACCAGAGGGTGAAGGACTTCACGCTCTATTACGTGCACGACCCCTATTACGTCGCGTACCTCTCCTTGTACATCGCCGTCTATCTGGTGGGCGAGGCGAACGTATGCCGGGTCTGTTGGCGGTACGCGAAGGTCGCCGGGCGCACCTGGCTGCGGCGCGGACTGCGGGTGACGGCGGCCGGGGCGTTCATCTGCCTGGGCTACGGCGCCGTGCGGGCCGGGAACGTCCTGGGCACGGTCTTCCATTTCGACCTGCGTGCCTGGGAGGACTTCGCCTGGCTGTGCGGCGACGTGGGTTCGGCGCTGACCCTGGTGGGCTGGACGCTGCCGGGGTGGGGGCCGCGGGTGGCCGCGGTGGGCAACTGGCTGCGCGCCTACCGCCGCCACCGGCGGCTGTACCCGCTGTGGGCCGCGCTCCACGGGGCCGTGCCCACGATCGCCCTCACGCCGCCGCGCGGCGCCCTGGCCGACCGGCTGGCGTTCGGGCAGCTGGAGTTCCGGCTCTACCGGCGGGTCATCGAGATCCGCGACGGGCAGCTGGCCCTGCGGGCGTTCGCCGGCCCGGACGAGGAGGAGCGGGCCGACCGCGAGGGCCGGGCCGCCGGGCTGAGCGGTGAGGCGCTGCGCGCCCACATCGAGGCGGTGCGCACCCGCAGCGCGCTGGAACGCCGGGCACAGGGCCGGGCGGCCGGGGTCGTCCGGGCGGAGGAGGACGCGGGGCGCGCGGCGCGCACCGACCTGGCGGCGGAGACGGAGTGGCTGGTGCGGGTGGCCACCGCGTTCGCCGCGCTGCCGCGCGTCCCGCCGCAGCCGGCCGGCGAGGGCGTACCTGCGCAAAGGGTGTGAGCGGGGACGGTTGATACGGTCCTTCACGACCATCAGATCAGCAGGAAGGGCCGCCGTGACCGTACGTTCCGATGTGCACTACGAGTTCGCCACCGCAGACAACGGCAAGCTCGTCGACATCCTCCGGCCCGCGGTGGGCGGCGAGAAGCTGCCCACCGCCCTGCTCTGGCACGGCATAACCCCCGACGAACGCCACCTGCTGCGGCCGTTGGCCGAGGCGGTGGCGGCCCTGGGGCTGCTGGTCCTGGTGCCCGACTGGCGTTCGGACGAGCCGGACGGCGGCCGGGCGCACCTGCTGGGTTCGCTGGAGTTCGCCCGGACCCGCGCGGCGGCGCTCGGCGGGGATCCGGAGCGGATGGTGGTGGCCGGCTGGTCGGCGGGCGCCCCCGCGGCGCTGGGCCTGGCCCTGCGCCCGGAGGTGACCGGCGGCTGGCGGCCGGTCGCCGTGGTGGGCATCGCCTCCCGCTACGACCTGCCCGCCCGCACGACGGGGGTCGCGCCGCTGACGGACCTCGCGGGCCAGGGCCCCGGCCTGCCGCTGCCGGTGCCGGTGAGCCTGGTGCACGGCACCGCGGACCCGCTGATGGACGTGGCCTGCTCCCGGCGACTGCGCGACGCGCTGTCGGCGGGCCGCTGGCCGGCCTCGCTGGAGGAGGTGGACGCCGACCACGCCGGTCCGGTCATGGCCGCGTACGACCCGGCGACGGACCGCTGCCTGCCGAGCACGGACCCGCGGGTGCTGGCGGCCGGCGCGCTGACCGCCCGGGCGATCGCCCGGGCGGCGGGTGTGGCCGTCTGACGGGCGGCCGCGGCGGCGGGGCGGGCGGTCAGCCCGCCACGCGGTCGCCGCGCAGCAGCCCGGAGCCCTCGGGCACGGCGGCGGGGTCGCCGCCGAGGTCGGCGACGGCGTTGTGCTCGTCGACGAAGACGACCCGGGGGGTGAAGGTGCGGGCCTCGGCGTCGTCCATGGTGCCGTAGGCGATGAGGATGACCAGGTCGCCGGGGCTGATCAGGCGGGCGGCGGCGCCGTTGATGCCGATGACGCCCGAGCCGCGGGGACCGGCGATGACGTAGGTCGACAGCCGCGCCCCGTTGTTGATGTCGACGATGTCGACCTTCTCGCCGGGCAGCAGGTCGGCGGCGTCCATCAGGTCGGCGTCGACGGTCACCGATCCCACGTAGTGCAGGTCGGCCTGCGTCACCGTGGCGCGGTGGATCTTGGACTTCATCATGGTGCGGTACATCGGCACTCCGGGATTCTCGGCTCCCTGCCTGCGTTGGTGCAGGTCAAGGGCGCTTCCCACTATACGGCCCGGACCTGCGGCTCAGCCCTGCGCCGGGCGTACCCGGGCGACGAGGAGGGCGACGTCGTCCTGGGCGTCGTCCTCGCGGAGCTCGGCGAGCAGCAGGTCGCAGGTGGCCTCCAGGTCCTCGGGGGCGTCGGCGAGGAGGTCGGCCAGGACGTGCAGGCGGTCGTCGATGGCCTCGTCGCGGGTCTCCACCAGGCCGTCGGTGTAGAGCACCAGGCGGTCGCCGGGGGCGAGGGGGACCTCGACGGTCTCGAAGGGCACGCCGCCCACGCCCAGCGGGGCGCCGGTGGGCAGCTCCAGCAGCTCGGGGTGCCGGCCGGGGTGGACGATCACCGGGGGCAGGTGGCCGGCGTTGGCGACGCGGAAGCAGGAGCGGCCGAGGTTGAAGACCGCGTAGACGCAGGTGGCGATCGTCTGGTCCAGACCACTGGCGGTGCGGTCGAGGTGGTGCAGCACCTGGGCGGGGTCCAGGCCCAGCCCGGTGAGGGTGCGGGCGGCCGTGCGCAGCTGTCCCATGGCCGCGGCGGCGGTGATGCCGCTGCCCATGACGTCGCCGACGACCAGGGCGCTCTCGGTGCCGCCCTGGGCGATCACGTCGAACCAGTCGCCGCCGACCTGGCCGGCCGATCCGGCGGGCTGGTAGCGGTAGGCGACCTCCAGGCCGACCAGGTCCGTCGGCCGCTGGGGCAGCAGGCTGCGCTGGAGGGTCAGGGCGGTGGCGCGCTCGCGCTGGTACCAGCGGGCGTTGTCGATGCACACCGCCGCCCGGGCGGCGAGCTCGCCGGCGAGCACCACGTCGTCCTCGTCGAAGGGCTCGGGGTTGCGGGTGCGCTTGAGGTCCAGGGCGCCGAGCACCTCGCCGCGGGCGATGAGCGGCACGGCCATGTACGAGTGCAGCCCGGCGCGGCCCAGCAGCTCGGCGGCCTGCTCGTCGCGGGCGATGCGGGGCAGGTCCTCGGCGGTGACGCGGGGCAGGTGCACGGGCCGGGCGGTGCGCACGCACCGGGTGACCAGCCGGTCGGCGTCGTACTGGGCGATCTCCCCCGGCGGGTCGGCGGCGCGGACGGCGTCCTCGGCGTCGGAGGCGGCGACGGCCAGGGCCCGGAAGACGGCCGTGCCGGGGTCGTCGGCGTGTGCGGTGCCCGGCTGCAGGGCGGTGTCGAGGACGTCGACGGCGGCCACGTCGGCCAGGCTCGGCACGACGACCTCGGCCAGTTCGCGGGCGGTCTGGTCGAGGTCCAAGGTGGTGCCGATCAGGACGGAGGCGTCGGCGATCAGGGCGAGCCGGCGCCGTGCCTCGTCGGCCGCCCGCTGGCGGTCGGTGACGTCGACGACGGAGGCCGCGAGGCCCAGCGGGCGGCCCGCGGGGTCGTCCAGGCGGTAGAAGGAGACCAGGCGGGTGCGGATGCCGAGGGCGGGGTCGGCCACGGGCCCCTGGTGGAACATGTCGAGCATCGGGGTGCCCGTCGCCAGGACCCTGCGCATGTTCGCCTCGACCTCCTTGGTGTCGAGGAAGGGCATGGCCTCGGTCACGGTGCGGCCGATGTGCGACCGGGCGGGCAGGCCCTGCATCTGTTCGAGGGCCGGGTTGACCAGGACGAAGCGCAGCTCGGTGTCGAGGACGGCCAGGCCGATCGGGGACTGGTCCACCAGCCGCAGCGACAGGGCCAGGTCGCGCTCGACGTCGCGCAGGACGGCCCGGTCGGTGGCGATGCCCAGGGCGTAGACGCCGCCGTCCTTGTCCTCCAGGCGCATGTTGCGGAACTCCAGCAGGCGTCTGCTGCCGTCCTTGCACCGCACGGGGAAGGTGCCGGCCCAGATGCCGCCGCCGCTCATCACCTTCACGAAGAGGTCGAGCACCTCGGCGACGTGCTCCTCGTCGACCATGAGCCGGGCCGCGTACTGCCCCAGCGCCTCGGCCGGCGTCCAGCCGAAGAGGTCCTCCGCCTGGGGGCTCCACAGGGTGATCCGGCCGTCCCGGTCGAGGACGACCGCGGCCACGCCGAGCACGTCGAGCAGGCCGCCGGGCTCGTACGGGCTGGCCGCCCGGTCCGTATCCCGCCGGAATGCGTCGGTGGTGCCCATGCGAGGTCTTCCTTCCGCCCGCTCGGGGTGGTGCGGCGGCCTCGTGCCGGTGCGCCCGGCCGGCTCTTCGGATTCCTTCCTCGCCGTCGTGCCGCAACGCCTTCCATGTTCTCTCCGAAACCGCCCGGCGCGCAGCCCGCGGGCGGCTAGCCGGTGGGTGCGGCGCCCGGGAGGGGAAGGGTGAACCACACGGTCTTGCCGCCGGCGCTGGCGTGGTGGCCCCACGCGGCGGCGATCTGCTCGACGAGCCACATGCCGCGCCCGCCCTCGCTGTCGGGGCCGGCCTCGGAGCACAGCGGCAGGCAGCCGCCGGCGTCGGTGACCTGGGTGAGCAGGTGGCGGGGGGTGCGGCCGATGACCAGCCGGACGTCGCCGCAGCCGGGGGGCACGTGCACGATGGCGTTGGTGACCAGCTCGGACAGCAGCAGGGCGGCGTCGGCGGCCAGCTCGGTCAGGCCCCATTCGGCCAGCAGGCGGTTGCTGAAGCGGCGGGCGGCCGCCACGGAGCCGGGGACGGGGGGCAGGGCGAGGGCCGCGGAGGGCGGGGTGCGGTGGACGGGCCAGGAGGCGGCGGGGTCGTGCAGGCACCAGGGGGCTGCGCGGTCCGGCCGGCCGACGAGTCCCCGAGGGGCGGTCACCGGCTCGGGACTCACGGTGTCGCGGCTGAAAGCAGGCATCGGGCTCTGGGGCGGTCGAGGGGCGGAATCCCCCAACAGTCGCTCGGTTTCCGCCACAGGTCTATACCCTACGGGTGACCTTGTGGTGACGCAGAGCGATAGGGGCAGGTGGGGCGGGTGGTTTTCGCCGCAAAGTCGCTGTGAGCGAGGACACGTGCCCGGGCGCGGGGGTCGGACCCGCGCCCGGGCGGGCCCTCAGGAGGATCTGGGGCATTCCTTCCAGGCCAGGTGGTAGATCGTGTTGATGCTGCCGTCGGTGGAGTCCATGGTCATGAAGCTGGTGGTCTTCGAGGGGTCGGAGGTGCCGGCGTTGACCCGCAGCTCGGTGTTGATGTTGAAGTTGCGCAGTTCGCCGCAGGGCGCCCAGACCAGCGAGGCGATGGGCACGGCGTCGGTGGCCTGCCAGTTGTCGGCGTACGCGCCGCGGAAGGTGTGGCTGCTCGGGGTCGTCACGGGCGACCCCTGGAAGTAGTACGAGGCCTTCTCCACGCCGTAGGCGCCGCCCTGGAGCTGGGCGTAGCCGCGGTAGTCGGCGCTGGCGATGGCGTAGGTGAAGCCCTGGGGGACGTGCACGTTCAGGCTGAGCTGGCAGTTCTTGCGGAAGTCGGTGGGCTTGGAGCCCACGCCGACCTGGGCGAGGTAGTCGCTGTAGGTCACGGTGAAGGCCGTGTTGTCGGGCGAGACCGCGACGGCGGCGGTCCCGGCCGGGCAGCCCGAGCCGTTGACGGTGGCGACCTCGATGACGATCTTGTCCGGCGGCGGGTTGGTGATGACCGAGGACGGGGCGTTCGTCGACAGCGGCGTCGCCAGTAACGCGGCGATCGCGCCGGCGGTGAGCAGGCCGGTGGGCATGGTGCTCCAATCGGTTGTCCACGGGTCCCGCACGGGACCCGTGGGAGGGACGAATTCCGGTCTGCCGCCCGTGCGTGCGCGAAGGCTCCCCCGAGCGGTGGGGGCGGGCGGCGGGACCTGGTGCGATGCGGGCTGCGGGACGAAGCGGCGGCCGGTGGCGCCCTGCGTGCGGCCGGCCCGGGCGACGGTGCGTCACACCCAAACGAAGCCATGCGCATGACAATCCAACGGCCCTCCCGGGCCCGTGGGACTCGGAGCGCTCCGCATGGTAGGGGCGGGGCCGGGGGTTGAGAAGACTCCTCGTCACCGGCGCATGCGCCCCGGCGCGACGCCGCCGCCGGGGTGAATTCCCGGGATCTGGCCGAAAGTTGTCGTCAACCTCTTATGCCCAGGTCACCGGCCGAGGAAGGGGATCCTCCCCATGAGGACGGCGCGTTCTTCGTCCCGCATCCGGCTTTTAGCCAGGGCTAAAGGTGGCATGCTGCATCCAGGGACATCCTCAGGGCGCGCGCCCACCGGCCCGTCAGGGGCGCGCGACAGCGACGGCGGACGGGTGGGGGCGGTCATGGCCTGGCGGAAGAGCACCGAGAGCGGTCACGCGGCACAGGAGGCGGGGGCCCTGCTGGCCCGCCGCACCACGGCATCGCTGGCCGGGCTGCTGGCCGAACGCGAGATGACCCGCAAGGACCTGGCCGACCGCATGGGCGTCTCCCCCGGCCGCGTCAGCCAGATCCTCTCCGGCGACGAGAACCTCACCCTGCGCTCGCTCGCCGCCGTCGCCGAATCCCTGGACGCGAGAGTCGAGATCACCTTCCTGGACGCCGCCCCGCGGCCGGCCGACGGCCCGGCCGGGGAACCCCCGGCGCAGCACACCCCGCAGCCGTCCCCGGCACTCCCCTACGCCCGCTCCCCCCACCGCTGAGCGCCCCGTAGGGGCGCGGGGCTGTGCCGATCTGCGGCTGCCGCCGCGTGGGCGCGACCGGCCGGCGACGGCCCGCAGTCGACGCGCTACCTCTGGACCCCGTCTGCGGCCGCGTCGTGGCTTGTCGCGCAGTTCCCCGCGCCCCTACGGGGCGCGCTTGCCCCGGCGGGCGGCCGCGGGCCGGGGCGGCTCTCCTGCCCCTCCGGCTCCGGCAAGTAGCGCTGCTTGAGCGCCTCCAGCCGGGCGGCTCCGTCGCGCTTGCCGTGCGCGTGCTCGAGCTCCAGCAGGAACCACAGGTACTGCTCGGCCTCGCCGAACGCCCGCCGCACCTGCCGCAGCTCCTCGCGGTGCGGCCCGCGGCCCTGCTGCTGGCAGGCCTTCTCCACCTTCGTCTCCAAGGTGATCCACTTCTGGGCCGCGCCCCGCACGTCCTGGTACCGCTGGTTGATCTCCCGCCTGAGGTGGGTGCGGGCCCGGCCGGTGCGCCCGGGCACGTCCACCCGCAGCAGCAGGTGCCGGCGGACGTCGCCGGCGAAGGCGTCGAGGTCCCAGCAGTCGCGGAAGCCGGTGGCCAGGCGCTCGCACCAGGCGGCGCGGTCGGCGCGCAGCCGCAGCGCGAGCTGGTGCAGCAGCAGGGAGTTGCCGAGGGTCAGCACGGCCAGGGCGGCGCGGCTGCCGTTCTGCTCGCCGCGGCCGCGCGGCAGGACGCCCCATCCGGTGACGGCGCCGACGGCCAGCGGCGGCACGCTGGAGGCGTGCGGCAGCAGCAGCCCGCTGGCCAGCGCGGCCATGCCGGAGGTCCACAGCACCACGCACAGGGCCAGCGCGGAGGAGCGGGCGGTGCCCAGCAGCCGGCCCTCCTCGCGGAAACGGGCGACCAGGCAGACCCAGGTGACGGGGGCGCAGACGGCGGCGGGCAACAACCACTCGGAGATGACGGTCGCCCGGTCCAGTGCCACTTCGTCTCCCCGTACCCTCGCGCATGCCGCCGGATCGCGCCGCGCGCACGGCTCGTGCTCCGGCGCGGCGACCGGACGATCGTCCCACCGCGCCGGTTACGGCGTGCGACGAACCGGTCAAGCTCTGGGGCCGACCGCAAGGATCGCGCCATCCCGCACGACGGCCGGTCCGCGCCCGGGGGGCACGGACCGGCCGGTCGCGGGCGGGTGGGGCGTCACGCGGCCCGGTCGGCGCGCACCTTCTCGACCAGGGCGGTGACGACGCCGGTGAGCGCGGCGCGCAGCTCCTCGGCCACGGGCAGGCCGTCCTCGCCGAGGGCCTCGTGGGCCCGGGCGACGCACAGTTCCTCGCCGACGACCTCGACACCGGAGTTGGTGAGAACCTTGCGCAGTTCGGCCTGGGACCACTTGGCGCCGAAGGCGCTGGGGCTCGCGCCGATGACGGCCGCCGTGCGGCCGCCCAGGGCGGAGGCGCCGTAGGGGCGGGAGGCCCAGTCGAGGGCGTTCTTGAGCTGACCCGGCACGGAGGAGTTGTATTCGGGGGTGGCGAACAGCAGGGCGTCGGCGGACTCGATGGCCGCGCGCAGCTCGCGGACGCCGGCGCCGGGTTCGGCCTCGTGGTCCTCGTTGAACGGCTGGACGGCGGCCAGGCCGTCCCAGATCTCCACCTTGGCGTCGGTACCGGCCAGCGCGGCGGCGGCGCGCAGGACGGCGGTGTTCACGGACGCGGCCCGCAGGCTTCCGGATATCGCGAGGATGCGGACGGGTTCGGTGGCAAGGGCGTTCATGTGGTCACGTCTCCTTGAAGAGAAGTAAGGAAGAAGGAACAAGCGAACAAAAAGCCGTGCAGATCCGGAAGGTAGCAGCTGGGCCGCCTCGCCCCGTCCCCAATTGGCCGCGGTTGCCTCCCGCTTGCGGGGCTTACCGTCGCGCCGGGGCGATGCGACGATGGCCGGGTCCGTGCTCGACTCGCTGCCGTACGACGGGGATGGTGCGCCATGGGCCGGGACGTGCTCACCAGGCCGGCACCACCACCGCCGTGCACCGAGCGCTACGGCAGGCACGGGGAACACGTGGTGGAGGTGTGGCCGGCGCCGCGGGCGCGGGCACCGGTGGTCCTGGTGGTGCACGGGGGGTTCTGGCGGGCCGCGTACGACCGCCGGCACCTGCGGCCCATGGCGCACGCGCTGGCCGCGCGCGGCTACATGGTGGTGGTGCCGGAGTACCGCCGTACCGGCGCGGGCGGCGGCTGGCCCGGCACGTTCGACGACATCGCGGCCGCCACGGACGCGGTGGGGCCCCTGGCCCGGCGCTACGACGCCGATCCCGCCCGGCAGGTGTGGGCCGGGCACTCGGCCGGCGGCCACCTGGTGCTGTGGGCCGCCGCCCGGCACCGGCTGCCCGCCCGCTCGCGCTGGCACCGGCCCCCGGCCGGCGCCGGCGTGCTGTGCCTGGCGGGCTGTACGTCGCTGGGGCTGGCCGCCCTGTGGGACCTCGACGGCGGCGCGGTGCGGGCCCTGCTGGGCGGCGCGCCCGCACGGGTGCCGCAGCGCTACGCCCTGGCCGACCCCGGGTGGCTGCTGCCGGCCGGGGTGCGGGCGAGGCTGCTGCACGGCACCGCGGACGCGCAGGTCCCGCTCGCGATGAGCCGGGCGTACGCGGCCCGGGCGCGGCGGCTGGGCGACGCGGTGACGCTGGAGGAGCTGCCCGGCGCCGACCACTTCGCGCCGATCGACCCGCGCTCGCGGGCCTGGCCGAGGGTGCTGGCCGCCGTGGCGGAGCTCGCCGACACCGGGGCCCGGGCCGGGCCCGGCGTGCGGTCAGCGGACGACTGACGGGTTCTCGGCCAGCCAGTCGAGGTAGTGCGGGCTGCGTCGCACGGCGGCGGCGTAGACGCGGTCGGCCCGGGCGGCGACGGCGGGGGCGTGGTCGCCGAGCGCGCCGCGCCGGTGCCACAGCAGGAGGTGGCGGATGCGCAGGGGGGTGCCCGCGAGCGGGCGGGGCACGACGCCGGGCGTCCCGCGGAAGGTGGCCTGTCCCAGGCCCACGGCCTGGCCGTCGGCGATGAGTTCGCGGGCGGCGCCGGCCTCGGCGTCGTGCCGGACAGCCGGGGTGAAGCCCGCTCGGGCGCAGGCCTCGCTGAAGACCTCGAAGAGCCCGTTGCCCTGGTTGGCGGGCAGCGTCCAGTCGGCGTCGGCGAGGTCGGCGAGGTCGACGACGGGGCGGGCGGCCAGCGGGTGGGTGGCGGGCAGCAGGACGAAGGCGGGTTCGACGGCGACGGTCACCCGGCCGAGGTCGGCGGGGAGTTCGGCTCCGGGGCGCAGGAACTCGGTGCCGGTGGCGAGGTCCTGCTGGCCGCTGGCCACCAGTGCGGCCGCGGTGGCCAGGCTCGCCTCGGTGCGCAGGGTGGGCCGGGAGCCGGGGAAGAGGTCCTGCAACTCGCGTACCAGGCCGACCGCGAGCGGGCCGGGCGTGGCGACGTAGCGCAGGGGCCGGCGGCCGCTGGTGGAGCCGGCGTGCAGCGCGGACTCGCGTTGGATCGCCTCGATGCCGGGCAGCACCGAGCGGGCCCGGGCGAGCACGAACTCCCCCAGCGCGGTGGGGGCGGCGCCCTGCCGCGAGCGGACGAACAGCGCGCCGCCCAGGAGGCGTTCGATGCGCCGGATCTGTGCGGCCAGGCTCGGTTGGGAGACGCCCAGTGCGGCGGCCGCCCGGGTGATGCTGCCGGCCTCGGCTATCGCGCAGACCACTTTGAGATGGCGAACTTCCAGGTCCATAACCGCATCCTATGGATCAATGGGATTACTTGAAAGTTCCAGCTCTTGACAGGATGGCAGGTCACTGCACCGCACCGGAAGACTGCACCACTTCGGAAGGATGACGACACGATGGACGACTCCGACGTCCGACGCACCGCACAGCGCGTCATGGAGCTGGTGCTGCGGCACCAGCGCACGGCGTCGGCGCACGACGCGCGCCCGCCGGCCGGCGGCTCCTGCCCCGCCTGCCGCGACGCCCACCTGCCGCAGGTGGAGCGGTACGTGGCCGCCGGCGAGCCCGTACTCTTCGTGCTGCCCGCCTTCCCCGGCAAGTCCCCGAACACCGCCAAGGTGCTCGGCGCCCTGCCCGACACCGCCGAGCGCCTCGCGCTTGAGTTCCTCGCCGGGCTGACCCGGCGCATCCGCGAGGTGTACGCGCCGGGTGCGCGGATCCTCATCTGCTCCGACGGCCGGGTCTTCGGCGACGTCGTCGGCATCCCCGACGCGGACATCACCGCCTACCAGCAGGAGATGCGGCACCTGATCGACGCCCTGCCGCAGCCCGCCGGGATCGACCTGTTCAACCTGGAGGACATCCCCGAGCTGGCCGGGCTCGGCCACGACCGGATGCGCGAGGTGCTGTGCGAGCAGTACGCCGAGCCGCTGGAGCAGCTGCGCGAGCGGGTGCGCGCCGGCGAGGAGGTCGCCCTGTACCGGGCGATGACCCGCTTCCTGTTCGAGGACGCCAACACCCCCCAGTACACCGGCAGCCGCGCCGCCCTCCAGCGCGACGCCCGCACCCGGGCGTACGCGGTCATGCAGCGCAGCAAGGCGTGGGGCGACCTGCTCGGCGACCGCTTCCCCGGCGCCGTGCGGCTGTCGATCCACCCGCACCCGTGCGGCGCGGAGAAACTCGGCATCCACCTGGTGGACACCCCCGACAACTGGCTCACCCCTTGGCACAGCGTGGCGCTGCGCACGAGCGACGGCGGCTATGTCCTGATGAAGCGTCAGGAGGCGGAGGAGCTGGGCGCCGAACCGGTGCTCGTGGACGGCCGGCCCGCCCACTACGCGCTGCCCGCCGCCGTCGCCGCCGCCTGAGCGGACACCCGCCCCCTCCCCGACCCGAGGACATCCCATGACCACTGCCGCAGCCGGCGAACGGATCGCCGGCCACCCGCTCGTCCCCCTGGAGCCGTTCGGCGTCCGCATCGACGCCGCGACGCCGGACGCCCGCGTCACCGACCTGCCCGTGGAGCGGCTGCGCGAGCTGGCCCGCGCCCACCACCTGCTGCTCCTGCGCGGCTTCGCCGGCCCGCGCGACGCCGACGAGCTCACCGAGTACTGCACCCGGTGGGGCGAGATCGGCATGTGGCCCTACGGGCCCGTGCTCGAACTGGTCGAGCACGAGCAGCCCGTCGACCACATATTCGACCACCGGTACGTGCCGCTGCACTGGGACGGCATGTACCGCGAGGAGATCGCCGAGTTCCAGATCTTCCACTGCGTCACCGCCCCCGGCGAGCACGAGGGCGGGCGCACCACCTTCTCCCAGACCGAGGCCGTCCTGCGCACGGCCGACCCGGCGCACCGCCGGCTGTGGGAGCAGGTCACCGGCCGCTACAGCCGGGACGCCTCGCAGTACGCCGGCGAGTGCCTGTCCCCCGTCGTCACCACCTCCCCCGCCGGCCACGCGGTCATCCGCTACAACGAGCCCGTGCCTCCGGGCGAGACGTTCCTGAACCGCCCCGAGCTGCGGTTCTCCGGCGTGCCCGAGGAGCAGCTGGCGGAATTCCACCGCACCCTGCAGGCGGCCCTGCACGACCCGCGCCACCTGTACGCGCACGCCTGGCGCACCGGCGACGTCGTGGTCGCCGACAACTACACGCTGCTGCACGGCCGGGAGGCCTTCGCCAGCCGCTCCCCGCGCCATCTGCGGCGCGTGCACGTCCTCGGCGACCCGCCGCTGCGCAACGACGCCCTGGTGACCTCGCGGGGCTGATCCCCCCTTTCGGCGCCCCGCCCGTCAGAACACGTCCAGCAGGTCGATGCCCGCCAGGCCGGCGCCGGTCAGGGACTGCTCCGACCAGATGACCTTGCCGCCCGGCACGTACCGGGTGCCCCACCTGTCGGCCAGCTGGGCGACGAGGAACAGGCCCCGGCCGCCCTCGTCCTCCTCGGCGGCGTAGCGCAGGTGGGGCGAGGTGCTGCTGGTGTCGGAGACCTCGCAGATCAGGGTGCGGTCGTGCAGCAGGCGTACCCTGATCGGCCCCGAGGCGTGCCGGATCGCATTGGTGATCAGCTCGCTGAGGATCAGCTCCGTGGTGAAGGACAGCTCCTCCAGGTCCCACTGCGCCAGCTGCCGGGTGACGTCCGCACGGGCACGGCCGACCACCGCCGGGTCGGCCGGCAGCTCCCACTCGGCGACGTCCTCGGGGGCGATCAGGTGCGTACGGGCCACCAGCAGGGCGATGTCGTCGGTCTGCCGGTCCGGCAGCAGGGCGCCCAGGACGGCCTCGCAGGTGTCCTGCGGGCTGCGGTCCGCCACGGCCAGGGTGCTGGTGAGGATGCGCAGGCCCGTGTCGATGTCGCGGCGGCGGTCCTCGATCAGGCCGTCCGTGTACAGCACCAGGCTGCTGCCCTCCGGCAGGTGCATCTCGGCCGCCTCGAAGGGCAGACCGCCCAGGCCCAGCGGGGGCCCCGCCGGCATCTCCGGGAACTCCACCGTGCCGTCGGGATGCACCAGCGCGGGCAGCGGATGACCGGCCCGGGCCAGGGAGCACATGCCGTTCGAGGGGTCGTAGATGGCCACCAGGCAGGTGGCACCGGCCACCGCGGAATCGCCGTCGCCCTCGTCCGCCTCCTGGTCCATCCGGGTGACCAGCTCGTCGAGGTGGCCCAGCAGCTCGTCCGGCGGGATGTCCAGGGCGGAGAAGTTCTGCACGGCCGTGCGCAGCCGGCCCATCGTCGCCGCCGCATGCAGGCCGTGGCCGACCACGTCGCCGACGACCAGGGCGACCCGGGCCCCCGGCAGCGGGATGACGTCGAACCAGTCGCCGCCCACCCCCGCCTGGGCCGGCAGATAGCGGTAGGCGACGTCGAGGGCGTTCTGCTCCGGCAGGGCGCGCGGCAGCAGACTGTGCTGCAAGGTGACGGCCATGGCGTGCTCGCGCGTGTAGCGGCGGGCGTTGTCGATGCACACCGCCGCCCGGGCCGCCAGCTCCTCGGCCAGGGACAGATCGTCCTCCTCGAAGGGCCCGCTCTCGCGGCCCCGCCAGAAATTGGCGATGCCCATCAGCACCCCGCGGGCCTTGAGCGGCACGGTGATCAGCGACTGCAGACCGAAGTCCAGCACCGCCTGGGTGCGCTCCTGGTCCTGGGTGCGCCAGCCCTCCGACGTCCGCAGATCGCCCACCAGGACGGGACTGCCGCTGACGAACCCCGTCGCCTGCGGAGTCGGCCCGGCGAACGTGACGAGCTGGCCGGCCTTGTACAGCGGCGGATTGCGGGTGACCCCGCCGAGCGCCACCCGGCGCACCACCGCCTCGTCCCCGCGCACCGCCCCGCTCGGCTCCTCGCCCCGCAGGACCGGCTCGGCGAGATCGACGGTGACGTAATCGGCGAAGCCCGGCACCGCCACCTCCGTCAGCTCCTCCGCCGTGCGCTGCACGTCCAGCGTGGTGCCGATGCCCACGCTCGCGTCGTACAGCAGCCGCAGCCGGCTGCGGGCCACCTCCGCGCGCCCGGCCAGCGCCCGCAGCTCCGTGGAGTCCCGCAGGGTCGCCACACTGCCGGGCGGGCCGCCACCGCGGTCCGTGGGCCGGTTGTTGACCGCCAGCAGCCGGTCACCGACCGGCAGCACCTCGTCGCTGGCCACTCGCCGCGACTGCAGCAGTTCCGCCATCCGGGGGTCCAGCCCCAGCGAACCCACGGCCCGGCCCTCGACGTCCTCCGGCAGATCCAGCAGGCGCCGTGCCTCGTCGTTGGCCAGCACCACCCGGCCGTCGCCGCCGACGATGACCACGCCCTCGCGCACGGCGTGCAGAACCGCATCGTGGTGGTCGTACATCCGGGTCATCTCGGCCGGCCCCAGACCACGCGTCTGGCGCCGCAACCGCCGCGACACCAGGGCCGTACCGGCCGTGGCCAGCACCAGGGCGGCCGCGCCCGCCCCGATGACCAGCGGCAATTGCTGGTCGACGGCACTGCTGACGGAGGCCACCTTCAACCCCGACGACACCATGCCCACGACCCGGCCACTGTCCGTGACCGGAACGACGACCTGCAGCTCCTCGCCCAACGGCCCGTTGACCCGCTCGACGGTCGTATGACCGCTGAGCGACGGCGCGATCGTGCCGACGAAACGCTTGCCGATCAGCTTCGGGTCCGGGTGGGTGTAGCGGATGCCCTGCCGGTTCATCACCACGATGAAGTCCACGCCACCCTGCCGCGCCGCATCCAACGACAACGGCTGCAGCACGGCACTCGGATCCGGCCCGCGCAACGTCTGCACCATGCCGGGGCCGTGGGCGAACGCCTCGGCAGCGGCGAGCGAGCGGTCGCGCGCCGCCTGGAATCTGTCGCTCCGCGCCTGGATCAGCAAGGTGACCGCCGCGGCGACGACGAGCAGAAGCACGATCAGCACCTGCAGCACGAACATCTGACCAGCGACACTGCGGGTGCCCGCCACGGCGAACCAGCGGCCCGAGGGCCTCCAGGTGCGGCCCCGGATTCGGGCCATACCCCATGTCTACCCCGGCCACCGACGCCACGCGAACGATACGGCGCGGGCCGGGGCCTTCGGGCGGGCGGCAGCGGGGGCCCTGCCGGGCCCGGGCGGTTGGCCCGCAGGGCGTGTCCGGCGGCGCTTTCGTCTGCGGGCGTCGTGGCTTGTCGCGCCCACGCGGCGCAGCCGCAGATCGACACCGCCCCGCGCCCCTTACGGGGCTTACGCGTGCGGGTGGGCGTGGAGGGGGACGGTTGCCCCTGTGGCCAGGTCGAATTCCGGGCCCGCCAGGGCGACGACCGCGCGGGCGATGTCGTCCACCGGCGCCGTCAGGGGGCCGAGGGCCGCCACTCGGGTGGTGATGTGCGCGGGTGCGTACTCCGTGGCGAAGCCGCGGGCCAGTGCCTCCACGGCCGCCATGGCCGCCTCGTGGGCGACATCGCCACCCGTCGAGGTGAAGAAGGTCAAGGACCCCGGGACGCCCAGGGTGCGGACCGTCTCCGTGAAGGCGTGGGCCGCCGCGTACGTGCCGGGCACGATGCGGTCCTGGGTCTCGCGGAAGGTGTGCGCGCCGGCGTCGCCAAGGCCCCCGGCGAGATAGAGCTCCGCCCGGGTGGCGGTGGCCAGGAAGTGTTCCAGGCGCGAGCGGAACGCATCCTCCTCGGCCGCGTCCGTGCGCAGCAGCCGGCCCTCCGTCCGGCGCAGCCGGCGGCTGACGGCCGAGCCGAGGAGCCCTGCGGCACCGGTCACCACACGGTGGATCACCCACCCAGGATCCCGGCCGGGGGTGGTGTCCGCCAGCCGGGTGGACGGTAGCGTCCCGCTCATGACAAGTGCCGGAGAGGAATTCCTGGCCGCGGCCCGTTCGGCCGTGGAGCTGTTGCGTGCCCCCGAGGTCGCCGCGGCCTGGCGGCGACCGAGCGCCCTGGAGGAGTTCGGTGTCGGGGCGCTGGCGGGCCACCTGGCCTACCAGGTGCTGTGCGTCCCCGCGGCTCTGCAGGAGCCGCACCCGGTGGAGGAGAAGGTGTCGCTGGCGGAGCACTACCGCCGGGTGGAGTGGATCGGCGCCGGGCCCGGTGCGGAGGTGAACGTACGCATCCGGCAGGGCGGCGAGCGTCTCGCGGCCGAGGGGGCGGTGGTGCTCGCGGAGCGGGTGCAGGCGGCCCTGGCCGGATTGCCGGCCGTGCTGGGGGCGGCGGATGCGGGCCGGGCCGTGCGGCTGCCGTTCTGGGGGCCGTGGTCGCTCGGGTTGGCGGATCTGCTGGTCACGCGGACGATGGAGCTGGTGGTCCACTGCGACGACCTGGCGGTGAGTGTGGGCCTGGAGACGCCGGGCTTCCCGCCGGAGGTCGTCGAGAGCGTCGTGGCCCTGCTGGGCCGGCTGGCCGTGCGCCGTCACGGCGCGGTCCCGGTTCTGCGCGCCCTGACGCGCGCGGAACGCGCCCCGTCCACGATCGCCGCCTTCTGAACAGGACACCGCCCCGGCCGGCTGGTGCCGGTCGGGGCGGTGGTCACGTCGTGCGAGGGCGTCAGGCCAGCGTGGCCAGCGCCTCGTTGAACGTGGTCGACGGGCGCATGACGGCGGACGCCTTGGCCGGGTCGGGCTGGTAGTAGCCGCCGATGTCGGCCGGCTTGCCCTGGACGGCGATCAGCTCGTCGACGATCGTCGTCTCCTTGGCCGTCAGGGCCTCGGCGAGCGGGGCGAACGCCTCGGCGAGGCCGGCGTCGTCGGTCTGCTTGGCCAGCTCCTGGGCCCAGTACATGGCCAGGTAGAAGTGGCTGCCGCGGTTGTCGATGCCACCGAGGCGGCGGCTGGGCGACTTGTCCTCCTCGAGGAAGGTCGCGGTGGCGCGGTCGAGCGTGTCGGCGAGGACCTGGGCGCGGGCGTTGCCGGTGGTCTTCGCGTAGTGCTCGAGGGACGGCACCAGCGCGAAGAACTCGCCCAGCGAGTCCCAGCGCAGGTAGTTCTCCTTGACCAGCTGCTGGACGTGCTTGGGCGCGGAACCGCCGGCACCGGTCTCGAAGAGGCCGCCGCCGTTCATGAGCGGGACGACGGAGAGCATCTTGGCGCTCGTGCCGAGCTCCAGGATCGGGAAGAGGTCCGTCAGGTAGTCGCGCAGCACGTTGCCGGTGACGGAGATGGTGTTCTCGCCGCGGCGGATGCGCTCGACCGACAGCTTGGTCGCCTCGACCGGCGCCAGGATGCGGATGTCCAGGCCCTCGGTGTCGTGCTCCGTCAGGTACGCCTTGACCTTCTCGATCAGCTGCGCGTCGTGGGCGCGGGTCTCGTCGAGCCAGAAGACGGCCGGGTCGCCGGTGGCGCGGGCGCGGGTGACGGCGAGCTTGACCCAGTCCTTGATCGGGGCATCCTTGGTCTGGCAGGCGCGGAAGATGTCGCCGGCCGAGACGGTCTGCTCGATGACGGCGTTGCCGGCCTGGTCGACCAGGCGGACGGTGCCGGTGACCGGGATCTCGAAGGTCTTGTCGTGGCTGCCGTACTCCTCGGCCTTCTGCGCCATGAGGCCGACGTTCGGGACGGAGCCCATGGTGGCCGGGTCGTAGGCGCCGTGGGCGCGGCAGTCGTCGATGACGGCCTGGTAGACGCCGGCGTAGCTGCTGTCCGGGAGGACGGCGAGGGTGTCGTGCTCCTGGCCGTCCGGGCCCCACATGTGGCCGGAGGTGCGGATCATGGCCGGCATGGAGGCGTCGACGATGACGTCGCTGGGGACGTGCAGGTTGGTGATGCCCTTGTCGGAGTCGACCATCGCCAGGGCCGGGCCCTCGGCGAGCTCGGCGTCGAAGGACGCGCGGATCTCCTCGCCCATGTGGGGCAGGTTCTCCAGGCCCTTGAAGATGCCGCCCAGGCCGTCGTTCGGGGTCAGGCCGGCGGCGATCAGCACCTCGCCGTACTTCGCGAACGTCTTCGGGAAGAAGGCGCGCACGACGTGGCCGAAGACGATCGGGTCGGAGACCTTCATCATCGTGGCCTTGAGGTGCACGGAGAACAGCACGCCCTCGGCCTTGGCGCGGGCGACCTGCTCGGTCAGGAACTCGCGCAGCGCGGCGACGCGCATGACGGAGGCGTCCACGACCTCGCCCGCCTGGACCGGCACGGACTCGCGCAGGACGGTGGTGGAGCCGTCGTCGCCGACCAGCTCGATGCGCAGCGCACCGGCCTCGGAGATCACCACGGACTTCTCGGTGGAGCGGAAGTCGTTCTCGCCCATGGTGGCGACGTTGGTCTTCGACTCCGGCGTCCAGGCGCCCATGCGGTGGGGGTGGGTCTTGGCGTAGTTCTTGACCGACGCGGGGGCGCGGCGGTCGGAGTTGCCCTCGCGCAGCACGGGGTTGACGGCGCTGCCCTTGACCTTGTCGTAGCGGGCGCGGATCTCGCGCTCCTCGTCGGTCTTGGGGTCGTCCGGGTAGTCCGGCAGGGCGTAGCCCTGCTGCTGCAGCTCGGCGACGGCGGCCTTGAGCTGCGGGATGGAGGCCGAGATGTTCGGCAGCTTGATGATGTTCGCGGCCGGCGTCCTGGCCAGCTCGCCGAGCTCGGCGAGGGCGTCGGGGATGCGCTGGCCCTCTTCGAGGTACTCGGGGAAGTGGGCGATGATGCGCCCGGCCAGCGAGATGTCGCGGGTCTCCACAGTGACCCCGGCCGCCGCGGCGTAGGCCCGGACCACCGGCAGGAACGAATACGTCGCCAGGGCCGGGGCCTCGTCGGTGTGTGTGTAGATGATGGTCGAGTCAGTCACCGTGTGCTCCGCTTCACGTCTGTAACATTGCTCGACATCAAGATATCTCGTGTCGGGACCCCGTTCGACATGGGCCTGCCCTCCGCGGTGCGGAGGGCAGGAACCGGCAGGTCGGGGGAACGTCAGGAGGCGGTGGCCCCGGCGGGCTCGGGCTCGGCCTGCACGGCGGCGGGGGCCGCGGCCGTGACGGGGTCGGGGGCGGGCAGCCCGGCGCGGTGGGCGGCGACCCCGGCGCGTACGGCCCAGAAGTAGAACCCGAGGGCGGACAGGCCGACGAGGGCGATGTCCACGCCGCCCGGGATGACCCCGTGGCCGCCGAAGCGGGTGCTGCCGAGGGCGGAGAGGGCGGAGAGCCACAGCAGGAAGGCGGCCATCCACCAGGCGGGGGCGAACTGCCGCAGCAGGCTCCGCTCGCCCCGGCGGCGCAGCACGACGGCGGCGATGGGCAGGGAGAGCAGGGTCAGCAGGGCGACCTTGCCGGTGTTGGGCCACTTGGACCAGTACAGGGCGCAGGCGGCGAAGGCGAAGGTGACCGGGCACAGCACCCGGGCGGCGGGCAGCCGGAAGGGCCGGGGCAGGTCGGGCTTGGTGCGCCGGAAAACGCCGACGGCGATGGGGCCCATGAGGTAGGAGACGACCATGGCGGCGGAGACGACGCTCGCGAGCGCCTCCCAGCTGTGGCCGACCGTGACCAGCAGCAGGACGGAGAAGCCGAGGTTGAGCCACATGGCGGGGCGGGCGACGCCGTAGCGGGGGTGGACCTCGGCGATCTTCTTGGGGAAGAAGCCGGTCTCGGCGAGGTTCTGGGCGAGGTACGCGGCGGAGGCGACGTTGCCGATGTTGGCGCCGTTGGGCGAGATGAACGCGCCGAACTGCAGCATGGTGACGACCCAGTGCAGCATCAGGAGCTTGGCGAGGTCGGCGAAGGGCGAGGCGAAGTTGATGCCGCTCCAGCCGCCGGCCTCGGCGAGTCGCTCGGGCGGCACGGCGCCGAGGAAGGCGACCTGCAGGGCGAGGTAGATGACCAGGCCGAGGCTGAGGGCGCCGACGAGGGCGAGGGGGATGGCGCGTCCGGGGTTGCGGGCGGCGCCGCCGAGGTTGACCACGGCCTGGAAGCCGTTGAAGGCGAAGACCACGCCGGAGGCGCTGACGGCGGTGAGCACGGCGGACCAGCCGCTCGGGGCGAAGCCGCCCTGGGCGGTGAAGTTGCCGGTGTGGAAGCCGGAGGCGATCAGGGCGCCGACGGCGAGCACGGGGATGGCGAACTTCACCAGGGTGAGCAGGTTGTTGGCGCGGGCCAGCAGCGAGACCGACCAGTAGCAGGCGAGCCACAGGGCGAAGGTCAGGGCCAGGGCGGTGAGCATGCCGGTGCCGCTGAGGCTGCCGTCGGTGACCAGCCCGCGGGCCCAGCCGAAGCTCCACGAGGACATGTACTGGGTACCGGCGATGGCCTCGATGGGGATCAGCGAGGCGGTGGCGATCCACACGGCCCAGCCGGTGACGAAGCCGAGGACGGGTCCGTGCGAGAGGGAGCCGAAGCGGGCCATGGCGCCCGGCAGCGGGTAGGCGGCGCCCACCTCGGCGTACGTCATGGCGATCATGCCGATGAAGACGGCGCCGATGACCCAGGCGACGAGGGCGGCGGGGCCGGCGACCTGGGCCGCCTGTCCGGCTCCGAAGAGCCAGCCGGAGCCGAAGATGGAGCCCAGACCGATCATGATCAGGGCGAAGAGGCTCAGGCCTTGCTGACCGGCCGGCCGGTTGGCCGCGCTGAGATCCACGTGGTGCTTTCCGTTCTGTACGACAGACGCGGGGCGCCTGTGCGTCTCCTCGCGAAAAGCAACACCCGCCGTGCGTGGCGTCCCGTCGGCACCGGCCGGGGACACGAAAACGACGCCGGACATACTACGTCAACCGCAGGAAACAACTCCAACCGGGCCCCGGTCGCGGGCGGGCCGCGACCGGGGCCCGCCGCCTCAGCGGTCCTGGCTGAGCCGGTACAGCTCCTGGAACAGCCCGCCGGCCGTGACCAGGGACTCGAACGTGCCCTGCTCGATGATCCGGCCCCGCTCCATGACCATGATCCGGTCGGCGATGCGGGTGTTGTCCAGGCGGTGGGTGACCACGACGGTGACCCGCTCGGCCGCCGTCTTCTTCAGCTCGGTGAAGATCTGGTGCTCGCCGCGCGCGTCCATCTCCGAGGTGGGCTCGTCCAGCACCAGGACGGACGGGCGGCGGTAGAGCGCGCGGGCGCAGGCGATGCGCTGCCACTGCCCGCCGGAGAGGTCGACCCCGCCCCACAGCTCCCGGGCCAGCAGGGTGTCCAGGCCCTCGGGGAGCTCCTCGACGGCCTCGCGCATGCCCACCTGCTCCAGCGCCCGCCACACCGGGCCGTCGTCCAGGGTGCGCGGCTGGCCGAGGGTGACGTTCTCGCGCACCGACAGCGGCCAGTGCGCGAAGTTCTGCGGCACCAGGCCGGTGCGGGCCCACACGGTGTCGGGGTCGGCGCCGGCGAGGTCCACCCCGTCCCAGGTCACGCTGCCCTTGTCGGCGACGGTCAGCCCGGTGAGCAGCTGGACGAGGGTGGACTTGCCCGATCCGTTCTCGCCGACGACCGCGACCACCTCGCCCTGCCGCAGGCTCAGCGTCACCTCGTCGACGGCCGGGCGGGAGCGGCCGGGGTAGGCGTACGTGACGCGGTCGGCGCGGATCGTGCCCGGTGCGGGCGGCGCCTGGAGCTCCCCGCGGCGGGCCTCCAGGCTCCGGGCGTCGTCCACGAACCGCTTCCAGTCGCCGAGGAAGAGCGTGGAGTGGAACAGCGAGGTGCAGTAGTGCACCACGTTGGTGAGGTTGGCCAGGGCCGTGCGCACCGCCACGACGGCCGTCGCCGAGACCGCGAGGGAGACCCGCCCGGTCAGCGTCAGCCACAGCAGCACGCCCCACGCGCCGGTCAGGCACACCCCGCCGCCGGCGGCCGAGACCAGGTTCACGCGCAGCTGCCGGCCGGCGGCGCCCACGCTGCGCGCATCGAGCCGGTCGGAGAGGGTGCGGTACCAGAAGGCCAGGTACCAGCGCATGCGATTGCCGCGCACCTCCGGGGCCAGCAGGGAGGTGGTCACGTGCCAGCGCATCATCCCCTTGACGTTGCGGCCGGCGGCGTTCGCGTAGTGGGTGCGGTGCTCGATGCGCGCCTCCATCACCGCGCCGGTGCCGGAGGGGACGACCGCGAGAACGAGCACCGGCAGCATCAGCGGGTGCAGCACGGTGAGCACGCCGAAGGCCGCGACGAGGCGGATGAGGGCGGCCATGAACGCCTGCGCGTCGTAGAGCATGCGGTCGCAGCGCACCACGCCGGTCTCGGCGGCGTCCTGCTCGTCGGAGAAGCGCGGCTGGTTGAAGGCCACCAGCTCCACCGCCATCAGCGCCTCGACCATCTCCAGGTCCGCCGCGGTCAGCAGGCGGGGCTTGAGCCGGGCCACGGCCCACGAGGCCAGCCCGTAGGCCACCCGGCCCACCCCGGCCGCCACCGCCACCACGACCAGCGCCGGCACGGCCTCGCCCACCCGGTCGGCCACCGGGCCGGCGCCCAGCAGCGGCACCATGGCCTGTGCGGTGGCGGCGAGCACGACGGCGGCCGCGAAGCCGGAGGCGAGCTGGCAGCCGAACAGCACGACCACGTCGCGCCGGTCGATGCGCCAGGCCATGCGCCAGATCTGGGCCAGCAGCGCCGGGATCTTGGCGCACAGCCCGAAGAACGACGCGCCCTCGAACGCCGTTCTGCTCACGGAGGCCCGTGCGTTGCGGATCTCCTTGGGTTCGGGAAAGGGCAACCCGCCCGCCCCGTGCGTCTGTTTGCTCTTGGTTCCGTCCGCCATCGACCGTTCCCTTCGCGTGTGCGGTCCGGTGCCCGATTCAGGACACCCGGTGCTCAACAGGGCCGTACGGAGCGAGGACACGGGCATATGACCGCTGGAACGTTCAACCTTCGAGGCGCTGCATCCCCCTCATCGCGCCTTGCACACCGACCGCACGGATCACAGACTGGAACGTGAGGAGGCGGAACGCCGTGGACAACCGGCTGCACATCCTGCTGTCCGAGGACAGCGCCGATGCCGAGCGCCTGGAACAGCTCGCCCGCTACCTGCGCGGCGAACTGCTGGAGCTCGACGTCGAGGACGTCACCGCCGTACCGGCCCAGGAGCAGGCGCCGCCCGGCGCCCGGGCCGTGGACGTCACGCAGGTGGGCGCCCTGCTGGTGAGCCTGGGCAGCTCGGCGGCGGCCCTGCGCCAGGTGGTGGCCACCGTGCAGGAGTGGTGGGGCCGCTGCCGGGAGGACCGCCCCTCGCTGCGGCTGTCCATGGACGACGACGTGCTGGAGCTCTCCGACGCCTCGCCGGAGCACGTCACCCAGGCATTCGACCTGTTCGTACAGCGGCACTCGCCGCAGGGCACCTCGGGAACGCCGCCGTGACCGGGGACCGGCACGCCCTGATCGTCGCCAACGACGCCTACGCGGACGAGGGCCTGAGCCGGCTGCGGGCCCCCGCACAGGACGCCGTGGCGCTCGCGGAGGTGCTCGGCGATCCCGCCGTCGGCGCCTTCGACGTGCAGGTGGTGCGCAACGAGCCCGCGCACGTCGTGGCCCTGCGCATCGAGGACTTCTTCTGCGACCGCCGCCGCGACGACACGCTGCTGCTGCACCTGTCCTGCCACGGGCTCAAGAGCGTCTCCGGCGAGCTGTACTTCGCCGCCACCGACACCCGGCCCGAGCGGCTGACCTCCACGGCCGTGTCGGCCGGCGACGTGCGCCGCCTGATGTCCGGCAGCCGGGCGGGCAGCATCGTCCTGTTCCTGGACTGCTGCTACGGCGGCGCCTTCCCGAAGGGGATGGCCGCGCGCGCCGCGGGCGACGTGGGCGTGCTCAACCGTTTCGAGGGCGGGCAGGGCGAGGGCGGGCGCGGCTGGGCCGTGATCACCGCGGCGACCGGGATGCAGTTCGCCTTCGAGGACAGCGAGCTGACCGAGACACGCACCCCGCGGCCCTCGCTGTTCACCGGCGCCCTGGTGCGCGGCCTGTCCACCGGCGAGGCGGACCGCGACGAGGACGGCCGGATCTCCCTGGACGAGCTGTACGACTACATCTCCGAGCGGGTACGGCGGGAGAACCCCCACCAGACGCCGACGCGCAGCGTGGACATGCAGGGCGACCTGTACATCGCCCGCAGCGGGCACCGCCCGGTGGTCCCCGCACCGGTGCCGGACACGGTGCGCGCCGCGATGACCAGCCCCGACATCTTCACCCGCCGCGGGGCCATCGCCGAGCTGCGCTCCTGTATGGAGAGCAGCGACCTGTCCGTGGCCGCGGGCGCCCGCGACGCCCTGGCGGAGATGGCCCGCAAGGACATCCGCTCGGTGGCGACGGAAGCGGGCCGGGTCCTGGAGGAGATGGCCCTGCGGGCCCGGCCGGCCCGGCTGGAGTTCGCCGCGGTGCCCCGCGACACCCCCGCACCGCACGGGACGGTGCAGCTCCTGGGCCCGCCGCTGGCCCGCAGCGCCGTCGTGAAGCCGACGGAGGACTGGCTGCGGGTGACGGACTCCCCCGAGGGCCTGGACGTCAGCGTCGACACCTCGCGCACGGGGCACTTCAGCGGTGATGTGGTGCTGAAGGGGGCCGGTGGCGAGGCGGTGGTGCACGTGGAGGCGGAGGTGGTGGCGCAGCCGGTGGCCGCACCGGATCACCCGCCGCCCGTCGCGCCGCCTCCGCCGCCTCCTCCACCGCCACCACCACCGCCGCGCACCCCGGCGCACGCGCAGGAGCACCGGCAAGGGCAGGAGCCGCCGCGTGCGTCCCGGCCGTCGCACCGCTCCGAGCGCGCGCCCGCGCTGGCGGCGGCGGCCGCCGCGCTGGGCCTGACCTCGGTGATCACGTTCGTCGTGGCTGCCGTGGCCGCCTCCGACGCGGTCCACAACCGCGTGGTGGACAGCGGGACACAGCTGGAGGAGCAGGTCGCCGCGGCCGGGATGCAGACGCCGCTCGGCTGGAGCATCACCACCGCGCTCCTCGCCCTGATCGCCGTCCCCCTGGCCCGCCGGACCCTCACCCCGCCGGGCGGCACTCCCCCCTCCGGCCGCCCGGCGCGGCTGACCGCGTTCCTGTGCCGGACGGCCAAGGTGCTCGCGATCCCGGCCCTGGTCCTGGCGGTCACCGTGCTGATCGCCTACCTCGTGGCGGCCGCGTACGTCTGACCGTCCGGCCCCGGGCCGCTACAGCCGCTCGAAGCCGCGTACACGCTCCCAGTCGGTGACCGCGCTCTCGAACTCCTCCAGTTCCGTGCGGGCCGCCCGGGCGAGGTGGGCGACGACGTCGTCGCCGAACGCCGCGGCCGCGAGCGGGCTGTTCTCCCAGCGGTGCAGGGCCTCGGTCAGGGTGGCCGGCAGGCGGGGGACGGTGGGGTCGGCCAGGGCGTTGGAGGCGTGCGGGGCCGGCAGGGGCAGTTCGTTCTCGATGCCGTACAGGCCGGCCGCGATCGCGGCGGCCGTGGACAGGTAGGGGTTGGCGTCGCCGCCGGGGACCCGGTGCTCGATGCGCAGCCCGTGGCCGGTGCCCACCACCCGTACGGGGCAGGTGCGGTTGTCGCGGCCCCAGCCGATGCCGGTGGGGGCGAACGCGCCGGGGCGCAGCCGCTTGTACGAGTTGATGTTGGGGGCCATCAGCAGCGTGAAGTCGGCCAGGCAGGCGAGCTGGCCGGCGATGAAGTGCCGCATGAGGTCGGACATGCCGTCCTCGGCCGCCGGGTCGGCGAGGACGGCGCTGCCGTCCGTACCGCGCAGGGAGAGGTGGATGTGGCAGGAGTTGCCCTCGCCCGCGTCGAACTTGGGCATGAAGGTGACGGCCCGGCCCTCCTGGGCGGCGATCTGCTTGACGCCGTTCTTGAAGAAGACGTGGTTGTCGCAGGTCCGCATCGCCTCGTCGTAGCGGAAGACGATCTCGTACTGGCCGGGGTGGACCTCGCCGCGGGCGGTCTCCATGCGCAGCCCGGCGGCGGTCATCTCGCGGCGTATGCGGCGCACGAGCGGTTCGACGCCGGCCAGGCCCTGCAGGGAGTAGTCGACGTTGTAGCGGGTGGCGGGCTTCAGGTCGTGGTAGCGGCGCTCCCAGGCCCCGTCGTAGGAGTCGTCGAAGACGAGGAACTCCAGCTCGGTGCCGGCGAAGGCGGCAAGGCCCCGGGCGGCGAGCCGGTCGAGCTGCTCGCGCAGCACGCGGCGGGGGGCGACGCGCACGGGCTCGCCGCCCGGCCAGGTGGCGTCGGCGAGCACGACGGCGGTGCCGGGGTCCCACGGCGGCATCCGCACGGTGGTGGCGTCGGGGCGCAGGAGGAAGTCGCCGAAGCCGGACTGCCAGGCGTCGATGGCGTAGCCGGGGCCGGTGTTCATCTCGGCGTCGGTGGCGAGCAGGTAGACGCAGGCGTGGAAGCCGTCGGCGGCCACCTCGTCGAGGAAGTACGGGGCGGCCAGGCGGCTGCCCTGGAGCCGGCCCTGCAGGTCGGGCACGGCGACGACGACCTCGTCCAGGTGCCCGGCCGCCACCTGCTCGCGCAGCTGCTCGAAGGCGGGGGCGTGGGCGGGGGTGCGGGGGCTCACTTGGCCTCCCCGGCGGTGGCGAGCGGGTTGGCGACGCGGCCGTGGACGACGTCGAAGCCCTCGTCCTTCTCGGCGCGGTCGTGGAAGCCGCCGCCGAGGAGCTGCTCGCGGTTGAGGGCGACGCGGTCGAAGTCGGGGGCGAGCAGGCCGAAGTCGGCGGCGCGCTCGGCGAGTTCGGGGAAGCGGGCGTGGTAGCGCTCGATCTCGGCGCGGACCAGGGCCCAGAAGGTGTCCTCGGGTATGTCCAGGTGCTGCTCGACCAGCGGCGCGAAGAAGCGGAAGTGTCCGGCGAAGACGGCGCTGAGCAGGGAGTGGGCGAGCTCGTGCGCGGGCCAGCGCAGCAGGATCGCCTCGGCGCGCCGCGAGAGGGTGGCGTACTCGGGGCGGTCCTCGGGCAGGAGGTTGACGTCCTCGGCGAAGTCCTTGACGGCGATGCCGATCGGGACGTCCTGCGCGTCGTAGAGGACGACGGTGTTCTCGCCGTGCGGGCAGAAGGCGGTGCCGTAGCGGTAGAGGTAGTGCAGCAGGCCGGGCAGCAGGGCGGCGAGGAAGCGCTCCAGCCACGCACGCGCCGCGAGCCCGGAGCGCCCGACCAGTTCGGCGACCAGGGCGCGGCCGTCGGAGCCGGTCGTCAGGAGGGCGGCCATGGTGCGGGCCTGCTCGCCCTCGCCGAGCAGGGCGCCCACCGGTTCGCGCCAGACGGCGCCGAGCAGTTCGTGGAAGCGGTACGGCGCGTCGGTGACCGCGTCGTACAGGGGGTGGGCGACGGAGACGGCGGCGACCTCGCCGAGCGGGTGGAAGCGCAGCTCGTCGCTCAGGTAGGGGTCGTTGGCGCGGATGGTGTGCAGCCAGGCGCTGACGTCGGGCGCGGCGTGGGTGGGCTCGGTCTTCAGCCCGCGCCAGACCAGGGTGTTGCGGATGAGCAGGGGCACCTTGACGTTGCGGCGGTGCGGGTGGTCGAGGTTGGCGAGGGTGCGGATGGACTGCAGGGGGCGGTAGCGGTCCGGGCTCTCGCCGAGGCGGACGATGCGGCCCTCGGCCAGGTAGGCGGCGAAGAGGGTCTCGACGGCCTCGTCCCAGTGGAAGGGGTGCACCGGCAGCCACACGAAGTCGCAAGGGTCGTACGGTCCCTCGGCACAGGCGGCCGCGAGCACGCCGGCGAAGCGCTCGCGGACGTCGTCGTCGAGCTCCTCCTTCAGCAGGGTGCCGGCGTCCAGGCCGGGCACGCCGGAGTAGGCGGCGAGCGTGGTGTGGACGGCGGCCCACGTCAGGTGGACGGCGTCGGCGGTCTCGGGGGCGTAGGCGGCGAAGTCGGCGGCGGAGAAGCCGAGGCGGCCCTTGTTGAGCAGCATGCAGGGGTGGCCGTCCTGGTGGGCCTCCAGGTCGAGGTGGTCCAGGTCGGCGAGGGCGGCGGCGGGCAGGGCGCGGGCGAGCACGGCCGCGTCGGCGCGCCGGGTGGCGGTCAGTTCGCGCAGCACCTCGGCAGTGGTGGGGCCGTCCCAGCCGAGCACGGGGCGGGCGTCGAGGAGCAGCAGCTCGGGGCCGGCCGGGCCGTCGGCGGGGGCGGGGTGGCGTACGGGCGTCCCGGTCAGGCGCCAGGTGCCGAAGGTGCCGCGGCCGGCGTGGAAGGTCCAGTGGATGCCGCCGGGGAAGTCCAGGCGGTAGGCGTCCGTGCCGCGCGCGGGGTCGGGTGCGGGGGTGAGCAGTTCCTCGTAGGCGAACTCCTCGACGGCCTTGACCAGCAGTCGGCGTCCTGCCTCGGCCCAGGTGGTGCGGGTGGGGCGGTTCATGGGGTCGTTACTCCTTGGCGTGGACGGGCAGGCCGTCGGGGACGGTCACGGCGGCCTCGGCGAGGACGAGTTCGCGTGGCGGGACGGGGGCGGTGGCCAAGGCGGCGGCAGCGCGCCGCGCCGGGGCGAGGGAGGTCACCGCGACGCAGGCCAGGGCGGCGGCGGCCACCGTCAGGGGAAGGGCCAGGTCGTGGGAGACGACGGCCGCGGAGATCAGGGGCGCGGCGAGCAGCCCGGCGGAGCGCACGGTCTCCACGGCAGTGAAGGCGGGGCCGGCGGTGCCGGTGGAGTGGAACATGCGCATCTCCACGGCCACCTGGGCCAGGCCCAGGCCCAGCCCGGCCACCAGCCGGCCGCAGATCAGCGACGTCAGCGAGGTGGCGGCGTACTGCCACAGGAAGCCGCCCGCGCACACCAGGGCGGCGACCGGCAGCAGCCGGTGGCCGAACCGGTCGTGGCAGCGGCGGGCGAACGGCAGGGTGATCAGGGCGCCGACGCTGGGCAGGAAGAACAGCACGGCGCCGCCCACCGAGCCGCCGCCCAGGTCGGAGGCGAACTCGGTCTCGGCGAACTCGGTGAAGAACGGCCGGGCCACGGCGAGCGCGAAGTCGAAGGCCACGCCGATCAGGGCGGCCCGGGCCAGCAGCGCCCACCGGCCCCGGCCGCCGGCGGCCGGGGCGGCGGCCGGGGCCCGGGTGGGCTCGTCCTTGCGGGCGGGCAGCCGGCGCAGCACCCGCAGGATGAGCACGGCGAGGACGACGTCGACCACCGCGAAGGCGGACACGCCCAGGCGCGGGTCGGGCAGGGCGAGCACGCCGGCGCCCACCAGGGTGGCCGCCACGGCGGCGACGTGGAAGACGACGACGATGGAGCGCACGGCGGCCAGTTCGGCGTGCTCGGCGTCGCTCTGCTCCTCGGCCGCCTTGCGGGTGTGCTCGGCGATGAAGGCGGGGTAGGCCAGCAGCAGCGCGGCGTTGGCGGCGACGGAGGCCGCCGACAGCGCGGTGAAGGCGGCATAGCTGGGCGCGAAGCCGAGGACGAGGTCCACCGCGGCGGCGGCGCACAGGCCGGTGGCCACGAGCTGGTGCAGGGGCCGGCGGCGGGCCGCCAGGCCCCACAGCGGCAGGGCGACGAGCCCCACGATGCGGCAGGTCCACAGGTACAGCCCCGTCGCCCCGGGGTCGTCGACGCCGTACAGGCGCTCGAACAGCTGGGGCAGGAAGGGGGCCAGTGCGGTCTCGGCGACGAGGTAGAGGGCGATCACCGCGATCAGGACGGCCCGCAGCGGCAGGCCCGATCGCGCGGGGGCCGCTCCCCCGGCCTGCCGGGCCGCGCTCATCGCAGGGTCCCGACCGGGTCGGCGTGGTGCGGGGCGGTGGCGGGTGCCGCCGCGCCGGGGGCGCCGAAGGTGGTCCAGGCGGCGCGGTCGGGCACGGGCAGCACGGTGCGGCCGCACACGGTGTTGAGGATGGTGGCCGCGCGCCAGGCGCCGAGGGTCAGGTCGGGGGCGCCCACGCCGTGGGTGTGCATCTCGGCGTTCTGGACGTACAGGGTGCCGCCGACGCGCGGGTCGAGGCCGACGCGGTAGTGGCCGTCGACGCGGTAGCGGCCCTTGGGGTCCCAGTCGACGAGGTCGGCGAGCGTGTCCAGGAAGGCGGGCCGGGTGGCGGCGTAGCCGGTGGCGGCGACGATCGCGGAGGTGCGGAAGGTGAACTCGCTCTCCTGCGGGGCGTGGCGGCAGGTGAGCAGGTAGCCGTCGCCGTCCTCGCGGACGGCGGTGAGCTCGACGCCGGGGTGCAGGTCGGCGCGCGGGCGGCCGCCGCCGATGGTGCGCTCGTACAGCTCGTCGTGGATGGCGCCGAGGGTGTCGGCGCTCACGCCCTTGTACAGCTGCCACTGCTCGCGGACCATCTGCTCGCGGCGGTCCTCGGGCAGGTGGCGGAAGTAGCGGATGTAGTCGGGGGTGAAGTGCTCCAGGCCGATCTTGGAGTACTCCATGGGCGCGAAGGCGGGGGTGCGGGCCAGCCAGCGGGTGAACGGCCCGCCCAGGCCCTCGCCGTCCTGGTGACGGATCAGGTCGAGGACGATCTCGGCGCCGGACTGGCCGGCCCCGATGACGGTGACGTCGTCGGCCGCGGCCAGGGCCGCGCGGTGGGTGCGGTAGTCGGCACTGTGCAGGACGCGGCCGCGGTGGGCGTCGGTCAGCAGCGGCCGCAGCGGCTCGGGCACGACCGGGTCGGTGCCGACGCCGAGGACGATCTGGCGGGCCAGGACGCGCGTGGTGGTGCCGTCCGCGCGGGCGTAGGTGACGGCGAAGGCGTCGGCGCTCTCGTCCCAGGCGACGGCGTCGACGCGGGCGTCGAAGCGGCAGGAGGGCAGGCGCTCGGCGACCCAGCGACAGTAGTGGTCGTACTCGCGGCGCGGGATGAGGAAGCGCTCGGAGAAGAAGAAGGGGAACATCCGCTCGTGGGAGCGCAGGTAGTTCAGGTACGACCAGGGGCTGGTGGGGTCCGCCATGGTCACCAGGTCGGCGAGGAAGGGCACCTGCAGCGTGGTGCCCTCCAGGAGCAGGCCGGGGTGCCAGGAGAAGGCGGGCCGGGCGTCGAGGAAGAGGGCGCTCAGGCCGGGCACGCCGTCCGCGAGGGCGGCCAGCGACAGGTTGAACGGGCCGATGCCGACGCCGAGAAGGTCGTAAGGGGTGTTCTCGCTCACCGCTGGGCCTCCGCGAGGGGGTTGGGAAGGTCGATGTAGACGGACTGGGTGTGCACGTCGCCGACGAGTTCGTCGAGCCCGTCCACGCAGGTGAGGTAGTTGCCCTTGCAGCGCAGGACGGGCGCGTCCAGGAGCAGGCCGAGCAGGCCCTTGGCGCCGGGCTCGGTGGCGCGCAGCCGCTCCAGGCGGGCGCGCAGCACGCGCAGCAGGTCCTCCTCGGCGGCCAGCTGCTGGGCGCCCAGGGAGCCGATGACGCCGAGGAGGTTGCTGATGTAGAGGTAGTAGCCGACGCGTTCGTCGACGAAGGCGTCGTCGAAGACGAGCTCGACGTCGTCGGTGGCGCCGGGCAGCAGCCGCTCGATCTCGGCGGCGCGCGAGCGGGCGAGGTAGTAGCCCTGGCTGTCGCGGTACCAGCCGGCGGTGGGCAGGCCGTCCTCGCCGAGGGCGACGAGGGTGTTCTGGTGGTGCGGCTCCAGGGCGATGCCGTACCGGGCCTGGAGGCGGATCAGCGGGACGGCGAGCACGTCGAGGTAGTACTCCAGCCAGCGCGCGGCCGCCTCGGCGACGGTGGTGCCGTGGGTGCGCGCGGCCCGCTCGACCGCCTCGGCGAGCAGGGTGCGGTGCGCGGGGGCGCTGCCGTCGCCGGGGCCGGTGCGCTCGGCGAGCAGGCCGGCGACGCACAGGCCCTCGCCGGCGCCACCGCGGAAGGGGTTGTCGCGCAGGGCGGTCTCCAGGCCGGTCTCGGCGCCGGAGGTGCCGGCGGAGATCCAGGCGAAGTCGCGCAGGATGGCGAAGTCGGGGTGCTCGGCGCGCAGCCAGTCGGCGGGGCCTGCGGCCAGCAGCCGGGCGGCGCCGACGCCCAGGCGCATCTCGCCGCGCAGGTTGTTGCGGCGGGAGTTGGTGATGCGCATGCCGAGGGAGAGCTTGAGCATCACGTCGGCGTCCGGGCGGTGGACGGTGCGCACGGAGGACGTGGGGTGCCAGGGCGCGCCGCCGGGGCCGAGCGGGGTCAGCAGACCGTCCTCGACCAGGGCGCGCACCTCCGGGCGGCGCAGCACCTCGCGGGCCTGCCAGGGGTGGGCGGGGACGGGCACGGTGCCCTTCGGCAGCGCGACGCCGGCGGCCAGCGGGCGCAGCAGGTCGGCGACGGGCCGGCCGTCGAAGGTGCCGCCGGCGACGATGTCGGGGTGGGCGGCGAACCAGTGCAGGGCGAAGGAGCCGCGCAGCTCGGGCGAGTAGTCGGCCAGTTCGTCCTCGGACGCCTCCTCGCGGCTCTTGGGGGCCGGGTGGAAGGGGTGGCCGAGCAGGAGGGCCTGTTCGGCGTCGAGGAAGGGGGTGGGGCCGGTGGTGCCGGCCGCCTCGGCGCGGCGGGCGGCGAGGTGGGCGGCGACGCGGCCGGCGGAGTTCAGGACCCGGCCGACGGCGTCGGCGCCCAGATGGGCGGCGAGCCCGCGGCCGGTGGTGGACTCGCGGATCGCGGCGGCGGCCACCAGGGCGGCGTCGGCCGGTGCGGGGGCGGGACCGGTGCCGTCGACGACGGGCGGGCCGAAGCGGTGCCAGCCGGTGGCCGAGCGGTGGCGGACGGGCACGCGCAGCCGCAGGGCGCTGGCGGGGAAGTCGAGCAGCATCTCGGTGCCGGCGGCGGGCACCTCGACGGCGCTCTCGCGGACGTAGGCGCGCAGCAGCGTCTCGGTGGCGGCGGAGTCGGCGGCCTGCCGGGCATCGGGGTGGTCGAGCGGATCCGGCACCGGTGCCGGGGCCGTGGGCGGGTTCGGCGGGAGGGTCATCGCGGGTGCTTTCGAGGCGGCGTGGGCGTCAGAGCAGGATGCGGTCGGCGACGGGGTGGCCGAGGAAGGCGTGCATGGCGAACTCCCAGCCGTAGGAGCCGGCGCAGGGGAAGACGGCGATGTCGCCGGCGCGCACGCGCTCGACGCGCACGTCGCGCAGCAGGGTGTCCTCGGGGGTGCACAGTTCGCCGACGAACGTCACGGGCCCGTCGGCGGCCTCGGGGCGCGGGCAGCCCTCGGGCCACTCCTCGACGGGCAGGACGGCGACGTTGTGGACGATGTCCCAGGAGGTGGGGAGCTGGAAGTGGTTGATGCCGCCGCGCAGGGCGGCGAAGGAGGTGCCGTAGGAGTGCTTGACGTCGGTGACCTCGGCGGCGTACCAGCCGCAGTCGGCGACGAGGAAGCGGCCGGGCTCCAGGGCGACCTTGACGCCGCCGGGGGGCGGGGTGGCGGCCAGCAGTTCGCCGAAGCGGGCGACGTCGAAGGGCCGTTCGTCCTTGAAGTCGGCCTCGAAGGCGACGCCGATGCCGCCGCCGGCGTCGATGTGGCGCAGGTCGATGCCGTGCTCGACGGCGGTGGCCACGCTCCACTCGATGCACCAGCGCAGGTAGGCGGCGTGGGTGGTGGCGTCGAGGTTGTTGGAGGCGGCGTGGATGTGGAAGCCGACCAGGTCGATGCCGGGCAGCTTCATGGCCAGGCGCACGGCCTCGGCGACGTCGGGCTCGGGTATGCCGAACTGGGATGCCTCGCCGCCCATGTGGAGGGAGCCGGTGACGGGTATCTCGGCGGGGTTGACGCGCAGGGCGACGCGGGCGGTGGTGCCGAGCTCGCCGGCGATGCGGCTGATGCGGTGCAGTTCGAGGGGGCTCTCGGCGTTGATGGCCTCGACGCCGGCCTCGACCAGGCCGGTCAGGACGGGCACGGACTTGGCGGGTCCGGCGGCGACGACCGGGGCCGGTGCGCCGGGGGCGGCGGGCTTGGCGGCGGTGGCGAGGGCCAGTTCGGACAGCGAGGCGACCTCGAAGCCGTCGACGTGCGGGGCGAGGGCGCCGACGATGCCGGGGAAGGAGTTGGCCTTGACCGCGTAGTAGACCGCCGCCCACTCGGGCAGGGCCGCCCGCAGCTCGCGGGCGCGGGCGGCGGCGACGTCGCCGTCGTAGACGTAGGCCGCGACGGGGTCGCCGCTGCGGGCGAGGTCGAGCAGGCGGCGCTGCACACGTGCCGGGAGGACGTCCTGGGCGTGGGCGGTGCGGGGTGCGGCGGACGGCGGGAGTTCTATGGACACGGCGGCTGCCTTGCTGCTTCGGGTGACGGGCGTACGTACGTGATGCGGGGCGCTGGCGCTCGGCCTTGCGGGGATGGCCGGGGTGTCCGTCGGCATCCGGACACCCCGGCCAAGTTAGGCGAGCCTAAGCTAATTCATACGATGCGACTTTCCAAGCCGGGCGCCCCGTAGGGGCGGTGGGCGCCGCCGGGCCGCAGGGCCGCGGCGCGCCGTCCGGCGCCCCGTCAGGGGCGCGGGACGGCGCCGATCTGCGGCTGCCGCCGCGTGGGCGCGATCGGCCACCGACGGCCCGCCGTCGGGCGAGGCCCGGCACTCCCCCTGCGGGTGCGTTGTGGCTTGTCGCGCAGTTCCCCGCGCCCCTACGGGGCGGCTACGCCGCCATCGTGGCCGGGGCGAGGCGTTCCGCCTGCTCGGCGACGAGCTCCAGGAGGCCGGCCAAGTCGTCGGCCGTCGTGCTCGGGTGCAGCAGTGTCACCTTCAGCCACAGTCGCTGCCTGCCGTCGGCGTCCGCCACCGTCGCGCGGCCGAGGACGGCGCGGCCCTCGGCGAGCAGGTCGCGGCGGACGGCGGCGACGAGTTCGTCGCCGTCCGCGTCGGGCAGCGCGTCCGCCGCGGCCGGGCGGAACAGCACGGTGCTGATGCCCACCTCGCCGGGGCGGCGACGCAGGGCCGGGTGCTCGTCGACGGCCCGGGCGACGTCGGCCGCCGTTTGCACGCAGTGCTCCACCGTGGCGCCCAGGCCGCGCCGGCCCAGGGCGCGCAGGGTGGTGGCGATCTTCAGGACGTCGGGGCGGCGCGAGGTCCTGATGGAGCGGCCCAGCAGGTCGGGCAGGCCCGCTTCGGTGTCGTCGTCGGCGTTGAGGTAGTCGGCGGTCAGGGCCAGCGGCTCCAGCAACTGGGCGTCGGCGACGGCGAGGACGCCGGCGGCGACCGGCTGCCAGCCGAGCTTGTGCAGGTCGTAGGTCACCGACACCGCGTGTTCGATGCCGGCCAGGCGGGGCGCCAGCTTGTCGCTGAAGAGCAGCGGTCCGCCGTAGGCGGCGTCGACGTGGAGTTCGGCGCCGTGGAAGCGTGCCACTTCGGCGATCTCGGGCAGCGGGTCGATCAGACCCTCGTCGGTGGTGCCGGCGGTGGCGACGACCAGGGCGGGGCCCGCGCAGTCGACCAGCGCCCGGTCCAGGGCGGCGGGGCTCATGCGCCCGCCGGGGCAGTCGACGACGACGGGCGTGGGCAGGCCCAGCATCCAGGCGGCGCGGCGCACGCTGTGGTGGGCGTTGGCGCCGACGAGCACCTGCACCGTACGGGCGCCGGTGGCACGGGCCCGCTCGCGACCGAGCAGCAGGGCGACGAGGTTGGACTCGGTGCCGCCGCTGGTGATGACGGCGTCGGGGGCGGGGTGGTGGGGGTAGACGAGGCGGGCGAGGGCGGCGGTGACCTCCGCTTCGATGACCGCGGCGGCCGGCGCCTGGTCCCAGGAGTCCATCGAGGGGTTGAGCGCGGAGGCGACGAGGTCGGCGGCCGCGGCGACGGCGAGCGGCGGGCAGTGCAGGTGGGCCACGCAGTGCGGGTCGGAGGGGTCGGCCGCGCCCTCGGCGGCGGCGCGGGCCACGTCGTACAGCGCGTCGGCGGCGCCCACGCCCTCCTCGGGCAGGACGGGGGTGCACAGGGCGCGGGTGCGGGCGGCGACCTGCTCGGGGCCTCCGGCGGGCAGGGGCCCGCCGCGGGCGGCGGCGCCGTCGGCGAGCGCGTCGAGCGCGATGGAGGCGAGCTTGCGCAGGGCGTAGGGGGAGGCAGGGTCGGCGACGGCGTCGGCGCGGGTGGGCTCGTTCACGCGGCACGCTCCGCGGTGACGGCGGCGAGCGATTCGGCGATGCGGCCGAGCACGGAGTCGGCCTGTTCGTCGGTGAGGACGAGCGGGGGCAGCAGGCGCAGCACGGCGTCGCCGCGGCCGCCGAGTTCGCAGATCAGGCCGCGCTCCAGGCAGGCCTGCTGCACGGCGCGGGCGAAGGCGCCGTCGCCGGGCAGGGAGCCGAGGGCGTCGGGTGCGGCGGTGGGGTCGACGAGTTCGGCGCCGATCATCAGGCCGCGGCCGCGCACCTCGCCGATCTGCGGGTGGGCGGTGGCCATCTCGCGCAGGCCGGCGCGCAGGCGCTCGCCGAGCTTGGCGGCGCGCTCGGCCAGCTGCTGTTCGGCGACGGTGCGCAGGGTGATCTCGCCGGCGACCATGGCCAGGGTGTTGCCGCGGAAGGTGCCGGTGTGGTCGCCGGGCTGCCAGGTGTCGAGGTCGGGGCGGTAGGCGATGAGGGCGAGCGGCAGGCCGCCGCCGACGGCCTTGGAGGTGACGAGGATGTCGGGGGTGATGCCGGCGCGTTCGCAGGCCCAGAAGTCGCCGGTGCGGCCGATGCCGGTCTGGACCTCGTCGATGACGAGGAGGATGCCGTGTTCGGCGGTGATGCGGCGTACCTCGCGCAGCCAGGCGTCGGGGCCGGGGACGACGCCGCCCTCGCCCTGGACGACTTCGAGGATGACGGCGGCGGGCTTGCCCACGCCGCTGGAGGGGTCGGTGATGTAGGACTCCATCAGGCGGGCGGAGAGTTCGCCGGCCTGTTCGGCGCCGACGCCGAAGGGGCAGCGGTAGCCGTAGGGGTAGGGCAGCCGGGTCACGGGCTGGGCCTCGGCCGGGCCGAATGCGGCCGCGCCGCGGCGCATCCGGCCGGGGCCGGAGACGGAGGAGGCGCCGAGGGTCATGCCGTGGTAGGCGCCGGTGAAAGCGAATATTCCCTGCCGGCCGGTGGCGTTGCGGGCCAGCTTGAGGGCGGCCTCGACGGCGTCGGTGCCGGCGGGGCTGCAGAAGTGCAGTTTGGCGTTGTTGTTGAGGGTGCCCGGCAGCCGCTTGAGGAGTTCCTCGCTGAAGGCGTCCTTCTGCGGGGTGATCATGTCGAGGGCGTGCAGGGGGGCGGCGGAGCCGATGACCTGCTGCAGGCCGGCGATGACGTCCGGGTGGTTGTGGCCGAGGGCGAGGGTGCCCGCTCCGGAGAGGCAGTCGAGGTACGTGCGGCCGTCGGCACCGGTCACTTCGGCGCCGGCGGCGGCGACGGGCGCCACCGGGATGGACCGGGCGTAGGTGCGGGCAGCGGACTCACGTTGCGCCTGTCGGTCGAGGAGACGAGCACGCAGCATGGCGGGATCCTTCGGTCACGAGCGGGGTGGGCAGGCAGGGCGGCGCCGGTGGGTGGGAGCGGTTTCCCGCCACCCATCGACTTAGGTAAGGCTAACCTACCAAACTGTGGCCATGCTTCCGCCCCGCCCGCGCCTCACGCCCCGTCAGCCGCCGTACGGGCGTGCCTGCTCAGCGGGATGACCAGCGGAGCGCCGGTCTCCTCGTCGCGGCGCACCCGGGCGCTGAGCCCGAAGACCTCCTGCACCAACTGCTCGGTGAGCACCTCGGCGGGCGCGCCCTGGGCCACCACGCGCCCGTCCTTCATCGCCACCAGCCGGTCGGCGTACCGGGCGGCCAGCGAGAGGTCGTGCAGCACCACGACGACCGTGCGGCCCGTGGTCAGGTGCAACTCCCGCACCAGGTCGAGCACCTCGATCTGGTGGGCGAGGTCGAGGTGGTTGGTGGGCTCGTCGAGCAGCAGCAGCTCGGTCTGCTGGGCGAGCGTCATGGCGATCCAGGCGCGCTGCCGCTGGCCGCCGGAGAGCTCGTCCAGCGTCCGCTCGGCCAGTTCGTACATGCCGGTGGCCCGCAGCGCCTCGGCGACCGCCGCCTCGTCGTCGGAGGACCAGCGCCGGTACCAGCTCTGGTGCGGGTGGCGCCCGCGCGCCACCAGGTCGGCCACGGTCAGCCCCTCGGGCGCGGCCGGGGACTGCGGGAGCAGGCCCACGCGCTCGGCCACCTCGCGGGTGGGAATGCGGTGGATGGGCGTGCCGTCCAGCAGGACATGCCCGGCGGTGGGCTTCATCAGCCGGCCGAACGCCCGCAGGAGAGTGGACTTGCCGCAGCCGTTGGGCCCGATGACGGCGGTGATGCCGCCGTCGGGAATGTCGAGGTCCAGCTCCCGGACGACGGCCCGGTCCCCGTAGGCGAGCGTGAGGCCCTCGGCCCGCAGGCGCACCCGGCGCCCGGCGCCGTCGTGGGCCGGGGAGGCTGCGGGGGTGCGGGTGGTCTCGGTCATGACGTGCGGGCCCTTCCGCTCCGAATGAGCAAGTACAGCAGGTACGGGGCGCCCAGTGCGGCGGTGAGGATGCCGACGGGCAGTTCGATGCTTCCGAAGGCGGTGCGGCCGAGCACGTCGGCCCACACCGTCACCGCGGCGCCGATCAGCGCCGAGGCGAGCAGCGGCGGGGTGCCGCTGCGCACGAGCCGGACGGCCAGCTGCGGGCAGGCCAGGGCGACGAAGGCGATGGGGCCGGCGGCCGCGGTCGCGGCGGCGGTCAGCAGCACGGCGGTGAACAGCAGCGCGACGCGCGTCGCCGTCATCCGCACGCCCAGGCCGCGGGCGGTGTCCTCGTCGAAGACGAGCGCGCCGAAGGGGAAGGACAGCATCAGGGCCACGGGGCCGAGGACCGCGAGCGTCCACAGGGCCGGGCGCATCGACTCCCACGAGGCACCGTTGAGGCTGCCGTTGAGCCACAGCAGCGCCCGGCCGGCGTCGACGATGTCGGCCTTGAGCAGCAGCCACGACAGCACACTGGTCAGGACGGCGTTGACGCCGACGCCCACGAGCAGCACCCGGTAGCCGGACAGGCCGCGCCGCACGGCGAGCAGGTAGACGGCGACGGCCGCCAGCAGGCCGCCCCCCATGGCCGCGGCGGGCAGGCCGGCCTCGGCCAGCGCGCCGCCGACGCCTCCGTTGGCGCCGCCGAGGACGATGACGGTCACCGCGCCCACGCCGGAGCCGGCGGTGATGCCGAGGATGTCGGGGCTGGCCAGCGGGTTGCGGGCCAGCCCCTGGACGACGGCACCGGCCAGCGCGAGCGAGGCGCCGACCACGGCGCCGGTCACCGAGCGGGGCAGGCGCAGATCGAGGACCACCATGCGGCTGGTCTCGTCGCCGGCGCCCAGCAGGGCCTTGGCGACGTCCCCGAGGGGGATGCCGACGTCCCCGCGGCCGCAGCCCACGAGCGTGCCGAGCAGCAGCACGGCCAGGGCCAGCAGCGGGACGAGGAGGGTGCGCGGCCGCCAGACCGCGGAGAGGGGGCCGGCCCGCAGGGGGGAACGCCCGGGGACGGCCGTCGTTTCCTGCACGCTGCTCATCTGCGCACCGCTCATATCCTCACCGCCTGACGGCGGCGGACGAGATGGATGAAGACCGGCGCCCCGATGAGGGCGAGCATGATGCCCACCTGGAGCTCCCCCGGGCGCGCCACCAGCCGCCCGAGGGTGTCCGCGACCAGCATCAGGGCCGCGCCGATGAGCGCGGCCTGGGCGGTGATCCAGCGGTAGTCGGGGCCGGAGAGGTGGCGGGCGATGTGGGTGCCCACCAGTCCGACGAAGCCGATCGGCCCGCACAGGGCCACCGCCGTGCCCGTCAGCAGGGTGATGGCAGCCATGCCCACGGCCCGGTTGAGCCCGATGCGCACGCCGAGCATGCGGGCCACGTCCTCGCCGAGGGAGAGGGCGTTGAGGCCGGGGGTGTTGAGCGCGGCGAGCACGAGGCCGGCCGCGATGAAGGGCAGGGCCTCGGCCACCAGGCTCAGCGGCTGGCCGCTGACGGAGCCCACCGTCCAGAAGCGGTAGGTCTCCAGCGCCTGTCGGTCGAAGAGCACCATGCCGGCGGTCAGCGCCGTGAACAGCGCATGCGCCGCGGCCCCGGCCAGGGCGAGGGTCACGGGCGTGGCGCCGCCGCGGGTGAGCGCGCCGACCGTGTACACGGCCGTGCCGGCGAGCGCGGCGCCGAGGAAGCCGAACCACACGTACCCGTACAGGCTGCCGACGCCGACGAGGAAGAGCGAGGCCACCACGCCCGCGCCGGCGCCGGCGCTGATGCCGAGCACCACCGGGTCGGCGATGGGGTTGCGGGTGTGGCCCTGCATCAGGGCCCCGGCGGCGCCGAGCGCGAGGCCGGCCACGAGGGCGGTCACGGTGCGCGGCATGCGCAGGGAGCGCACGATGATGTCGCCTTCGCGGCCCGAGGGGCTCCACAGTCCGTGCCACACCTGGCCGGGCCCGAGCGGTTCGGCGCCGAACGCGATGCTCAGCACCACCGCCAGGAGCAGTGCTCCGGCCAGTCCAACGGTCCACAGCCGGCGGCTTCTTGCCCTTTCGGACGCAACCTGCCTCATTTCCCTCTGTACGGGTCGCGCAGGTAGCGCTTCGGTCACGATCCCCTCCCCGCGTCTTTCGGTCACTTAGGTGAGCCTATCCTTAGGACCGCACAACGCGCACAGAGAAGGGACCCCCGTGATGAGAGCCCGTTGGCTCAGCCGCTTCGGCCGTACCGTCGGCGCCGTCGCCGTGACCGCAGGTCTGCTCGCCACCGCCGCCTGCGGCGGCGGCTCGGACAAGAATACGGACGATCAGGGCGGCAAGGGCACGGCCGCCTCGGGCGCCGCCTTCCCGCGCACGATCGAGCACGCCATGGGCAAGACGCAGCTCAAGCAGGCCCCCAAGCGCATCGTCGCCCTCGACATGACGTTCGTGGACGCCGCACTGGCCCTGCAGGGCAACGTCGTCGGCTACACCACCCTCGCCTCCCCCGACGAGAAGCTGCCCGCGTACTTCGGCAAGGACGCGGCCACGTACGGCGGCGGCGCGAAGCCGGTCGGCATGCTGGAGGAGCCCAGCCTGGAGAAGATCAAGGTCCTCAAGCCCGACCTGATCCTGTCGGCGAAGGTCCGTCACGAGAAGCTCTACAACCAGCTGTCGGCCATCGCGCCCACCGTCTTCACCGAGGACACCGGCGCGACCTGGAAGGACAACCTCAAGCTGGTCGGCAAGGCGCTCGGCAAGGAGAAGCTCGCCGACGAGAAGATCGCCGCGTACGACAAGCGCGCCAAGGCGATCGGCGACGCGGTCCGCAAGAAGAAGGGGTCCAACCCCTCGGTCTCCGTGGTGCGTTTCCTCGACGGCCCGACGCGCCTGTACAAGGAGGACACCTACATCGGCGTCATCCTCAAGGACCTCGGCTTCGACAAGCCGCAGGACGCCAAGGGCACCGGCTTCAACGCCGACATCTCCGAGGAGCAGATCAAGAAGGTCGACGCGGACGACATCTTCGTCACCGCCTACCCCGACCCGTCGGGGGCCGGCACGAAGAACAAGGAGAAGTTCCAGGCGAACCCGCTGTGGAAGCAGCTGAAGGGGCAGGTCCACGAGGTCGACGACACCACGTGGATGCTCGCCGTGGGCCTCTACGGCGCCGAGTCCGTCCTCGACGACGTCGCCAAGACGTACGGGGTGGACGCCGCCCGCGCCTGACGCGGCGACAGCGGACCGACGACAGTACGGCGATGGCCGGGCCTCCTGAAGGAGGCCCGGCCATCGCCGTACTGCGTTGCGTGCGATTCGTTCAGGGGCGCTTGCGGCGCGGGCAGGTCGGGCAGACGGTCTGCGGGGTGATGGTGTACCACATGCAGCAGTTCACGCGCGTACGGGTGGACTCGCCGACCGCCTCCGCCTCGGGGTCGCCGCACGAGGGACGGAACCCGGCCGCGCCCACGAACGGCGCGGTGCTGCCCGGCAGCAGCCGCTCGGCCGCGGCCACCGCCCGGCCCTCCTGCCCGATGAGCCGGCCCAGGTACCAGATGCCCTCGGCCAGTTCGTCGGTGGCCAGCCCCCACACGGCGCGGGGGCCGCGGCGCAGCAGCGGGCGGAAGGCCTCCAGGACCGGCCCGAGGTGGTGGGCCACCGCGCCGCGCAGCTCCGTGCGCAGCGCCTCCTCGTCGGCGACGACGCGGAAGCCGGGGCGGCCGGCGGCGGGGTCGTCCGGCAGGCAGGAGAGGTAGGAGGGGGAGACGGTCAGGGTGGCGGAGGCCGGGTCGTACCCGACGCCGCCGGGCCCGACCCAGGGCACGCGCCGCTCCAGGAACCAGGGGCCGCTCATGGTGACGGCGGCGAAGAAGGCGTACTGGTGCAGCACGTCGAGGGCCGCGACGTCGCGGCGGGGCGCGGTGCCGTGGCCCTCCTCGATCCTGCGGGCGGACGCCTCGACCAGCCACTCGCGCAGGGCCTCGTCCTTGACGAGGCGTTCGGCGGTGACGGGGTCGCCCTCGAGGCCGGTGCCGGCCCGCACCCGGACGACCGGGCCGAGCGCCTCGGCCACCTGGGCGTAGGTCTCCTGGAGCACACCGGCCCAGGCGGGCGCGCCGAGCGCACCGGCCGTCCGGGAAGGAGCGACTGCCACCGCCACGAGGACCCCCTGCGCACGACTCGACACGGGCTTCGAATAGGTAAGCCTTACCTTAACAGCAACGATCTCCCGGAGCGCCACCCTCCCCTTCCCGAACCCGCTTTCCCCGAACAGGGTCACGGCGGATATTTATGCGATTCCTCTTATGAATACGCACATGAGCGTATTGTCCGACCGTCGGGAGGCGCTGCTACGTTCTTCGTAGCAGCGAACCTCCTTGCAACAGACGGGAGTTACGTCTGATGCAGGGCTGGTTCTCCCTCCCAAAAAAGAGGAGAAGCTCATGAAGAAGGCGTACGAGGCCCCCACCCTGACGCGGCGCGGCGACTTCCGCACCGAGACCGGTCTGCTGCAGTTCAAGGGCAACGACCGCCTCGTCCTCAGCAAGAACTGAGGCAGGGCAGCTGATCGCACGCCATGGCGTCACTGCATGATCATGCGGAGGCGGGCTGCGGCAGCGCGTCCTTCACGGTCCTTCCGGACTGTGAGGGCGCGCGGGCCGCGGCCCGCTCTCTGCCCCGCCACCCCGGAACACGCACCCTCGACCACCCCTCCGGCAGGCCCTGGATCACCGGCCACTGGACCGACGACGAGTGCACCGCCGTCGCCACCCGCCGGGTCGCCCTCGCCGTCCTGGGCTGCTGCCCCGTGCGCCCCGATGTACTCCAGCGACACGCCGACCGGTTGACCGACCTCGCGCACCTGGACGAACTCGCCCGCACCCTGCCGGGCAGCTTCCACCTGGCGGCCTCGCTCGACGGCCGGGTCAGGATCCAGGGCGCGGCCTCCGGCCTGCGCCTGGTCTTCCACACCGCGCTCGAGGGCGTCCACGTCGCCGGCACCGACGCCCGCCTGCTCGCCCACGCGGCCGGCACCGGACCGGACCCGCGCGAGGTGGCCGTGCGCCTGCTGTGGCCGGTTCCCCACCCCTTGTACGAGACCTCCGTCTGGCAGGGCGTCGGCGCCGTGCGCCCGGGCGAGGCGCTGTACCTGTCACCCGACGGGCACACCACCCGCACCTCCCGCTGGTGGTCCCCGCCCGAACCGGTGCGCCCCCTCGCCGAGGGCGCCCCCCTGCTCCGGCAGGCACTCACCGACGCGGTCGGCGCCCGGACCCGGCCGGGCGGCGTGGTCAGCTGCGATCTCTCCGGGGGCCTGGACTCCACGTCCGTCTGCTTCCTGGCCGACCGCTCCCCCGCCCGGGTGGTGGCCAGCACCTGGCCGGGCCGCGACCCGGGCGACGACGACCTGCACTGGGCCAAGCGCGCCGCCGCCCACCTGCCGCAGGTCGAGCACGTCGTCTGGGACGCCCACGCCTCGCCGCTGGTCTACACCGACCTGCTGGAGATCGACGACCCGATGGACGAGCCGACCATCGGCGTGATGGACCGCGCCCGGGTGCTGCACCACCTGCCCGGCCTGCGGGAGCGCGGCAGCAGGCTGCATCTGACCGGCATCGGCGGCGACCACATCGCCTGGTGCTCGGAGGCGTACTACCACCGGCTGCTGCGCCGCCGGCCGCTGTTCGCGCTCGGCCGGCTGCGCGGCTTCAAGGTCCTGTTCACCTGGCCGCTGTCCGGCATGGCGCGCGCCCTGGCCGACTCCCGGCCGTACGACCGCTGGCTCGCCGACGCCACCGGCCGCCTGCGGGACCCCCTGCCGGACACGGTCGGCGGGACGCTGGGCTGGTCGGCCGAGCCCCGGCTGTTCGACTGGGTCACCGACGACGCCGCCGCGCTCGTGCGCGACGCACTGACCGAGGCGGCGGCCGGCGCCCGGCCGCTGCACCCCGACCGCGGAATGCACACCGACCTGGAGGCCATCCGCACCTGCACCCGCATCGTCCGCCAGTGGGACGCCATGGCCTGCCGTGCCGGCCTGCCCATGGCCTCGCCGTTCTTCGACGACCGGGTCATCGAGGCGGCCCTGGCCGTCCGGCCCGCCGACCGGGTCACCCCCTGGGCGTACAAACCGATGCTGACCTCGGCGATGCGTGGCATCGTGCCCGACGAGTGCCTGCGCCGCACCAGCAAGGCCCAGGCGTCCATGGACGCCGCCGACGGGCTGCGCGAACACCGCGGCGACCTGCTGGCCCTGTGGGAGGACTCCCATCTGGCCCGGATGGGGCTCGTCGACCGCGACGTCCTGCGCGCCCTGGCCCAGCGCCCGAACAGCCCCGGCCTGAAGGACGCGATCCTCTACTCCACCATCGCCTGCGAGGTGTGGCTGCGCAGCCTGGCCCGCGGCACCGACCTTGACGCACCACCGGCCTAGAGAAGGGGTACGGCACATGGCACTGCGGCTGGGAGCCGACGTCTGCACCGCCACCACCGCATACGGCACCGTCCTGCTGGACCAGCGCAGCGGGGAGTACTGGGAGCTCAACCCCACCGGCACCCTTGTCGTCCGCGCCCTGCTGGAGGGCGGCGACGAGCAGGACGCGGTGGACGCGCTCGTCGCGGAATTCGACATCGACCGCGCCCAGGCGGCCCGGGACGTCGCCACGCTCGCCGAGCAGCTGCGCAGCAGCGGGCTGGCATCGTGAGCACCCCCAGCGCCCTGGCGCGGCCCGTCGGCGTGCCCCTCGGGCACCGCCTGGCCGCCCGGGTCGTCCTGCTGCCCGCCCTGCTGCTGGCCCGGCTGCGCCCCCACCGCATCCGGGCCGTCCTCGGCGTCGTGCGCCGAGGTGCCGCACCGGCCGACCCCGGGCAGGCGCAGGCCGCCCGGGACGCGATATGTGCGGTCAGCCTGTACTGCGCGGGGCCACGCGGTTGCCTGCCGCGCTCGGTGGGCGCCGCGCTGCTGTGCCGGCTGTGGGGTGTGTGGCCCACGTGGTGCGCAGGGGTCCGCGTGGTGCCGCCCTTCGCCGCTCACGCCTGGGTCGAGGCCGGCGGCCGGCCGGTGGGCGAGGGCGTGCCCGACGACTACTTCGGCCGCCTGGTGGTCGTGGCACCCGCCGGCCGGGACGAGCCGTGAGCGGGCAGCTCGCCACCGGCGCCGATCCGCGCCCCGGCGAACCGGAGGCCACGGCGCACGCGCCCTCGCCGAAGGGCCGCCGCAAGGCGGCCGGGGCCTTGGTCACCATGGTGCGCCTGACCGCCGGGCACCGGTCCGCCATCGCCGTCGCCTGCGTGCTGACCCTGGCCGGCTCGGCCATGGGCCTGGCCCAGCCGCTGCTGGCCCGGCGCGTCATCGACGCGGCCGGCCACGCCGCCGTCACCGGACCGCTGCTGCTGCTCGCGGGGCTGTTCGTGGCGGAGGCCGTCACCGGGGCGGTCGGCCGCTTCCTGCTGGAACGCATGGGGGAAGGCGTGATCCGCACCCTGCGGCACGGCCTGGTCTCCCATCTGCTGCGCCTCGACATGCGCGAGTACGGCGAGCACCGCAGCGGCGACCTCATCTCCCGCGTCACCGCCGATACCGGCGTCATCCGCGAGGCCACCGCTCAGGCGCTGGTCGACCTGGTCACCGGGCTGCTGGTCTCGGCCGGCGCGCTGGCGCTGATGGCCTGGATCGACCCCGTCCTGCTCCTGCTGGTCGTCGCCACCGTGGCCGCGGCGGCCGTCATCGTCACCTCACTGCTGTCTGGCATCCGCACCGCCGCCGAGCGCACCCAGGGGGCCGTCGGCGGCATCGCCGCCGACCTGGAGCGGGCGCTCGGCGCGCTGCCCATGGTGCGCGTCCACTGCGCCGAGGACCGCGAGGCCGCCAGGATCGGCACCCGCGTCGAGAGCGCGTACCGCGCCGGAGTGCAGACCGCCAAGCTCGCCTCCTTCATGAGCTCCGCCGTCGAGCTCGCCGTCCAGGGATCGTTCCTCGTCGTCCTGGTGATCGGCGGCATGCGCGTGGGCGCCGCCGACTCGCTCGGCGAACTGGTGGCCTTCCTGCTCTACGCCTCCTACCTGGTCGTCCCTCTCTCGTCCGTCTTCCGTGCCGTCGGCCTCGTCCAGCGCGGGATGGGCGCCTACGAGCGCGTCGACCAGGCGCTGGCCCTGCCCCGGGAGCCCGCCGGCCGCACCCGGTCCCCCGCTCCGCGCTCCGCGTCCCGGCCCGCCGGGGCCCTCACGCTGCGCGACGTCCACTTCGGCTACCGCCCCGGCCGACCCGTCCTGCGCGGGGTGTCCCTGTCCGTACCGCACCACGGGCAGGTCGCCCTGGTGGGCCGCTCGGGCGCCGGCAAGACCACGATCTTCTCCCTCGCCGCCCGCTTCTACGAGCCCCAGGAGGGCGTCCTGCTCTTCGACGGGCGGCCCGCCCCCGAGCTGACCCGTCAGGAGTGCCGCGAGCGCATCGCGCTGGTCGACCAGAACACCCACGTCGTGCACGGCACCCTCTGGGACAACATCACCTACGCGGTGCCCGACGCCGGCGCGGCCGAGGTCGACCGCGTGGTGCGGCTGGCCAACCTCACGGACGTGGTCGAACGCCTCCCCGGCGGGCTGGCCTGCAACCTCGGCGAGCGCGGGGCCACCCTCTCCGGCGGCGAGCGCCAGCGCGTGGCCCTCGCCCGCGCCCTGCTCACCCGGCCGTCGCTGCTGCTGCTGGACGAGCCGACCTCCCACCTCGACGCGATCAACGAGGCGGCGCTGAGCAAGGTCATGCGGGACATCGCCGGGGAGTGCGCACTGCTGGTCATCGCCCACCGGCTGTCCACCGTCCAGAACGCCGACCGCATCTACGTGCTCGACGCCGGGCGCGTGATCGCCTGCGGTACGCACCTGGAACTGCTGCGGCGCAGCGCCGCGTACCGCGAGCTGGCCCACGCCCAGACGCTGCGGGGCACGGGCCCGGATTCCGGTGCCGTGGAGTAGCGCTTTCTTCGCGGAGGGCGAGCCGGAGGGGCCCGGGATGTGAGCCCGCCCATGAGAGGTGGATCACCTACGAAAGTGGGCCGTTGGTATTGGCCGTGGTGGGTGGGGTGGGGGGTGGTGGGGGACGAAAGAGGGCCGTAGTGGGGGGCTTTGCCAGGGGTTTCGAGCGCCGCTAATGATGGATGAGTCGCACGGCGCCGTCCGATCGAGAACGGCGCTTCGTTATGCGCCGCTTCGGGCTCGTGCGGCATCCCCGATCGAGAGGTTCAGCTCCTTCATGCGCTCCAACCACTCCGGCTATACCCGTCTGACCAAGACCCACAAGTTCATCGCTGCGGGCCTGACCGCCGCCGGCGCCACCGGTGTCGTGCTCGGTGTCGTCCCCGCCGCCACCGCCGCCACCCACGCCCCGGTCAAGCCGGTCGCCTGGAACGCGGAGACCTTCGGTCAGACCCAGGACGCCGAGCTGGCGAAGGCCGCTGACGCTGCTGCCACCCAGGCCACCACCGACGCCCAGGCGAAGACCAAGGCCGCGGCGGAGGCCGAGCGCAAGGCCAAGGAGCAGGCCGCCTCCCGTTCCCAGGCCCGCACCGCCCTCAAGCCCGCCGCCAAGCCCGCCAAGCCCGCCGCTGCGACCCCCAAGGCCTACGGCGACAACCTGGACGGCTGGATCACCCAGGCCCTGGACATCATGAAGGCCAAGCACATCCCCGGCTCGTACGAGGGCATCAAGCGCAACGTGATGCGCGAGTCCACGGGCAACCCGCGCGCGATCAACGACTGGGACGTCAACGCCGTCAACGGTGTCCCCTCCAAGGGTCTGCTGCAGATCATCGACCCGACGTTCAAGGCGTATCACGTCGAGGGCACCTCCTGGGACATCTACGACCCGGTCGCCAACATCGTCGCGTCCTGCAACTACGCCGCCGACAAGTACGGCTCCATGGACAACGTCAACTCCGCCTACTGATCAAGCGGATCGACCCCGATCACTTTCAACGCCGCCGGTGTCAGCCGGCGGCGTTGTAGCGTTGCAGGTACCCGGCGAAGCGCTCCAGGTCGGCGTCGTCCCAGTCGGTGAAGCGGTCCTCGAAGATCGCCCGGCGCTGCCGGTGGGCCTCCGCGAGCAGCCGCAGGCCGTCCTCGGACGGGCGCAGGATCTGCCCGCGCCGGTCCTCGGGGTCGGTCTCGCGCACGATCAGGCCCAGGCGTTCGAGGACGGCGGTCTGCCGGCTGACGGTGGACTTGTCGAGCAGGAAGTGGTCGGCGAGGTCGGTGCCGCGGCAGCCGCCGGTCGCCTCCAGGTGGTCGAGCATGCTGTAGGTCACCAGGGACAGCTCGGGGTGGATCTGCGCGGCCTTGTGCCGGGCCCGGCGGGCGAACGCGGTCAGCTCGCGCTGGATGGTGCTCAGGGTCACATCGCGGTCCGGCATATCTCCACCTTCCATTCGGTTGCATAATACATTCAGTATTGGTTGCATTTACCAACCTCTGAGACCTCGCAACTGCCCGGAGGAGCCCCCGCTCATGACCGCTCACGCCGCCCACGGGCCGCGCCACCACCTCAAGCACGTGGCCGTGCACCTGTTGACCCCGCTGCTGATGTGCCTGGGCATGGGCCTGGCCTACCTCGGTGCCTTCCACTCCCCCGAGCCGCACGGCATGAAGGTCGCCGTCGTCGGCAGCACCGCCCGGACCCAGGTCCTCGCCCAGACCATCAAGGACAGGGCCGGCGACGCCCTGGACGTCACCACCGTCGCCGACCGCGCGACCGCCACCCGGCAGCTGCGGGACCGCGAGCTGGCCGGCGCGTACGTGCCCGGTGCCGAGCACCCCGAGGTGCTGGTGGCGAAGGCCGGTTCCGACACCACCGCCACCGCCGCCACCGCCGTCTTCCGCAGCGTCACCGACCACCAGGGCGTGCCGCTGAAGGTCACCGACATCACCACGCTGTCCTCGGGCGACCCCACCGGGCAGGGCATCTTCTTCCTGCTCGTCGCGCTGAGCATCGGCTCGTACGGCAGCGTGGCGGCCATCGGCGCGGCCGGTGCCTCCTTGAGCCTGTGGACGCGTGCGGCCGTCGGCCTGGCCGTCTCCGTCGTGGTCAGCGCCATCGGCATGGCCCTCGCCGGCCCCGTCTTCCACGTCGTCGACCACGACTACGCCACCGTGTGGGGCATGGCCTGGCTCTACTCCGCGGGCGTGATCGCCTTCGGCATCGGACTGCACACCTTCCTCAAGCGCTGGACGACACTGACGATGATGGTGCTGTTCGTGATGCTGAACTTCACGACCTCGGGCGGCGTCTTCCGCCCCGAACTGCAGAACGGCTTCTTCGGCTCCCTGCACGCCTTCTGGAACGGCGCCGGCTTCGTCGAGGGCGCCCGCTCCCTGCTCTACTTCGACGGCGGCGCCGGCTTCGACGGCCGCGTGCTGTCGCTGTTCGGCTGGCTGGCCGGCGGCCTGGCCCTGCTCGCCGTGGCGGCCGCGGCCGAGAAGCGCCGCGCCCGGCCCCGCCTGGCCGCCGTACCGGCCGCCGCCTGATCCCCTCCCCTTTCCCGGAACATCTTCCGGAACGTCTTGCGCAACGTCTTTTCGGAACTCCTTCGGAACCCTTTTCGGAACCTTTGTCGGAACGAGGCACCATGTCGCACCCCGCCCCCGCCCCGGAACGGCCCGCCGAGGCCGTCGCCCGGCTCCGCGCCGCCTTCCGCACCGGCCGCACCCGGCCGCTCGCCTGGCGCACCGCCCAGCTGCACGCCCTGCGCACCCTGCTCACCGAGGAGGCCGCGGCCATCGCCGACGCCCTCCACCGGGACCTGGGCAAGAGCGCGTACGAGGCCCACCGCACCGAGATCGGCTTCACGATCCGGGAGATCGACCACACCCTGGAACACCTCGGGGACTGGCTGCGGCCGCAGCCCGCGGACGTCCCCGAGCACCTGGCCGGGGCCAGCGCCTGGACGCAGTACGACCCGCTGGGCGTCGTCCTCGTCATCGCGCCCTGGAACTACCCGGCCCAGCTGCTGCTGACCCCGCTGCTGGGCGCCCTCGCGGCGGGCAACGCGGTCGTCGCCAAGCCCAGCGAACTGGCCCCGGCCACCTCCGCCGTCCTCGCCCGCCTGCTCCCGCAGTACCTCGACGCGGATGCGGTGGCCGTCGTCGAAGGCGGCGTGCCCGAGACCACCGAGCTGCTCGCCGAGCGCTTCGACCACATCTTCTACACCGGCAACGGCACCGTGGGCCGCATCGTGATGGCGGCCGCGGCCCGGCACCTGACGCCGGTCACGCTGGAGCTGGGCGGCAAGTCGCCGGTCTTCGTCGACCGGGGCACCGACCCGCAGGAGGTGGCGCGGCGCCTGGCGGCCGGCAAGTTCCTCAACGCGGGCCAGACGTGCGTGGCCCCCGACTACGTCCTGACCGACCCGGAGACCGCCCGGGCCCTGGAGCCGGCCCTGGCGCGTGCCGTGGAGGAGCTCTACGGCCCCGACCCGGCGGCCGGCGACCGGTACGGGCGCATCGTCAACGAGCGCCACTTCGACCGGCTGACCGCCCTGCTCGGCTCCGGCCGCGTGGTGACGGGCGGCGACAGCGACCGGGACACGAAGTACATCGCCCCCACCGTCCTGGCCGACGTCGACCCCGACGCGCCCGTCATGCAGGAGGAGATCTTCGGCCCCGTCCTGCCCGTCGTCACGGTGCCCGGCCTGGACGAGGCGATCGCCTTCATCAACGACCGCGACAAGCCGCTCGCGCTGTACGCCTTCACCGACTCGCCCGCCGTACGCGAGCGCCTGGCGGCCGAGACGTCCTCGGGCGGCCTGTCCTTCGGCCTGCCGCTGGCCCACCTCACCGTCCCGGAGCTGCCGTTCGGCGGCGTGGGCGAGAGCGGCATGGGCAACTACCACGGCCGCTACTCGCTGGAGACGTTCAGCCACCGCAAGGCCCTCCTGGCCGAGCCCCCGCGCTGACCTGCCGGGGACCGGCCCCCGGCAGGCATCCGCACGCGGTACGCGTGCCGGCGGTGACCGCGGTCAGGCGAGGAGGAGCAGGTCGCGGTAGTCCTCGCTCCACAGGTCCTCGTCCGCGTCCGGCAGGAGCAGGACGCGGTCCGGGCGCAGGGCGTCGACGGCGCCCTCGTCGTGGGTGACCATGACGATCGCGCCGGGGTAGGCGCCGACCGCGGCCAGGACCTCGGCCCGGGAGGCGGGGTCGAGGTTGTTGGTGGGCTCGTCCAGCAGCAGCACGTTGGCACCGCCGTGGACCAGCCCGGCCAGGGCCAGGCGGGTCTTCTCCCCGCCGGACAGGACGCCCGCGGGCTTGTCCGCGTCGTCCCCGCCGAAGAGGAACGAGCCGAGGACGTGCCGGGCCTCGCCGTCCGTCAGGTGCGGGGCGGCGGCCGCCAGGTTCTCCCGGACGGTGCGGGCCGCATCCAGCGTGTCGTGCTCCTGGGCGAAGTAGCCCAGGCGCAGCCCGTGCCCGTGCACCACCCGGCCGGCGTCCGGGGTCTCGGCACCGGCCAGGATGCGCAGCAGGGTGGTCTTGCCGGCGCCGTTGAGGCCGAGGATCACCAGGCGGCTGCCCCGGTCGACGGCCAGGTCGACGCCGTCCAGCACGCGGTGGTCGCCGTAGGACTTGGCCAGGCTGATCGCTCCCAGCGGGGTGCGGCCGCACGGCGCGGGCTCGGGCAGCCGGATGCGGGCGGTGCGCTCGGTGCGCCGGGCCGGCTCCAGGCCGGCCAGCATGCGGTCGGCGCGGCGCGCCATGCTGCGGGCCATGACGGCGGTGGCCGAGCGGGCCTTCATCCGGTCGGCCTGCGCGTGCAGGGCCGCGGCCTTGCGTTCGGCGCTCGCCCGCTCCCGGGTCCGGCGCCGCTCGTCGCTCTCGCGCTGGGCGAGGTAGGTGTGCCAGCCGGTGTTGTGGATGTCGATGGTCGCGCGTGTGGGGTCCAGGTGGAAGACGCGGTTGACGACGTCGGCGAGCAGTCCGGTGTCGTGGCTGATGACCACCAGGCCGCCCTGGTGGCCCTGGAGAAAGGTGCGCAGCCAGGCGACGGAGTCGGCGTCCAGGTGGTTGGTGGGCTCGTCCAGCAGCAGGGTGCCGCCGTGCCCGGCGAGCCCGGCGAAGAGGATGCGGGCGAGTTCGACGCGGCGCCGCTGGCCGCCGGAGAGGGTGCCGACCGGCTCGTTCAGCACGCGGTCGGGCAGGCCGAGCCCGGCCGCGACGCGGGCGGCCTCGGCCTCGGCGGCGTAGCCGCCGCCGGCCTGGAAGGCGGCCTCGGCGCGCGCGTAGGCGGCCATGGCGCGCTCCAGTTCGGCGGGGCGCGCGGCGCGGGCCATCGCGGCCTCGGCCGCGCGCAGCGCGTGCAGGGCGCGGTCGAGGCCGCGGGCGGAGAGGATGCGGTCGGTGACGGTGACGGCCTGGTCGGCGGCACGGGAGTCCTGGGCGAGGAAGCCCACGGGACCGGTGCGGGTGATGGTGCCGGCGGCCGGGCCGCCGGCGCCGGCGAGGGCGGTCAGCAAGGTGGTCTTGCCTGCGCCGTTGCGGCCGACCAGGCCGATGCGGTCGCCGGGAGAGACGGTGAAGGAGAGATCGGACAGCAGCACGCGGGCACCCGCGCGCAGCTCGACACCGCGGACGGTAATCATGGGTAACGCTCCGAAACAGCGAAAGGACACACTTCTGGCGGGGAAGCGGGTCCTCGGCTAGGAGATTCGGGGCGTAGACATGCCCCTACGGTAACGAGCGCCCCACGGGCGGCGCATCCGCTTTTACGGCGGCCGCTTCCGCGGCGGCTGCTTTCAGAGCGGCCACTTCCGGCCTCGTCACCGGCTCCCGGCGGGCACACGCCGGTAACGTGCGCGGCGTGAGGCGTTCCCCGGGGGCGTGGACGGTGGCGGCAACCGCGATGGCCATGCTCGCCGCCCTGTCCGGCGTCCCCGCGCCCGCCGCGACGGCGCCCGGCAGGCCCGGCGACCCCTGCGACCGGCTGCGGGCCCTGTACGGCTCGGAGAACCGCACGATGCCCACGCGGGCCCACGTGGTGGCCCTGACGTTCAACGCCGCCTGGGACGTGGAGGGCATCGACACGGTGCTGGAGGTGCTGCGCCGGCGCGGCGCCCCCGCCACGTTCTTCCTCACCGGCGACTTCGCCGACCGCCACCCGGCCGCCGCCCGCGCCATCGCCGCGGCCGGGCACGGCATCGGCAACCACTCCTACGGTCACCCCCACTTCGAGACCCTGCGGCCGCAGGAGCGCGCGGCGGAGGTCCTGCGCGCGGACCGGGCCCTCCGCGCGGCCACGGGCACCGCCCCGCTGCCGTTCTTCCGCTTCCCCTACGGCGACACCACCCCGCAGGAGATCGCCGAGGTCAACGCCCTGGGGTTCGCCGACATCGAGTGGACCACCGACACCAAGGGGTACCTGGGGCCGGCCCGCGGCATGACGGTCGATCAGGCCGTCCGGCGGGCCCTGGACGCCCTGCGCCCCGGGGAGATCGTCCAGATGCACGTGGGCTCCGACGGGCAGGACACCGTCCTGGACGCCGCGGCCCTGCCGCGGATCGTCGACGCCGTCCGCGCCCGCGGCTACACGATCGCCGACCTGCGCGAACTGCTCGGCGAGCGGGCCGCCTGGGCCGCCGCACCTCAGTGCGCCGAACCGCCCGGACCGCCCGGACCGCCCGGGCCGGCCGGGGCGTAGGCCCGGGCCTCGACGTGCTCGTGCGCGAGGCGGGTGAACGCCCGGGCGGCGGCGCTGCGGTAGGCGTCCGCGCGGGTGAGGAGGGCGACGGTGCGCGTGGGCAGGGGCGGGTCGAGGGGGACGCGCGTCAGGTGGGGGTGGTCGTCGGTGATCGCGTCGGGCAGCACGGTGGCCAGCGGCGTGCGCCGGACGATCTCGATCAGGGCCTGGACGGAGTCGGCCTCCACGGCGATGGGCGGGCGGACGCCGTGGCGGCCGAAGTAGGCGTCGATGTGGCCGCGCGTGGCGAAGTCCCGGCCCAGTAGTGCCAGGTGACGGTCGTTCAGGCTGCGTACGGGGACGGGTGCAAGGTCCGCGGGAGCTGCCGTGTGCGGCCCGGCGACCAACCCGAGGGTCTCGGTGAACAGGGGCGAGGCGCCGATGCCGGGCAGGTGGGCGCCGGGGCCGGTGAACGCGATGCCGAGGTCGAGGTCGTCGGCGAGGAGGGCGGCCTCGATGCCGTCCTGGGTCGTCTCCCGCACGGTCAGGGTGACGCCGGGGTGCGCCTCGTGGAGCGCTGCGGCGAGCGGTCCGACGAGGTAGGCCGTGAACGTGGGGGTGACGCCCACGCGCAGGTCACCGCGCGAGAGGTCCTGCACGTCGTGGACGGCCCGCTCGGCGGCGGCCAGGTCGCGCAGCGCCCGGCGGGCGTGCTCGACGTACACCAGGCCGGCGTCGGTGGGCCGCACGGTGCGGCCCGTACGGTCCAGCAGCTGCACGCCGACCGTGCGCTCCAGCTGCTTGATCTGCTGGGACAGGGTGGGCTGGGAGATGTGCAGGTCCTCGGCGGCGCGGGTGAAGTTGCCGTGCTCGGTGACGGCGAGCAGGTAGCGCAGGTGACGCAGTTCCAGAGCCATGGAAGCGACTATAGATGCCATCTATGAGTTGCATGCCCAATGGCTCTTGGACTCTATAGGACCAGCTCATGCAGGGTGGAACCCGTCGGCCCCGCGGCCGGCCGCCACCGAAGGGAGTGACCCATGCATGACCTCGCCGAGGGCGTCGCACGGTTCCGGCGGGACGTCTTCCCCGCCAAGGAAGGGCTCTTCGCCCGCCTGGCCACCGAGCACCGGCCGCACACCCTGTTCATCGGCTGCTCCGACGCCCGCGTCGTGCCCGAGCTGATCCTGGGCTGCGAGCCCGGGGAGCTGTTCGTCGTACGGACCGCGGGCAATCTCGTCCCCGCCCACACCCCGGGCACCGACGGCGTGGCGGCGAGCATCGAGTACGCCGTCGCCGTCCTGGGCGTGTCGCACATCGTGGTCTGCGGGCACTCCGCCTGCGGCGCGATGACCGCGCTCGCCGAAGGACACGACCTCGCCGCCGCTCCGGCGGTCGCCGGCTGGCTGCGCCACGCCGACGCCGCGTCGGCCCGTACCGCCGGCGACGGCGGGACGTCCGCGCTCGTCCGCGAGAACGTGCGCGCCCAGCTGGCGAACCTCGCCACCCATCCCTCGGTCGCCCGCGCGCTCGCCCGGAACACGGTGGCGCTGCACGGCTGGGTCTTCGACATCGCGACCGGCCGCGTCATCGACGCGCGAGCCACACCCATCTCTTGATCCGGAAAGGTGAACACCTCATGATCCACGCTCAGTTCGACCCCACCGCCCGTCAGCTCCTCGCCGCCACCGCCGTCGAGGCCAAGACCCGCAAGAACCTCACCTGGCAGCAGATCGCCGACGCCTCCGGCCTGTCCGTCGCCTTCACCACCGCCGCCGTGCTCGGCCAGCACGCGCTGCCCGCGGCCTCGGCCGAGGCGGTGGCCGAGCTCCTCGGGCTGGACGCCGACGCCGCGCTGCTCCTGCAGACCGTCCCCACGCGCGGCTCGATCCCCGGCGGCATCCCCACCGATCCGACCATCTACCGCTTCCACGAGATGCTCCAGGTCTACGGCACCACGCTGAAGGCCCTGGTCCACGAGCAGTTCGGCGACGGCATCATCTCGGCGATCAACTTCAGGCTGGACGTGCAGAAGGTCGCCGACCCCGAGGGCGGCGAGCGCGCCGTCATCACCCTCGACGGCAAGTACCTGCCGACCAAGCCCTTCTGAGCCCGAAGGACACCCATGGACTTCATCCAGCGCACCATCGACCTGGCCCGCCGCAACGTCGAGGAGGGCGGCCGCCCCTTCGCGACCGTCGTCGTCAAGGACGGCGAGATCCTGGCGGAGAGCCCCAACAGGGTCGCCCAGAGCGGCGACCCCACCGCCCACGCCGAGATCCTCGCCATCCGCGAGGCGTGCCTGCGCGCGGGCACCGAGCACCTGACCGGCACCACCGTCTACGTCCTGGCCCATCCTTGCCCCATGTGCCTGGGCGCCCTGTACTACTGCTCCCCCGACGAGGTCGTCTTCCTCACCACGCGCGACGCCTACGCGCCGCACTACGTGGACGACCGCAGGTACTTCGAGCTGGCCACCTTCTACGACGAGTTCGCCAAGCCGTGGCAGCAGCGCCGTCTGCCGATGCGCCACGAGCCCCGCGAGGAGGCCGTGGCGGTCCACCGCACCTGGCAGGAGCGCAACACCGCCACGGCCTGACCGCCGGCCGGGAGCCCCCGTGAGGCGGAAGCGCGCATACCCCAGCCGCTCCCGAGCCCGTGTCGAGCCCTGCGGCGAAGGGTGTCGGGACATGACGGGGACTCCAAAGCGACATGACCATGCCACCATCTCTCTGATCGCCGCGCCGCCCGCGCATGCCGGCGGCGCGGCCGGTGACCGGCCCGCGCGGTTGCCCTCCCTCACCGGAATGCGGTTCATCGCCGCCTTCATGGTGCTCATCTGCCACATCGGGATCGTGCTCGTGCCCCGGGTGGACAAGCCCTGGCTGGAGTGGAGCGACCGGTACCTCTACACGGCCGGGACCACGGGGGTGGTCTTCTTCTTCGTCCTCAGCGGCTTCGTCCTGACCTGGGTCGCCCGGCCCGGGGACGCCCCCGGGCGGTTCTGGCGGCGCCGGCTGGTGAAGATCTTCCCGAACCACCTGGTGACGCTGGCGGCGGTCACGGTGCTGATGCTCGTGTACGGCAATCCGGTGACGGTGGCCAACACCGTTCCCACGGTGTTCCTCGTGCAGAGTTGGATACCGGACCAGGAGGTGGTGCTGAACTTCTCCTCGAACGCACCCACCTGGTCGCTGGCCTGTGAACTCCTCTTCTACCTCGCGTTCCCCGCGCTGCTGGCGCTGGTGCGCAGGATCCCCGCGGCACGACTGTGGCTGTGGACCGCGGTGGTCGCCGTCGCCGTCGCCACCGTGCCGTTCCTCGGGCGCGCCCTGCCGGACCGGCCGATCATGCTCAACACCACCGAGCCCTGGTGGGCCGAGTGGTTCGGCTACTACTTCCCGCTCGTCAGGGCCCTGGAGTTCCTCCTCGGCATGCTGATGGCCCGCATCGTGCTGAGCGGACGGTGGATCCCGCTGGGGCTCGCGCCGGCCGCCGTCCTGGCCACGCTGAGCTATGTGGTCGCGTCGGAGTGGCTGCCGGACTCCTTCAGCCAGGCGTCCGGGATCGCCTTCTTCCTCGCCCTGCTCATCGCGGCGGGCGCCCGGGCCGACACCGAGGGCCGCCGGACGCTCCTGCGCGGCCCGAAAATGACCTTCCTGGGGGAGATCTCCTTCGCCCTGTACATGGTGCACTGGCTCGTGCTCGCGTACGGACCGATCGGCATGGCCGAGGAGGACGGCTGGACGTCGGTGTCCACGCTGCCCCGGGCGCTGGCCGAGGGAGCCGCGACCGTGGCGATCAGCCTCGCCTCGGCGTGGCTGCTCCACGTGGCGGTCGAGCGGCCGGCCATGCGCCGGTGGAGCGGGCGCCGGTGAGCAGGGGCTCCCACCAGGAGCGGTGCGTGCGGTACCACGCGACGGTGCGGGCCAGGCCGGTCGCCAGGGGGACCCGCGGGCGGTAGCCGAGCTCGTCGGAGATCTTGGCGCAGTCCACCGAGTAGCGGCGGTCGTGGCCCTTGCGGTCCTCGACGTGGCGCACCCGGTCCCAGCCCGCACCGCAGGCGTCGAGCAGCAGGGCGACCAGCTCCCGGTTGGGCAGCGAGGTGCCGCCGCCGATGTTGTACACCTCGCCGGCCCGGCCGGCCGTCCTGACCAGCTCGACGGCCCGTACGTGGTCGTCCACGTGGAGCCAGTCGCGCACGTGCAGGCCGTCCCCGTACAGCGGCGCCCACCCGCCGTCCAGCAGGCGGGTGACGAACAGCGGGATGAGCTTCTCGGGGAACTGGTAGGGACCGTAGTTGTTGGAACAGCGGGTGACCCGCACGTCCAGGCCGTGGGTGCGGTACTGGGCCAGGGCGAGGAGGTCGCCCGCCGCCTTCGAGGCGGCGTAGGGCGAGTTGGGGGCCACGGGGGCCTCCTCGCTCCAGGAACCGCTGTCGATCGACCCGTAGACCTCGTCGGTCGAGACGTGGACGAAGGGGCCGGCACCGTGCCGCAGTGCCGCGTCGAGCAGGGTCTGGGTGCCCAGGACGTTCGTGCGCACGAAGCGGTCCGCGTCGTGGAGCGAACGGTCGACGTGGGATTCCGCGGCGAAGTGCACGACTTGGTCGTGGCGGGCCATCAGCGCGTCGACCAGGGCGGGGTCGCCTATGTCGCCGTGGACGAACGCCAGGCCCGGATGCGATCGGACCGGGTCGAGGTTGGCGCGGTTGCCCGCGTACGTCAGGGCGTCCAGGACCGTGACGGTCAGGTCGCCGGGGCCGTCCGGGCCCAGCACGGTGCGGACGTAGTGGGAGCCGATGAACCCCGCCCCGCCCGTGACGAGAACTCTGGTGGTCATGGTTTTCCGCTTCCGTGAGGACCCGGACCCGCTAAATGATGTGGACCTTGGGAACGTAGAGAATCCACTTGCCACCGCTGTCGCGGAAACCCTGCTCCCTGGCGATGATTTCCTCGGCATGGTTCCAGGCGAACAGCAGGGCGTACTCCGGGTACGGCTCGGAGAACTCCTCCAGGGGCCGTACGGGAATGTGGGTGCCGGGCGTGAACCGGCCCTGTTTGGCCTTCGTGGAGTCGAATACGGCCGGCACGAGGTCCGGGCCTATGCGGCAGTAGTTCGTGACCGTCGCGCTCTTCGCCGTCGCCCCGTAGGCCACCACGCTGCGCCCCTCGGCGCGAAGCCGCGCCAGGAGATTGGTGAGGTCCTCGCAGTTGCGTTTCACCTCGACCGCGAACCGCTCCAGGATGGTGATGTCGGTGATCTGGCGCCGTCGCTCCTCGTCGATCAGAGCGGCGACGACGGCCGCCGGCTTCCGGCGCCCCTGCCGGGCGATGGTGTAGCGCACCTCGCCGCCGTGCACCGGCAGGCGTTCGACGTCGACGAGCTCGAACCCGAACCGCCGGGCGGTGGCCCGCACCGACGAGGCGGAGAAGAGGTAGAAGTGCTCGTCGTAGATCTGGTCGAAGCTGGCCCGCTCGACGATGTCGCCCAGGTAGGGGTCCTCGAAGACGAAGACGCCGTCGGGGGCCAGCAGCGCGTCGACCCCGCGGAAGACGGAGTCCAGGTAGGGGATGTGGCAGATGGTGTTCGCCGCGTAGACGACGTCGGCCGGGCCGTGGCTTTCCCTGATCTCCACCGCGGTCGACTCCTGGAAGAAGTCGATGCGCACGTCGACGCCCTTGCCCGCGGCCAGTTCGGCCACGTCCCGGGAGGGGTCGACGCCCAGGTGACGCACCCCTCGGTCGGCCACGGTGCGCAGCATGACACCGTCGTTGCAGCCGATCTCCACCACGAAGGGGTCCGCGGCCGTACCGCATGCCTCCAGCAGCCGGTGCGCGGTGCGGGTGAAGTGCTCCTGCATCACCGAGGACATCGACGAGTGGTACGGGTAGTCCTCGCGGAACATCCGCTCCCGGGGCACCTCCTCCATGAGCTGGACCATGGTGCACTCCTCGCAGACGCCGACCGCGAGGCGGTAGAAGAATTCCTCCGACCGGTCCTCGGGTTTACGGAAGGCGTCGGAGAGCGGCTGGCGGCCGAAGTCGAAGAACTCCTGTACCGATCCCCGGCAAATACGGCATGAAGTCATGCCCGGCACGCTAGGGATGCGCACTCGAACGCAACTCGATGCAAACTCGACGGTGGCAGACAATTCAGCCCGGTCCACCACGGCCGGATCCCGCCGATTCGAGCACCTGTCGAGAAGGGCTCGAATCCCGCATGTCCTACTGGCCGGCGTTCGTAAGTGCGACGGGCCCGCGCTGGGAGGCGTCCTGTGAAAGGAATAATTCTTGCGGGCGGATCCGGTACCCGGCTCCGCCCGATCACTCTGGCGGTTTCCAAGCAGCTTCTTCCGGTGGGCGACAAGCCCATGATCTACTACCCGCTCAGCGTTCTCATGCTCGCCGGCATCAGGGACATCCAGATCATCTCCACACCCGACGACCTGCCGCAGTTCAGGCGGCTGCTCGGCGACGGCTCCCACCTGGGGCTGCACCTGGACTACGCGGTGCAGGCCGAACCCAACGGCCTGCCGGAAGCCTTCATCATCGGCGCCGACCACATCGGCGACAGCCCGGTCGCCCTGATCCTCGGTGACAACATCTTCCACGGGCACCGCTTCTACGACGTGCTGCACGAGAACAGCCGGGACGTGCAGGGCTGCGTCCTGTTCGGCTATCCCGTGCAGGACCCGCAACGGTACGGCGTGGGCGAGGTCGACGCCGAGGGCAGGCTCGTGTCCATCGAGGAGAAACCCTCGCGCCCGCGCTCCAACAAGGCGATCACGGGGCTGTACTTCTACGACAACAGCGTGGTGGACGTGGCCAAGAACCTGCGGCCCTCGGCACGCGGCGAGCTGGAGATCTCCGATGTCAACCGCTGGTACCTGGAACGGGGCCGGGCCAAGCTGGTCGACCTCGGGCGCGGTTATGCCTGGCTGGACACCGGAACCCCCGAGTCGCTGCTGATGGCCGGCCAGTACGTGGGCACGCTGGAGGAACGCCAGGGCGTGCGCATCGCCTGCGTCGAGGAGGTCGCCCTGCGCATGGGCTTCATCACCGGCGACGAGTGCCGGCGCCTGGGCGAGCGGCTCGCCAACTCCCGGTACGGCCAGTACGTCCTGGCCATAGCCGAGGAACTGACCGTCCCCTAGGGCCCCGTAAGGGGCGCGGGGCTTCGCCCGGGCCTCGGGGCGGCGCGTCGACTGCGGGCCGTCGGTGGCCGATCGCGCCCACGCGGCGGCAGCCGCAGATCGACACGGTCCCGCGCCCCTACGGGGCGCCCCGTAGGGGCGCGGGGAACTGCGCGACAAGCCACGACGCACCCGCAGACGGGGTGCCGTGTCGCACCCACGGGGCGCCAGCCGCAGGGCCCTGCACGGTCCGCCGGGCACGGCCTACGCGGCTTCCACCGGCATGAAGCGGATGTCGTGCCCCTGCGCCTTCCCGGCGGCGAAGCGCAGCAGGCGCATGCCCTCCGCGTGGACGGCCTCCTCCTCGGCCGCGGTCAGGGGCCGGAAGAGCTTGACGACCAGGACGGCCGTGTCCTTGTGCCACCGGATGTGCCACAGTCCCTCGACGAAGCCGTCCACGGTGACGCCGGCCTCCACGACGAGGTGCCGCCGCCGGTCGTCGCTCACCATCCGGGACCGGTCGGCATGGCCGAGCACCACGTTGTCGAGGGCCGCGAGGAAGCGCACCGGTGCCGGGACGTCCGGGTCCGGCAACGGCGCGCCGGGGACGTCGAGGAGTTCGGCGCCCGAGGCGGCCCGCAGGACGCGCAGGCGCGGCCGCAGGCCGTCGACCACCTCGCGCAGCCGCGTCATCCCGCTCCACGCCTGGACGTCCTTGACGGTGGCCGGGCCGAAGGCCGCCAGGTACCGCAGGACGAGGTCCGCCGCCGAGGGCGCGTCGTCCGGCGGCCGGCCGAGCCAGTGGTCGGCGAGGGTGAAGGGCGTGGCCCCCCGGCGCCCCCAGGTACCGTCCGGCGGGGTGTGCACCACCGGCAGCAGGCCCTGCACGGAGCGGGCCAGCGCGACGGGGTCGCGGCCGGGCCAGTGCCCGGCCAGGGCACGGCCGAGCTCGGCGCGGGTCAGGGTGGCGGTGCCGAGCAGGGCCCGGGCCCGTTCCGCGAGCTCGGCGGGGTCCACTCCGGTGGTGCCCTTGCCGAACGCCGCCTTCTGCCAGCGGTTCAGCATCGGCTGCAACAGGGGTCGCACCCACAGGTAGTCGTCGGCGGTGAGCAGGTGCTGGGTGCCCCGGAAGAGGGTGGCGCGGACGACGGAGCGCTCGTGCAGCAGCTGCGTCAGGTCGTCGATCCGGAAGTCCCGGATGCGACTCCACAGTCCGATGTAGGGCGGGTCCGGGTCCTGGGCCTGGAGACCGACGAGGTGGCCGGTCACGTCGTGGGCGGACAAGTCGGTGCGCTCCAGCAGCAGTTGCCGCTGCAGGGTCGCCCTGTTCAGGCTCCGGAGGGTGAGCGGTGCCATGGTGTCCTTTCACCGGTGCACGGGCGTGCGGGGGGGGCTCCGGCGCACGCTAACCGGGATCGCGGTCACATACCGGCCGCGATCGACCCGCGTACCGTACCGGCGCCCGCTCCAGCGCCGCACCGGTCGTGCTCGAGGCGGGGCACGCAGAGTCCGGCGGGGAACCGGCCGTCATGCGGACGCGGGAGGTATCAGGGCCATGGAAGCACGGGAGCTCGCGGTCGCCGGCGCCTTCGTCTTCACGCCCCGGGTGTACGAGGACGAGCGCGGCGCCTTCGTCTCGCCCTTCCAGGAGGAGGCGTTCGGCCGGGCGACCGGGCGCCGGCTGTTCGCCGTGGCGCAGACGAGTCACAGCCGCTCCCGGCGCGGGGTGGTGCGCGGCGTGCACTTCACCCGGACCCCGCCGGGTGCAGCGAAGTACGTCAGCTGCCCGCACGGCAGGGCCCTCGACATCGTCGTGGACCTCAGACGCGGCTCGCCGACCTTCGGCCGCTGGGACAGCGTGGTGCTCGATCCGCTGGCCTGCCGGGCGGTGTTCTTCCCGGTCGGCGTCGGCCATGCCTTCGTCGCCGAGGCCGACGACACCGTGATGTCGTACACGCTCTCGCGCGGCTACGTCCCGGAGAACGAACTGGCGCTGTCGCCCTTCGACCCCGCGCTGAAGCTGCCGATCCCCGACGACGCCGAACCGGTCCTGTCCGAGCGGGACCGGGTGGCACCGGGCCTGGAGGAGTGCCTGCGCCGCGGCCTGCTGCCGGAGTACGAGCGCTGCCTGGAGCTGGACGCGGCGGTCCTGCCGCGCCCGTGGCGGGCCGACCAGCCGGATTCGAGCGGGAATCCGGTCCCCCCTCCTACGTTCCCGGCATGAAGACTTTGGTGGCCACAGGGCCGGCACACCCGCTGTACTTCCCGGTCGTCCCGTTCGCCTGGGCGCTGCGCGCCGCCGGCCACGAGGTGCTCGTGGCGGCTCCGCAGAGCTTCGAGGCGACCGTACGGGGCTCGGGCCTGCCCATGGCGCCGATCTCCGGCCCCCTGGACATGGCCGACGTGATGGCCAAGGACCGCCAGGGTCGTCCGGTGCGCGTGCCGGACTCGGACGACGAGATGGCCGCGGGCGTCGGCGCCGGGTTCGGGCGGCTGGCCGCGCGCACCCTGGACGCCACGCGCGACCTCGTCGCCTCCTGGCGGCCCGACGTCGTCGTGGGCGAGACCTACTCGTTCGCGGCGGCCGCGGCCGCGGCCGGGGAGCACGGCATCCCGTGGGTCAAGCACACCGTCGGCCCCGGCGACCTGCCGGTCGCCCCGTGGGTGGAGCGGGAGCTGGCCCCCGAGCTGGAGCGCATCGGCCTGGACGCGCTGCCCTCCCCCGACCTCGTGCTGGACAACTGCCCCCCGTCGATGGGCGAGTGCGCCGCGGGCGCGCGGCCGCTGCGCTACGTGCCGTACGGCGAGCCGGGCGCCGTACCCGGCTGGGTGCACGAGCGGCGCGCGCGTCCGCGCCTGCTGGTCACCCTCGGTTCCGTCCAGCCGCAGATCGGCGGCATGCCGATGCTCGGGCAGATCCTGCACGCCCTGGCCCGGCTGGACGTGGAGCTGGTGGTCGCCGTGGCCGACCACCTCGTCGGGCAGCTGGGTCCCCTGCCGGACGCCGTGGTGGCGGCCGGCTGGGTGTCGCTGCCCTCGGTGCTGCCGGGGTGCGACGCGGCGGTGCACCACGGCGGGCCCGGGACGATGATGGCGTGCCTGGCGCAGGGCGTGCCGCAGCTGGTCGTCCCGGGACGGGGCAAGCCGCTGGAGGCGATCGGGCGGCTGGCGGCCTCGGGAGCGGTGCGGCACCTGCCCCCGGCCGAGCTCACCCCCGACGCGGTCGTCGAGGGGTGCCGGGCCCTGCTGGAGGACCCCGGGCACCGGCAGAAGGCGCTGGCGGTGCGGGACGAGATCGCCTCGCTGCCCTCACCGGCCGCCGTGGTCCCGGCCGTCGAGCAGCTGGTCCGGTAGCGGACGGCGGAGGGCATCCGCATGCGTACGGCACCCGGGAAGGACGCGCCGCGGATCGCGGTCCTCGGCGGTACCGGATGGGTCGGGCGGCACGTGTGCGAGCTCGCCCGCCGGCAGGGCCACGACGTCGTCGTCGTGGCCCGCAGGCCCGCGCCGCACGTCGCGGGCCACCGCTTCGTCGCCCTGGACCTCGCGGCCGCCGGCGCCGGGGAGATCGGCGGCGTGCTGCGCGAGCACCGCGCGGGCGTGCTGGTCAACGCCACCGACGCCGCGAACGCCACCGACGGCTGGGCCCGCTCGGAGGAGGAGATGGCCGGCATGAACGTCGGCCTGGTGCGCCGGCTCCTGCAGGCGGCGGGCGCGCTGCCCTGGCGTACCCGCCTGGTGCACATCGGTACGGTGCACGAGTACGGCGAGGTGCCGGTCGGGACCGCCATGGACGAAACGCTCCGGCCCGATCCGCGCACCGCCTACACCCGCACCAAGCTGGCCGGTTCCGAGGCGGTCCTGGCGGCCGTCCGCGCCGGTGAGGTGGACGGGCTGGTCCTGCGCGCGGCGAACGTCAGCGGCCCCCACCCCTCCCCCGCGTCCTTCCCCGGCAAGCTCGTGCGCATGCTGCGCGAGGCGGCCGCCGAGGGCCGGCCCATGACGGTCGCACTCACCGATGCCCGGCGCGACTTCGTGGACGTGCGCGACGTCGCCGACGCGGTGATGAGGGCCGCCACGGCCACCGCGAGCGGCCGGGCGCTGAACATCGGCAGCGGGACGGCCGTGGACATGCGGACGCTGGTGCGGCTCTTCGTCGCGGGGGCCGGTTTCCCGCCGGAGACGGTCCACGAGGAGCACCGGGACGTGCGCAGCCTCGGCGGGGGCTGGACCTGCACCGACATCCGGCTCGCCGGGGAACTGCTCGGCTGGCGGCCGCGGATCACGCTCGCGGACTCGCTGCGGGACATGTGGCGCGCGGCCTCGGAGGACTGACCTGCGCCGGCCCGGCGCCCCGGCGGGGCGCCGGGCCGGCGCAGGCGGCACGTCAGGTGAGCACGCCGACGAACAGCCCGCAGCCGAAGCGGCCGCCGCGCGCGAGGTACTCGACCGTGCAGCCGGCCTTCTCGAAGGCCTCCTCGTACTGCTCCCTGGTGAACAGCGTCATCCGGTGGACGTCGGTGAAGTGCCGTATTCCGCCGTCCTTTTGGGCGTCGAGGTAGTGGACGACGATGGGGACGTGGTCGCCCTCGCGGGTCGAGTGGGAGATGCGCACCGTGACCCGGTCCTCGGAGCGGACCAGGTCCTCGGCGATGTAGCCGGGAAGGAAGGCCTCCGGGAAGTACCAGGGCTCCAGCACCACGACGCCACCGGGCGCGAGGTGCCGGACGGCACTGCGCACGGTGTCCTCCAGCTCTCCGGCCGTTCCCATGTAGCCGATGGAGCTGAACATGCAGATGACGGCGTCGAAGGTGCGGCCCAGATCGAAGTCGCGCATGTCGCCGTGGTGCACCGGGATGCCGGGCAGGTTCCGCCGGGCCTTGGCGAGCATGTGCTCGGACAGCTCCAGGCCGGCCAGGTCGGGGAAGTGCCGGCCGAGGAAGGCCAGGTGGCCGCCGGTGCCGCAGGCCAGGTCGAGCAGCGAGCAGGCGCCGGGCCTGCGCTCGCGCACGAGGGCGGCCACCTCGGCGGACTCGGCCGGGTAGTCCTTGTTGCGGCCGGCGTAGATCAGCTCGTAGATCTCGGCGAGCCCGGCTCCGTACGTCTCCTCGGTCATCTCTCACACGTCCCAGGTGACGGGCAGCTCGTGGACGCCGTAGACGATCGCGCCCTCCTTGCGGGGGACGTCCTCGAACGGCACGGCGAGGCGGAGGGTGGGGATGCGGCGGAAGAGGGTCGTCCAGGCGGTCTGCATCTCCACCCGGGCCAGTTCGGCCCCGATGCACAGGTGCGCCCCGTATCCGAAGCCCAGTTGCTTGCGGCTCCCCCGGCGCAGCAGCAGCCGGTCCGGCTCGGGGAAGACCTTCGGGTCCCGGTTCCCGGTCAGCAGCAGGCACAGGATGCCTTCGCCGGCGGGGATCACCGTGCCGCCGATCTCGATGTCCTCCAGGGCGACCCGGGGCACGCCCACGTCGCCGATGGTCACCATGCGCAGCAGTTCCTCGGTCGCCGGACCGATCAGCCCCTCGGGATCGGCCAGCAGTTCCGCGAGCTGGTCGGGGTTCTCCAGGAGGCAGGCGGTGCCGAAGGAGAGCATGCTCGCGGTGGTCTCGTGCCCGCCGTTCATCAGCATCCGGACCATGTTGACCAGATCCCGCTCGGTGTACTCCTGGTCGGAGGCCCGGTGGGCGGCGATCGCCGTGCTGATGATGTCGTCGCCCGGCTCCTCGCTCCGGAGCCGGACCAGCTTCTCGACGTAGGCGTTGACCTCGACGATCGCGGCCTGGCGCTCCTCGGTGGTGCTCCGCCCGCCGAAGAGGTTGTTGCTGTGCCGGATGATGAAGTCGTGGTCGTTCTGCGGGACGCCCAGCATCTCGCAGATCACGGTCGTGGGCAGGGACAGCGAGAAGACGCGGTGGAAGTCCACCGGCGGCTGCAGCGCGAGCAGCCGGTCGAGGTGCTCGTCGACGATCTGCTGGATGCGCGGCCGCAGTTTCTGCACCCGCTGGTAGGTGAAGGCCGCGGCCACCGTGCTGCGGGAGCGGGTGTGCTCCGGCGCGTCGTACCCGATGAAGGAGGTGTCCGTGCGGAACTCGGGCGGGGCGTTGAAGTAGAAGGGAAAGCCGGGGTGCTTGCGGGAGGCACTGACACGGGGGTCCGTCAGGATGCTGCGGATGGCGTCGTAGCCGGTGACCGCCCAGGCGCGCAGCCCCGATTCGCGCAGGGTGACCGGTGTGACGCCGTTCGCGACCATCTGCGGGTACTGGTGGGGCGCGACGAACGGACCCCGGCGGGGGTAGGGGAACGTCTCGCCCGTGACGGGGCAGCCTCCGGTCGTCGTCATCGCGGGCTCACCGCCGGCTCCTTGGCGTCCCAGTCGATGTGGTGACTGCTCATCCATGTCGGATCACCCTTGCCCGAGGGGGATGTGAAAGCGCGGGATATGAAGTAATTGCGCAGCATCCGGCCGACCGGGCCGCGTCGCATGTTGCCTTCGTTGTTGTACTTGCCCTGCGCGACGATGTCCTCGACGCGCTTGCGGCGCACCGCTTCGTAGGTGGCGAACGCCTCGGCCGTGGTGGGCGCATCGCGCAGGCACTTGGCCAGGACGACGGCGTCCTCCATGGCCACCGAGCAGCCCTGGCCCGCGGTGGGGGACACGGCGTGCGCCGCGTCGCCGATCAGGATCATGCCGTCGCGGTGCCACTGGGGCACCTTGGGCAGGTCGTAGGTGGGAGAGGGCAGGGCCAGGTCTTCGGTGGCGGCGATGATCCGTGCCGCCGGTGTCCGGTCGCGGGCGAACAGCCGGATCAGGTCCTCGCGCCACGTCGCCGCCTTGCGGCCGAGCAGCTCGGCACTCGGTTCGACGGAGCGCGGCGGGTTGGCGAACCACCACAGATCCCCGTTGGGGTGCTTGGTGCAGCTGAAGAAGCTGTTCCTGCCGAAGAACATGCGGATGACGCCGGGCCGCCCCGGCAGGTCCACGCCCCGGGCGTGGCCGAAGGCGTTGAGGACCCCGAGGTAGCGGGGGGCCGGGGCCGCCGGGTCGATGATCCGGCGCACCCGCGAGCGCAGGCCGTCCGCGCCGACCAGCAGGTCGCCGTCGGCGTGCTTGTCGTCGGCGAACACCGCGCGGACGCCGTCGGCGGAGCCGGTGGCCTCGACGATGCGCTTGCCGTACTCGACGGGGATGCCACGCCGCTCGGCCTCGTCCCGCAGCGAGGTGTACAGGTCCGAACGCCGGATGGTTTGGATGATCTGGCCCGGGGAGGCGATCCGGTCGGTGGCGATGTCGCCGGTCAGCGCCCGCCCGGTGTGGCTGTAGAACGCGATGGCCGGGGTGTCGAAGCCGTGGCGCCGCACCAGATCGCCCACGCCGATGCTGTCGAGGGCGTCGATGCCGTTGGGTCCGATGTTGACGAAGTTGCCGATGCCGTCGGCCGTGCGGTCGAAGGCCTCGTAGACGACCGGCTCGAAACCGGCCTTCTGCAGGGCGATCGCGGCGACGGGGCCGGCGATGCCGCCGCCGATGACCAGTGCTCGTTTCACGCTGTCCTTCCTTCTGCTGTCTCGGTGGGCCGCCACCGGCTCACGGGCGGCCGGGCACGCCGCCGTCCGTATTCGGTGGGACGTCCGGGCGACCGACCGTGCTCGGTACGGTCGTGTGCCCGGGGCGGACGCCGTCGAGGAGGTAGTCCTCGACGAGGGCGTCCAGCCGCGGGTTGCGGGCGAACGCGTAGATCTCGTGCTGACCGGAGTCGGCCACGGTCAGCAGGTCGTAGCCCAGCCTCCCGGCCATCGCGACCCCGCCCTCGTAGTGGTCGGTCGGGTCGGAGTCGGCGTGCACGATCAGGCCGCCGGGGTGGCCGTGGGCCGAGAGCACGGTGGGCTCCTCGGGCGGGGTGAAGGTCAGGAAGGCGCCCACCCACGGCTGCACCCGGATGACGCCGTAGCCGTAGGGGTAGTGCTCGCGGAAGTGGCGCATGTCCGCGTAGTAGACCTCCGGGTCGGTGGGCCAGGGCTTCTCCACCGTCACGGCGTCGAGGACGCCGCAGCGCATCTCGCCCTCCGTCTCGGCCGGTGGCCACACCTTCTCGTCGGCCAGCCACTTCTCGGCCGCGGGGTGTCCGCCGGTGCGCACGTCGGCGACGAGCCGGCCGAGTTCCTCCCACCGGGAGCGGTCGGCGGAGCGCGATCCCATGGCGCCGTCGAACAGCGAGCGCAGGAACACGTGCCCCGCTTCCGCGGTGATCGCGGCCGCGGCCTCCTCGACGGCGGCCACGACCTCCTCGCCCGTGGCGCCGAGCCCGAAGTGCGCCCGGCGTGCGGCGACCCAGTCGGCCCAGGCGGTGACGTTGGCGCGGTGGGCCCGGCCCTGGGCCATGGCCTGTTCCCGCCAGGACCAGTCCGGGTGCACGCAGGAGTCGAGGACGCTGCGGTCGAGGCGGTCGGGGAACATGCTGCCGTAGACGGCGCCGAGGTAGGTGCCGTAGGTGTAGCCGAGGTAGGTCAGCTTCTCCTCGCCGAGGACCGCGCGCAGGACGTCCATGTCGCGGGCGATGTTGCGGGTGCTGAAGTGCGGGCGGATGTCCCCGCCCGCACGGAGGTTGCCCTCCTCGCGTCGCCGGGCGTCCTCGGTGAGGAGCGGGAAGTCCGCATCCGGGGGGCGCGAGTCGAACGGCGCGGTGGTGGGGGTGATCTCGCCGCGCAGGGGGGTGGAGTCGCCGGTGCCGCGCGGGTCGAAGCCGATGAGGTCGTAGGCGCGGGCGAGCGGCGTGTGCGCCAGGGCCCGGCAGAACCGCCGGCCCAGCCCGAAGTAGCCCCCGGGACCGCCGTTGACGGCGAGCAGGATGCCTCTGCGGCGGCCGGGATCCGTTGCCCTGCGGCGGCTGACGGCGATCCGCAGCCGGCGGCCGGCGGGATCCGCGTAGTCGAGGGGGACCTCGACGACGGTGTGCTCGATGCCGTCGTCCGGCGGCGACCACGCGGGCCGCTGCCGGTGGAAGTCCTTCAGGTCGTCCGGTGAACTGTCTCGGGTCATGGCGTTGGGCTCGGCTTCCGTTGCGAGGAGAGACGTCAGGACAGGGCGGGGGCCGGCTCGGCGACGATTTCCAGGACGGCCACCGACCAGGCGAAGCCGCCGCCGGCGCTGACGAGCGCGACCGACCGGCCCGGCTCCAGCGCCCGCGTGCGCACCAGGTGGGCCAGGCCGCCGAAGGGGTCGCCGGCGCCGAGGTGGCCCACCCCCGAGCCCCACTCCCAGGTCGAGCGGGCGGGGTCGATGCCCAGCGCGTCGAAGAACTGGAAGTCCATCTTCGGGCGTCCGAGGTGGGGCAGGACGAACCAGGCGATGTCGCATGCCTTGTGCTCCGCCTCGGCCAGGGCCTGCTCGAACGCGGCCCGCTGGCCCGACTGGAGCCGGTCGATGAGCCGTGCCATGCCCAGCTCGTCCACCAGGCGCGCCCGGTGGTCGGCGACGCTGATCGGCGAACGGGAGGCGAGCGGCGCCGCACCGAAGGGGTCGTCGCCGCGGCCCATCGCCTCCAGCGTCGGGTCGGAGACGGTCACCAGGCTCCGGATCCGGGCGAAGCCCCCGGCCACGGACAGCACCACGGCCGTGCCGCCGTCGCCGCAGACCGTTCCGGGGTCGGTCTCCCAGCGGTCGAAGCCCGGCGCGCAGAAGCGGTCGCCCGTGGTGATCAGGGCGCTGTGGCGCGCGGCGTCCGCCCTCAGGTAGGCCACGGCCAGCTCCATGGCGGCCATGCCGCCGTTGGACAACTGCCCGACGTCGATGGCCGGGCAGGTGGCGGTGCCGAGGGCCTCGCGCTGGACGTACGAGGCGGGCGCCCACAGGTCGTGCCCCTGGTAGTAGGTGCTGGCGTGCAGCACGAGGTCGATGTGCTCGGGGCGCGCTCCCGCGTGCCGGACGGCCGCCCGGGCCGCGCGGACGGCCATCTCGGGCCCCGACTCCTCGCCCACGCACACGGAGCGCATCCGGCTGCGCCGGACGGCCCGTGGGTCCGCGAGGCCCCGTTGCACCACCTCGGCCACCGGCATCGCCGGTGCCAGGTGGAGCCCGGCACCGGATACGAACACGTCCGCGACACCCACCGGATCCCTCCCTCGTGCGCCGTTGCGCCGGTGGTCACCGGCTGCCGAAGCAGGGTCCGGCCCCCGGCCTCGGAGTCTGTGGCGGGGAATTCAAAGGCGGCTAGAGCCGGGATGGAGCCCTGCGGGTTCGAACCGTTCTCCGGCGAGGCTCGAACACCCGGCTGCACGGTGCTGGCCAGTCCAGGAAAGGCAGGGGGATGTCACCTTCCGCTCCGAGCGCACCGCCCGTCGCCCTGATGTTCGCCGGACAGGGCGCCCAGCACCCCAGGATGGCCGCGGGCCTGTACGGGTGGGAGGAGTCGTTCACCACGTGGATGGACGAGTCCTTCCACCTGTTCGGGGACGACGGCCCGCGGCTGCGCGCCGCATGGCTCGCCACCGGGCCCTCGCCGGACTTCGACGACGTGTCGGTGGCACAGCCGCTGCTGTACGCGGTCAACCACGCACTCGGCCGGATGCTGCTCGACTGGGGCGTACGTCCGGTCGCCGTCCTCGGGCACAGCGTGGGCGAGCTGGCCGCCGCCACCCTGGCCGGGGTGCTCGGCTTCGCCGACGGGGTCCGGCTGATGCGGGCCCGCATCGGGCAGTTCGCCGCCACACCGCCCGGCGGCATGCTCGCCGTGGCCGCTCCGGTGGCCGAGGTCGGCGACGTCCTGGCAACCGGTGTGCACCTGGCGGCCGTGAATGCCGCCCGGCAGATCCTGCTGGCCGGCGCCCGCGGTCCCCTCGACGAGGCGGCCCGGATCCTGCGCGGACGCGGTGTCACCTGCCGGGAGGTGCTCGCGCGGCAGGCCTTCCACAGCCCGCTGGTCGCCGGCGCCGCGGCGGCCTCGGTGGCCGACTGGCGCGCCACCCGCCTGCGGCCGCCGCGACTGCCCCTGTACTCGGCCCACACGCGCGGGGTGCTCACCGGCCGTGACGCCACCGACCCCGTCTTCTGGGCCGAACAGCCCGCCACGACGGTCCACTTCGCCCCCACCCTCACCGCGCTGCTGAGCGACCACGACTGCCTGCTCGTCGAAGCCGGGCCGGGGAACAGCCTGAGCGTCCTGGCCCGCCGGCAGCCACCGGTGACCGCCGGCCGCAGCTCCGTCCTGCCGCTGCTGCCCGACCGCCACCGGGGCGACGACGCCGACCGGCGGTCCGCCGAAGCGGCCCGGCGGCAGCTGATCCGCCCGCCGGTGGGTTCGCGCACCGCGTGAGCACCCACCGACCCGACCCCGCCGACTGCGGAGGACAACGTGTCTGAAGACCTCACTCGAGCCCCCCGGCCCGGTCCCGGCCCCGCGGCGGACGAACCGGTGGCCGTGGTCGGCATGGCCTGCCGCTTCCCCGGCGCCGACAGACTGGACGGGTTCTGGCGCCTGCTGGTCCGCGGCGGCGACGCGATCGGCCCCGCCGAGGGGTGGCGCAGCGGACGGCGGGCGGGCGGCTACCTCCGGGACGTCGACCGGTTCGACGCGCAGCTGTTCGGCATGCCCGCCGCCGAGGCGGCCGCCACCGATCCGCAGCAGCGGCTCCTGCTGGAGCTGTGCTGGCACGCGCTGGAGGACGCCCGTACCGCGCCGGACGCCCTGGCCGGGAGTCCGGTCGGCGTGTTCACCGGCTCCTGCGCGGACGACTACGCGCTGCTCAGCCGTGCCGCCGGGGTGGCCGGTGCGTACACCATGACGGGCATCGGCCGGGCCTTCCTCGCCAACCGCCTCTCGCACGCCTTCGGGTTCACCGGCCCCAGCCTGGTCGTCGACACCGGGCAGTCCTCCTCACTGGCCGCCCTGCACCAGGCGGTGCAGGCGCTGCGCCGGGGCGAGTGCTCGGCGGCCGTCGTGGCGGCGGCCCAGCTCAACCTCGCCGCCGAGGGCGACGAGGTCGTCCAGGCACTCGGTGCGCTGTCCCCCACCGGGCGCTGCCACACGTTCGACTCCCGGGCCGACGGCATCGTCCGCGGCGAGGGGGCCGGCGTCCTCGTCCTCAAGCCGCTCGGTGCCGCGCAGGCCGACGGCGACCGCATCTACTGCGTCGTCCTGGGCAGCGCCGTCAACAACGACGGCGGGGCGACCGCGCTGACCGCCCCCAGTGCTCGCGCCCAGCAGGCCGTGCTGAGCGCGGCATGCCGGCAGGCGGGCGTGGCGCCCGCCGACGTCTCCTACGTCGAACTCCACGGCACCGGAACGCCCCTGGGCGACCCGGTGGAGGCCGCCGCGCTCGGTGCGGTCCACGGCCGGGCGCGCCCGCCGGGCGCGCCGCTGCTGGTGGGCTCGGTGAAGACCAACATCGGCCACCTGGAAGGGGCGGCGGGCATTGCCGGCTTCATCAAGACGGCCCTCGGCCTCCACCACCGGGCGCTGCCGCCCAGCGTCGGCTTCCGGGAGCCGAACCCGGCGATCGACCTCGACGCACTGCGCCTGGAGGTGTGCCACGAGCTGCGCGAGTGGCCGGGAGGTCACGACCGGCTGCTGGCCGGCGTCTCCTCCTTCGGCCTCGGCGGCACCAACTGCCACGTGCTGCTGGGCGAGGCCCCCGGCCACGAGCAGCCCCGGCCGCAGGTGCCGGCGGGCGCCTCGGCGGTGCCGGTGGTGCTCTCCGGCCGGACGCCCGCGGCGATGCGGCAGCAAGCGGCACGCCTTGCCGACGCGCTGGACGTCACCCGTGACAGCGCCCGACCGGCGCTCGCCGACATCGGGCTGTCCTCGGCGACGACCCGGGCTGCCCTGCCCGCACGCGGCGCGGTCGTCGCCTCCGGTCCCGACGAACTCGTCGTGCGGCTGCGGCAGCTGGCCGACGGTGAGGCGGGCGAGGCGCAGGGCGTCGTCGAGCGCACCGGCTCCGGGGGCCTTGCGGCCTTCCTCTTCCCCGGGCAGGGCATGCAGCGCCTCGGCATGGGGCAGCGGCTCCACAAGGAGTTCGGTGCCTTCGCGCGCGCCTTCGACGCGGCGTGCGCGGCGCTGGAACCCGTCGTCAAGGTGAGCCTGCCCGACGTCATGTGGGGCCGCAACGACCTGGTCGACCGGCTGGACTACGCCCAGCCCGCGCTGTTCGCCGTGGAAGTGGCCCTGTACCGGCTGTTCGAGTCCTGGGGGCTGGTGCCGGACGTGCTGGTCGGCCACTCGCAGGGCGAGATCACCGCGGTGCACCTGGCGGGCGCGCTGTCCCTGGAGGACGCCGCCGTCCTGGTCGCCCGGCGCGGGCAGCTCATCGACGGCCTCCCGCCGGGCGGCGCGATGGTGGCCGTGCAGGCCGAGGAGGGCGAGGCCCTCGCCGTGCTGGCCCGGGAGTCGGGAGCGGCCGGCATCGCCGCCGTCAACAGTCCCCGCTCCCTGGTGGTGTCCGGGGAGCAGGAGGCCGTCCACCGGGTCGCCGCACACTTCGAGGCGCTGGGCCGCCGCACCCGCCGGCTGCGCATCGCCGCCGCCGGGCACTCCCCGCTGATGGCGCCCATCCGGGAGGAGCTGCGGGCGGTCGCCGAGGGGCTGACCTGGCGCCCGGCCACCGGGCCGGTGATCGTCTCGACCGTCACGGGGCGTCCGGCCGCCCCGGAGGAGTTCGCCGACCCCGGCTACTGGCCGGACCACCTGTGTTCCACGGTGCGCTTCGCCTCCGCGGTACGGACCGCCCACGGGCTCGGCGCCCGGCTCTTCGTCGAACCGGGCCCGGGCCAGGGGCTGTCGACCATGGCGGCGGAGACCGTGGCGCAGGGCGAGGAGCTGTTCGTGGCGCCTCTGGCCACCGAGCAGGAGGTCGCGGGAGCGGCCGAGGTGGCGGCGGGGGCCTTCGTCATGGGCAGGCGAGTGGACTGGCCGGCCGTCCACGGCCGCACCGCGCGCCGCGCCGACCTTCCCCTGTACCCGTTCCAGCGCGAGCGCTACTGGCTCGACACCGCCGCCGCGCCGGAGGCCGGCGAGGGGCCCGGGCCGGTGGCGGCGGAGGCGTCCGCCGACCCGTTCGAGCTGGTCGTCGGGTACACGCTGCGCACGCTCGGGCTGGAGCCCGCAGCGGAGCTCGACCTGAGCCGCTCCTTCAACGACCTCGGCTTCGACTCGCGGATGGCCGTGGGGCTGCGCACCGCGCTGACCCGCGCCACCGGACGGCCCATGCCCACGACCCTGCTCTTCGACCATCCCACCCCGGCGGCGCTGATCGAGGCCCTGGAGACGGACACCCCGCTGTAGCCCGGCCGCTCCGCACCACCCGCCCCACGTCACGAAAGGCCCTGTTCACCATGAACCACGACACGCCCTCCCCGCACGGGGAGCGCGACCCGATCGCCATCGTGTCCATGGGCTGCCGCTATCCCGGCGGAGTCCGGTCGCCGCAGGACCTGTGGCGGCTGGTCGCGGCGGGCGAGGACGCCATCACGGAGTTCCCCGGCAACCGCGGCTGGGACCCCGCCGTGCACGACCCCGCACCGGACGCCGAGGGCCGCTCGGTCACGCGGCACGGCGGGTTCCTGCACGACGCCGACCTCTTCGACGCCAAGTTCTTCGGCATCTCGCCCCGCGAGGCGGCCGGGATGGACCCGCAGCAGCGGCTGCTGCTGGAGGTCGCCTGGGAGACCGTCGAGCAGGCGGGCCTGGCCAAGGACGCCCTCGCCGAGAGCAATACCGGGGTGTTCGTCGGCGCGATGGCGCAGGAGTACGGGCCCCGGCTGCACGAGGACAACCAGGGCGCGGGCGGCTACCGCATCACCGGGAGCACCACCAGCGTCGCCTCCGGGCGCATCGCCTACTGGTTCGGGCTGCGCGGCCCGGCGATCACGGTGGACACCGCCTGCTCCTCCTCCCTCGTCGCCCTCCACCTCGCCGTCCAGTCCCTGCGCCGGGGCGAGTGCGACCTGGCGCTGGCCGGCGGTGTCGCGGTGATGCCGACGCCCGGCCTGTTCGTGGACTTCACCCGGCAGGGCGGCCTGTCGCCGGACGGGCGCTGCCGGTCCTTCTCCGACGACGCGAACGGCACCGCCTGGGCCGAGGGCGCCGGACTGCTGCTGCTGGAACGGCTGTCGGACGCCCTCGCGCACGGCCGTCGCGTCCACGCCGTCATCCGGGGCAGCGCCGTGAACCAGGACGGTGCGAGCAACGGCCTGACCGCGCCCAGCAAGGCGGCCCAGGAGCAGGTCATCGGCCGCGCGCTGCACGACGCGGGCCTGGCCCCCGGCGACGTCGACCTGGTGGAGGCCCACGGCACCGGCACCGAGCTCGGCGACCCGATCGAGGCCAGGGCCCTGGCCGCCGTGTACGGCCGCGACCGCGCCCCCGGGCGCCCGCTGTGGCTGGGCTCGCTGAAGTCCAACCTGGGCCACGCGCAGGCGGCCGCCGGGGTCGGCGGTGTGATCAAGGCGGTCGGGGCGATGCGCGCCGGCATCATGCCGCCCACCCTGCACGCCGCCCGGCCGAGCCGGCACGTGGACTGGGCGGGCAGCGGCCTCGCGCTGCTGCAGGAGCCCCGCCCGTGGCCGGCGGCGCAGGGCCGCCCCCGGCGCGCCGCGGTCTCCTCCTTCGGGATCAGCGGCACCAACGCGCACCTGGTGCTGGAGGAGGCGCCCGCGGCCCCCGCCGCCGACCGCGGCCCCGCCTCCGGCCCGTTCGTGTGGACCGTCTCCGCGCCGGGCGAGGAGTCCCTGCGCCACCAGGCCCGTACGCTCGGCGACTTCCTCGCCTCGGGCCCGGCGCCCGCACCCGAGGACGTGGCCCGGGTCCTGCGCTCGCGGACCCGCTTCGCCCACCGGGGCGCGGTCGTCGCCGACAGCGCCGAGGACCTGGTGCGCGGCCTTGCCCGGCTGGCCTCCGGCTCCCGGGAACGCCCGGTGCCCGGGCGCTACGAGTCGCCCACCGTGCTGCGCGCCGAGGCCCGGCAGGACCTGGCCGGCCCCGTCCTCGTCTTTCCCGGGCAGGGGTCGCAGTGGCCGGGGATGGGCCTGGAACTGCTGGAGCAGTCCGAGGCGTTCCGCACCGGTGTCCGCGACTGCGAGGAGGCCCTGGCCCGCTACTGCGACTGGCGGCTGACCGACGCCCTGCGCGGCGAGGGGGCGGACCGCGTCGACGTCGTGCAGCCCGCCCTGTTCGCGGTCATGGTGTCGCTGGCCCGCATGTGGCAGGAGGCCGGCGTGCGTCCGGCAGCGGTGGTCGGGCACTCCCAGGGCGAGATAGCCGCCGCGCACGTGGCCGGTGTCCTGAGCCTCGACGACGCCTGCCGCATCGTCGCCCGGCGCAGCCGGGCGCTGCAGGCCGTCGCCGGCAGCGGCGGCATGGTGAGCCTCCCGCTGGACGTGCAGGAGACCGAGCAACTGCTGCGCTCCGTGGCCGGGGTGGGCGTCGCCGCCCTCAACGGGCCGCAGGCCACCGTCGTCGCCGGTGCCGTGCCGGCCCTCGACCGCCTGCTGGCCGTCTGCGAACGGCAGGGCGTCGACGCCAAGCGCATCGACGTCGACTACGCCTCGCACACCGACGCCATGGAGGCCCTGCGGGAGTCGCTGGCCGAGCAGCTGGCCGGTGTGACGTCGCGCGCGGGTTCGGTGCCGGTGTACTCGACGGTCACCGGCGACCGCATCGACGGCACGGCCATGGACGCGGCCTACTGGTTCGACAACCTGCGCAACCCGGTGCGGTTCGGTCCCGTCGTACGCCGGCTGACCGCCCGCCGGCACGGCGTCTTCCTGGAGGTCAGCCCGCACCCGGTGCTCACCCTCGGTCTGCAGGCGGTCCTGGAGGAGGCCGGTGTGCGCGGCACGGTCCTGGGCACCCTGCGCCGGAGCAGCGGCGGCATGGGCCAGTTCCTCGCCTCGGTCGCCGCGGCGGAGGCGGTCGGCGTGCCGGTGGACCTCGGCCGGACGCAGCCGCCGGGGCGGTGGACGCAGCTGCCGGGGTACGCCTTCGACCGCAGCCGGTACTGGGTGACCGCGCCGGCCCCGGAAGCCGCCTCCGGCGAGGCCACCTTCGACGTCCGCCACGTCGACCTGCCCTCCGGGCAGTCCGTGTTCACGGCGCGCCTGGACCGGGCCCGGCAGCCCTGGCTGGCCGACCACGTCGTGCGCGAGGCCGCGCTGGTGCCGGCGACCGTCCTGCTCTCCCTGGTCGCCGAGGCCGGCACCCACGTCGGCTGCGGTGTCGTCGAGGAGCTGGTGCTGGGCGCGCCGCTGACCCTTCCCGACGAGGGCACCGTCGATCTGCGCGTGGTGCTGGACGCGCCGGACGCCGGACGCCCCCGGGCCTTCACCGTCCACGCGCGGCACCCGGGGGCGAACGGCTGGACGAGCCATGCGACCGGCGCCCTCGCCACTGGCGCCCCGGCCACCAACACCGCGGGCGAGCCGTCCGCCTGGCCGCCGGACGCCCTGCGCGTCGACCTGTCCGACGCGTACGCCCGGCTGAGCGCCCGCGGCTACCGCTACGGGCCGGCGTTCACCGGCCTGCGGCACATGTGGGTGCGCGGCAACGAGGTCTTCGCCGAGGTGACGCTGCCCACCGGACCCTCGCCCTGCCCGACCGTCCACCCCGCGCTGCTCGACGCGGCCCTGCACGCCGCCGTGCTGCAGACCGGCCGGGACCTGGTGGTGCCCTTCGCCTGGACCGGGGCCGTCCTGGCCCCCTCCTCGACGACGACGCTGCGGGTGCACCTGGACATCGAGGGCCCTACGGTCTCCGTGCGGTGCCGGGACGCGCACGGCCGTCTCGTCGCCTCCGTCGCCTCGCTGGCACTGCGGCCGCCGGCCGCACCGGCCGGCTCCGGCGAGGGCACCGGCTTCGAACTGGCCTGGGAACCCGTACCGGAGGGCGGGGAACTCCTGCCGCACGAGTGGGCGAGTCTGGCGGCACCGGCGCTGGGCGCGGCACACGACTTCCCCGACCTCGCGTCCGTGCCCCCGTCCCCGCCGCCGGTGCTCCTCGCTGCGCTCGACGGCGCGGCGCGGCCGGGCGAGCCGGTGCCGGCGGTGGCGGACCGCCTGGCCGGCGAGGCCGCGGACCTGCTGCAGGGCTGGCTGGCCGACCCGCGCTTCGCCGGGGCGCGCCTGACCGTCCTGACCCGGCAGGCGCTGGCGGTCTTCGACCGGGAACCCGTGCCCGGTCTGGCCGCCTCGACGGTCACCGGGCTGGTCAGGGCGGCACAGGCCGAACACCCCGGCGCCTTCCGGATCGTCGACACGGACGGTACGCCTGCCTCGGCCGAGGCGCTGCCGGCCGCGCTGGCCTGCGCCGAGCCCGAGGTGGCCGTGCGGGTCGGGAAGCTGTACCGGCCGCGGCTGAGGGTGCCGGCCGAGGACGGCCTGCCGGAACCGGCCGGGCACCGCGCCTGGCGGCTGGACGTGACGCGCAAGGGCACCCTGGACAACCTCGCGCTCGTGGCCCACCCGGAGGCGGAGGCCGCCCTGGGGCCCCGGGAGGTCCGCATCGAGGTGCGTGCCGGCGGGCTCAACTTCCGGGACATCGCCGTCGGTCTGGGCCTCGTGGCGACCGAGCGGACCATGGGCAGCGAGGGCTCGGGCGTCGTCACGGAGGTCGGCGGCGAGGTGAGCCGCGTCGCGGTCGGGGACCGGGTGTTCGGCGTCTTCGAGCGCTCGCTGGGTCCCGTCGCGGTCGCCGACGAACGCATGGTCAGGCCCGTTCCGGCGGGCTGGAGCCACGCCCAGGCGGCGAGCGTGCCGATCGTGTACATCACCGCCTACCAGTGCCTGGTGGAGATCGCCGGTGTCCGGCCGGGCGAGTCCGTGCTGATCCACACCGCGACGGGCGGCGTGGGCCTGGCCGCGCTGCAGCTGGCCCGCCACCTGGGCGCGGAGGTGTTCGCCACCGCCGGGCCCGGCAAGCACGACACGCTGCGGGAATGGGGGGTCCCCGGCGAGCGCATCGCCTCCTCGCGTTCCCTGTCCTTCGCCGAGGAGTTCCGCGCCGCCACCGGCGGACGGGGCGTCGACGTCGTCCTGAACTCCCTGGCGGGGGAGGCCGTCGACGCCTCGTTGCGGCTGCTCGCGCCGGGCGGGCGGTTCGCCGAGATGGGCAAGACCGACATCCGCGACATCGCCGAGACGGAGGCCCGGTACCCCGGCATCACCTACCGCGCCTACAACATCCTCGGCGTGGCCCCCGACCGCATCGGCGAGGTGCTGGACGAACTGATCGCCCTGTTCGAGAGCGGCGCCCTGGTCCACCTGCCGCTGCGCACCTGGGACGTCCACCGGGCCCGCACACCGCTGCGCCTGCTCAGCCGCGCCAGGCAGCGCGGCAAGCTCGTCCTGACCATGCCGCGCGCCTTCGACCCCGGGCGCCCCGCGCTGATCACCGGCGGCACCGACGGGCTGGGCGCGGTCGTCGCCCGGCATCTGGCGGCCGCGCACGGCGCCCGCCGGCTCGTCCTGACCGGCCGGCGCGGCCCCGACACTCCGGGCGTCGGGGCCTTGCAGGCCGAACTGGCCGCACTGGGCGCCGAGGCGACCGTCCTGGCCTGTGACGTCACCGACCGCACGGCGCTGGCCAAGGTGATCGCCGAACAACCGCCGGGCAGTGTCTTCCACACCGCCGGCGTGCTCGGCGACGGCGTGGTCGCCCAGCTCACGCCCGCCCGTCTGCGCTCGGTCACCGGGCCCAAGGCGCACGGCGCCTGGCACCTGCACGAGCTGACCGAGGAGATGGACCTGTCGGCGTTCGTGCTCTTCTCCTCCGCCGCCGGCGTCATCGGCGGTCCCGGGCAGGCCAATTACGCCGCGGCGAACGCCTTCCTGGACGCCCTCGCGCAGTACCGGCGGGCCCGCGGTCTGGAGGCCACCTCGCTGGCCTGGGGCCTGTGGGAGCAGCGCACGGGGATGACCTCCCACCTGTCCGAGCGCGACGTGGCCGCGCTGGCCGGCATCGGCATCGCCCCGCTGGCCACCGCACACGCCTTGCGGCTGCTGGACGAGGCCCTCGCCTCCGCGGCCCCGCTCAGGGTGCCGCTGCGCCCGGTCCTCGACGGCCTGCGGCCGGACGGCCGCGCGGCACGCCTCTTCGAGGGCCTGCAGCCCGCTGCGCCGGCGCCCCGGCCCGTCCCGCAGGCACCGGCACCCTCCGTACCCGCCCCGGCCGTGCCCGCGCCGCATCCGCCGGCCGACGAGCTCATGCGCCTGGTCTGTGAACAGGCCGCCGAGGTGCTGGGCTACGAGGAGGTCGTGGACGTCGGCCCCGACGACGCCTTCAAGGAACTCGGCTTCGATTCGCTGCTCAGCGTCGACCTGCGCAACCGGCTCAACGCCGCGACGGGGCTCAAGCTGCCCGCCGAGGCCGTGCTGCGGAACCCGACGCCGCGCCTGCTGGTGGAGTTCATGCGCTCCGGCCGGGCGCGTGCGTGAGCGCACCGCTGCACCGCTGCACCGCTGCTGTAGGGCCGCTCGACGCGGCCCTGCCAGATTGCCCGTACCGCCCGAGCAGGCCAGGAGGAAGGGATCTTCATGAGCACGACCGAGGTGACCCACCGGATCCCCGTACGGGCCCCGGCCGCTACGGTCTACCGCATCATCGCCGACGTGGGCCTGTGGCCGTTGTACTTCCCGCCCACCCTGCAGGCCGAGCGGGTCGCCGGGGACGACGCCGGGGAACGGATCCGCATCTGGGCCCTGGCCAACGACGAGATCCGCACCTGGGAGTCCCATCGCCGGCTCCACCCGGCGGCGTACCGGGTGAAGTTCGAGCAGGCGACCCCCGCCGATCCGGTGGCCTCGATGGGCGGTGCCTGGACGGTCACCCCGGACGGGGACGGCGGCAGCACGGTCGTCCTCGACCACCACTACCGCGCCACCGGCGACGACCCGGCGAAGCTTCGGCGCATCGCACGGGCCGTGGAGACCAACAGCACCGCCGAACTGGAGCACCTGCGGCGCGCCGCCGAGCGGGGCGAACAGGAGAAGGAGCTCCTGCTGGACTTCTCCGACAGCGTGACCGTCGCCGGCCCCCTGCGCGATGTCTACGACTTCCTCTACGACGTGGCCCGCTGGCCGGAACGCCTGCCGCACGTCCTGCGCCTCGACGTGCGGGAGGAGGCGAGCGGCCTGCAGCTCATGGAGATGGAGACCCGCGCGGCGGACGGCTCGGCGCACACCACCGTCTCCGGCCGCATCTGCACGCCGCTGCGGCGCATCGCCTACAAGCAGACGAAACTGCCGCCCGTCCTGCAGGCCCACACCGGCGCATGGCTCTTCGAGGAGGCGGCGGACGGCGTCCGCGTGACCTCCCGGCACCAGGTGATCCTCGACCCCGAGGCCCTCGCCGCGCTCCCCCGGCCCCCCGAGTCGCTGGAGGCGGCCCGCACCGCCGTGCGCGACTCCCTCGGCGCGAACAGCCGGGCGACGCTGGCCAGGGCCCGGGAATGGGTCGAGGGGCGCCGGCCCGCGAAGCCCGTCCACCCCAGCACGTTCCGAACGGAAAGGTGACATGCCATGGCCGAGTTGACCCTCGACGTACTGAAGACGTTCCTGCTGCGCGCGATGGGCGAGGACGAGTCCATCGACCTCTCCGGCGACATCACGGACACCAAGCTGGTGGAGCTGGGCTTCGACTCGCTGGCGATCATCGCCACGACGAACAGCCTGGAACAGCACTTCGGGATCAAGCTGCCGGAGGACGACGGCCCGGAGCTGGAGACGCCCCGGGACTTCCTCGACGCGTTCAACGGTCAGCTCTCGCGCACGGCATGACGGCCGGGGCGCAACGGGAGGGGCGGGCAATGACGACCACGGGCCTGCTGGAACGGGTACGGACCTTCGTCCACGCGGAGGTCCTGCCCCGGGCGGAACACTTCGACGCCCTGCCGGAGGCGCCCACCAGGGAGTCGGCCGGGCTGCACGCGGCCGGGCTGGCCAACTGGTGGATCCCCGCCGACTACGGCGGTCTCGGGGTGTCCCTGGAGGACAGCGTGGACGTCGTCTCCGAGCTGTCGTACGGGGACGCCGGGTTCGCCTTCGGGTCCTTCCTGTCGATCCTGGGCACCACGATGCTCCGGCTCTGCGGGGAGGACGGGCTCGTCCGTCCCCACCTGGAGGAGCTGGCACGACACGGCGGCGTCTGCGCGATCCTCGCCAGTGAGGAGGAGGCCGGCAGCGAACTGGGCCGCATCACCACCACCTTCCGGCGTGAGGGCGACGCCCTCGTCCTGGACGGGGACAAGTTCTTCTCCACCAACGCCGACGCCGCCGGCCTGCTGCTGGTGGTGGCCCGGGACGCCGAGGACGCGGCCGCCCACAGCGTGGTCCTCGTCCCGCGCTCCACACCCGGCGTGGAGATCGTCAAGCGCTGGGACATGATCGGCATGCGCGGCTCGGCGACCTACCGGGTCCGCCTGAACCGGTGCCGGGTGCCGGCCGGCTCCGTGCTGCGCGGCAACGGGCTGCGGAACCTGGAGATCGGCCTGAACGCCAGCCGGATCCTGATCGCCTCCACCGCGATCGGGATGGCCCGCCGGGTGCGGGACCTGGCCATGGAGTACGCGTCGGTCAAGCAGGTCAAGGGCGCGCCGCTGGCCGCCAACGCGGTGTTCGCCGGGAAGCTCGGCCAGATCGAGATGCTGATCGACGTCATGCGCAACCAGTGCCGGGCCGCCGCGGCGGAGTTCGACCGGCATCTGGCGGCCGCCGACCCGGCGGCCGCGATGTACCGGACGGGCACGCTGCGTTCGGCGCTGGCCGCCAAGATGTACTGCGGCCAGGCCGGCTGGCAGGTGGCGACGATCGGCTCGGAGATGTTCGGCGGGCTGGGCTACACCCACGACCACCCGGTCGGGAAGCTGGTGCGCGACCTGCGGTACGTCGGCCTGGTGGAGGGCGGCGACGACGTCGTGCGCGACCTGCTCTACACCCGGTACGTCCTGCCGGCGGCGAAACGGCGCTGACCGGCGCGGGGACACGGTGGGGCCCGGCTCCGGGGAGCCGGGCCCCACCGCGTGCGTCCCCGCTCACGGCCCGGTGAGCACCAGGGCCGACGCGAAGCCGCCGTGCCCCCGGGCGAGCACCAGGGCCGTACGCAGCGGCAGGGTCCGCGGCTCGCCGACGACCAGGTCGACCCGCGGGTCGACCGCCGCCCCGGTCACCTCGGGCACGGCCGGAACGATGCCGTCCCGCAGGCTGAGCAGCGCGGTGGCCACGTCGAGCGCCGCCCCACCGGACATCAGCCGGCCCACCAGGGCCTTGGGTGCGCTCACCGGTACGCCTGCGGGGCCGAACAGCCGCGCGAGCGCCGCGGCTTCGGCACGGTCCAGGGGCCCGCTGCCGGCCGCGTCGGCGAAGACCACGTCGACGTCCTGAGCCGACAGCCCCGCATCGGCCAGGGCCGTGCGTGCCGCCCGCACCAGGCCGTCGCCGGCCGGGCCCGCCGGGTCGGGGTCGAACGCCGCCCCGTGGCCCGCCACCACGCCGTGGACCCGGGGCGCCCCCCGCCGTGCGGCGTCCTGCCGGGACTCCAGGACAAGGACGGCGCCGCCCTCGCCCGGGACGAAACCGGTGGAGCCGTCCCGAAAGGGCAGATAGGCGCGTTCGGGGTCGTCGTGCCGGCTCACACCGGTGGCGACGGAGACGGTGGCCACGCCGTAGGGGCACAGCATGCCGTCGAAGCCGCCGGTGGTCATCACGGCGGTGCCCTTGCGCACCTGCCGGCGGGCGAACGCCAGCGAGTCCAGGCCGCCGGCCTGCTCGGAGACGACCACGCCGCCGGGCCCGCGCATGCCGTTCCTGATCGATATCTGCCCGGTGTTCACCGCGTAGTACCAGGCGAAGGACATGTACGGGCTCACCGACTCCCAGCCGGTGCCCCACAACTGCTGCAGCTGCTGCTGGCCGAACTCCAGGCCGCCGGTGGCGCTGGAGACGGCGACCCCCACCGCGTACTCGGGCAGGGCCGCCGGGTCGACGCGCGCGTCGGCCAGCGCCGCGTCCGCGCAGATCAGGGCCAGCCTGGTGAGCCGGTCGGTCTGCGGGGCCATCTTCTTGGGAAAGGAGAACTCGCCCTCGAACCCGGGCACTTCCCCGGCCAGCCGCACCGGGTATCCGGAGGCGTCGAACCGGGTGATCGGCCGGATCGCCGAGGCACCCTTGAGGGTGGCCTCCCAGTACTCCTCGGTACCGATCCCGTTGGGCGCGACCACGTCGACACCGGTGACAACGACGTCCTGGTTCATGATGCGGTTCGCTCCAGACTCTTCAGTACCATCGCGCTCTGGAATCCGCCGAAGCCACTGCCGACCGTGAGGACCGCGTCGAGACGGCGCTCGCGCGCGGTATTGGGGACGTAGTCCAGGTCGCACTCGGGATCGCGCTCGTGCAGGTTGGCCGTGGGCACGACCACGCCGCGCCGCATGGACAGCGCGCAGGCGGCGATCTCGATGGAGCCGATCGCGCCCAGCGAGTGGCCGACGCTGGCCTTGATCCCGCTCATCGGCGTGCGGTAGGCGTGCTCGCCCAGGCTGCGCTTGACCGCCGCCGTCTCGTGCCGGTCGTTCTGCTTGGTGCCGGAGCCGTGGGCGTTGACGTAGTCGATGTCCGTCGGGTCCACTTGCGCCTCGCCCAGGGCGGCGTCGATGGCCGCGGACATCTCGCGCCCGTCGGCCTTGAGCCCGGTCATGTGGAAGGCGTTGCACCGGGAGGCGTAGCCCGAGACCTCGGCGTAGATGCGGGCGCCGCGCCGCCGGGCGTGCTCGTACTCCTCCAGGACCAGCACGGCCGAGCCCTCGCCGAGGATGAGCCCGGTGCGGGTCCGGTCGAACGGCCGGCAGGCGGTGGCCGGGTCGTCGTTGCGGGCCGACGTGGCCTTGATGACGTCGAAGCAGGTCAGGGTGATGGGGGAGATCGGTGCGTCGGTCGCCCCGGTGATCACGACGTCGGCCGTGCCGTCCCTCACGAGCTCGGCGGCGTGGCCGACGGAGTCGATGCCGGAGGTGCAGCCGGTCGAGACGACCGCGGCCGGGCCGAGTGCGCCGGTGATCAGCGCGACCTCGGCGGCGATCGAGCTCGGCAGGAAGTAGTCGTAGAGGTGCGGGACGGCGAACGAGGGGTCGACGACCCAGTCCCGGCCGCCGTCGGAGAGCACGGCGTACTCCCGCTCCATGGTCGTGGTGCCGCCGACCGCGCTGCCGATCGCCACCCCGGTGCGCTCGGCGAGTTCGCCGTCGATATCCAGGCCGCTGTCCGTGAGTGCCTCCCCCGCCGCCACCATGGCCAGCTGCGACACCCGGTCGGTCCGCCGGGCCTGCTGGGGTGTCAGACCCCGTGCGAGCGGGTCGAAGTCGACCTCCGCGGCGACCTGGCAGCGGTGCCCGCTCGCGTCGAACTGCGTGATGGTCTGCGTCGCGGTCCTGCCGCTGGTGAGGAGCTCCCAGAACGGCTCCTTCCCGATTCCGCCCGGCGCGACGACGCCGATGCCGGTGATGACTGCCCTGCGGGCCATGGGTTCCTCCGTGGTCACGGGAGCTTTCCATAGGGATCCGGTGCTCGCTCGCCCGTACCGGGCAGCGTGGGACCGGTCCCTCGACTCGCGATCCAGGCGCGTTGGAATCCCGCGGCGTCCAGGGGTGTCGAGCGCAGCTCCACAGGAGGTCGAGCCGGTCTGACGAGGGTGGCCGGGGATTCGTGCCTGTGTGGGAGGAAGCCATGGAGCAACGCCCGATCCCGGACGTCCGCAAGTCGGTGCTCGTCGAAGCGAGCCCGCACCACTGCTTCGAGACGTTCACCGAGCGGATGGCCGACTGGTGGCCGCCGTCGCACGTGCTGGTCACCCGGCCGAGGGCCGGTCTGGCCCTGGAGCGGCGGGTCGGCGGCCGCTACTACGAGTGGGACGTCGACGGGGTGGAGGTCGACTGGGGCCGGGTGCTGCAGTGGGAGCCGCCCCACCGGCTGCGGCTGACCTGGCGGGTCGACGGGCAGTGGCGCTCCGTGCCCGACGACGAGCGGGCCAGCGAGATCGAGGTCGCCTTCACGCCCGTCGGGGGCGGGCTCACCCGCGTCGAGCTGGCCCACGTCCGGCTGGAGCGGCACGGTGCGGATGCGGAGCGGATCTTCCGGGCGCTGGACGGGCCGAGCCCCGGCGAGACCCTGCAGCGGTTCGCGCAGGCGGCCCGGTGACCGGGGCCCGCCGCATCGCCGCCCGGCCCCGGCTGCGGGAGATCGCCGAGGGCGTGCACGTCTACGAGCAGCTGCCCGGCGGCTGGTGCCTGAACAACGCGGGGCTGATCGCCGGCGGCGGCACCGCGGTGCTGGTCGACACCGTGGCCACCCGCGCCCGGGCGCGCCATCTGCGCGCCGAGACCGAACGGGTGGTGCCGGGCGGGCCGGACGTCGTGGTCAACACCCACTTCCACGGCGACCACGTCTTCGGCAACGACGAGTTCGCGCCGCGGGCCACGGTCGTCGCCCACGAGCGGACCCGGTCCGACATGGCCGAGGCCGGCCTCGGCCTGTGCGGCATCTGGCCCGAGGTGGACTGGGGCGATCCCGCCGTGGTGCTGCCCGACGCGACGTTCTCCGAGAGCACGACCGTGCACTCCGGCGGCCTGACCGTGGAGCTGATGGCGATCGGCCCGGCGCACACGCCGGGCGACGTGGCCGCCTGGGTGCCCGAGCGCGGGGTGCTGTTCACCGGGGACGTGGTGTGGTCGGGGGTCACCCCGTACGTGCTGATGGGCTCCGTCGAGGGCTCCCTGGCCGCCCTGGAGCGGCTGCGGCGTCTGGGGCCGCGGATCGTCGTGCCCGGGCACGGGCCGGTGTCGGGCCCCGAGGCCCTGGACGCCACCGAGGCCTACCTGCGCTGGGTGCGCGAGCTGGCCCGGCAGGCGCTGCGCAGCGGCCGCACCCCGCTGCAGGCGGCCGAGGCCGCGGACCTGGGCCCCTTCGCCGCGCTCGCCGACGGCGAACGGCTCGTCAGCAACCTCCACCGTGCCTGCGCCGAGCTCGACGGGCTCGCGCCCGGCGCACGTCTCGACGTGGCCGCGTCCTTCCGGGAGATGGCCCGGTTCCACGGCGGCCTGCCGCACTGTGCGGCCTGACCGCGCGCCCCTGCCCACCTTCCACCACCGACAGGAGGAAGACCCTCATGAGCAACCACAGAACAGCCTTCATCACCGGTGTGAGCAGCGGGATCGGCCTGGCCACCGCGCGCACCCTCGCCGGCCTCGGCATCGCGGTCTTCGGCTGCGCGCGCGACGCGAAGAACGTGGCCGCCACGGTGGCCGAATTACGCGCTGCCGGACACCCGGCCGACGGCGTCTCCTGCGACGTGAGGAACACCGAGGACGTACAGCAGGCCGTGGCCGCCGCCGTCGCCGCCTTCGGAAAGATCGACATTCTGGTCAACAACGCGGGGCGGGGTGGCGGCGGGGAGATCGACAAGCTGGACGAGAGCCTGTGGCTCGACATCCTCGACACCAATCTGAATAGCGTATTCCGGGTCACCCGGGAGGTGCTGACCGCCGGCGGAATGGGGAAATCCGGCTGGGGCCGGATCATCAACATCGCCTCCACCGCCGGAAAGCAGGGCGTCATGTACGCCTCGCCGTATACCGCGTCCAAGCACGGGGTAATCGGTTTCACGAAGTCCGTCGGCTTCGAGCTGGCCAAGACCGGCATCACGGTGAACGCCGTGTGTCCCGGCTATGTCGAGACCCCGATGGCCGAACGGGTCCGCAGCGGCTACGCACAGCACTGGGGCGTGAGCGAGCAGGACGTGCTCGACCGGTTCAACGCCAAGATTCCACTGGGGCGTTACTCCACCCCGGAGGAAGTCGCCGGACTGGTCGCCTACTTGATCTCGGATACGGCCGCGTCCATCACCGCACAGGCGCTCAACGTCTGCGGAGGTCTGGGCAACTACTAATCGGCGACGCACGACCGGATATCGCAGGGAGGCCAGGGGAACCCGAGGTCGCAGCCGCCCGGCTGTGACCTCTCGGGCTGTCCGGACCGCAAGGTCCACAATCGGATCCAGCCAGACTCGAGCGACCTGGATGACGATGCCATCGATCGGGGTTGACTGCGCAACCGCTTTCTATCTACGGTGACGCAGATTGCACAATGAAGACTGCGGGGGGCAGAAATTCGGGACCGGCCGGAGCCGCCGCACCGCCGCAATCCCCTGCTATTCCGCTCAATCGAAAGGCCCAGTACATCCTCCTGAATTTCTGACGGTCAATGTGCTCCATGGGGGAATGGATGAGTATACGCCTGTTGGGCGAGCTCGATGCCCGATTAAACGGTCAATCGATCACACCGACCGCCGCCAAACCGAGGCAGGTTCTGGCCCTGCTCGCCCTGCACGCGGGCCGGATCGTCTCGGTGCCCACCCTCATCGAGGAACTGTGGGGGGACCGCCCGCCGATGAGCGTGCGCACGACCCTGCAGACCTACATCCTGCAGCTGCGCCGGCTCATCGAGTCGGCCCTTGCAGCCGACATGCGTGGCAGGGCCAAGGACATCCTCGTGACCCGCTTCGAGGGCTACCTGCTGGACATCGAGCCGGAGAGCGTGGACGTCCACATCTTCGAGCAGCTCGTGGAGGCCGGCAACCGGGCCCTGGAGCAGGCCGACGACGAGGCGGCCTCGCGGTTCCTCGGCCGTGCCCTCGCCGAATGGAGCGGCCGCGCGCTCGCCGACGTGCGCATCGGCATGCCGCTGGGCATCGAGGTCGCCCGGCTGGAGGAGAGCAGGCTCAACGCGCTGGAGGGCCGCATCGGCGCGGACATCCGGCTCGGCCGGTACCACGCGGTCCTCAGCGAACTCACCGTTCTCACCGCACAGCACCCGATGCACGAGAACCTCTGCGCCCACTACATGGTCTCCCTCTACCGCGTCGGCCGGCAGTGCCAGGCACTCCAGGCGTTCAGAAACCTGCGCGACACCCTGAACAAGGAACTGGGGGTCGAACCCTCCGTCCGGCTGCAGAACCTGCAGCGGGCGGTGCTGCGCTCCGAGCTCGACCTGGACGTGGCGGCACCGGGAGGAAGGCCCCCGCACGCCCCGGGTTCCCCCGCCAGGGCATGGAACCCCACCACGACCGTTCACCCGGCCGCCGACACCGAGAGCCGGCGGCTTCTCGCCACCACGACGGGGGGCACCGCATGGCAGCGGTGAGCACGCAACTGTACGTCGAGATCCTGCAGTTCTACGCCCATCAGATGAGCCTGCTCGACGCCCAGGACATCGACGGCTACGCCACAACGTTCACCGAGGATGGAGTCACGCACCACGTGCACCGCGGGCAGAAGCTGGAGGGCAGGGCGGCGTTGCTGGCCCATGCCCGGCAGGCGCTGCCGCGTTACCGCACCGTCGTGCTGCGTCACTGGAACGACCACTATCTGATGGACGAGGCCCCCGACGGCACCGTCACCGTCTCCTACGGTTCGCTGGTGACCCTGACCGGTGCCGAGGGGGAGGTCCGCTTCGAGTCGACCTTCGCGGTCACCGACGTCCTGGTGCGCCGGGACGGCGCGCTGCGGGTGAGGTCCCGCACGCTCCGGCGGGATCAGCCGGCCGCGTCGTGACCGGCCCGCGCCGTGACGGCGGGGCAGGGTGCCGGCTGACGGCTCTGCCGCCGCATCTCCCCGGTGGAGGCGAGGGTGCCCACTTCCTTCCCGGCCGCGTCATAGGCCACCGCCGTGCCCTTGGTGGTGAACTCGTTCCCCCGGAGCGAGGCGTTGTGCACGGCGCGCAGTGATCCCGTCAGCTTGCCCGCACCATCAAAGAATCGTTCCTGCACCCGGAAGGTGAAGGAACGGGGGCCCGTGCTCGTCCACCGGCCGTGCCCCTCGACCCCGCCGTCGGGGCCGGGGGGCGGCACCACCAGGCAGACCCGGCCGTCGCGGTGGAAGGCCATGGCGGCATCGATGTCCGTGTCCGGCAGGTGCATCGTGCCGGTCCAGGTGCCGACCGGTGCGGCCCCGCCCTCCTCCTGTCCGGCGATCGACGGGGAGGCGGCGGCACCGGCCGCTCCGGGACCGAGGAGTGCGGCGCCCAGCAGCAGGGCGGCCGCGGCACAGCCAGTCATCCGGTTCATCTGGGGTTTCCGTTTCCGGTCCGCCGCGGCGGACCGCCTAGGTGGCACACGACAGCGCCGTGCCATGGTGCGGGCGTCGCCTCAGGAACGTCTTGATTCCGCCTCGACCCCGCGCCCGCCGTCCGCCGCCGGCGCGATCAGGCGCCGGTCCACCGGAGGTCGACCGCACACCCCGACACTGGTGCCCGCCGTACAGCGCGGGCGCGCCCGCCCTGGATTCGGCGATCGCGGCCGATCGGGGACCGAGGCTGGCCGCGATCGGTCCTACGGTGTGGCGCGCGGCCCGCCGGGAGCCCCGGCGAGGCCACCACCGCGCAGGTTGATGGAGGAACGATGACGCACGCGATCGTCGCCGAGGGGCTGCGCAGGAGCTTCGGCTCCCACGTCGCCCTCGACGGGCTCGACCTCACCGTCCGGGAGGGCACCGTGATGGGGCTGCTCGGCCCCAACGGCTCCGGCAAGACCACCACGGTGCGGGTGTTGTCCACCCTGTTGCGCGCCGACGCGGGCCGTGCGCGGGTGGCGGGCCTGGATGTGGCGACCCACGCCGTCGAACTGCGCCGCAGGATCGGGCTGTCCGGGCAGTACGCCGCCGTCGACGAGGACCTCACCGCCCGGGAGAACCTGCGGATGGTGGGCAGGCTCTACCACCTCGGCGCCGCGGCCGCGGAGAAGAAGGCCGACGAACTGCTGGAGCGCTTCGACCTCACCGACAACGCCGACCGCCAGGTCAAGGGCTACTCCGGCGGCATGCGCCGCCGCGTGGACCTCGCCTGCGCCGTGGTCTCCAGCCCCGAGGTGCTCTTCCTGGACGAGCCGACCACCGGCCTCGACGTGCGCAGCCGCATGGCCGTCTGGGAGGTGATCGGGGAGCTGGTGCGCGGCGGCAGCACCCTGCTGCTGACCACCCAGTACCTGGAGGAGGCCGACCAACTGGCCGACGAGATCACGGTGATCGACCACGGCCGGGTCATCGCCCGGGGCACCCCGGACGAGCTCAAGGACCGCGTCGGCGGCGAGCGCCTGGAACTGACCACCGGTGACGCGCAGGACGCGCTCACCGCCCGCAGGGCCCTCGGCGACCTCGCCCAGGGCGAGATCACCACGGACGAGGAGAACAACCGGGTGGTCGTGCCCGTCGTCGACGGTCCGGCGGCCCTGGTCGGCGCCATCCGCCTGCTCGACCGGGAACAGGTGCGCATCACCGGCGTCACGTTGCGCAGGCCCAGCATGGACGAGGTCTTCCTGGCCCTCACCGACGCACCCGCCACGTCCGCCGGCGCGAGCGCCGCCGCCCACAAGTCCGAGGAGCCGGTCACGTGAACGCCTTCGCCCAGGCAGTCGAGGACGGACTGACCCTCACCAAGCGCAACGTCCTCAAGAACCTCCGCAATCCCGACATCGTGGTGTTCACCAGCGCCGCACCCATCGCCTTCGCGCTGCTCTTCGGATTCGTCTTCGGCAGTGCGATCGACGTGCACGGCTCGAACTACCGCGAGTTCATGGTCATCGGCATCCTGACCCAGACGATGCTGCTGACCGCCTCCAACACCGGCGTGGGCATCGCCCACGACATGAAGCTGGGCCTGGTGGACCGGTTCCGCTCGCTGCCCATCTCGCAGTCCGCGGTCCTCGTGGGCCGCACCAGCGGCGACGCGGTCAACAACGTCCTCGTCATCGTCCTGATGTCCCTGACCGGCCTGCTCATGGGCTGGCGCATCCGCTCGAACGTCTGGGACTCGGCGCTGGCCTTCCTGCTGCTGTTCCTGTTCGCCTACGCCGCCTCCTGGGTCACGGCGGCGATCGGCCTGACCGCCAAGTCGCCCGAGGTGCTGGGCAACGCGATGCTGATGGTCCTGCTGCCGCTGACCTTCATCTCGAACTCGTTCGTGCCCGCCGAGGGACTGCCCAAGGGGCTCCAGGTGGCCGCCGACTGGAACCCGGTCTCCGCCGTGGTCGAGGCCTGCCGCCGGCTGTTCGGCAACATCCCCGAGGGCAGGCCCGAGCCGGACGTCTGGCCGTTGCAGCACCCGGTCCTTGCCTCCTTCCTGTGGATCGCCCTGATCCTCGGGATCTTCGTTCCCCTGGCCGTCCACCGCTACAAGAAGGCCGTGAGCCGCTAGCCGAAGGAGAACCACCGTGCGCTTCCTGATCGTCGCCGGGGGCGGGTCGGCCCCCGTCCATGCCGGCGCCCCCCTCGCCTGGGCGGCCCGGACCGCGGGCCACGAGGTCGTCGTCGCGGTGCCCGAGGAGAACCTGGACCTCGTCACCGGCCTGGGGCTGCCGGCCCGCGCCGTGACGAGCCTGGGCATGGCCGACGCCATGCTCAAGGACCGCGAGGGCAACTGGCTGCCCCGGCCCACCGGCGCGGTCCACGAGATGGACTTCGCCGGCCGGGGCTTCGCCCGGCTCTCCGCCGCGAGCTACGCGGGCACGCACGAGCTGGCCGAAGCCTGGCGGCCCCACGTGGTGATCGGCGGCGAGTACAACCACGCCGCCCACCTCGTCGCCCACCGCTTCGGCCTCCCGCTCGTCAGCCACACCTGGGCCATCTACGACCGCACCGAGGTCGACTGGCAGGGCGCGACCGACGAGCTGCGGCCGGAGCTGTCCCGGCTCGGCCTGGACGCCCTGCCGGCGCCGGACCTGTTCGTCGACATCACCCCGCCCAGCATCCGTCCCGCGCACGCCGAGCCGGCCCGGCCGATGCGCTGGACCCCCGGCAACCCGCAGGTCCCCCTGCAGCCCTGGATGTACGCCAAGGGCGACCGTCCGCGGGTGGTCATCACCTCCGGCTCCCGCAGCGCCTTCATCCCGGCCCTCGGGCCCGACTTCTTCCGGCCCCTGCTGACGGGCCCGGTGCTGGGCGGCGGCGAGGTCGAGGTCGTCGTCGCCGCCCCGGAACCCGTCGCCGCCCAGCTGCGCGCCGAGTTCCCGGACGTCAAGGCCGGCTACGTCCCGCTGGACGTGGTCGCCCCCACCGCCGACCTGGTGCTGCACCACGGGGGCGGCGTCACGGTCATGACGATCCTCAACGCCGGCACCCCGCAACTGGTCCTGCCGGAGATCCAGTACTCGGCGATCCCCCTGCGCCCGGTCGACGCCTTCGGTGCCTCGATCACCCTGGCCTCGCACGACGTACCGGCCGAGGAGACCGCGGCCGCGATCGCGAAGATCCTCGGCGATCCGTCCTACAAGGCCCGGGCCGGGGAGCTGTCCCGGGAGATCGCGGGGATGCCGGCTCCGGCCGAGGTCGTCCGCGCCATCGAGGCGCTCGTCTGACCCCGGCAACGGCAACGAGGGCCACCCCGCCCGGGGTGGCCCTCCTGTCATGACCGGACCCTAGAAGGCCAGCACCGTCTCGCGCACGGCGGAGACGACCTTCTCCTGCAGGTCCTCGGGCAGGGAGGGGTACATCGGCAGGGAGAAGATCTCCTTCGCCAGCCGCTCGGTGACCGGCAACGAGCCCTCGGCGTACCCGAGGTGGCGGAACCCCGACATGGTGTGAACGGGCCAGGGGTAGCTGATGTTCAGCGCGATGTCGTAGCGCTTGAGGGCCTCGATGATCTCGTCGCGCCGGGGGTGGCGGACCACGTAGACGTAATAGACGTGCTCGTTGCCCTCGTTCGTGGACGGCAGCACCAGACCGTGCTCCGCGAGGTCGCCGAGCCCCTCCTCGTAGCGGCGGGCCACGGCCCGCCGTCCGGCGAGGTAGGTGTCCAGGCGGCGCAGCTTCCGCCGCAGGATCTCCGCCTGCACCTCGTCGAGGCGGCTGTTGTACCCGGGGGCCTCCACGACGTAGTACGTCTTCTCCATGCCGTAGTAGCGCAGCCGCCGCAGCCTCGCGTCGACCCCGGCGTCGGAGGTGACCACCGCGCCGGCGTCCCCGTAGGCGCCCAGCACCTTGGTCGGGTAGAAGGAGAACGCGGCCGCGTGTCCCATCGTCCCGGCGAGCCGGCCGTGGTGCCGGGCGCCGTGTGCCTGCGCGCAGTCCTCCAGGACGACCAGGTGGTGCTGCTCCGCGAGCCGGCGCAGCGGGGCCATGTCCACGCACTGGCCGTACAGGTGCACCGGCAGCAGCGCCTTGGTGCGGGGGGTGATCGCGGCCGCCACCTGGGCGGTGTCGATCAGGTAGTCCTCCTCGCGGACGTCGACGAACACCGGTGTCGCGCCCACGCCGTCGATGGCGACCACGGTGGGTGCCGCGGTGTTGGACACCGTGATCACCTCGTCGCCCGGGCCGACGCCCAGAGCGTGCAGGCCGAGCCGGACCGCGTTGGTCCCGTTGTCCACCCCCGTGCAGTGCGCCAGCCCGTGATGGTCCGCGAACTCCCGCTCGAAGGCGCCGACGCTCGGCCCCAGCACCAGTCGGCCGGAGCGGAAGACGGTGTCGACCGCGTCGAGCAGATCCTCCCGCTCCTGCTCGTACTCCGGCAGGTAGTCCCACACGTACGCCGTCATGTCGCTCGGCCCTCGCTTTCGTCTCGGTTGTCCTTGCGTGCGACGAACTCTTGCCAGAACGCGTCCACCGCCTCGGTGAGCGAGCGCCGGGGGCGCCAGCCGAGCAGGCGTGCGGCCGGTGCGACGTCCACCCGGGACCAGTCCTCGGTGGAGTGCAGGCCCCCCGCCCCCGCGCGCTCCACGACCACCGCGGGAACCCCGCTGCGCTCGATGACCATGTCCACCAGGTCCCGTACGGCGGTGCTGCGCCCGCTGCCGATGTCCACCAGCTCGCCGGAGACCTCCGACAGCGCGGCGGCCACCACGGCGTCGGCGACATCGCGCACGTCCACGTAGTCGCGGTGGGCCAGCAGGGGGTCCAGCTCGACCACTGCCGGCCGGCCGCCGGCCGTCAGCAGCTGATGCGCCACCCGGCCCGGCAGGCTGACGTCCGGGCCGCCGGGCCCGGCGAGGTTGGCCACGCGCAGCACCATGCCCGGCGGCCGGCCCGCCCGCACCCGCTCCAGCACCGCCTCGGTGGCCGCGAGTTTCGCCCGGCCGTAGGCGCTGGTGGGGTGCACCGGTGCCGTGGCGTCGGCGGTGGTGCCCGGCGGGATCCGCCCGTACTCGAGCACGGACCCCAGGTGGACCAGCCGGGGCGGGTCCGCCATCCGGTCCAGCGCGTCGAGCAGGCGCAGGGTGGGGACCGCGACGGCCTCCCACATCTGCTCGTCGGTACGGCCCCAGATGCTGCCGGTGGCATTGACGACGATGCCCGCTTCGACGGCCTCCAGCTCCGCGAGCACATCCGGCGTGGGCGCGCGGCCCAGGTCCAGGGCGAGGAACGGCCCGGTGACCTCGTGGCCGGGTGGTCTGCGGGCCACGACGACCACGTCGAGGCCCCTCCTGCCGAGCTCCGCACACACGTGCCGCCCGACGAATCCCGTGCCGCCCAGGACGACGGCCCTGCCGTTCGCGGACATGCTGTCCTTCCTTCGCAGAGAAGACTTCGCAGAGAAGACGGGGAACTGGCACCGCTCGAAGCGTGGACCTCCGCGATCGGGACTCGCTCAAGCCCCGGCCGGGTTCCAGCGGCACTCGACGGCCGGGCGCGACCCTGCGGTCACCACACCACCCTCCCGGGCAGCCAAGGAGTACCCCATGTACGGTGCCGAGTCGGCCCAGTTCTACTACGCGCAGCACACGGCACGAGGCAAGGACTACGCGGCGGAGGCCCGCACGGTCGCCGATCTGATCCACTCGCGCTTCCCCGGGGCCGCCTCCGTCCTCGACGTCGCCTGCGGCACCGGCGGCCACCTCGGGCCCTTCGCCGAACTGATCGGCCACGTCGAGGGGATCGACCTGTCGGCGCCCATGCTGGAGATCGCCCGCGCCGACCACCCCGATGTCCCCCTGCACCTGGGCGACATGCGCTCCTTCGATCTGGGCCGCACCTTCGACGCCCTGACCTGCCTGTTCGCCTCCATCGGCTATGTGGGCTCCGGCGCCGAGCTGCACGGGGCGCTGGAGTGCTTCGCCCGCCACGTCGTCCCCGGCGGCGTGGTGGCCGTCGAGCCCTGGTGGTTCCCCGAGACCTACCTCGACCGCTGGGTGTCCGGTGACGTCCTGCACTGGCAGGGCACGACCGTCGCCCGGGTGTCCCACACCGTCCGCGACGGTGACGCCTCCCGGATGGAGGTCCACTACCTGCAGGCGTCCCCGGAATCCGGGATCCGGCACCTGACCGAGACGCACCGGGCCATGCTCTTCACGCGCAAGCAGTACGAGGAGGCGTTCGCCGGCGCGGGCCTGGACTGCACGTACGTGCCCGACGTGCAGTCGGGGCGCGGCCTGTTCCTCGGGGTGCGCCGCTGACGCAGGAGCCGCGGGCACGCCAGCGGCGCTCCGACCGCGCTCGAGCGCGCCGCGACAGCATGCGGGACCACGAGCGCCGGACTGTTCGGCGCCACCACCCGCGCACCGAGAGGCAGTTCCGTGGCCAACCTGCTGCACATCGACACGTCGCCCTCGCCGTTCTCCGTCTCCCGCAAGCTTGCCGCCTCCTTCCGCGAGGTGTGGCAGGAGGAGCAGCCCCGGGCGAGCGTGACCTACCGCGACCTGGCCGCCGCGCCCGTACCGCATGTGGACGCGGACGCGCTCGCCACCCTCATGGCCGAGCCGCAGACCGAGGGCCAGGCCCGGGCCGCCGCGCTGCACGACGAGCTCGTCGAGGAGATCCTGGCCGCCGACGCCCTGCTGATCAGCGCGCCGATGCACAACTGGACCATCCCCTCCCACCTCAAGGCGTGGTTCGACCAGGCGCTGGTCCTCGGCCGCACCCTGCCCTACGACCCCGCCGCCAACCCCCTCGCCGGGCGCCCGGCCACGATCGTGCTCGCCTACGGCGGCGACTACTCCCCCGGCTCGCCCAGCGCGGACATGGACCACTGCGCCCCCTACCTGCGGACCGTCGTGGAGAAGGTGCTCGGCTACGAGGTGCGCATCATCACCGCTTCGTTCACGGTGACCCCTTTCACCTCCGAGGACCCCGCCGAACTGGCCAAGGCGTCCGCCTCGTTGGAGGCCGCCGGGGCCGCGGTGCTGGAGCGGGCCCGGGAGGTGGCCGGCAAGCTCGTGCGCTCCTGACGGTCAGGGGTGCCGCTCCCCGGCATCGGGGAGCGCCCGTTGCAGGCGGGCCGTCAGGGTCCGCAGATGCTCCACCAGCTCGGGGGGTTCGCGGACCTCGAAGTCGAAGCCGAACGCGGCCACCCACACCGCGAGGTGGTCGAGGTCCTGTGCGCCGATGCGCAGGATGCAGGTGTGGTCGTCGACGGGTTCCACCACTCCCAGCGAGGGCGGGACCTCGTCGGCCACGTCCTGCGCCGGGCCGTGCATGAGCAGCACCGCCCGGTGGGGGAACTGGTCGGTGGTCACGCCCGAGGCGACGTACGCCGCCATGTCCTCGGCGGGCAGCGGCCGCGGGGCGAACCGGGGACCGTTCGGGATGCGCAGGGTGATCCGGTCGACGCGGAACTTGCGCCAGTCGCCGCGGCCGGTGTCCCAGGCGACCAGGTACCAGCGGCGCCCGCCGTGGACCAGCCGGTAGGGCTCCGCGTCGCGCAGCGACGTCTCGCCCCCGTGGGAGACGTAGTCGAAGCGCAGCCGCTCGTGGTCGCGCACCGCCGCGGCGATCGCCGTCAGCACCTCCGGGTCGACCGTGGGCCCGGGCACCGGCATGGTCACCAGCGCCGCGCCGAGCGTGTTGACCTGGTGCCGGAGCCGGGACGGCAGCACCTGGTCCAGCTTGGCCAGGGCCCGCACGGAGGTCTCGGAGATCCGGGTGATCGCGCCGCCGGCCGCCGTGCGCAGGCCGACCGCCACCGCCACCGCCTCCTCGTCGTCGAGCAGCAGCGGCGGCAGGGAGGCGCCCGCGGCCAGCTGGTAGCCGCCGCCCACGCCGCCGACGGCGTTGATGGGGTAGCCGAGGGCGCGGAGCTTGTCGACGTCGCGGCGGACCGTACGGGGACTGACGCTCAGCCGCTCGGCCAAGCCCTGTCCGGACCATTCCCGGTGGGCCTGGAGCAGCGCGAGCAGACGGAGCAGACGGGCCGAAGTCTCCAACATGCGCCGAGTTTCGCACCGACCGCGGACAGGAGGTGACCGCGAATGCTCCTAGTGTCGGGCGCAACGGAAGGAGATCCCATGACCATTCTCGTCACCGGAGCCACCGGCAACGTCGGCCGCCCGCTGGTGGAACAGCTGCTCGCGGCCGGGCATCCGGTCCGTGCGCTCACCCGTGACCCCGCCCGGGCCGCCCTCCCCGCAGGAGCCGAGGTGGTCGCGGGGAACCTGGCCGACGCCTCCGGCCTGGCCGCGGCGTTCGCCGGTGTCACCGCCGTCCACCTGATCAGCTTCAACGGGGCCGACTTCGCCCCGCTCGCCAACGGCCCGGAGATCGTCGACCTGGCGAAGAAGGCCGGCGTGCGCAAGGTGACGGTGCTCAAGGGCGACGTGTCCAAGAGCCCCCTGGAGGAGGCCGTCGAGGCCGGCGGCCTGGAGTGGACCCACCTCGCGCCGGTGGAGTTCATGTCCAACGCCCTGGAGTGGGCCGATTCCATCAAGAACGAAGGTGTCGTCCGCGAGGCGTTCCCGGAGGCGAAGAGCGCGATGGTGCACGACGCCGACATCGCCGCCGTCGCCGCGACCGCGCTGACCACCGACGGGCACGCCGGCCAGGAGTACTGGCTCACCGGCCCGGAGGCGCTCACGCCGCCCGAGAAGGTACGCGTCATAGCCGAGGCCCTCGGCCGCCCGGTGCGTTACGTGGAGCTGAGCCGGGACGAGATCGTCGCCCAGTGGCGGGCGACCGGCTACTCCGACGAGGACATCGAGTTCTTCCTCATGATGCGCACCAACCCCCCGGAGGCCGGCTACACGGTCCTGCCCACCGTGGAGAAGGTCACCGGCAGGCCGGCGCGTACCTTCGCCCAGTGGGTCCGCGAGAACGCCGCGGCCTTCACGGCGTGACGAACGGCGTGACGAACGGTCTGCCGACGGGCCTGTCGAAGGGCCGCGGCACGGCGAGCCGGCCGGGCGGCCCCCCGTTCCGCCCGGCCGGCTCGCACCGTGGGGGTTCGAGCGCGAGTGCACGGGACGTCGAGCCGTGCGGACGACCATCGACGGGTGAGCGCAGACATCGAGGGGCACCCTTGACCACGCAGGCGCGGGCGACCGCGCTCCCGGCACCACCGGCCGACGACGACCCGCTGCGCATCGCGCGGTCCGCACGGGCCGGCTCCGGCCTCGTACCGGACCTCGGGACGTTCCACCGGTGGCTGGACGAGCAGCGCGGCCGGTCCGCCATGGAGGTGCGGACCGTGCCGCTGGACGCCCTCACGGACTGGCGCACCGACCCGGCCACGGGGAACATCACCCACCGCACGGGCAGGTTCTTCTCGGTCGAGGGGCTGGACGCGCACGTGCCCGGCGCCGCCGTGGAGTGGTGGCGCCAGCCCGTCCTGCATCAGCCCGAGGTGGGCATCCTGGGCATCCTGGCCAAGGAGTTCGACGGCGTCCTGCACTTCCTGATGCAGGCCAAGGCCGAACCCGGCAACCACAACGGGCTCCAGCTGTCGCCCACCGTGCAGGCCACCCGCAGCAACTACACACGGGTGCACCAGGGGGCCGAGGTCCCCTACCTCTCCTACTTCCGCGCCCCGTCGCGGCACCGTGTCCTGGCCGACGTACGCCAGTCCGAGCAGGGCTCCTGGTTCCACCGCAAGCGCAACCGCAACATGGTGGTCGAGGTGACCGGGGCGGTGGAGCTCCGCGAGGGCTTCCGCTGGCTGACGCTCGGCCAGCTCCACCGCCTGCTGGCCGCCGACGATCTGGTGAACATGGACACGCGCTCGGTGCTGTCCTGCCTGCCGCTGGCCGGCAGCGGCCTGACGCGCGTCCTCGGCCCGGCTCCCGGGGAGTTCGCGGCGGCGCTCGTGCGCTCCTGCGACCCGGGTGCCCCCACCCGGCACGGCATGGGCGACCTCCTTCACTGGATCACCGACGTCCGTGCCCGGCGCGATGCCGCAAGCGAGCGCATCCCGCTGCGCGAGGTGAGCCGCTGGCGGCGCAGGGACGGTCGGATCAGCCATGAGAGCGGACTGTTCTTCGACGTGATCGGCGTCGACGTCACGGCCACCGGGCGGGAGGTGCGTTCCTGGTCCCAGCCCATGATCCGGCCCTGCGGCACGGGCGTGATCGCCTTCCTGGTCAAGCCGATCGGGGAGGTGCTGCACCTGCTCGTGCAGGTGAAGTCCGAGCCCGGGTACGTCGACGTCGCCGAGCTCGCCCCGACGGTCCAGTGCACCCCCGCCAATTACGCCGCGCTGCCCGCCGCCGCCCGGCCGCCGTACCTGGACGGGGTGCTGGAGGCGGACCCGGCGCGCATCCGCTTCGACGCCGTGCACGCCGAGGAGGGCGGCCGCTTCCACCACGCACGCAACCGCTACCTGATCGTCGAGGCCGACGGTGATCTCGAAGCGGGCCCGGAGCACCGGTGGATGAGCACGGCCCAGCTGACCGCCCTGCTGCGGCACAGCCACTACGTCAACGTCCAGGCGCGGTGCCTGATCGCCTGCCTGCACAGCCTGTCCGGCCGATCCGAGGAGCATGCATGACCACCGAGAACGGCAGCCCCACCCGCGTCACCTTCGTGAACAGGTTCTCGGTCCAGGGTGACCCGGGCGCCTTCGAAAAAGCCTTCGCCCGGGTCGCGGACTTCATGAAGGACCGGCCCGGCATCCTCGGCTACACCCTTTCGCAGGACGTCACCGACCCGCAGCGCTACGTCAATGTCGCGCTGTGGCAGGACGAGGCATCCCTGCGCGCCGCCGTGGCCCACCCCGATTTCCAGCAGCACGTGACGGAACTGCGGCAGCTGGCGGAGAGCACCTCGGAGCTGTACGCCGAACGCCATCGCTACCTCGACCGCGACGGCGTCCGTACCTCCGAGTGAAACCCTTGAAAAGAACGACAGTGGAGACGACAACGTGTACCGAGCGGGCATGACCGAGCACGAGGACGACATCCGCATCGTGGGTGCGCGGGAGAACAATCTCAAGGACGTTTCCCTGCGGATCCCGAAGAACAACATCACGGTGTTCACCGGGGTCTCGGGCTCGGGGAAGTCCTCCCTCGTCTTCGACACCCTGGCCGTCGAGGCGCAACGCCAGCTCAACGGAACGTTCAATTGGTTCATCCGCAACCAGCTCCCGAAATACCAGCGGCCGCACGCGGATGCCATCGAGAACCTGACGGCACCGGTGGTCGTCGACCAGAAACCGGTCGGCGGCAATGCCCGCTCGACCGTGGGGACGATGACCGACATCTATTCGTCCGTCCGCGTGCTCTTCTCCCGCTACGCCACTCCCGGCAATCCGCCGTCGTTCTATTCGTTCAACGATCCGCAGGGCATGTGCCCCGAGTGCGACGGGCTCGGCCGGATGCGCCGCGTCGACGTCGACCGCATGTTCGATCGGACGAAGTCCTTGGACGGTGGGGCGATCCAGCTCGCCACGCACAAGGTCGGCAGCATGGACTGGCAGCTGTACGCCAATTCCGGCCACTTCGACACGGCCAAACCGCTCAGCGACTACAACGCGGACGAATGGCGCATGCTGCTGCACGGCAGCGGCGGCACGGTGACGGTGCGCACGGCGAACAGCACCGCGACCCTGAAATACGAGGGCGTCGTGGACCGTTTCGCCCGCACCAACCTCAAGCGCGACCTGAGCACGCTCGGCGACCGGGCCCGGACGAACATCGAGCGGTTCATCACCCTCGGCCACTGCACCGCCTGCGACGGGACGCGCCTGGGTCCCCGGGCGCTCGCCTCCACCATCGACGGCCGCACGATCGCCGACTGGTCCCGCATGGAGATCAGCGATCTGATCAAGGTGCTCCGGGACATCGACGACCCCGTCGCGACACCCATCGCCGACGGCATCCGCACCGCCCTGGAGCGCATCGAGGGCATCGGTCTGGGCTATCTCTCCCTGGACCGCCAGACCCTCTCGCTGTCCGGCGGCGAGGCGCAGCGGCTGAAGACCGTACGGCACCTCAGCAGCAGCCTCATCGGCATGACGTTCATCTTCGACGAGCCCAGCACGGGCCTGCACCCCCGCGACGTGGGCCGTCTCAACGACTTGCTGGCGGCGCTGCGGGACAAGGGCAACACGGTCCTCGTCGTTGAGCACGACCCGGACGTCATCGCCACGGCCGACCACGTCGTCGACATGGGCCCGCGCGCAGGCGTCCACGGCGGTGAGATCGTCTTCCAGGGCACCTTCGCGGACCTGCGCACGGCGCAGACGCTCACCGGTGCCTGCCTGCGGCGCCGGGGCGGGGTCAAGGACCCCGTCCGCCGGCCGGCGGGGCGGCTCCCCGTGGTGGGCGCCACCCTGCACAACCTGCGGAACGTCTCGGTCGACTTCCCGAAGGCCGTGCTCACGGCCGTCACCGGCGTCGCCGGCGCGGGCAAGAGCTCCCTGGTGACCGGGGCCTTCATGAGCGCCCACCCGGACTCCGTGCTCGTGAACCAGTCGGCCATCAGGGCCTCCTCGCGCTCCACCCCCGCCAGCCACCTGGAGGTGATGGATCCCGTCCGCAAGCTCTTCGCCAAGGCGAACGGTGTGCCGGCGGCTCTCTTCAGCTTCAACTCGACCGGCGCCTGCGACGAGTGCAAGGGCCGCGGGGAGATCGTCACCGAGCTCGCCTACATGGACCCGGTGCGCGTCCACTGCGAATCGTGCGACGGCCGCCGCTTCAAGGAGGACGTCCTCGCCCATCGTGTGCGCGGCAGGTCCATCGCCGACGTCCTGGAGATGCCCGCCGAGGAGGCCGTCGGCTTCTTCGCCACCGAACGCGAGATCCACGACAAGCTCACCGCACTGCTCGACGTGGGCCTCGACTACCTCACGCTCGGCCAGTCCCTGAGCACCCTGTCCGGCGGAGAGCGCCAGCGCCTGAAGCTCGCGGGCCAGTTGCACCGCTCCGGTGCCGTCTACGTCCTCGACGAACCGACCACCGGCCTGCACATGTCCGACGTCGACACCATCGTCGCCCTGATGAACCGTCTGGTGGACCGGGGCAACACGGTCATCGTCATCGAACACAACCTCGACGTCGTCCGCCAGGCGGACTGGGTCGTCGACCTGGGCCCGGACGGCGGCAAGCATGGGGGCCAAGTGGTCTTCACCGGCACACCGGCCGACCTGCTGAAGGCCGAGGAGTCGGCCACCGGGGAGTACCTCCGGCGCCACGTGGAGGGCTGACACCGTGCGGCCGCGGGATCGCCGGCGTGATCTCCTCGGCCGCCACTGCCGTCACGACAGCGTCCGTGCCACCACCGATGCCGCTTGCGCGATCAGCTTGTTGTCGTAGCCCGCGTCTTCCTTGATGCGGTTGGACATGATCGCCACCACGACGGGGGCGCCCTTCGGGCGCCAGAGCACGGCGATGTCGTTGCGGGAGCCGTAGCCCTTGCCGGCTCCGGTCTTGTCGCCGACCACCCAGTTCCCGGGCACCCCGGCCCTGATGAGCTCGCCTCCGGTGGTGTTGGTCTTGAGCCACTGCGTGAGCAGACCGCGTTCGTCCTTGCCGAGGACGTCCCCGAGGACGTAGGCGCGCAGGTCCTCGGCCAGGGCCCGCGGGGTGCTCGTGTCGCGCGTCTCGCCGGGGGCCCAGCGGTTGAGGTCGGGCTCGCGGCGCTCCATCCGGGTGGCGTCGTCGCCGATCTCCTTCAGCGCCGCGTTGAGGCCCTTTGGTCCGCCGAGCGCGTCGAGGAGCAGGTTGCCCGCGGTGTTGTCGCTGTAGCGGACGGCGGCGTCGCACAGCTCGCGCAGGGTCATGCCGGTGTCCACGTGTTTCTCCGTCACCGGCGAGTAGTCGACGAGGTCGTCCTTGGCATAGGTGACCCGCTTGTCCATCCGGTCCGGGGAGTACGTGCGCAGCACGGCACCGGCGGCCAGTGCCTTGAAGGTGGAGGCGTGGGGGAAGCGCTCGCCGTCGTTGTACGCCACTTCGCGCCCGGTGCCGGTGTCGACGGCGTAGACCCCCAGCCGTGCGCCGAACCGGCGCTCCAGCTCCTGGAAGTCCCGGGCGAACGGCTTGGCGGCCGGAGCGGCCCCGGCCGCGGCGGAGGACGACGCGGAGGACGACGCGGCCGGGGAAGCGTCCTGGCCGCAGGCCGCGAGCGGGACGAGGGCGAGCAGGGCCAGCGCGCCGAGAGCGGCGCGGCGGGCGCGGGTCTTCTGCATGGTCCAAACCTCCGAAGGCGCCCGTGGGCAGGGCGCGTAGGGGACGGGCGGGCGGCCCGTCCCGGTGCGTGGTCGTGGCTGACGGGACCACCCTCACCGCCGCACGGTCATGCGGTCCAATACGCCCGTGCACGCTTCCATGCGGATCCGGCATAGGCTCGGGGGGTGGATCTGGTGGGAGCATGTCGCGCGTTCGTCAGCGTCGGTCAGCACGGCAGCTTCACCGTCGGTGCGGCCGCGGCCCGGATGTCGCAGCCGGTGGCCAGCCGTCGCGTCGCCGCCCTGGAGGAACACTTCGGGGAGCGCTTGTTCGAGCGGACGTCGCGGCGGGCCGTCCTCACGCCCTTCGGCCGGGACATGCTGCCGGTGGCCCGGCAGCTCGTGCAGGCGGCCGACGCGCTGCTCCACGAGGCGCGGACGGCCCGGCGCAAACCCTGGCGGCTCGCGGTGCCCGGCACCTGCCCCACCGTCCGCCTCGCGCGCCTGGTCGCCGACGCCCGCGAGCACGACGTCACGCTCGACCTGCGCATCGCCGCACCGGCCCGGCGCACGGAGCTCGTGCACACCCAGCAGGTGCGGGCCGCCCTGCTCGCGGTGCCGCCGGACGAGGCGACGTGGGTCCTGCCGCTCGGGCTCGCCGCGGCCGACGACCCCGGTGTGCGGCGCGTCTACCTCGAAACGCTGCGGGCCGGCCGCGCCCGGACCGGGCCGGCCCGCCGGGTGTGGATCCAGCCGGAGGACGACGTCCCGCACATCCGCGACCCGCTCACACGCCTGCGCGACGCCCTCGGCCTGCAGCCCGTACAGGTGGTCGCCGGGGCCGACCTGACCACCGCCGCGGCGGAGGTCCTGCGCACGCGCGACCTGCTGCTGTGCACCCCCGCGCAGGCGGAGGAACTCACCCTGCACTGGCGGCCCGTCGGCGAGGTCACGCTCAGCCGGGGGTACGCCCTGGCCACCGCCGCGGACGGCAACCCCCTGCACATCGAGGCACGCCTGGGGGACGCCATCGCCCGCTGCCTGGGGGCATCCCCCCGGGCACGCGCCGCGGGAGGAAGCACGAGAGGAACCACGACGTGAACACCGAGGCACTGCTGCACGACCTGCGCCGCCGGCTGCACGACGGCGGCCTGCGCGCCTGCCTGCTCGTACGGGACCTGCGCACCGGGGACGAGCTGGGCATCGAGCCGGACACCCCGCTGCCCGCCGCGTCGCTGGTGAAGGTCCCGCTCGCGCTGGCGACGGTGGAGCGCATCCGGCGCGGCGAGCTCGACGGGGCCTTCGCACTCGACGTCCGGCCCGGCCGGATCACCACGCCCGGCCCCACCGGCATCAGCCGCTTCCGCCACCCCGCCCGGATCGCGATCGACGACCTGCTCTACCTCAGCACCTGCATCAGCGACGGGGCGGCCGCCGACGCGCTGTTCGCGCTCACGCCGCCCGCCCGGGTCACCGCCGTCCTGCGCGAGTCCGGCCTGCGCGGCATCACCGTGCGCCACACGCTGCGCGAGCTCTCCGAGACCCCCGCCGAACGCCTCGACGCCTCCCAGACCCACCTGGCCCACGCCCTGGCCATCGACGCCGGCACCGGCGGCCGCGGGCACCGGGTGCCCCAACTCGACACCACCCGGGCCAGCTCCGGCAGCGCCCGCGACTGGGTCGAGCTGCTGCAGGCCCTGTGGACGCCCTCGGCGATCCACCCCGAGGCCGCCGCGCGCGTGCGCGACCTCATGGCCCACAACCTCCTGCGGCACCGGCTCGCCCCGGACTTCAGCTCCGACGCCACCACCTGGTCCTCCAAAACCGGCACCCTCCTGAACCTCCGGCACGAGATCGGCGTCGTCGAGCACGCCGACGGCCAGGCGTACGCCGTCGCCGTCCTCACCGAGTCGCTCGTCCCGGCCGGCACCCAGCCCGGCGCCGAAGCCCTCATGGCCGACGTCGCCCGCGCCCTGCGCGACCACCTGCGGCACCTGTAGCCGTCGCTGGGCCGGGGTCCCGTTCAGCCGCGGGCGCGCGGGACGACCACCGGGGCGGCGTCGCCGGGGGCGTGCAGGATGTCGGCCTCCACGCGGTAGAGCTCCTTGACCAGTGCCTCGTCGACCGTGTCGCGGGGCGGCCCCTGGGCGATGACGCGGCCGTCCTTCATCGCGATCAGCGTGTCGGCGTACCGCGCGGCGGAGGCCAGGTCGTGCAGGACCATGACGACGGTCCGGCCGCTCGCGGCGACCTGGCGGACGAGGTCGAGGACGTCGACGACGTGGCCGAGGTCGAGGGCGCTGGTGGGCTCGTCGAGCAGGACGACGGGGGTGTGCTGGGCGAGCACCATGGCGAGCCAGCAGCGCTGGCGCTGGCCGCCGGAGAGCCGGTCGAGGCGTTCGGCGGCCAGTTCGGCGGTGCCGGTGGCCTCCAGGGCGTCGCGGACGGCGCGTTCGTCCTCGCGGGACCACTGGCGCAGCAGGCCCTGGTGGGGGTGGCGGCCGTAGCGGACGAGCCCGGCCACGGTGACGGCTTCGGGTGCGCGCGGGGCCTGGGGCAGCAGGGCGACCTTGTGGGCGGCCTGTCGCTGGGTCAGTTTCCACACGTCGGCGCCGTCGGCGTGCACGCTGCCCGCCTCGGGGCGGTGCAGCCGGGCGATGGTGCGCAGGAGCGTGGATTTGCCGCAGCCGTTGGGGCCGACGACGGCGGCGACGTGGCCGGCGGGGACGGCCAGGTCGACGTCGCGGACGACGGGCCGGCCGGGGTGGCCGGCGTGCAGGCCGCGCACGTCGAGGCCGGGGTGGCCGGGGTGGCCGGGGCGGGCGGTGGTCATGGGGGTGCTCAGGCCTTTCCGGTGGTGCGGTCCGCGCGGAAGAGGACCCACAGGAGGAAGGGCCCGCCGAGGACGCTGGTGACGACGCCGACGGGCAGTTCGACGGGGGCGGCGACGCGCCCGAGGGCGTCGGCCGCGGTGATCAGGGCGGCTCCGGTGAGCGCGGAGCCGAGGACGGGCACCCGGGTGGGGCCGGCGAGGCGTGCGGCGAGGATCGGTGCGGCGAGGGCGACGAAGGCGACGGGGCCGCCCACGCCGACGGCCAGGCCGGCCAGGACGACGGCGAGCGCGAACGCGGCGGCGCGCAGCCGGCGCAGGTCAACGCCGAGGCCCGCGGCCGTGTCGTCGTCGAACCGCAGCAGTTGCAGGCGGTGCCCGGCGGCCAGGGTGAGGGGGAGGAGGAAGAGCAGGGCGATCAGCAGGGGGGTTCCCACGGCCCAGTCGCGGCCGTTGAGACTGCCGACGGCCCACAGGAAGACGCCGCCCGCGGTGTTGTCGTTCTGGCGCGACATCACGAGGTCGCCGGCGGCCCCGACGACGGTGGACACGCCGATGCCGGCGACGAGGACGCGGTAACCGGCGCCGCCCGCCCCGCCCGCGCACAGCACGACGAGGACGGCCGCGGCCACGGCCCCGATCGGGCCGAGCCACCAGTGGCCGATCGTGCCGGTCGAGGAGCCGGCGACGGAGGCCACCACCGCGGCGGTGGCGCCCTCGCCCACCCCCAGGAGGTCGGGGGTGGCCAGCCGGTTGCCGGCCAGGGTCTGGGTGAGGCAGCCGGCCGTGCCGAGCGCGGCGCCGACCATGATGCCGACGCACACGCGCGGCAGCCGGAACTCCCGTACGACCATGACGGTGCCCCGGTCGCCGGTGCCCAGCAGCCCGGAGAGGGTCTGCGACAGGCTCATCCCCGTGGAACTGGCCGTCACCGCGAGGGCGACGAGCAGCACGAGCAGCGGCACCACGAGCGCGGCGGCCAGCGCGCCGCGGCGGGGGAAGAGCCAGGAGAGCGTGCCGGTGCGCAGCACGAGGCTGTCCGGCGGGGTGACGTCCCCGGCGGGTCTGCGGGCGGCGGGGGTGGTCATGAGGGGGCTCCGGCGGTGGACAGGCGGGAGGAGCGGGCGATCCAGACGAGCAACGGGCCGCCGACGAAGGCCAGCAGCACGCTGACCGGTGTCTCCCACGGGCGGATGACGACGCGGGCGAGGACGTCGGCGAGGATCATCACGTCGGCGGCGATCAGGGCGGACAGCACGAGCTGGGCGGCCGGGCGCGCGCCGGCCAGGGCCCGGGCGGCGTGGGGCGCGAGCAGGCCGAGGAAGGCGATGGGCCCGGCGACGGCGACCGCGCAGCCGGCCAGCAGCGAGACGGCGCCCGCGACCACCAGGCGGGTGCGGCCGGGGCGGTGGCCCAGGGAGCGGGCGCTGTCGTCGCCGAGCCCCAGCGCGGACAGCGGCCGGGCGCAGCCGGCCGCGAGCAGCAGGCCGACGGCCGCGACGGGCAGCAGGGGCAGGAGGTCGCGGGTGCGCACGCCGGCGAGCGAGCCGATGGTCCAGTAGCGGTAGACGTCGAAGGTGGCCTGGCTGCCGAGCAGGACGTAGGAGGTCATGCCGTGGAAGGTGGCGCCGAGGGCCGCGCCGGCGAGGACGAGCCGCAGCGGTGATCCGCCGGCGCGGCCGCCGGCCGCCAGCAGCAGGACGACCGCGCTGGCGGCGATGCCGCCGCCGAGGGCCCACAGCAGCAGGTCCGTCGTGGAGGAGGCCCCGCACCAGGTGAGGCCGACGACGACGGCGAATGCGGCCCCGGAGTTGACCCCGAGGAGCCCGGTCTCGGCGAGCGGGTTGCGGGTTGCGGCCTGCAGCAGGCAGCCGGCCGTGCCGAGGCAGACGCCGACGAGGAGGGCGGCCAGGGTGCGGGGCAGCCGTACGTCCATGACGGCCAGGCGCAGGTGGGGGTCGGCGCGGGCGGCGGGGTCGCCCAGGAGGTAGTCGAGGGCGTGGGCCGGTGAGCTGGAGCCGGTGCCGACGAGCAGGGACAGCAGGCACAGGACCGGCAGCAGGACGAGCAGGGCCACGCCGGCCGGGACGGCGGGGTGTCCCCGGGGCGGCCGCTCCTCGCGGCGGCCGGATCCGCGTCCCACCGGCAACCCTCTCGTCTTCGTCATATGGTTAGCCTAACCTAAGTAACCGTCCGCCGACGGTCGGCCGCCGAGCATCCGCATGTCCGGAATGCCGGCTGTTCCGCATGCCCTGCGAGGAGTACACGGCGGACCGAACCCGGGTTCCCTTCCGGGGACCTGACGGACGAACAACGGAGATTCCAGGCCATGACGCCGCCCCGCCCTGCTTCCCGAACCGCCCGCCGCGCGGCCGCCACGGCCCTGGCCCTCGCGTGCGGGCTCGTCCTGAGCGCCTGCAGTTCCTCGGACGACGCGGCCCCGCACGGGACCGCGGCCCAAAGCAGTACCGGGAGCGGGACGACGACGCTCACCGACGCCACGAACGCGTCCGTGAAGGTGCCCGCCGCCCCCGAGCGCGTCGTGACGCTCAGCGAGATGGACCTGGACTCCGCGCTGGCCCTCGGCGTCAAGCCGGTCGGTCTTGCGGCCGGGCGCGGGCAGAAGGGCGCCCCCGAGTACCTGGGCAAGCAGGCCGAGGGCATCCCCGTGGTCGGCGCGGTCACGGGCCCGGACATCGAGAAGGTCGTCCGGACCCGGCCGGACGTCATCCTCGCCGGGCAACTGGCCGACGAACAAGTACTGGCGCAGCTGCGGAGGATCGCCCCGACGGTCGTCACCATCGGGGGCGACAAGAGCTGGAAGAAGTCGCTGCAGCTGACCGCGAAGGCCCTGGGCCGCACGGACCGGGCCGGCAAACTCCTCGCGGACTACGACAGCGCCGCCGCGACCCTGAAGAAGGACCTCGGCGACGACGCGGGCCTGAGCGTGTCCGTCGCCCGCTACTCCGCCAAGGGCACCGCCGTCATGCAGCAGGGGGTGTTCATCAGCGACGTACTGCGGGACCTCGGCTTCCGCCGACCCGGCATCCAGAACGAGCCGGGCAAGGGCCACTCGACGCCGATCAGCGACGAGAACCTCCACGAGATCGACGGCGACTGGCTGTTCATCGGCACCCTGTCGTCGGCCGGCCCGGACGCCGGACTGCTCAAGACGCTCACCGACAAGCCCGCCTACCGGGAGCTGAAGGCCGTCCGCGACGGGCACGCGAGCGTGATCGACGGCTCCAAGTGGACGAGCCTGGGCGGCGCCGAGGCGGCCGCCTCCGTCCTCGGCGACATCCGGAAGGCCATGGTCAAGTGACGACGGAACAAGAACTGGCCGGACGCCTCGCCCTCGTCACCGGCGCGGCCCGGGGCATCGGCGAGGCCGTCGTCGCGGCACTGGCCGCACGCGGCGCCCGCGTCCTGGCCACCGACACCGACGCCGACGCGCTGGCGGCCACGGCCGCGCGCGCGGGCGGGGCGGTGACCGCACGCCCGCTGGACGTCACCGACGCCGCCGCCGTGGAACGGCTGGTCGCCGAGGCCGAGGACACCCTCGGGCCGCTGGACATCGCGGTCAACGTCGCCGGCATCCTGCGCACCGGACCCGTGCTGGAGCTCGACGACGCGGACTGGGCGGCCGTCTTCGCGGTCAACACCGACGGCGTCCTCCACGTCTCGCGCGCCGTCGCCCGCCGCATGACCGCCCGCGACCGCGGCAGCATCGTCACCGTCGCCTCCAACGCGGCCGGCGTCCCGCGCAGCGGCATGGCCGCCTACGCCGCGTCCAAGGCCGCCGCGGTGATGTTCACCAAGTGCCTGGGGCTGGAGGTCGCCGCGCACGGCGTGCGCTGCAACACCGTCTCCCCCGGATCCACCGACACCGCCATGCAGCGCGCCCTGTGGGCGGCCGCGCCCGGAGGCGCCGAAGGCGGCCGGCGGTCCGTCATCGAGGGCGACCCGGCCGCCTACCGCACCGGCATCCCGCTCGGCCGCATCGCCGAGCCGGCCGACGTGGCCGAGGCCGTCGCCTTCCTGGTCTCCGACCGGGCCCGCCACATCACCCTGCACGACCTGTACGTCGACGGCGGCGCCACGCTGCGGGCCTGACCCGCCCGCACCCCGCGTCCCCGCCCGCTCCCCCACAGCCCTGGAGAGCCCATGACCACATCCCCGAGCGTCCTTTCCGCCCCGCCCCTGCCGACCCCGGGTGCGGCGGTGGCCCTGCTGGACGCCTACCGCCCCGGCTCGGACCGCTTCCTCGCCACGCCCCGGCGCACCCTGCTCGCCCACGGCACGGCCGCCGAGGTCCCGGGCGGCAGCAGACCGTTGCCGCAGCGGGTGCACGAACTGCTGCACTCGCTGCGGGAGCCGGCCGCCCCCGCCCCGATGGTCCTCGGCGCGATCCCCTTCGCCCCCGGCGCGCCGACGGCCCTGGCCGTGCCCCGCACGGTGCGCAGCGCCCCTCCCCTGGCCCAGGACCCGCTGATCGCGCTGCCCGCCCCCGACGCGGCGGACGGCGCCGACTGGCAGGTGCGCGAGTGGCCGGCGGCCGAGGGGTACGCGGCGGCCGTGGCCGCCGCCGTCGAGCGCATACGCGCCGGGGAACTGAGCAAGGTCGTCCTCGCCCGCACCCTGGAGCTGACCGCGCCGCACGCCCCCGACCTGCCGGCCCTGCTGAACCGGCTCGCCCGCCGCGACCCCTCCGGCTACACCTTCGCGGTGCCTGCCGGAGCGAGCCGCACCCTCGTCGGGGCCAGCCCCGAGCTCCTCGTCGCCCGCCGCGGCCCCCTGGTGACCGCCAACCCGCTGGCCGGCTCGGCGCCGCGCAGCGCCGACCTGGCCGAGGACGTGCGCCGGGCGGTGGCGCTGCTGGAGTCGCCGAAGGACCTGCACGAGCACGCCGTCGTGGTGGACGCCGTACGCCGGGCACTGGCCCCGCTGTGCCGCCGCCTGGCGGTGCCCGAACGGCCCACGCTGGTGCGCACGGCGACGATGTGGCACCTGTCGACCACCGTCACCGGCGAGATCGCCGGGCCCGGCGTCACCGCGCTCGACCTCGCCTCGGCCCTGCACCCGACCCCCGCGGTGTGCGGCACGCCCACCGACGTGGCCCGCGCCGTCATCGCCGGCTCCGAGCCCTTCGACCGCGGCGCGTACACCGGCATGGTCGGCTGGCAGGACGCCGACGGCGACGGCGAGTGGGTGGTGACCATCCGCTGCGCCGAGGCCGAGGGCCGCACCCTGCGGCTGTACGCCGGCGCGGGCGTGGTGGCCGGCTCCTGCCCCGAGGCCGAGACCGCCGAGACCGCCGCGAAGTTCCGTACGTTCCTCGACGCCGTGGGGGCCGCGCTGTGACCGCGTCCGCACTGACCCCCGGCGTCGACGCGCCCACCTGGCCCCAGGAATTCGCCGAGCGCTACCGCGCCGCGGGCCACTGGCGCGGCGAGACCTTCGGCGGGATGCTGCGCGAGCGCGCCGCCGCCCACCCCGACCGCATCGCCCTGGTCGACCCGGCGCCGCGGCGCCGCACCTGGACGTACCGCGAGCTGGACGAGGCCGCCGACCGGCTGGCCGCGGGCTTCGCGGCGCGCGGCATCGGCCGCGGCGACCGCGTGGTCGTCCAGCTGCCCAACGTGGGCGAGTTCGCCGAGGTGGTCTTCGCGCTCTTCCGCATCGGGGCGCTGCCGGTGTACGCGCTGCCCGCGCACCGGGAGACGGAGATCGCGCACTTCTGCTCCTTCACCGAGGCCGTCGCCTACGTCGTCCCGGACGTGCACGAGGGCTTCGACCACCGGGAGCTGGCCACCCGCGTGCAGCAGCGCACCCCCGGCCTGGAGCACGTCTTCGTGGCCGGCGAGCCGGGCGGGCACACCGCGCTGTCCGAGGTGCCGTGCGAGCCGTCCGCACCACCTGCGGGCCCGCGCCCGCACGAGCTGGCGTTCCTGCAGCTGTCGGGCGGGACGACCGGGGTGCCCAAGCTGATCCCGCGCACCCACGACGACTACCTCTACTCGCTGCGCGGCTCCAACGAGATCTGCGGCGTGCACGCCGGTACGCGCTTCCTCGTCGTGCTGCCCGCCGCCCACAACTTCCCCATGAGCTCGCCGGGCTGGCTCGGCGTGCTGTACGCGGGCGGCACCGCCGTGCTGTGCCCGAAGCCCGATCCGGCGACCGCCTTCCCGCTGATCGAGCGGGAGCGGATCACCATGACGGGGCTGGTGCCGCCGCTCGCCCTGGTGTGGACGGACGCCGCGGCCGGCAGCGCGTACGACCTCTCCAGCCTGGAACTGGTCCTGGTCGGCGGCGCCAAGTACAGCGAGCAGGCGGCCCGGCGGCTGGAGCCCGCGCTGGGCTGCCGGCTGATGCAGGTCTTCGGCATGGCCGAGGGCCTGGTCAACTACACGCGCCTGGACGACGACCCCGAGACCGTCGTCACCACGCAGGGCCTGCCGATCTCCCCCGACGACGAGATCCGTGTCGTCGACGACGCCGACCGGGACGTGCCCGACGGCGCGTTCGGCCATCTGCTGACCCGCGGCCCCTACACCATCCGCGGCTACTGGCGGGCGCCCGAGCACAACCGGACCGCGTTCACCGAGGACGGCTTCTACCGCACCGGCGACATCGTGCGCCGCGTGCCGAGCGGGCACCTGGTCGTCGAGGGCCGGGCCAAGGACCAGATCAACCGCGGCGGCGAGAAGATCGCCGCGGAGGAGATCGAGAACATCCTCCTGGCCCACCCGGGCGTGCACGACGCCTGCCTCGTCGCCGTGCCCGACGACTACCTGGGCGAACGCACCCTCGCCTACGTGATCCTGCGCCCGGGTGCCGGGCCGCTGCGGCCCGTCGACGTCAAACGCTTCGTCCGCGAACGCGGCGTCGCCGCCTACAAGATCCCCGACCTCGTCGCCTTCGTCGACGCCTTCCCGCAGACCGGCATCGGCAAGGTCAGCCGGAAGCAGCTGCGGTCGACCGCCGAGCAGCGCTGAAAGGCCCCCTTCCCATGGCACTTCCCTCCATCTCCGCCTATCCCCTGCCGTCCGCCGGCGACCTGCCCGCGAACCGCGTGTCCTGGACCGCGGACCCGGACCGCGCCGTGCTGCTCGTGCACGACCTGCAGCAGCACTTCCTGTCCGCCTTCCCGGCCGGCGAGCAGCCGCTGACCGGCATGCTCGCCCACACCGCCCGCCTCCTGGCCCGGGCCCGCCGACTGGGCGTACCGGTGGTCTACTCCGTCCAGCGCGGCGGGCAGAGCCCCGAGGAGCGCGGGCTCCAGCTCGACTTCTGGGGCCCGGGCGTCGCCGACGACCCCGCGGCCCTGGCCGTGCCGGACGCCGTGGCGCCCGCACCCGGGGACACCCTGCTCACCAAGTGGAAGTACAGCGCGTTCGCCCGCACCGACCTGGAGGAGCGGATGCGCGGCTGGGGCCGCGACCAGCTGGTGATCACGGGCGTGTACGCGCACATCGGCGTGCTGATGACGGCCGCCGACGCGTGGATGCGCGACATCCGGGCGTTCGTCGTCGCCGACGCCGTCGCCGACTTCTCCGCCGAGGAGCACGCCATGGCCCTGCGCTGGGCCGCCGGCCGCTGCGCCGCCGTGACCACCACCGACGCGCTCTTCCGGGAGGTCTGAGCCGCATGTCCCTGACCCTGGAGAAGATCCGCGAGGACGTCGCCGACTGCCTCGGCGAGGACCCCTGCGACATCCCCGTCGACGAGAACCTCCTCGACTACGGCCTGGACTCGATCCGTGTCATGACGCTGCTGGAGCGCTGGCGCCGCGAACACGCCGTCACGGCCGACTTCGCCGATCTCGCCGAGCGGCCCGCCGTCGATGCCTGGGCGACGCTGCTGGGGGCCTCGTGAGCACCGCAGCGACCGCCGACCCCCGCGTCGAGCGCACCGCCGGCACCGCACCCGGCACCGTCCTGCCGCTGACGGCCGCCCAGTCGGGCATGTGGTACGCCCAGGCGCTCGACCCGCACAGCCCCGCCCAGAACACCGCGGAGTGCCTGGAGATCGACGGCCCGCTGGATCCCGGCGTGTTCGCCGCCGCCCTGCGTCAGGTGGTGGCCGAGTGCGAGGCGCTGCGCGTGCGGGTGACCGACGGCCCGCAGGGCCCGCGCCAGCAGGTGGCCGAGGCGGTGGAGTTGCCGCTGACCGTGCGCGACCTGCGCGGTGCGGCCGATGCGGAGGGCGAGGCGGAGGCGTGGATGCGCGCCGACCTCGCCACGCCCTGCGACCTGGCGGCCGGCCCACCGTTCCGGCACGCCCTGTTCCGCATCGGTGCGGAGCGCTGGCTGTGGTACCAGCGCATCCACCACCTGGTGATGGACGGCTACGGGTACTCCCTGCTGGTGCGCCGCACCGCCGAGGTCCACACCGCCCTCGCCCGCGGCGAGGAGCCGCCGCCGCGGCGGTTCGGAAGCCTTGCCGACCTGGTGGCGGACGACGCGGCCTACCGCGCCTCGGAGGCGTTCGCCACCGACCGCGCGCACTGGGCGGCGGCGTTCGCCGACCGCCCGGAGGTGCCCCGCCTGGCAGGCCGCGGCGCGCTGCCCTCGCGCACGTTCCGCCGGCGCAGCGCCCGGCTCTCCCCCGAGGCCACCGAGCGGCTGCGCGAGCTGGCCGGCCGGCTGCGGGCCACCTGGCCGGACGTGCTGATCGCCGCGCAGGCGCTGTACGTCTCGCGGGCGATCGGGGCCACGGAGGTGGTGCTGGGCCTGCCGATGATGGGCCGGCTGGGGTCGGCCGCGCTGCGCGTGCCGGGCATGGTGATGAACGTGCTGCCGCTGCGGCTGACCGTCACCCCGGAGGCGACCTTCGCCGAACTGGTGCGGCAGGTGGTCCTCGGCATCCGGGAGGTCCGCCGTCACCAGCGCTACCGCTACGAGGACATCCGCCGCGACCTCGGCCTGCTCGGCGAGAGCCGCGGCCTGGTGGGCCCGCTCGTCAACGTCATGCCGTTCGACTACGGCGTCGACTTCGCGGGGGCGCCGGCGCGGGCCCGCAACCTCTCCGCGGGCCCCGTCGAGGACCTGACGGTGGGTGTGTACGACCGCGCCGACGGCCGGGGCCTGGCGATCGACCACGACGGCAACCCCGCCCTGTACGACGACGCGGCCCTCGCCGCCCACCAGGAGCGCTTCCTGCACCTGCTGGATCTGATCGCGCAGGCCGACCCCGGGCAGCCCACGGCCCGCCTCGGCATCGCCACGCCGGCGGAACGCGCGCTGGTCCTGGAGACGTTCAACGACACCGCGCAGCCGGTGCCGCCGACGACGCTGATCGGTCCGATCGAGGCGCGCGCGATCCACACGCCCGGCGCACCCGCCCTGGTGGACGGCGGGACCACGCTCACGTACGGCGAACTCAACGTGCGCGCCAACCGGCTGGCCCACCACCTGCGCGCGTTCGGGGCCCGGCCGGGCGAGGTGGTGGCGGTGTCGGTGCCGCGCTCGGCCGATCTGGTCGTCGCCCTGCTCGCGGTCCTCAAGACGGGCGCCGCCTATCTGCCGCTGGACCCGGACTATCCGCAGGCGCGACTGGCGTACATGCTCCAGGACGCAGGGCCGGTCTGCGCAATTGCCGACCGCGCCGGCCGCCTGCCCGAGGACGGGCGGGCCCCGGTGGTCGTCCTGGACGGCCTCGACGTGTCGGGGTGCCCATGGGTCAACCCGCCGAAGGCGCTCACCCCCCACCACCCGGCGTACGTCATCTACACCTCCGGCTCGACGGGCCGGCCCAAGGGCGTGGTGGTCGCGCATCGGGCGATCGACAACCGGCTGCGCTGGATGCAGCACGCCTACCCGCTGACCGGCGAGGACCGGGTGCTGCAGAAGACGCCGTCGTCCTTCGACGTGTCCGTCTGGGAATTCTTCTGGCCCCTGCGCGAGGGCGCCACCCTCGTCGTCGCCGCACCGGACCTGCACAAGGACCCGCACGGCCTGGCCCGGCTGATCCGGGAACAGGCCGTCACCACCTGCCACTTCGTCCCCTCCATGCTCCAGGTCTTCCTCGCCGAGGCGGAGGCGGGCGGGTGCGCGGACAGCCTGCGGCGGGTCTTCTGCAGCGGCGAGGCCCTGCCCCGGGAGACGGCGCACGCCTTCGCCCGCGCCCTGCCCGGCGTCGAGCTGCACAACCTGTACGGCCCGACGGAGGCCGCCGTCGACGTCACGTACCACGCCTGCGACCCGGCGGCCGGCGGCCCGGTGCCGATCGGCCGGCCCGTGTGGAACACCCGCCTGTACGTCCTGGATGCCGCCGGGCAGCCCTGCCCGCCCGGCGTGCCCGGCGAGCTGTACCTGGCCGGGCGCCAGCTGGCCGAGGGCTACCTGAACCGCCCCGACCTGACGGCGGCCCGCTTCGTCACCGACCCCTTCGGGCCGCCGGGCAGCCGCATGTACCGCACCGGCGACCTGGCCCGCTGGACGCAGGACGGCGAGGTCGTCTACCTCGGCCGCACCGACCACCAGGTCAAACTGCGCGGCCAGCGCATCGAACTCGGCGAGATCGAGGCGCAGCTCGCCGCCCAGGCGGGCGTGGAGGGCGCCTGCGCGCTGGTGCGCGAGGACCGGCCCGGCGAGCAGCTGCTCGTGGGGTACGTCACCGGCGGCGCCGACCCGGCGGCCGTCCGCGCGGCGCTGGCCCGTGACCTGCCCGAGCACATGGTGCCGGCCGCGGTCGTCGCCCTGGACGCGTTCCCGCTGAGCCCCAACGGCAAGCTGGACCGGCGCGGCCTGCCCGCCCCCGTCTTCGCCGGGGCGGACGGGGGCCGGGCGCCGGCCGACGCCCGGGAGGCGGCCCTGACCCGGCTGTTCGCCGAGGTGCTGGGGCTGGGGCACACCGGGCCCGACGACTCGTTCTTCGACCTCGGCGGCACCTCGCTGCTCGCGGTGCGCCTGGTGACGCGCATCCGGGAGGAGTTCGGCACCGAGCTGACCATCGGCTCCCTGTTCGAGGCGCCGACCCCGGCCGCGCTCGCGGCCCGGACGGCCGCCGCCGCACCGGCCGCCGGCGACGCCCTGGGCGTCGTCCTGCCCCTGCGCGCCGGCGACGGGGGCACCCCGCTCTTCGCCGTCCACCCGGCCGGGGGCCTCGCCTGGTGCTACGCGGGCCTCGCCGCCCGGCTCGGCCCCGGCCAACCCCTGTACGGCATCCAGGCGCGCGGGCTCGGCGACGACGAGCCGCTGCCGCGCACCCTGGCGCAGGAGGCGGCGGACTACGCCGCACGGATCCGGGAGGTCCAGCCGCACGGTCCCTACCGGCTGATCGGCTGGTCGGTGGGCGGCGTCCTCGCCCACACCGTGGCCGTCCTGCTGCAGGAAGCGGGCGAGGAGGTCGACCTGCTGGCCCTGCTGGACGCCTTCCCCGCCGAGCAGTGGCGCGAGCGGCCCGCACCCGAGGAGGGCGACGCGCTCACCGCCGTGCTGCGCATGGCCGGCTTCGACCGGGCCGGCGAACGCACCCGCGAGGACGTCCTGGCCACCCTGCGCCGGGCGGGCAGCCCGCTCGCCGGGCTGGGCGAGCGGACCCTGTCCAGGATCGTCGACATCGTGCCGAACCACGCCCGCATGATGCGCGAACACCGGCACCGGCGCTTCGACGGCGACATGCTCTTCTTCACCGCCGCCGCGCCCCGCGCCGAGGACTGGCTGACCCATGAGGCGTGGCGCCCGCACCTCGGCGGCGGCCTCGACAACCACGACCTGGACTGCACGCACCCGCAGCTGCTCCAGGGCCGCCACCTGGATGCGATCGCGGCCGTGCTGGCGGCCCGGCTGGAGGAACTGGACGCGGCTCAGCGCGGGGAGAGCAGCCCCACGAGCCCCTCGGCGAGTTCGGTGCGCCAGCACAGGTAGTCGTGGCCGCCGTTGAACTCGCGGAAGACGGCGTCCTCGTAGCCCGCCGCGGCCAGCGTCTCGCGCAGGCGCTTGGCCGCGGGCAGGGCCACCCACTCCTGCGCGCCGAAGGAGAGCCAGAAGCGCACCGGCAGCCGCTCGGTGGCGGCCAGGACGCCGGTCAGCCACTCGGCCTGCGGTCCGACGGGCCACCAGAACGAAGCGGACTGGGCGAGCACGTTGCCGAAGCGGTGCGGGCTGTGGACGGCCGCGTGGGCGGCGGCGAGCCCGCCGAGGCTCTGCCCGGCCACGATCGTGCGCGCGGGGTCCGCGGTGAGCGGCAGCCGGGTCCCGGCCCAGGGCAGCAGCTCCTCCTCCAAGAAGGCCACGAACTGCGGGCGGCAGGTCAGCTGCGCCCAGCGGGTGGCCGCGTCCACGGACTCCGGCAGCACGGCGACCAGCGGCGGGATGCGGCCGTCGGCGATGAGGTTGTCCAAGAGGTGGGCGATGCCCAGGCGGGGTTGCCAGTGCTCGCCGTCCAGAAGCACCAGGACCGGCAGGTCGGCGGCGTCGGCGGCTGCGGGAGGCGCGTACAGCCACACCCGCCGGCGGTCGCCCAGGTGGCTGCTCGTCACCTCGCCCTCGGTGACGGTGCCGCGCGGCACGTCCGCCCGGGGCAGCCAGTCGTCCGCGCCGGGGGCGTCCGGCAGTGCGGCACAGGCGACGGGCTGCCCGCCCCAGCGCCGCGGCAGACGGCGCGGGTTGTACGGGTCGGGGCGGCGGTTGCCGCGCATCCACGGCCAGTACGCCGGGTCCTCGGGCGCCGGGCCGTCGCCTTCGTCCACGTGGATGTCGTAGGTGCCGCGCCAGTCCGCGCGCAGCCGCAGGGTCCAGTGCCACACGTCGGTGCCGGGGACGTGCCGCATGAGGTTGTCCTCGGGGACCCGCGGGTCGACGAGCTTGTTGGGCAGCACCTGCACCGCGCGCGTACGGGGCGTACCGCGCCACAGGAACGTCACGGCCCGGTGGTCGGCCCTGCCCAGCGGATCGGGCGCCACCAGGGGCGTACCGCGCCGGCGCACGTCCGCCCAGAACTGCGCCGCGCCGCCGGGGCCGGGCAGCGCGAAGGGCGGTGCGGCGAGCAACGGCAGCGCCTGCGGGCGCGCGAGGCGGGGCGGGTGCTGGGGGGCGCCTTCGGGCGGGGTGGGCAACGTCATGCGGGGTGGCTCCGATACAGGTGGATAACTTAGGTAAGGCTAAGCTAACTTAGCCTCATCCGCATTCCTCCCACGCAAGGAGACCGACGCAACATGCCCTCGACCACCCGCCGTACCGCCGTCGCCGCCCTGGCCCTCGCCGCGGCCACCGTGCCGCTCACGACCGGCACCGCCTCCGCCGCCTCCCACCCCTCGACCGTCGTCTCGGCGCCGCTCGCCAAGGGCCTGTACCAGACGGCCTACTCCGAGCGCCACCACGTCCTGTGGGCCACCACGGCCGTCGGCCGCCCGCCGGTCACCTCCTCGGCCCTGCTCGAGGTCGACCCGAAGACCCTGAAGGTGAAGGCGACCCACACCCCGCCGGTGACGGACACCGCCACCGGCGCCGTCGAGGCCGTCTACGGCGTCGCCGTCGACGACGAGCACGACACCGTCTGGACCACCAACACCCGCAACAACTCCCTCGCCGTCTACAGCCAGCGCACCGGCAAGCACCTGGCCACCCTGCCCAACGTGGCCCACGCCCGCGAGGTCGTCGTCGACGAGCGCCACGACCTCGCGTGGGCCGGCGGCTTCGGGGACGGCACCGTGGTCGCCTTCGACACGCGCACGTTCAAGGAGAAGAAGCGCGTGACCGTCCCCGGCGCGGCCCCCGCCGGTCTCGCCGTCAACGAGCGGACGGGCACGGTCTACGCGACCGACCTGAAGGGCAACCGCCTCATAGCCGTCTCCCCGTACGCCAAGGACCCCTCCTTCATCCCCGCCGGCAACGGCCCCATCTCCGTGGCCCTCTCCCCCGACGGCCGCACCGCCTACACCGCCGACCAGGCGGCGGGCGCCGTCTCGGTCGTCGACCTGCGCAAGAAGGCGGTCACCCGGACCATCCCCACCGGCGCCGGCGCCCTCTCCGTGGCCACCGACCGCCGCACGGGCCGCGTCCTGGTCGCCAACCGCACGGCGGCCACCGTCACGGTCGTCGACCCGGCCAAGGCCACGGTGACGGAAACCCTCCCGACGGGCCCCAACCCGAACCACATCACGATCGCCGGCACCACCGCCTACGCGGTCGACAAGTCCGGCACCGTCCCGGAGGGCCGCGACCAGCTCCACCGCATCCGCCTGGGGCGGTGAGGCGCACGCCCGGCGTCCTCGCCGGCTCCCCACCACCCCGACGGGGAGCTGCTCAGCCGTGCTTCAGGTACCACTTCGACCGGTCGTGCCCGCCGGTTTCCGTGAAAACGTAGTACGCGTCGCAGTGTTGATCGGTTGAGGTGTACATAGCTCCTCCGGTCGCGTCATTCCAGAGGTTTACGACGTCGCCGTTGACGAAGACGCTGTTGCCACCCACCGTCACTCCCGAGGCCGCGATCGCTCCCGAGGCGGAGAGCCCTCCCGAGGTCGAGATCCCTCCCGAGGCCGAGATCGAGCCGGAAACCTGGATGCCCTCGCCGAACTTAACGGTGCTGTCGCCGCCGGTGAGTGCGCCCTGCGCGGTGAGATCCTTGGCCACCGTCAGCTTCTGGACCCCGGTGTCGCCGGTGACCGTGAGCGGCCCGTCGACCTCCAGCCCCGTCAGCTTCGGGTTCTTCACCGTGACCGTGGTCGTGAGGTAGTGCGTGGTCCCGCCCGTGACGTACGAGAGCTGGAAGGTCGTATCGCGGTCGATCGTCGCTTTGCACGCGTGGTCGTTCTTCACCGGGTGCGGGTCGCCGCCGTGCGAGACCGTGTAGTCGAGGGTCGACGGGCCGTTCCAGGTAAGGGTGATCTCCGTACCGGCCTCCACCTCGAGGCTGTTTGCCGTGAAGTCCGAGACGACCACGGCCGGGATCTTCGGCGCCGGGAACTTCGTGAGGGCCAGCTTGGTGAAGCGCGGGTTGTCGGACCACTGGTCCGTGTTCGTGGTGGCGACCTCGCGGATCTCGATCCGGGCCGTGCCGGGCCGGGAGCTGATCTTGAGGTTCTCCAGGGTGATGACGAGGCCGGAGGCGTCGACCGGCACGCCCGACTTCTTCTTGTCGTCGCCCTTGGGGGTGACCTGGAAGCGGGCGTAGTCGCCCGACGGCACGACGGTCTGCGTGCCGGGCTGGAGGCGTACCACGTCCCAGCCCGGCGCCTGGCCGTCGCCCGCGTCGGCCTCGACGAGGCTCTGGGCGAGGTCGCCCTCCGGCAGGGCGAAGAGATCTCCCGGCAGTAGACGGTCTCGTCACCGCCGTTGGAGACCACGATGTGCAGGGCCGTGGCGGGGTCGTCGGTGACGATCTGCGACGGCCGGCGCCGTGCCCGACGAGCAGGTTCTGCCAGCCTTGAACAACCGCGTGCCGTCGCCAAAGCAGGTGTACTCGTGCGCGTCGGCCTGCACTGTCCTCCCCCATCCATCGCGGAACCATGACAGCGGGCCGCTGTCATTCAAACCGTGCCGCGACACGAGGACAACGACGCACAAGGGTTCGCAATGGGTATTGCGTCACCGTGGTTGTGACAGCCGACACCGCATGTCGTCCTATGCGTCGAACGGACCGCCCGACACTCAGCCGGACCAGCCGCCGCCCCAAGGGCAGGGTCCCTCGAGGCCCTGCCGCGAGGTCTGCCACCGGCATTGGCCGGAAGCACAACCACGCTCACCTCGCCTTCTGGCGGGGGTGATTTACGGACTCATACCGTGAAGCCGCAGACCACGCTCCGTTGACGGACGCGGCGGCGGAGTCGCACTGGTCCGGTCGGCCGGCAAAGGGCGGCAACCACGGGACGGGGGCGGATGTGAACTCAGCGAATGTGCCGTCGGACGACGGCCGGGAGGACCGGGACCGGCCGGCGAGCCTCTACCCGGAGCTGGACGAGGCGTTGCTGACGCGGTTCGTCGAGGCGCTGGAGTCGGGCGACACAAGGGGACTGGCGCCCCTGCGGGCCGAGGAGGTCGCTGCCGCCCGCCACGTGCTCGTGTTCAGCCGGGTGAAAGTGCCCGGGGCCGACGGCGAGCCCGAGCTGGACGGCGCGCTGTGGAAGCATCCCACCGGACAGCCGCGCCCGCTGATCGTGATGCCCTCGCCATGGACCGACGCCGGCTGGTGGATCTACGCCGTGCAGGCCACCCTCTTCGCGGCGCTTGAGGGCTACAACGTCCTGGCCTACACCGCACGCGGCTTCGGCCGGTCCGAGGGCGAGGTCGAGGTGGCGGGGCCCGAGGACGTCGCCGACGGCCGCCGGGCGCTCAGCTACCTCATCGCGCAGTCGGGCGGCGTCTTCACCAAGGCCGGTTTCCTCGGCGACTCGTACGGTTCCGGCATCAGCCAACTCGTCGCCGCCCACGACGAGCGGGTGTCGGCCGTCGTCGCCATGAGCACCTGGGGAGACCTGGGCGAGGCGTTCTACGAGAACTCCACCCGCCACATCGCTGCCGTGCAGGGCCTGTTCAACGCCGCGAAGAACGCCCGGCTCAGCGAGCGCACCCGGCAGATCTTCGACGACGTGCTGGCCAGCCGGAACATTCCCGAGACTCTGGAGTGGGCCGGCAAGCGGTCCCCGTACACCTACGTGGAGCGCCTCAACAACCGCGCAGTTCCCGTGTACTTCGCGCACGCCTGGCACGAGACGCTCTTCCCGACCAACCAGACACTCAAGATGTTCAACGCGCTCACCGGACCGAAGCGCATCATGCTGTCGATCGGCGACCACTCAGGCCCCGAGACGCCCGGCACGATCGGGCTGCCCAACCCGATCTGGGAGGGCGCACACCGCTGGCTGGCGCACCACCTCAAAGGGGAGCTCGACGACACCGAGGGACAGGTGTCCGGTCACCTGATGTGGAAAGGCCCCCTGGACGATGCCGAGACCTGGGACACTTTCGTCGGCCGTCCCGAGCCGCTGTATCTGGCCGGCGCGGCCGAGGGCACGGGCCACGGCGCGCTGACGGACAAGCCCGAGACCGGATGGGCCCTGTCCTTCCGAACCAGCATGGACACACCTGCCACCGTCGCCGACGAGATCATCAAAACCGGCTACGAAGAGATGAACGGGCGCCCCAAGGTGTACCGGACCGGTGACATCAACCGTGCCGACGCCGGAGTGTGGGTGAGCGCGGAGGTGCCCGGCGCAACAACGCTCCGCGGCATCCCCCGGCTCAGGCTGACGTACACCGCGAGCTCCCCGCAGATCACGCTCGTGGTGCACCTCTTCGACGTCGACGCCACCGGGAAGGCGCACATCATCACGCACGCGCCGTTCACGGATCCCGACGCCACCATCGGCCGGCCGGTGACCGCCGACATCCTGCTCCAGGCCACCGGCTACACCATCCCGGCAGGGCACCGGCTGATGCTCGTCCTGGACTCCAAGGACCCCTTCTACAGCGACGCCAACAAGCTCGGCACTTCCCTTATCGTCTCGTCACCCGCCGACGACCCGTCCTACCTGGAGATTCCACTGATCTGACCGCCCGGGAGCCCCGACTGACGTCATGGACCGGCCGGGGCGAGGCGGTCACCGAGCGGACGGCAGCGAGACCAACAGCCGGCGGCCGCTACCGCGTCGGCGCGCCCGCCGCGGACATGGGGACGGCACATGGGCGTGAGACGAGGAGAACGTCTTCGTATGTGTGGTGGCGGCGGATGGCGGTGCGATCGTGCAGGAGGTGACAGCGAGGGCGATGGTGGGATGATCTCGCGTCCCACACGTACGCCGCCGAGACGTTCGGCGCGGTCGCCCAGGGCGGTGAGCAGGCCGACGGCTTTGCCGGGTCGGCCTGCGATGAGGTGGGCCAGGGACGCGGCGGCAGGAGCCAAGACCTCGGAGTAGTCGGAACAGGCCCTGACGGCTCCGTCCTATAGCGGTTGCCGGGTCTCCATATTTCGCAGAAGGCAACTGATCCCGTGCATATGTCGATACCCCCGGGGGTGGAGCGCCGGGGGCGAGCAGAAGGGGGAGAACATGACGATTCCTTCGACTCCGGGGATGAGCTGGGGCACGGTGGCCTCGCTCGGCGGGCAGTTGACCGGCAATCCGGCGGTGGCACCCTCGTCGGACGGTCGCCTCGAGGTGTTCGTGAGGAACCGTGCCGACAACGCGCTGTCGACCAGCCATCAGCAGACGTGGGGCGGTTGGTCCGACTGGGAGAACCTGGGCAGCAGCGTCCTGTCCGGCGATCCCTCCGTGCTGCGGACGGCCGCGCGGCGCATCGGGGTGTTCTTCCGGAACAGTGAAGGCAACCTCGAACACCCCTGGCAGACGATCATCAACGGGACCTACGGCGCCGGGGTGACGCTGGCCACCCATATCGCGGGCGACCCCATTCCCGGGCTGGATGCCGACGGGCGTCCGGAGGCGTTCTTCCGGGGCACCGACAACGCCCTGTGGCATGTGTGGGAGACCACCAAGTCCGGCTACGGAAACTGGACCGGCCCGGCCAACCTGGGCGGATCCATGTCCGGCGACCCGGCCGTGGCGACGGACGCCCGTGGCAGGCTCCAGGTGTTCTTCCGCGGCACCGACGGTCACCTGTGGGTCGTCCGGCAGCGGGACGCCAACAGCAGCGGCTGGGACAGCCCGGTAAGCATCGCCCAGAACATCGGCGGCGACCCGGTCGTCGGCATCAACGCCGACGGGCGTCTGGAGGTGTTCTTCCGCGGCACCGACAACGCCCTGTGGCACCTGCCGCAGGCCGACGACTACAACGGCTGGGACAAACTGACGGGCCTTGGAGGCACCCTCACGGGTAACCCGGCCGTCGCCAGGGCCGCCGACGCCCGGCTCGCCGCCTTCTACTGGGGCGGCGGCCACCTCTGGGTCAGCGAGCAGACCATCGTCAACGGTGCCGACTGGAGCGCCCACGAGCAGATCGCGCAGAACATCGGCGGCGAACCCGTCGTGGAGGCCAACGCCGACGGACGCCTGGAAGTGTTCTTCCACGGCACGGACCACGCGGTCTGGCACATCGCCCAGATGTTCGGCCAGCAGGCACCGGGATACGCGATCTCGCCCTGACGCTCGCTGCCCCAGGCCGAGCGGAGTAGCGGGCCAGTCGCGTCCGGCAGACAGCGGTCGCCGTCGGCGGTACCGGTGTCCATACAGCGGGTACCGCCGGGGAGTGCCCCGCACCGGGGCGGCGGGCGGGCTGCCGGTGAACCCCCGGCATCACCTGCGCCCGATGCGTGCCGCCGCCACGGCCTCCTCGACCTGGCAGCCCCAAAAACTCTCATGGCGCTTTGCAATCAATTGATAGCCGTCTATAGCGGGCGGTCGGCGAACGGTGAAGGGGATGACGATGAGCACTGCTCAGGCGGCAGCCACAGGCGACGAGCCTTCCGGTCCTCCGATCAAAACGGTCGCGGGAGCCGGGGATGGGGGGTTGACGGGGGAGAGCGTGCCTGCGGCTTCTGCGCGATTGAAGGGCCCGTGGGGCATCGCGGTGGACAGCACCGGCACCGTCTACTTCTCCGAGGAGGGCAACCACCGGGTCCGAAAGATGACGACTGACGGAAGGGTCAGCACGATCGCCGGCAAGGGCACCGCGGGCTTCAGCGGCGACGACGGCCTCGCCAAAGACGCCCAACTGAGGCGCCCGTTGGCGGTGGCGGTGGACGGCGCTGGCACCGTATACATCGCCGATACCGATAACCACCGGATCCGGAAGGTCACGACCGACGGAAGGATCACCACGATCGCCGGCAAGAATGCCGCGGGCTTCAGTGGCGACGGCGGCTTCGCCAAAGATGCTCAGCTGAATGCCCCGTTGGCGGTGGCGGTGGACAGTACCGGCGCCCTCTATGTCGCTGACTACGGAAACCACCGGGTCCGAAAGATCACCCCCGATGGGAAGATCAGTACGTTCGCGGGGAGGGAGGTCTCGGGCTTCGCGGGAGACGGCGGCCCAGCGCGTTCAGCCCGGCTCAACTACCCGCAGGGAGTGGCGGTGGATAGCACAGACAACCTCTTCATCGCCGACCGCGAAAACCACCGGATCCGGAAGGTCGACACTGAGGGGAACATCAGCACGGTCGCAGGCAAGGACACCGCGGGCTTCAGCGGCGATGGCGGCCTCGCGAAAGATGCCCAGTTGAAGCAACCGGTGGCCGTGACGGTGGACAGTACCGGCGTCCTCTACATTGCCGACCGCGGCAACCACCGGATCCGGAAGGTCGACACTGAGGGGAACATCAGCACGGTCGCAGGCAAGGACACCGCGGGCTTCAGCGGTGACGACGGGCCGGCCGCCTCAGCCCAGTTGAGCGGCTCATCCGGGCTCGCTGTGGACTGCGTCGACACCCTCTACATCGCCGACACGGCCAACAACCGGGTTCGGAAGGTCGCGTCGGCGAAGATGGCCGGGCTGCCCGAGTCGGGCACGGTGGTCTCCTGGGCCAACGTCCGCAGCAAGCTGCGCATGGGGGTTCTGCGCGAGTCGACCAAGGACGGGGCCGAGATCCACCAGTTGCTCGCCACCTCCAGGGATCACCAGCGGTGGCGGCTGGTCGCGGCAGGTCAGGACAACGGCGACGTCCTGTACAGGATCGAGAACGTGCGCAGCGGCAAGGTCCTGGAGGCCGGCGGACCGCAGGATACGGCCTGGGCGGTGATCGCGCAGCGCGCCTACGAGGGTGCTGAAGCGCGCCACCAGCAGTGGAGGTTGATCCCGGTGGGCTCGGCGACCGACACCCCGCGGGTGTACGAGATCGCTAACCACAGCAGCGGCCTGCTCCTGCAGGTCGACACCAACGCCCGCGCGGCGATCCGGCAGGACGGGTCGGATGGCGACCACCGAGGCCGGCAGTGGCAGTTGCTTCCCGTATGACGCACGAGGGGGCAGGGGCGTTCTCGCCCCTGCCCCCTCGGAAGACGGGTACTACTGTGCGTCGAAACGGGACGGCTTCTCGCTGGTCGCCTTGGGTGCCTGGGCTTCGGGTGCCTTGGGTGCTTCAGGGGCCTTGGGGGCCTTGGCGTAATCGCTCTTCTTCGGCATCTTCAGGTCCTCGTCCTTCCGGAGGCCGCTGTGCTCGGTCACCGTCTCACTCGCCTTCTTCATGCCGGCGTCCGCCGCCGCGGACACCGAGCCGGGATCCCCGGCGTACCGGGCCTGCTCATCGGCCGACGCCTGGGTGGTCCGGATGAAGGAGCCGAGGAAGCCCAGGACAGCCCGCGCTTCGGGCGACTGCTCCCGCACGACCTTCGCCCGGGAGGATGCCCCGTGGATCGCGCCGTTGAACAGGCTCGTGCTTTTGTCGTCGTATGCGTCGTCGTCGGCGTCCTCGAAGTCGATGCCCTCACCCGGCTGCGGCTCGGCCCTGCCGGGGGCCACCGAGAAGAGCCCCGCGCTCTCGCCCGCGAAGTCGAAGATGTTCTTGAACACCATGGTCGTCACCCCTTGTCGTCGCCCGCCCGGTCAGGGCTGCTTGTGCAGCGTTTGTTGGTTGTCGATCAGGCTCTCGCTGTCGAACATCGTGTGGTGGACATCCAGGGCGGAGACGACCTCGGCCAGCCCTGTCATCAGGAATCCGCCGCCGGCCAGGTCGAGGTCGCCGATGGGTCGGGCGACCACCTTGTCGAGACCGGGATGGTCCCCGGACTGCGGAGGAGACAGGACCGCCACCGGCACGGCGTACATCACCGCGATCAACCCGGAGAAGGTCACCGGGATCTCGTAGCAGTACTGCTTGCAGCAGCGCCGCTGCGTGCAGATGGTCTCCACGCGGGAGCCCGGCGGGACCTGGCCGGAGATCTGCGACTTCGAGGCCCAGCTGGTGGTCAGGGAACCGCTGACGGAGCCTGTGATGCCCAGCATCAACTGGGCGTTGAGCGTCGCGGTGCCGGTGGCGCTGCCCTGGGTCGTGAACGCCGCCGAGTTCGTCACCGAATTCGTCGCGGAGTTCGTCGCCGCGTTCCTCGTGCTCGTCTCGGTGGCGTTGGCGTTGTCCACCCCGACATTGTCCTTGCTGTTCTTGTTGGTGACCGTGTTCGCGTTCTTGTTCGCCACCTCGTTCTGGCACTGCATCTGAAGCTGCTGCTGGAGGTCCAACTTGAGCTGGTTCTGCAGCATCAGCTGGAGCTGCGCGCTGAGGCTGCCGCCGAAGGTGAGCTGGGCCTGTCCCTGGAGCGACCACGTGATCCCGTTCGACACGGTGAAATCGACCGAGTCGGTGAAGGTCATCGAAGACGTCTGGCTGCGGTTGACGTAGCAGCGGCAGGAGAACGTGTCGGGTGGAGGCGGGCTGATGTTGCACCGCTCCTCGATCAGCGGCTCCCCAAGATTCATGTAGGCGATCCAGCCCAGCTGGAACGCGGTCCCGGTGAACGTGCCGAAGCTCGACTTGTTCACGGAGAACCCGACGGGCTTGTGCCGCACACCGTAGTCGTCGACGTAGACCAGATTGGGATGCTCCAGGATGGACTTCCAATTCTGATGGATGTGGAGTTCCCGCAGGTTCTTCTTCGTCAGCGGCTGGCGCTTGGCCCGTCCCAGGTTGTACGCGTTGGATGACATTTCCCGCCCTCGACTTTTCTGGCCGAATTCCGCTCGGTGAAATGTAAACAAGAATCTGCGCACGTTCCGAAAGGCGAAGCTAGCACGGGGTCCACCCGCCTGGGAAGGCGCTTCCGTATTATGTGCTCAATCGAGTGACAAGGGTCGAAGACTACCCCAACTCGTCCGAGTCAAAGGTAACTTGAGGGCCTGGCGATTGCCCGGCCGACGACTTTCGGGATGTCTCTTCCTGTCGGTACCGCAGCATTGACCGTTGCCGCGGACGAAGTGTCCAATCGTTTTTGGAGCCGTTTCGACAGAATGCTGTCGCGTGTGCTGCGATACCGCGCGACAAGCCACTGCACTGAGCGTCCGACCCGTTGTTCTCCCAACCAGAACAGGTGAGGTTTCCGCGATGTACACCCAAGAACGCACGGCGATGTCGAACCTGGTCGTCGGTGGCCCGGTGGCGGTGAACAGCTACGACAACGCGATCGTGGCGGCACTGGTCGAGAACCGGCCGGTCATGCTCGTCCACGCCTTCAACGGTGGCTACCTGCGGCCCGCCGAACTCGCGGAGGCGAGCCACGACAAGGGCGTCAAACTGGCCACCGCGCTCGACCCGGCCACCAAGGAGGCGAAGGGCCACCTCTGGCACATCACCCCCGCCGGCTTCTTCGGGCAGCGGCCGCTGTACTTCCTCGAGAGCGCCGCGGGCCAGGTCTCGCCCAAGCCGGCTGGAGCCGGCAAGGCCGACGACGGTCGCGGCGACGACGGCCTGCCCAAGCCGCAGCGCAGGCGCGTCACCGTCAATCAGGACGCTCCCAAGAGCACGGCCGACACCGTCCAGGTCGGCCTGCCCGACAAGGTCGGCGACAAGTGGCGCGGGAAGAACGGCGCACCCGAGGACACCCAGCTCTGGATCGTCACGGTGACGCCGTGGGGCGGGATCACCTTCGTGCCGATCACCCACCCCGACGCCATCCTCGGGTTCAAGGACCACGCGGTGGCGGCCGACAGCGAGGTGCGCCTCACCTACAACTGGGGCGGGGACTTCACCGGCACGGTCATCAACACGTTCTACCCGCGGCTGCCCAACGAGTGGAGCGTCCCCTACCACCACGTCTTCACGTGACCGGCGGGCACTACCGCGCCGCCCCCGTCCCGAGCCCACGCCCCAACCGCCTGGAAGAGGCAGCCCGATGCCGGTGCCCACGGAAGAATTGAAGCTCCAGATCGTCAATGCCGCCACAGGAGAGACTCTCGGCGCCAGGGCCGTGCCGGGCGCGGACGGGGCGCTCGTCGTCCGCGACCTTCCCGACGGCGGCCCGGACCCCGACCTGTGGCAGCTCGTCCCCGTGCAGGCCGCCCAGGACGAGCAGGCATACGTGATCCGCAACGCGGTCAGCGGCAAGGTGCTCGACAACCCCGCTGCCGCAGACCGTGGTGTCCGCCAGTGGGACGCCGCCGCCGGCGACAACGCGGCCCAGCAGTGGCGCGTCGTCCCCGTCGAAGGGGAAGCGGGTCTCTACCTCATCGAGGGCGTGATTGACGGCACGGTCCTCGACCTTGCCGTCCCCGGCCAGGACCACACCCGGATCGTCCTGCACGAGTACGACGACAGTGCTCAGAGCCAGCGCTGGCGCCTGGTCCCGGCAGAGCCCGAGCGCATCAGCGACCCCGTGCTGCGCTGGTCTCCTCTGAGTCACTGGAACAGTCGCCAGTCCTGGCGGCTGGCTCCCTCGGACGCGCTGCGGCCGGCACCCGGCGCGACGCCCTCCTTCAGCGACATGCTGCTGGTCCTCCAGCGGTTCGGGAGCGACCAGGACGCCGGCGGCTGGAAGAACGACGGTGTCAACCGCTCTCCCAGCGGGCAGCCGACCTGGTGGGCCGGGCTCGGTGCGCGGTTCCTCGCCGATGTCACGGGAACCGGACGGGCGGACATCGTGGGGCTCAAGCCCGCGAAGGGCGCGGTGACGTCGCCCAGCCAAGGTGACGGCACGTTCGACCGCGACGAGCGCGTCCTGCACCCGCCCGCTCCCTCCGCGAGCCCCGCGGATCTGTGGACCCTCGCGGACACGACGGGCGACGGCAAGGGCGACATCGTCGTGCTGTCCGCAGATGGCGTCCGGGTGCACCCTCAAGCCGAGGACGGAACGTATCCGCCCCCGGGCGGCGAGCCCGTCGTCAAAGCGTTCGGGCACGGCAACCAAGCCGGCGGCTGGCTGGCCGACCAGCACCCTCGCTTCCTCGTCGACACCACCGGCGATGGCAGGCTCGACATCGTCGGCTTCCACGGCAGCGGTGTCCGGGTGTCGCTCCAGGACGAGGAGGGAAGGTTCGCCCCGCTCACCGACGAACCGGTGCTCCGGGCGTTCGGCCACGATGAGGAGGCCGGTGGCTGGCTGGCCGACCAGCATCCTCGCTTCGTCGTCGACACCACCGGTGACGGACGCGCCGACATCGTCGGCTTCCATGATGACGGTGTATGGGTGTCGCTTCAGGACGAGGACGGCACGTTCCCCGAGCCCCTGTACATCCTCGACGACTTCGGGGTCGACCAGGGGTGGAGTTCGGCCGAGGAGCACCCGCGGTTCCTGCTCAAAACCACCGCTGACGGAGCAGTGGACATCGTCGGGTTCGGCCCGCAGGGCCTCGTCGTCGCACGCGGGCGCGGCGACGGCACCTTCGAGCCCTCCAAGCTCGTCCTGAACGACTTCGGGGCCGCTCAGGACTGGACGAGCAAGAAGCACCTCCGCTTCCTCGCCGACGTCACCGGTGACGGCAATCCGGACATCGTCGGCTTCGGAGACGAGGGCGTCTGGGTGGCGCACAACTGCGGCGACGGCCGGTTCGAGCAGGCTCAGCTGGTGTGCCACGGGTTCGGGTACAACGACGACGCCGGCGCCTGGCGGGTCGACCGCCACCCCCGCTTCCTCGCCGACATCACCGGAGACGGACGCGCCGACATCGTCGGCTTCGGCGGCCCGGGCGTGTACGTGGCCCGCAACCTCTACCGCCGCTTCAGGACCCGATAACCAGCCGGAAGACCTCCACAGCCACATCACGGCGGCTCGCCATCGGCGTACCGCAACCGGTCACCCCGACCCGTCGTGCGGCCTGGCACGCCTTCGCCTGCGAGCCCGTTACGACGAGCGACCGCAGTACCGGGCCACTGCGCCGAGATCACACCGAAGCGAGCGAGATGCCCACCCGGAGATCTCCTGCCTGGGCTGTGACCTTGACCCGACTCCCATGCCCCGGCCGGTCAGGCGGTCGGGGCGTCCGCGGGCGAGGGTGTCCTGGATGATCTCGCGCTCCACGCGTACGCCGCCGAGGCGCTCGGTGCGGTCGTCCAGGGTGGTGAGCAGGTCGACGGCCTTGCCGGGCCGACCCGCGGTGAGGTGGGCCACAGGCGGCAACAGAACGGCGGGCACTGCCCCGCCGCTGCGCCGCCTCATCGCCGAGGTCGGCGTGAGGTTGGTCGCTCGGTTGTTCTTCGCCGCCGCCAGCCGCACGGCCTCCTGTCGAGCGCGCGGTGCAGGGGAAGAACATGGAGTTCTTGCGCTGGCGCCACTGGTTCGGCCAGGGTGAGGGCCCGGGTTCTGCGGAGGAGTGGGGGATCCAGCCGTGTTCGGCGGGCGCCGGACGGTCTTGAGGGTGATGTCCATCCGTTCCTCGGCCCAGGTCACGAGCTTCCCGAGGCGGGCGGCACGTCCGTATCGCCGCCCCCACTCGTCGGTGACCAGGCCGACCGGCCTTCCTCGGCCAGGCGGGCGCGAAAGTCCGTCAGGCTGTGGGCGGACAACAAGCTCTCCCCGGTGGCGGACACCATGCGAAGAGGGACCGGACACGCCGGCTCCCCGCTGACGGACTCGTAATGACACACAGTGAGGGGTCGCGTAGCGATCAACACCGCGGTCGGACGCGTTGAGCTGGGCCGGACCGCGCCGGCCGTCCGGGCCGGAGCTGCGCCACCGGCTACAACGGCTCATCTGCTGGCGACGCCTGAAGAACCGCACATCATGATCCTCTTACGAGCTCTACGGTGCGGGCTGGCGGCTGCGCGTCGTACCGGCCATCGGGCACCTTGAAGTCCAGGTCGTCACCAACGGTGTTGTCGACCGCACCGTCTACGGCTGGATCGCCCTGCGGGATTTGGGGCGCGCTCGACAGCTTCGCCAACGCCCTCGTCGAGCGGTCGAACGAGCAGTACCCGGGCCGGGGCGACACCGTACGCTTCGTCGCCTGCATCGCCGCCCGCGTCGGCGAGGTCTCCGGCGTCCGAGCCCAGGACATCGACCGGCACACCTGGACCTGGGAGTGCTGCCGCCAGACCACCCCCAGCCCGGCGGCCCCATCGACAAGGGCACCAAGGGCAAAAGACGCCGCTCGATCTCCCTCATCCCCGAACTCCGGCCCATGGTCAGCGCCCGCCTCGACGCAGTGGGACACAACCCCACGGCCCCCGGCTCTTCACCGGACCGCGCGGCGGAGGCATCACCACCGCCGTCCTGCGCGACGTCACCCACTGGGATCCGGTCGTCGTCCGCCTCGGCTACGAGCGCCTGCGCCGCCACGACCTCCGGCACATCGGGCTGACATGGATGGCGGACGCCGGCATCCCCGTTCACGTCCTCCGTGTGATCGCCGGACACGGCTCGATCACCACCACCCAGCGCTACCTCCACCCCGACCGCCGGTCGATCCACCTGGCCGGCGCCGCCCTCAGCCGCTACGTCGTCGAAGGCCGCGAGGAGCCGACCGGTCCCAAAGTGGCCCCCAGAGCCCGCGCCCGTCCGGCACCTGCGGCTCATCCGTCGACGCATACGAAAAGAGCCTCTGACCTGCGGTTTCCCGCTGATCAGAGGCTTCTTTCACCGTGTCGGGACGGCGGGATTTGAACCCACGACCCCTTGACCCCCAGTCAAGTGCGCTACCAAACTGCGCCACGTCCCGGTGCTTGTCCGGCCCGGGGGTTTGCCCCGTGCCGACCGCGCACGAGAACAATACCGCACTTCGCGGGGTGGTCGTGCACCGCTTTACGGCCGCCGTCCAGTGGGGCGGTAGTGGGTCGGGTGCGGAGCGTGGTCGGCTCGTCAGGGGGTGGGCGGGCCCGTCTCCCTTCGGGTGACTCCCCGCGTCGTTTTCTCGGTGATCAAATCCGCGCACTTCCCCCTTTCCGGACTCCAGGGTGTTGACCCCGGCCACATGAGGCATGCAACGATCACCTTTTGCATATGACCTTCCGCCTCATGCAACTCCCCTGGACCAGGAGGAAAGTTGGACACGGACACCCACATCGCGGCGGCGGCCTCCGCCGCCCTCTCCCGTCGCGGGTTCCTGCAGGCCGCGGCGGGGGGTGCCGTCGTGGCCGGGGCGGGCGTCGCGCTGCCGGGGGTGGCCGCGGAGGCCCTGGCCGCCGGGCGGGGCGGGCGGTCGGACGTGCTGTCCTTCACCGCCGCCACCAATGGGGCCGCGTCCATGGCGCCGGACGGGCGGCATCTGGTCGCCGAGGTGCAGAACGTGCTGTGGTCGGTGCCGCGGAAGGGCGGGGAGGCGGTGGCGATCACGCCCGCCGACCTGGAGCCGACCCGGCCGGTGCACGCGCCGGACGGCCGGCAGCTCGCGGTCTGCGCGTATCGGGGTGGCGGCTTCCACATCTGGGTGCTGCGGCCCGACGGCTCGGGGCTGCGGCAGCTGACGGACGGGCCGTGGGACGACCGGGGGCCGGCGTGGTCGCCGGACGGCACGCGGATCGCGTTCGCCTCCGAGCGGGACGGCGACCCGGTGGCGGGCAGCCCGTACCGCGTGTGGGTGGTGGACGTCCGTACCGGCGCGCTGACCAAGGTCACCGGGCTGCCCGGGCAGGAGGGCCCGGGGCAGGAGGGGGCCTGGGAGGACTTCGACCCGGTGTGGTCGCCCGACGGCCGGCGGCTGCTGTTCGTGCGCGGCCGGGTGGAGGGCACTGCGCTGCAGTCCCGCACGGTCGCGTCGGTGGCGGCGGACGGGCGCGGTCCGGTGCGGGTCGAGCACACCGAGGCGGCGGCCGCGCAGGTGATGACCCCGGCGGTCTCCCCCGACGGCCGGCTGGCGTACCTGCGGACGACGGCCGCGCCGGCCGCCTCCTGCACGCTGGTCGTGGACGGGGCGGCGGTGCCGGTCGAGGGGGACGTGGAGCCGGTGCCCCCGCGGTGGGTCTCGCGGGGCGAGGTGCTGCTGACCGTCGGCGGGCATTTCACGATCGTGCAGGTGCCCGCCGGGGCGGGCACGGCTCCGGCGGACGACCTGCCGCACCCCTCGGCCGCTCCCGCGCCCACCCCGCCGGCGACCGGTCACGGGGTGCCGGCGGTCACGATTCCGTTCCGCGCGAGGCTGCCGCTGTCCCGGCCGCGGTACGACGTGAAGCGGTACGACTTCGCCGCCGAGGGCGGCGGCGTGCGGCCCGTACGGTCGCTGCATCTGCCGGCGCTCTCGCCGGACGGCCGCCGGGTGGTGTTCGCCGCGCTGAACTCGCTGTGGCTGGCCGACGTCTCCGGCGGCCGAACGCCACGGCGGCTGGTGAAGGCGGACCCGACGCGCTACCTGTTCGCACCGTCCTTCTCCCGCGACGGCCGGGCGCTGATCTACGCCGACGACCGCGACGGGCTGCTGGCGGTGCGCCGCCGCGACCTGGCCACTGGCGCGGAGACGGTCCTGGCGGGCGGCGGGCGCTCGCTGCCGGCGCTGTCGCCGGACGGCAGCCGGCTGGCATGCGTCGACATGTCGGGAAATATCGTGGTTCGCGAGCTCGCCGCCGGCACGGAGAAGGTGCTGGCCGCCCCGCTGGGCGCGGGCGGGCTGCCCGGCAGACCGAGCTGGTCGCCGGACGGGCGGTACGTCGCGTTCTGCGACCGCAACCGCCTGAACCAGCGCTTCCGCGAGGGCTACAACCTCATCCGCGTCGTCGACACCACGACCGGCCGGGCCCGGCTGCACGCGCTCGCCCCGCACGCCTCGATCTCCGACCGCTACGACTCCGGCCCGGTCTGGTCGCCGGACGGCCGCACCATGGCGGTGATCAGCGAGTCCGCACTGTGGCTGCTGCCCGTGCGCCCCGACGGCACCCCCGACGGCGAGGCGCGGCGGCTGACGGACGAGGCCGCCGACCACCCGTCGTGGGCGGCCGACAGCCGCCGGATCCTGTACTTGTCCGCCGGGCGGCTGCGGCTGCTGGACACCGCGACCGGCTCCGTGCGCACGGTGCCCGTCGCCCTGGACTACCGGCGCCCGGCACCCGTCGACACCGTGGTGCACGCCGGCCGGCTGTGGGACGGCACGGGCTCGGAGGTGCGCGAGGACGTCGACCTCGTCGTGCGGGACGGCCGGATCGCGGCCGTCGAGCCGCACCGGCCCCGGCGGGCGGCCCGGCGCACCGTCGACGCCTCGCAGCGGACGGTGATCCCGGGCCTGTGGGACGCCCACACGCACCCGTGGCAGTACGTCTACGGCGGCCGGCAGACCGCCATACAGCTGGCGTACGGGATCACCACGGCCGTCTCGTTCGGCGGCTTCGCCTACGAGCAGGCGCGGCTGCGCGAGGCGGTGGCGGCCGGGGAGCTGGCCGGGCCGCGGCTGCTGACCGCCGGCGAGCTGCTCGACGGCTCCCGCGTCGCGTACAGCATGGGCCGGGCGCACCGCACGCGCGAGGGCCTGCGCCGCTCGCTGACCCGGGCGGCGGCCCTGGACTGGGACTTCGTCAAGACCTACGTCCGGGCGCCGGGCTGGCTCATGGAGGAAGCGGCGCGCTTCGCGCACGAGCGTCTGGGGGTGCGCAGCGGCAGCCACCTGTGCTCGCCCGGCGTGCAGCTGGGGCAGGACCTGACGACCCATCTGCAGGCCACCCAACGCCTGGAGTTCGGGCACGCGACGACGGCCACGGGCCGGGCCTACCAGGACCTGGCGGAGATCTACACGGCCACGGACTTCCACATGGTCGCGACGATCTTCACCTCGATGCCGTTGCTGGGTGCCGACCCGGCGCTGGCGAAGGACCCGCGGATAACGGTGCTGACGCCGCCGTGGGACATCGCGCTGGTCGAGCAGACCGCCGCCAAGCCGCCGACCGAGGAGCAGCTGGCCACGCTGGAGCGCGAGGTGGAGGTCTACCGCACGGTGCTGGCGGGCGGCGGCATCGTGGCCCTGGGCACGGACGCCCCGCTGGTACCGGTGGGCCTGTCGCTGCACATGGGGCTGCGGGCGCTGCACCGGTACGGGCTGTCGGCCGCGCAGGCGCTGCGCACGGCGACGGTGCTGCCGGCGCGGGCGTTCGGCGTGGAGAAGGACCTGGGCACGCTGGAGGAGGGCAAGCTGGCGGACGCCGCCGTGATCGACGGCGACCCCTTCGCCGACTTCGACACCCTCGTGCGCACGACGTCGGTGCTGCGCGGGGGCGTGGAGTTCGAGCAGCGCGCGCTCGTCGCCGCGTACGAGCGCACTCCGGCCGTCGCGGCGCTGCGCGCCGGCGCGGACCGCCCGGACTGGCTGGCGATCGGCCGGCAACTGCGCCGGGACTCGTGCTGCGACATGGAGCACCCGGCGCACTGACGCCACAAGGGCCGCTGCGGCCCGGGCGCCTCCACCGGGGGGCGCCCGGGCCGCAGCGGCCTGCAAGGGGCGGCGGGAGCCTGCAGCCGCCCCGGCCGTGGAAGGATCGTTACTGCTTGATCTCGTAGGAGTCGCCGTAGACCTTCCACTTCAGCGGCGGCTCCAGGTCGAGGTTGCCGTTGTCGAGGAAGACCCGCTGCGCGGTGTCGACGCGGCTGGTGTCGCTGTGCGCCTCCTCGTGCTTCATGGCGGCCTTGCGCGCGTCCAGGAAGGCGCTCAGGTACGTGCGCTCGTCGCCGCCCTGAGCCGGGGGCTTGGCCTTGGCGAGGGCCTTCTTGCGGATGTCGCCGAAGCTGTCGCGGCCGGTGCCGGGGCCGTGCATGACGATGGCGTCGTAGTAGGCGAACTGGCCCAGGGCGCGCAGGCCGTCGGCCTTGGCCTGCCGGACGGCGGGGTCGAAGTAGACGCGGTCGCGCTCGGCCTCCTGGGCGTCCTGGAAGGCCTTGTCCTCGGCGGCCTTGTGCCAGGCGTCCTCGAAGGGCTTGCCGAGGCCGGCGTGGGAGTCGGTGCCGTTGACCTTGCGCAGGGCGGGCAGGTACGCGGCCAGGGGGTTGCCGGGCTTCTGCCGGGTGTAGCGCTCGACGAGTTCGAGCATGTCGCCGGTGCCGGAGCAGAAGCCGATGATGCCGGCGGTGTAGCCGCGGCCGTCCTTGATGTCCTCGATGTAGGTGAACTGGGCGCGCCAGTCGAGCGAGGAGTTCTCCGCACTGGAGACCAGCCGCATGGCGATGTCCTTCTTGTGCGGGTCGTCGAGGCCGGCGCCCTGCGTCCGGGCGGCGGCCGACGGCGCGGCGGCCGGGGACGACGCGGCCAGCCCGGGGCCCGCCAGGAGCAGCGAGGCGGGCAGGGCGGCGGCCACGCCCCACAGGGCGAGGCGGGTGGTCCTGGTCGTTGTCGTCTTCTTCGTGGCGTTCTTCGTGGCGCGTGCGGGCATGCGGAACTCCGTTCCCGGGGGTGGCTTCGGACCCTGCTGACACGGTGTTAGGAAGGTTTCCTAACCTCGGCCCGGGCATTGAAGCGTCCCGTCCGCATGCCTGACAAGACATACGCGCACAGTTGTGCGAGATTCCGCCAATGTCGGCGGCGGTTCCCCGGGGCGACCCTCAGGCCTGCAGCGCGACGTCGGCCGGCGCAGCGGCCTCCGGGCCACCCTCCTCCACCACCGGGCCGGCCCCCGCGGGCCGCGCCGCCACCGCACGCCACCACGGGTCGAACGGCAGGCCCACGGCCGGCTCGAACGGCTGCCCGGGCCGCGGCACGACCAGGCGGGCACCGGCGTCCCGGGCGGCGGTGACGCTGTCCTCGGCCGGCTCCTCCCACGGGTGCGGGGCGAGGTTGAAGGTCCCCCAGTGGATCGGCAGCAGGACACCCGCGGAGGCGTCCCCGCCCTGCAGGTCGGTGTGCGCCCGCACGCCCTCCCGGGGCGTCATGTGGATGTCCGGCCAGAACTCCGAATACGCGCCGATCTGCACCATCGTGGCGTCGAACGGACCGTGCTGCGCGCCGATGGCGGCGAAGCCGGGGAAGTAGCCGGTGTCACCGCTGTGGAAGATGCGGTGCGTGTCGCCGGCGACGGCCCACGACGCCCACAGCGTGTGCTGGGCGTTGCGCAGGGCGCGCCCGCAGAAGTGCCGGGCCGGGGTGGCGGTGAGGGTCAGGCCCCCGACGCGCGCCTGCTCGTGCCAGTCGAGCTCGGTGATGCGCCCGGCCGGTACTCCCCAGTGCTCCAGGTGGGCGCCGACGCCCAGGGGGACGACGAAGGCGGCGCCGCTGCGAATCAGGGCCCGGACGGTGGGCATGTCCAGGTGGTCGTAGTGGTCGTGGGAGATGACGACGGCGTCCAGCGGCCCGGTCTCGGCGAGCGGCACCGGGACGGGGTGCAGGCGGCGGGGTCCGGCGAAGGCGAAGGGCGAGCAGCGCTCGGACCACACCGGGTCGAACAGCACCCGGTGCCCGTCGATCTCGGCCAGGACGCTCGAGTGCCCCATCCACGTCAGCCGCAGCCCGGAGGCGGCGGGGACGGCCAGGTCGGCGACGGTCGTGGGGTGCACGGGCACGGCGTGGGCGGGGGCGCGGCGGCGGCGCTCCTCCGCACGGAAGTAGGTGGGCAGGAACGCCAGCATCGAGCCGGAGGGGGTGCGCCGGGTGCCCTCGGGGTTGACGAAGGAGCCGTCCGCGAAGTGCGGCGACCGCCGGATGCGCGCCATCCGCTCCCCCGCCGGATCGGCGCCGAAGGCGGCCGGGCGCAGCGAATCGAGGGGCGAGCGGTACGGACGGGAGCCGGTCACGGCACCTCCAGGGAGCACATCGGTCGGACCGGCCCATTATCCGCCGAGCGCATTGCCGCCTTCGGCCGGGCGGGTGATCGCCCGGGCGCGTCCCGGCCGACCGCGCCCCTCCGCCGTAAGTCCGATGAAAAGACTGGAGGCATGGTGGTCATCGGCACGTGGAACCTGCAGAACCTGGCTCGACCCGACGCCACAACGGGCACCCCCGAGGACGAGGCGGCGTACGAGGCGAAGCTCGACGGGCTCGCCTCCACCATCAACCGCCTCGATCCCGTGCTGCTCGGCGTGCAGGAGGTGCTCGACCCGAAGGCGCTCGACGACCTGGTCGAGCGCCTGGACGGGCAGTGGCACGTGCTGACGTCCCAGCACCCCGACAAGGCTCCGCACCACCACATCCGGGTCGGTTTCCTCAGCCGCAAGCCGATGAAGCGCCTCGACGACACGACCGACTTCCCCGAGCTGCTCCTGCCGGTCCAGAGCGGGGACGACGGCGACACGATCCACACCATGGGCCGCGGCGTCCTCGCCGTGGAGATCGAGCCGGCCCCGGGGCACAAGCTGCACGTGGCGGTCTGCCACTTGAAGTCGAAGCTCCTGAAGTTCCCCGACAAGCAGCACCCGGGCCGGGAGCGGTTCGACACGGACGACGAGGGCGAGCGCGCCCGCGTCGGCGCGTACGCGCTCTTCCGGCGGGGTGCGGAGGCGGCAGCCGTACGGGCGCTGGCGGACCGGCTCCTGGGGGGCCAGGGCGACACGCGCGACGTGGTCGTGCTGGGCGACTTCAACGACGGGCCCAAGGCGGCCACCACCCAGATCCTCCACGGCCCGCCCGGCTCCCAGCTGGACCATCCGCGGGGTGCGGCGAAGCCGGACCCGGGGGACGCGATGCGGCTGTGGAACCTGGCTCCGCTGATCAAGAAGAACGCCTTCTCCCGCGTCTTCGAGGGCGAGAAGGAGCTCATCGACCACATCCTGGTCAGCCACTCCCTGCTGGCCCGGGTGAAGCAGGTGTTCACGGGCGCCGGCGAGCCACTGGAGAGCACAGGCGAGCAGCCGAAGGCGGGCAAGCAGCCGAGCGACCATGCGCCCGTCCTCGCGGAACTCGCCTACTGAGCCGGTCCGCTACTGATCCAGCCCGCTGACCCTCAGGGTGATGTTCAGCCGTCCCGTCAGGCCCAGCGGGGCCGGTGCCGTGCCGGGCAGGATGCGCGGCACGCCGTGGTACGCGAGCCGGGAGGGACCGCCGAAGACGAACAGGTCGCCGCTGCGCAGCTCGACGTCCGTCCAGGGCCGGGTGCGGCCCTCGGTGTTGCCGAAGCGGAAGACGCAGGTGTCGCCCAGGCTGAGCGAGACGACGGGCGCGGCGGACTTCTCGTCGGTGTCGCGGTGCAGGCCCATCTTCGCGTCGGCGTCGTAGAAGTTCACCAGGGCGATGTCGTACGCCTCGGGACCGGCCGGGCGGCCGTACGCGTGCGCCACCGCGGCCCGCGCCAGGTCGTCCAGCCAGGCGGGGAACGGCTTGACCGGCGCGCCGTCGCCGTCGACGACGGTGCGGGCGTAGCCGTAGGGGAACCAGTGCCAGCCCAGCCCGACCGTGCGCACCGACATCTCGCCGCCGCTGGGCATGCGCACCGTGCGCAGGCCCGCCGGGGGCCGGGCCCAGGCGCGGCAGGCCGCCAGGAGGCGGCGCTGGGCGGCCTCGTCCAGCCAGCCGGGGACGTGCACCGCGCCCGGGGCGACCTCGGTCACGGGCCGGGGGAAGAGCTCACCGTCCATGCGGCCAGCCTAGGCCGGGGCACCGGCAAAAAGATTTTCACCCGGTGATGTCACATCCGGGGGGTCCCGATTCGTCGTACGGGTGACAGCAATCGTTCTCCCCGGAAGGCACCGCCATGGCCCGTGTGTCCCTCACCCCGCCCCGTACGCTGGTCAACCGCCTCGTCGCCTGGTACAGCAAGCGGACGTACGGCAAGGTCATCGATCCCCTGCTGGCCATGGGGCACAACCGCAAGGTGCTGATGACCGATGCCCGCTTCGAGATGTCGCTGGCCCGGTGGAACAAGCTGGACAGCGGGCTGAAGGAGCTCGCCGTGATGGCGTCGGCGGCAGCGATCGGCTGCTCCTGGTGCATGGACTTCGGCTACTGGATCAGCCACGGCCAGGGCATGGCGCCCGAGAAGCTGCGGGACGTGCCGCAGTGGCGCTCCAGCGACGCCTACACGCCGCTGGAGCGCGACGTCATGGAGTACGCCGAGGCGATGAGCGCCACCCCGCCGGCCGTGGAGGACGAGCTGGCGGAGCGGCTGCGGCGGCAGCTCGGCGAGGCGGCGTTCGTCGAGCTCACCGCGATGGTGGCCGTGGAGAATCTCCGCTCCCGGATCAACTCGGCGCTGGGGCTGACCAGTCAGGGCTTCAAGGACAGCTGCGAGGTCCCGGCCCGCCCCGGCGCCTGAGTCAGCCCTTGCGGCCCACTCCGCCGTAGAAGACGGTGTTGCTCAGCTCCTCGGGGCCGGGCACCGGGCCGTCCGGGCGCCACAGCGGCACCCGGACCAGGCCCGGCTCCAGGAGCGCGAAGTCGCCGAAGAGCGGCTCGATCGCGGCCCGCCCGCGCAGGTTCAGGGCGGCGGTGGCGTTCTTGTAGACGTCGAGCACTCCGTCGCGGGCCACGACGTCGGTGCGCCCCCGGGCGTAGCCGGCGTAGGGCTCCTCCGTGGCGTGGGAGAGGACGAGCAGGCTGCCGGCGGGCAGGGCGTCGCCGAGGGTGGCGATGATGCCGGCGGGGTCCTCCTCGTCCTTCACGAAGTGCATGACGGCGACGAGCAGCAGGGCGACGGGCTCGCGGAAGTCGATCAGATCGCGGACCACCGCGTTCTGCAGAATCGTTTCGGGCTGCCGTACGTCCGCGAGCGCAAAGCCGGCGCCGCCCTCGTTGGTGAGCTTGGCCCCGGCGTGGGTGGCCACGATGGGGTCGTTGTCGACGTACGCCACCCGGACGCCGTCCGCCTCCTCGCGCGCGACCTCGTGGGTGTTGGGCGAGGTGGGGATGCCGGTGCCGATGTCGAGGATCTGCCGGATGCCGCCGCGCACGGCCTCGCGCACCGCCCGGCGCAGGAAGGCCCGGTTGGCGCGGGCGGACAGGCGCACCTGCGGGTGGGCCGCGATGACCTGCTCGGCGGCGAGGCGGTCGACCTCGTAGTTGTCCCAGCCGTCGAGGTAGTAGTCGTACATGCGGGCCGGGTGCGGTCTGCTGGTGTCGATCTCCTCGGCCGTGAAGCCCCCCGCCTCCAGGCCCGGGCCGCCGAAGCGCCCGTCGAAGCCCCACTCGCCCACGCCCTGCTCGCTCATGCCCTGCTCACCCACGCCCTGTCCCCTTTGCTTCGCATGTTCTCTCCCCCGTTCGTGCGTGCGGTGGCGCGGTCAGTGCCCCGCGAGCAGGAAGTCGGCCTCGCCGGCCTTGGCGCCGCGGATGAAGGTCTCCATCTCGTGACGCGTGTAGATCAAAGCGGGACCCTCGGGGTCCGTGGACTGGCGCAGTGCCACGCGCCCGTCCACCAGTCTCATGACCTCGACACAGCTGCCGCCGTTGCCGCCGCTCCACGGCTTGCTCCAGCCCTCGGTGCCGAGGTCGGAGGCGGGCATGCCGTTGTAGACGTGGTCCGGATCCATGGATTCAGATCTCCTTACGAATGCCACCCAGGATTGCCTTGGTGGTGTGTGCCGGCGCGGCCTGCGCGCACATCCGGTCCAGTGCCTCCAGGAAGGACGAGACGTCCTCGCGCTGGTCGAAGTAGGAGGCACCGACGAGGTTCTCCGCGTACGCGATGTCCGGAAGCTCATGGAGGGGGAACCGGAAGATGTGGAAGGGCCCGTACATCGCCGGGTGCGGGCCGGCGGCGAACGGCATGAACTGCAGGCGGACGTGCGGCATCTCACTGGCCTCGATCAGCCGGTCGATCTGGGCCCGCAGCACGTCCGGCCCGCCGATGGGCCGGCGCAGCACGGTCTCGTCCATCACCACCCACAGCAGGGGCGGCCGCTCCCGGGTGAGCAGGCCCTGGCGCTCCCGGCGCACGGCGACGGCGCGCTCCACGTCCGCCTGGGGGGCGTGCGGCATGCCGGCGCGCAGCACGGCCCGGGCGTAGTCCTCGGTCTGCAACAGGCCGGGGACGTAGTGCGGTTCGTAGGCGCGGATGAGGTTGGCCTCCTGCTCCAGGCTCACGAACGCGCTGAACCACTCGGGCAGGACGTCCCGGAAGCGGTGCCACCAGCCGGGGCGGTTGGCCTCGCGGGTCAGTGCGAGGAAGCCCTCCACCTCCTGCGGGTCGCTCACCCCGTAGACGCGGAGCAGCTTCTCCACGTACGGGATCTTCAGCCCGACCTCGGCCTTCTCCATCCGCCGGACGGTGGCGTGGGTGACGTCCAAGGCGCGTGCGGCCTCCTCGTAGGAGAGGCCGGCCTTTTCCCTGAGGTCCTGGAGCCGCTTGCCGAGCACGACCCTCAGGACCGTCGCGGCCCCCGCCGGACGCGCGTCCGCCACTGTCCATCCCCTCCAACTGCCGTCATATGCCAGCAGTGTGCCACGCAGCTTGTCGACCCGACAGACTGTCCTTGCGATTCTGCAATTTACAGATTGAACCTTGCCACAGCTCGCACACATCGCACATAGTTGCGGCGTGGTCCCCTCCCATGACGCACCCTCGCCCGGGCTCTGCGGCAGCTATCTCATCGGCCATCTGCAGGACGCCTTCCACTTCCCGGCCCTCAACGCCTCGGTGGCGGAGGCGCGAAAACGAGTTCTCGCGCGGCTGCGGGAGTGGGGAATCGACGAAAGCGCCTGTGACGACGCACAGTTGGTGGTCTCGGAACTGTTCACCAACGCCGTGCGGCACACCGACAGCGACAAGGTCGGCTGCCGGCTGCGGGTGAGCAGGGCGGCGCTGCGCATCGAGGTCGCCGACCAAGGACACGCCCCGACGGAACCACGGGTGCGCTGCAGCGGGGCGGACGAGGAGAGCGGACGCGGACTGCTCCTGGTCGGCGCCCTGTCGGCGGCGTGGGGCGTCCGGCCCGACGACAGCGGCCACGGCCGTGTCGTCTGGGCGGACGTGCCGCACAGACGGCTGCCCTGAACGGGCCCGCACCGCGGGCCCGCAGGGAGCCGGTTGCGGCCGCGCGTTACAGCGGCAGCAGGTCCGGGCGCTTGGGCTCGACGTTGTCCCCCGAGGACTCGCCGCGCAGCCGGCGCCCGATCCACGGCACCAGGTGCTCCCGGGCCCAGTGGATGTTGTCGCGCCGCACCTCGGCGGCCGAGCGCTGCCCCTCGTCCGGCCACGGCTGGTCCGGGTCGGCCGGCACGTCAAGGCCCAGCACCTGCGCGGCGCGCAGCGCCACGCGCGTATGACCGTCCGCCGACAGGTGCAGCCGGTCCTCGCTCCAGGCGCGGCGGTCCTGCACCGAGCGCAGCGACCACAGGTCGAGCACCGGGCAGTCGTGCCGGTCGGCGATGGCCCGCACATGGGCGGTGTACGTCGCGATCTTGCCCCTCAGGTGCCGCAGGACCGGCACCCCGCGGGTGTCGAAGCCGGTGCACAGCAGTACGGTGCCCACCGTCGCGCGCAGCTCGGCCACGGCCGCCTCGTAGCGCTGGGCCACGTCGTCCGGGTCGCTGCCGGGGCGCAGGATGTCGTTGCCGCCGGCGCAGAAGGTGACGAGGTCCGGCCCGAGCTCCTTGGCCCGGGGCACCTGCTCCTCGACGATCTGGTCCAGGAGGCGGCCGCGCACGGCCAGGTTGGCGTACCGGAAGGTGTGCTCCGGCTGCTGGTCGGACAGCAGGATGGCCAGCCGGTCGGCCCAGCCGATGAACGTGTCGTCGGGTCCCGGGTCGCCGACGCCCTCGGTGAAGCTGTCCCCGACGGCCGCGTACGACCCGATTGCGCTCTTGCTGAATGAATGCGAATCGTCTGCCACGTCAGCACATCTTTCACCTTCGCAAGTGACCTACGCCACCGTAACCAGGGGTTGACGTGCCGTGATGTATCCCACCCCGGCAATCTCGCGCCGTGCGGAATACGATGCGGTGTCGCATCGGCGCCGCATCTTTCCCTAGGGAGCAGCACGTGACTTGGACACCGCCCGCCCCGTCGACCGAACCCGAGCTCGCGGGAGTGCGCAACTTCCGCGATCTGGGCGGCCTGCCGGCCGCCGGGGGACGGCACGTGCGGCCCGGCGTCCTCTTCCGCAGCGGCCACCTCGCGCACGCCACCGAGGCGGATGCGGCCTTCCTCCAGTCGCTCGGACTGCACACGGTCTTCGACTTCCGCAACGCGGCCGACATCGCCCTCGAAGGCCCGGACGTCGAGCTCACCGGCGTGCGGAACGTCAACATCCCGTTGTCGGACCCGGCCGACGGCAGCGAGTTCTGGCGGATGGTGCGCGACGGCGACCTGGCCACCCTGCGCGCGGTCCTCGGCGAGGGCCGGGCGGCGGAGCGGATGGCCGACTCCTACCGCACGATGATCGTCACCCGCACCGCCGAGCACAGCCGCGTGCTGCACGCCCTCGCCGACGACAGCGTCCCCGCCCTGATGCACTGCGCCGCCGGCAAGGACCGGGCGGGGCTGTCGATCGCCGTGACGCTGCTCGCCCTCGGGGTGGAGCCGGAGGTGATCGAGGCCGACTACCTGGAGTCCAACGCGCCGCACCGGCGGTACGTGGTGCGGCGGGCGGACGGGGCGGCTCCGCCGGAGGTCATGGAGCTGCTGTCCCCGCTGTTCGAGGCGAGGGCCTCGTACCTGGGGGCGGCGTTCTCCGCGGTCGCGCAGACGTGGGGGTCCACCGAGCGGTACCTCTCCGAGGGGCTCGGCCTGGCACCCGGCACGCGGGAGCGGCTGCAGGAGCGACTGCTGTCCGCCTAGAAGACCGGCGTCACTTCCCCATCGCCTGCTTCATCAGCGTCTTGCCGAAGTCCCACATCAGGCCGCCGCCCTCGTGGGCCTCGTCCATGACCGACGTGAAGGCGTCGACGAAGCGGTCGACCTCGCGCTCGCCGATGATCAGCGGCGGGATGAGCTTGATCACCTCCAGGTGGTCGCCCGAGACCTGCGTGAGGATGCGGTGTTTGCGCAGCAGCGGGATCACGACCATCTGGGCGAACAGGCCCTTGCGGGCCGCCTGCAGCATCGTCCAGCGGCTGCGCAGGCCCAGCGACTTCGGCCGGCCGAACTCGATGCCGATCATCAGTCCGCGCCCGCGCACGTCGTGCAGCATCTCGTAGGTGCCGGTCAGGGCCGCCAGGCGGGAGCGCAGCAGCTCGCCCGTGGTGCGGGCGTTGGCGACGATCTGCTCGTCCTCCATGACGGCGAGGACCGCCAGACCGGCCGCCATCGCCTGGGCGTTGGAGCCGAAGCTGGCCGAGTGGACGAGCACCCGGTCCATGGAGGAGTAGACCTTCTTGAAGATCCAGTCCTTGCCGAGCGTGGCGCCGACGGGCACGTAGCCGCCCGAGAGGGCCTTGGCCACGCACACCAGGTCCGGTTCGACGCCGCTCTCGTGCTGGTAGGCGAAGAACTCCCCGGTGCGGCCGATGCCGGTCTGCACCTCGTCCGCGATGAGCAGGGCCTTGTGCCGGTGCAGCAGCTCCTGCGCCGCCCGCAGGTAGCCGGGCGGGGGGACGTGCACGCCCTTGCCCTGGACCGGCTCGATCACGAACCCCGCGACGTCGCCGCGCGCCAGCTCCCGCTCCAGCGCCGCCAGGTCGCCGAGCGGCACCGCGGTGTCGGGCAGCAGGGGCGCGAAGCCGTCGCGGAAGCCGTCCTCGCCGTTGACGGACAGCGAGCCGATCGTCAGGCCGTGGAAGGCGTGCCGGCAGTACAGGATGCGCGGCCGGCCGGTGGCGTACCGGGCGAACTTCAAAGCGGTCTCCACCGCCTCGGTGCCGCTGTTGCCGAAGAAGACCCGATTCAGGTGGGGGGCGTACGACAGCAGCCGCTCGGCGAGCAGGCCGGGCAGCGGGGGGCAGTCGAAGCGGGTGAGGTCGGCGAGGGAGGCGTCGAGGACGTCGTGCAGTGCCTTGCGCACGACGGGGTGGTGCCGGCCCAGGCCCATGACCCCGAAGCCGGCGAGCATGTCGAGGTGCTCGTGCCCGTCGGCGTCCCAGAAGTACGCGCCCTCGGCCCGCTCGTAGACCTTGTCGAAGCCGATGGTGTGCAGCATGCGCGGCAGCTGGTGGTTGAGGTGGCGGGCGTGCAGGTCGTAGCGTTCGCCGCCGCGCTCGGCCAGCAGCCGGGCCAGGTCGAATCCCTTGGTGCCCTCGGAGGTCATGCCTCGCTCGTCTCCTTCGCGGCCGCGGCCCGCGCGGCCTGGTCCTGCGCCCGGGCCAGGGCGGCGCTGATCTGCCCGGCGATCTCGGCCGGCGTGAGCCCGACGTCGGCGAGCACCTCGGACCGCTTGGCGTGCGCCAGGAACTGCTCGGGGATGCCGAAGGTCCGTACGGGCACGTGGGTGCCGGCGTCCCGCAGGGCCTGGGCGACGGCCCAGCCGACGCCGCCGGTGCGGCTGTTGTCCTCCACCACCGCGACCAGCCGGTGCCGTGCGGCCAGCGGCGGCAGGGCCGGGTCGACGGGCTTGACCCAGCGGGGGTCGACGACGGTGCAGCCGGTGCCGCGGGCCCGCAGCAGCTCGGCCGCGTCCAGCACGACCGGTGCCATGGCCCCGACGGCGACGAGGAGCACGTCGGAGGGGGTCCGGGCCGAGCCGGCCAGGACGTCCATGCCGCCGACGCGGCCGACGGCGGGGACGGGCTCGCCCGCGTTCTCCTTGGGAAAGCGCACGACGGTGGGGGCGTCGTCGACCTCGACGGCCTCGCGCAGCTGGGCACGCAGCTGGTCGGCGTCGCGCGGGGCGGCGATCCGCAGGCCGGGGACGACCTGAAGGATCGACATGTCCCACATGCCGTTGTGGCTGGGTCCGTCGGTGCCGGTGACCCCGGCGCGGTCCAGGACGAAGGTCACCCCGCATTTGTGCAGGGCCACGTCCATCAGTACTTGGTCGAAGGCGCGGTTGAGGAAGGTGGCGTAGACGGCGACGACCGGGTGCAGGCCGCCGGTGGCCAGGCCCGCCGCGCAGGTGGCGGCGTGCTGCTCGGCGATGCCGACGTCCCAGACCCGGTCCGGGTACGCCTCGGCGAACCGGGTCAGGCCCACCGGGTCCAGCATGGCCGCCGTCAGGGCCACGACGTCGGGCCGCTCGGCCCCGATGCGCACCATCTCCTCGCCGAAGACCGACGTCCAGGACACCCCGGCGGGGCGGGACAGCGGCTCGCAGGTGAGCGGGTCCATCACGCCGACGGTGTGGAAGCGGTCCGCCTCGTGCTCCAGGGCGGGCCGGTAGCCGCGGCCCTTCTGCGTACGGCAGTGCACCAGGACGGGCCCGTGGAAGCGCTTGGCCCGGCGCAGCGCGGACTCGACGGCGGCGATGTCGTGGCCGTCTATGGGGCCGAGGTACTTCAGGCCCAGGTCCTCGAACATGCCCTGGGGCGCGAAGGTGTCCTTGAAGCCCTTCTTCGCGCCGTGCAGCGACTCGTAGACGGGCCGGCCCACGCCCGGCACGCGCAGCAGGGCCTCCTTGCCGCGGGCGAGGAAGCGCTCGTAGCCGTCGGTGGTGCGCAGGGTGGCCAGGTGATCGGCGAGGCCGCCGATGGTGGGCGCATAAGAGCGCTCGTTGTCGTTGACGACGATGACGAGCGGGCGGTCCTTGGCGACGGCGATGTTGTTCAGCGCCTCCCAGGCCATGCCGCCGGTCAGGGCGCCGTCGCCGATGACGGCGACGACGTGGCGGTTCCAGCGGCCGAGGACCTGGTTGGCCTTGGCCAGGCCGTCGGCCCAGCCCAGCACGGTGGAGGCGTGGCTGTTCTCGATGACGTCGTGCTCGGACTCCTCGCGGGAGGGGTAGCCGGACAGGCCGCCCTTGCCGCGCAGTTTGGAGAAGTCCTGGCGGCCGGTGAGCAGTTTGTGGACGTAGGACTGGTGGCCGGTGTCCCACAGGATGCGGTCCGCGGGCGAGTCGAAGGCCCGGTGCAGGGCGATGGTCAGCTCCACCACGCCGAGGTTCGGTCCCAGGTGGCCGCCGGTCCTGGCCACGGCGTGGATCAGGAAGTGGCGGATCTCCTCGGCGAGGTCGGTGAGTTCTTCTGCGTCGAGTGCCTTCAGGTCGCGTGGACCGCGGATGTTCTCCAGCAACGACACGCCGGCCCCCTCCTCCTTGGTCGGCCCGGCAGTGCGGGCTCGTTCCTGTTGCCGCCGCCGTTCAGACGACGGTGACGGCGGGCGGCCCGGAGGGGCCGCCGTCGGTCCCGGTCTTCTCGGCGAGCTTCATGGCCTCCTCGATGAGGGTCTCCACGATCTTCGACTCGGGAACGGTCTTGATGACCTCGCCCTTGACGAAGATCTGGCCCTTGCCGTTGCCGGACGCGACACCGAGGTCGGCCTCACGGGCCTCACCGGGACCGTTGACGACACAGCCCATCACGGCCACCCGCAGCGGCACCTCCATCCCCTCCAGACCCGCGGTGACCTCGTCGGCGAGCTTGTACACGTCCACCTGGGCCCGGCCGCACGACGGGCAGGAGACGATCTCCAGCCGGCGCTGGCGCAGGCCCAGGGACTCCAGGATCTGGATGCCGACCTTGATCTCCTCCGCCGGCGGCGCCGACAACGACACCCGGATCGTGTCGCCGATGCCCTCGGAGAGCAGGGCGCCGAAGGCGACGGCGGACTTGATGGTGCCCTGGAAGGCCGGGCCCGCCTCGGTGACGCCCAAGTGCAACGGGTAGTCGCACTGGGCGGCCAGCTGACGGTAGGCGTTGACCATCACGACCGGGTCGTTGTGCTTCACCGAGATCTTGATGTCGCGGAAACCGTGCTCCTCGAACAGCGACGCCTCCCACAGGGCGGACTCCACCAGGGCCTCCGGCGTCGCCTTGCCGTACTTCTCCAGCAAGCGCCTGTCCAGGGAGCCGGCGTTCACACCGATGCGGATCGGGACGCCCGCGTCACCGGCCGCCTTCGCGATCTCCCTGACCTTGTCGTCGAACTGCCGGATGTTGCCCGGGTTCACGCGCACCGCCGCACACCCGGCGTCGATCGCGGCGAAGACGTACTTCGGCTGGAAATGGATGTCCGCGATCACCGGGATCTGCGACTTGCGGGCGATGACCGGCAGCGCGTCGGCGTCGTCCTGGGAGGGACAGGCGACCCGCACGATCTGGCAGCCGGAGGCCGTCAGCTCGGCGATCTGCTGCAGGGTCGCGCCGATGTCCGCGGTGACCGTGGTGGTCATGGACTGCACCGAGACGGGTGCGCCCCCGCCGACCGGCACCGTCCCGACCTGGATGCGCCGCGAGGGGCGGCGCTCCGCGAGCGGCCGGGGCGGCACCGGGGGCAGGCCCAGGGAGACCGGCTCCGTGGTGGACACGGCCCCTACCCCCGGTTCCCGGAGACGGTCTCGCGTGCGGCGCGCAGGGACTCCTTGAGGGAGCCCATGGTGGCCAGGACGGCCGTCGGCTCGTAGCCGCAGTGGGCCATGCAGTTGGCGCACCGCTCGTCCCTGCCGCGGCCGTACTTCTCCCAGTCGGTCTCCTCGATCAGCTGGCGGTACGTCGGCACGTACCCGTCGCTCATCAGGTAGCAGGGGCGCTGCCAGCCGAAGAGGGAGTAGTTGGGGATGGCCCAGGCAGTGCAGGGGAAGTCCGCCTTGCCCTCCAGGAAGTCGAGGAACAGCGGGCTGTGGTTGAGCCGCCAGCGGCGCCGGTTGCCGCCGGAGAACGCCTTGCGGAACAGCTCGCGGGTCTGCTCGACGCCGAGGAAGTGCTCCTGGTCGGGGGCCTTCTCGTAGGCGTAGGCGGGCGAGATCATCATCTCGTCCACCTTGAGCTCGTCGTTGAGGTAGTTGAGCACCTCGACGACCGTCTGCGGGGTGTCGGTGTTGAAGAAGGTGGAGTTGGTGGTGACGCGGAAGCCGCGCCGCTTGGCCTCCTTGATGGCCTCCACCGCCTCGTCGAAGACGCCCTCCTTCGCCACCGACGCGTCGTGCCGCTCCCGCAGACCGTCGATGTGCACCGCGAAGGCGAAGTAGGGGGACGGGGTGAATTTCTCGATCTTCTTCCGCAGCAGCAGGGCGTTGGTGCAGAGGAAGACGTATTTGCGCCGGGCCACCAATTGGCGCACGATCTCGTCGATCTGAGGATGCATCAGGGGCTCGCCGCCGGCGATGGAGACCATCGGGGCGCCGGACTCCAGCACCGCGCCGACCGCCTGGGCAACGGGCATGCGCTGTTTGAGCACGCCGGCGGGATGCTGGATCTTGCCGCACCCCTCGCACTTGAGATTGCAGGCGAACAGCGGCTCGAGCTCCACGATCAGCGGAAACTTCTCCCGCCGCCGCAGCTTCTGTTCGAAGAGGTAGGTTCCTACCCTGATGGTCTGGCGGAGCGGCATGGCCATCTGGCTCACCTCCTGGGGAGCAGCAAAGAACGGTGCCATTCGAAAAAAGCCGGCAGGACGGTGCGCAGTACGCGGAAGGCTGATATTCCACCGCGCAGCGTCCCGATACGTACGAGTTCGTGTTCCGGAGCGTCCACGACCACTCTTACGGCGGCAACGGGGCGTGCCCCGGCGCGGACGGCGCTTCGGAGCGTGGCCGCGGACTCCATGTCCACCGCCAGCGCGCCCGAGGCGTGCAGGGCCGCCCGCTCGGCGCCGCGCACCACGTGGTCCGAGCCCACGAGCGGTCCGGTGTGGATGACGCGCCGGGGGGCGACCCGCGTGAGCTCCTTGGCCAGCAGCTCGACCCCGACGCACTCGGTGCGCCCGGCGGCGTCGCGGGTCTCGTCGGCGACGACCAGGTCGCCGGGGTGCATCCCCGGCGCCAGCCCGGCGCAGAAGCCGGTGGCGATGACGGCGGCGTCGCGCATCCCGCCCTGCCGGCGGGCCTCGGCGAGGACCCGGGTGACGGCACGGTCCGCCGCCTGCGGCCCCATGCCCGTACGCAGTACGGTCACGGGCCCGGCGGCACCGCTCGCGCCCCCGCGCAGGGCCAGCCGCTCGATGCCGAGAGCGCAGGCGATCAGCAGCGGTGCGGGGGCGGGCGTGTCCGTGCCGTGGGTCATCAGCCCTCCAGCCGTGGGGCGGCGGAGGGCTCGCCGTGCAGGTAGCGGCCGAGTGCGGTGAGCGGGAAGACCTGGCGGTAGAGGTGGTAGTTGATGGAGAAGTCCCAGGGGAAGCCGGTGCCGGTGAAGTACGGCTCGTCCCAGGCGCCGTCCTCCCCTTGGGTCTCCGCCAGGAAGAGCACCCCGCGCTGGACGGCCTCGCTCTCGCGCTCCCCCGCGGCCAGCAGGGCCATCAGGGCCCAGGCGGTCTGCGAGGCGGTGGAGGCGCCGCGGCCGATCCAGGCGGGGTCGCGGTAGGAGCGCAGGTCCTCGCCCCAGCCGCCGTCCGGGTTCTGCACGCTCGTGAGCCAGGCGACGGCCCGGCGCACCGCGGGGTGGGAGGCGGGCAGCCCGGCGGCCGTCAGGGCGGGAACGACCGAGCCGGTGCCGTAGACGTAGTTCACGCCCCACCGGCCGAACCAGGCGCCGCTCGCCTCCTGCTCCGCCAGCAGCCACTCGATGCCGCGCCGGGCCCGGGGGTCGTGCTGCTTGCCGAGGAAGGCCAGCATCTCCACGACGTGGGCGGTGACGTCGGCCGAGGGCGGGTCGACGACCTCGCCGAAGTCGCAGAAGGGCAGTCTGTTGGGCAGGGTGCTGGTGTTGTCGGCGTCGAACGCCCCCCAGGCGCCGTTGCGCGAGCGCATGCCGACCGCCCACCGGGCGGCCCGGCGCACCGCCGCCTCGACGCGGTCCGGGTCGGGGTGGTGCACCCGCTTGAGGGCGAGGACGACCTCGGCGGTGTCGTCGATGTCGGGGTAGGTGTCGTTGTGGAACTCGAACGCCCAGCCGCCGGGCTCCAGGTGCGGGCGGCGCACGGTCCAGTCGCCGGGGCGGGTGATCTGCTCGTCGAGCATCCAGTCGGCGGCGCGCACCAGGGCCGGGTGGTCGGCCGGCAGGCCGGCGTCGGCGAGGGCGGTGACGGCCAGGCAGGTGTCCCAGACCGGGGACTGGCACGCCTCGATCATCCGCACGGGCTCGCCGTCGGCGCCGGTGTGCCAGACGGCGAAACGGTCCAGCGAGGCCAGTCCCGCGCGCAGGACGGGGTGGTCCAGGTCGTAGCCCAGCAGGTGCAGGGCGATGACCGAGTAGACGGCGGGCGGCTGGATGCCGCCCCAGCAGCCGTCGTTCTCCTGCCGCTCGATGATCCAGCGCGCCGCCGTGTTCAGGGCGGCCCGGCGCAGCGGGGCGAGCGGCAGCCGGTGGTAGGCGTGCAGCGCCTTGTCCAGGCGCTGGAAGAGGCCGTCCCAGCTGGCGGCCGGGGCGAGCGGGCGCGGCGGGTTCGGCCGCCCCGGGTCGGTGTGCAGCTCGTCCAGGGTGAAGGGGCCGGGCCGCACGGGGCGCAGGGCGGAGACGACCGTCAGGGGGACGATGGTCTGCCGGGCCCACTGGCCGAAGTCGTAGATGTTCAGCGGGAACCACTTCGGCAGGTACATGATCTCGGGCGGGAGCTCCGGCAGGTCCTCCCAGCGCCACCAGCCGAAGAGGGCGAGCCAGATGCGGGTGAAGACGCGGCTCGCGGCGATGCCGCCGTGCTCGCGGATCCAGGCGGCGGCCGCGGCCATGTGGGGGTCGGCGGGGTCGTCGCCGGCGAGCCGCAGGGCGACGTAGGCCTCGATGCAGGCGGACAGCTCGCCGGGGCCGCCGTGGAAGGTGGCCCAGGTGCCGTCGGGGCGCTGCTGGGCGCGGATCCAGCGGGCGGCGGCCGCGGTGGTCCGCTCGTCGTCGACGCCGAGGAAGCGCCGCAGGAGCAGGTCCTCGGCGTCCATGGTGACGTTGGCCTCCAGGTCGCCCTTCCACCAGCCCTGCTCGTCCTGGCGGGCCAGCAGGTGCTCGGCGGCGCGGGCGGCGGCGCGGGCCGCCGCCTCCTGGATCTTCGGCGGCCCGGGGGGCGCCGTGGGGTTGCGCAGGACGGTCGTGCTCGGGTCGGCCTCGGCCGCGCGGGGCGGCGGAGCCCCGGTGCCGTCGGTCGTCGCTGTCATGTGGTGTCCCCTAGTGCAGTGAGTTCCTTCTCTGCCGTACTGCTGTGACTGCCGTACTTCGGGGTTCCGCCTCGGCCGGTGCCGCGCACACGGGCACCGGCCGGCGACCGCGTCCAGGTATCAGGTGATGGGCGATCAACTCTTCCGTACGACGACGAAGTCGGCGAGGGCGGTCAGCTGGGCGCGGACCGCGGCGGGCATGTCGACTCCTTCGAGGGCCTCGACGGCGGTGGCGTGCTGGCGGCGGGCCTCCTGGGAGGTCCACTCCCGGCCGCCCGCCTCCTCGATCAACGCCGCCCGGCTGGCGAATTCTTCCTCGTCGAAGTCGGCCAGCTGGGCGTCGGTGAGCTTCGCGTCGGCGGCGAGGATGCCGGCGAGGTGCTGCGAGGCCGGGCCGCCGGCCGCGAGGGCGGCGACGACCGGGAGGGACTTCTTGCGCTGCCGCAGGTCGCTCCAGGTCTGCTTGCCGGTGGCCACCGGGTCGCCCCAGATGCCCAGCAGGTCGTCGACGGCCTGGAAGGCCAGGCCCAGGTGGTAGCCGTAGGCCTCCAGCCGGTCGGCGGTGGCCTCGTCGGCGCCGCCGAGGACGGCGCCGATGGACACGGCGCAGGCCAGCAGGGCGCCCGTCTTGTTGCCCTCCATCTCCAGGCACTCGGCGACGGTGACGCGCTCGCGGTGCTCGTAGGAGATGTCCTGGGCCTGGCCGTCGATGAGCTTGCGGGTGGCCGTGGTCAGGCGCCGGGTGGCGCGGCCGGCCTCGACGGTGCCGAGCTCGAGGAGCACCTCGTTGGCGAGGGCGAACAGGGCGTCGCCGACGAGGATGGCCTGGGCGGGCCCGTAGGCCTTCCAGACGGTGTCGCGGTGGCGGCGCTGCTCGTCGCCGTCCATCAGGTCGTCGTGCAGCAGCGAGAAGTTGTGCACCAGCTCGACGGCGACGGCGCCGGGGACGCCCACCTCGGCGGGGGCGCCGGCGGCCTCGGCCGACAACAGGGCGAGGGCGGGCCGGACGGCCTTGCCCTGGTCGCCGTCGATCGGCCGGCCGTCGGTGTCGATCCAGCCGAAGTGGTAGGCGGCGACGGTGTCCATGGGTGCGGCGAGCCGGGCCACGGCGGCACGCAGCACCGGCGTGGCAAGCGTCCGTCCGCGCTCCAGCAGGGCGCGTACGCCCGCGGTGTCGACAGCTGGGATCGCCGATGTCACGGTCTCTCCTCTGGTGGTCGTGCTCGTGCGCGGCCCGCCCGGCGGGACGCGCTCCTTGAGGGCTCGCTGGTTCATACCGCCGCCTCCTGCAGGGGGTCCTGCTGCGGCCGGCCGAGCTCGGAGAGTGCTGCGCGGGCGGCGCTCGCACCGCTGCGCACCGCGCCCTCCATGGTCGCGGGCCAGCCGGTGGCGGTCCACGCTCCGGCCAGGTAGAGGCCGGGCGCGTTCGTGGGGGCGTCCGGCCGCAGCCGGCCGACGCCCGGGGTGGGGGCGAACGTCGCCGTGCGCTCGCGGGTGACGAAGAAGTCCTTCACGACCGCGGTGCGGGCGGCGGGCAGCAGCCGCTCGAGCTCGGGCAGGTACCGCGCGCGCAGTTCGGCGACGGGCCGGTCGATGTCGTCCTGGGCGGCCGACTGGGAGACGGCGAGGTACTGGCCGCCGCCGGCCGCGGCCAGGCCGGAGGAGTCGGTGCGGTCGAAGACCCACTGCACGGGAGAGCCGAGGGCGGTGAAGAAGGGCTGCCGCAGCACCTTGCGGTCGTAGACGACGTGCAGGTTGAGAATGGGCGCGGTGCCGATCCGCAGCAGCCGGTCGGGCTCGTCCAGGGCGCCGGCGGGCAGCAGGGCGTGGGCCTCGCGCTGGGGCACGGCCAGCACCACGGTGTCCGCGGTGAGGCTCTCGCCGCGCTGCGGGCCCGATTCGGCGTCCACCTGCCAGGTGCCGTCGGGGAGGCGGGTGATGCGGGTGGCGCGGGTGCGCAGGGCGGTGCGCACGCCGGCCGCGTCGAGGGCGGCGCCGGCGCGGGTGTGGTGCAGCTCGCCGAGGGGGACGCGGGCCCAGCCGATGTCGGCGGCGCCGGGCTCGGACAGCAGCCCCGTCCCGAAGACCTTGGCGGCCAGGCCGAGGGAGGCCTGGTCGGCGGTGGCGTTGAGGGTGGCGATGCCCACCAGGTCCCACAGGGCCTCGACGGTGCGGGGCGACTGGCCGTGGCGGTGCAGCCAGGTGGCGAAGTCGGTGCCGTCGAGGGCGGGGTCGGCCGGGTCGAGGGTGCGCAGGGCGAGCGCGGCGCGGCCGACGGAGGCCCGCTCGGCGAGCGAGAGGTGGGGGTAGGTGGCGAGGCTGGCCGCCAGGTGCAGCGGCACGGGCAGGGCGGTGCGGCGCAGCCGGCCCAGGCGGGGCCGGCCCGAGGGGTGGCCGACGTCGAGGACGGGCACGTCGAGCCGGTCCTGCAGGGGGGCGAGGTGGGAGGCGCCCACGCGGTCGAGGAACCACCGGTAGGCGGTGCAGCAGCGCAGGTAGACGTGCTGGCCGTTGTCGATGCTCAGCTCGCCGCGGGTGAAGGAGAAGGCGAGCCCGCCCAGGCGGGGCCGGCCTTCGAGCAGGGTGACGCGGACGCCGGCGGCGGCGAGCCGGAGGGCAGCGGTGATGCCGGCGAGCCCGCCCCCGATCACTACCGCGGCCGCCCCGTCGGGGCGGCCTGCTGCGTCTGTACGGGGCCGGGTGGTGTCGTGTGCTGTCATGCGCGCTTCCCCTCGGCTGCTGTCAGGGACGCGAGGGCCGGGCGGAGGGTTGCACACCGCTCGCCATCGCGGGGGCGGGTCATCAAGCGCGCCCCCTGGCGGTCTGCCGGTGGACGCTGCGGGCGTCGTACCCGGACAGTCCGCGCACGGCGACGAAGGCCTTCTCCCGGCCGGGCAGCGAGACGCGGCCGCGCAGCACGGCACCGGGGTCCTCGGCGATGCGCTCCAGCAGCCGGCGGTAGATGCCGGCCATGGCGGCGACGCAGGCGCCGCTGCGCCGGTCGAGCATGGGCAGCAGCCGGGTGCCCTCCGCGAACAGCGCGCGGGCCCGGCGGACCTCGTACTGCACCAGGCCGGTGAAGTCGGCCCCGGCCGGGGGCCGGGGGGAGGCGAAGCCGGCGGAGCAGCCGAATTTGGCGAGGTCCTCGGCGGGCAGGTAGGTGCGGCCGCCCTCGGCGTCCTCGCGCAGGTCGCGCAGGATGTTGGTGAGCTGCAGGGCCAGGCCCAGGGTGTCGGCGTACTCGGGTGCGCGGGCGGCGTCCCGGGCGCCGGGGACGGTGCCGAAGACGCCGAGGGAGAGCCGGCCGATGGCCCCGGCCACGCAGCGGCAGTAGCCGGCGAGATCCTCCCAGGTCTCGTAGGTCTGGCCGCGCACGTCCATCTGGACGCCGTCGATGAGCTCGTCGAGCCCGCCGATGGGGATGGGGAAGCGGCGCACGGCGTGGGCGAGCGCGACGGCCACCGGGTCGGTGTCGTCCTCGTCGACCTCGCCTGCGCGGATGCGCTCCAGCGTGGTGCGGGCGTCCTCCAGGCGCAGCCGCTTGGCCTCGGCGTCCAGGGGGCCGTCCCCGATGTCGTCGACGCGCCGGGAGAAGGCGTACAGGGCGGACATGGCCCGCCTCTTCGCGGCCGGCAGCAGTCGGATGCCGTAGCTGAAGTTGCCCGCCTGCTGCCCGGTGACGGCCTCGCAGTAGCTGTACGCGGCGAGTACCGGCGGCGACGCGTGCGGTGTTGCGGTCACGATCCCGCTCACCCCTCTCTTCGCAGTGTCGCCCCCACCGCGCGCAGCATGCTGAGCCTGGTGGGCTTGGGCGGTCCGGGGAGAACGTCGTGCCCCGCGGCGGCGACCGCACGGAGTGCGGCCCTCCCCCCGCCCACGAACCCCGCGAGCAACAGCTTGAGCCTGCCGTGGACGCTACCCACCAGGGGGGTCCCTTCATTCAGCAGGCGCCCGGCGCGTTCGGCCTCGAACGCGACCAGGGCACGCACTGATGCGCTGGCCGTGGGCCGTGCGAGGTCGGGCACGGCGACGCGGAAGCGCCGCAGGTCCTCGGCGGGCAGGTAGACGCGGTCGCGCCGCAGGTCCTCGGCGACGTCCTGGATGTGTTCGACGATCTGCAGGGCGGTGCAGACCGCGTCCGAGCGGCGGATCCGCTCGGGGCTTGCGGTGCCGGTGATGCCCAGGACCAGGCGGCCGACGGGGTTGGCGGACAGCTCGCAGTAGGCGAGCAGGTCCGCGTAGGTCTCGTAGCGGCGCACCCGCTGGTCCTGACGGTTGGCCTCGATGAGGCCGAGAAAGGGCTCGGGGGTCAGGCCGCACCGGCGCACGGTCGGGCGCAGGCGCATCAGGAGGGGGTGGCGGGGGCCGGTGCCGCCGTGGTCGAAGACGCGACGCAGGTCGGCCTCGAAGGCATCCAGCAGGGCGGGGCGGTCGTCGGTCTGCTCACGGTCCAGGCCGAGCAGCTCGGCGTCGCGGCCGCCGGGGGCGAGGTCACCGTCGCCGATGTCGTCGACGAGGCGGGCGTAGCCGTAGACGGCCATGAGGTCCTGGCGCCAGGCGCGGGGCACGAAGAAGGGGGCCACGGGGAAGTTCTCGTGCGCGGCCTTGTCGAGCACGGCGCGCGCGTGCGCGTCCGTCCCGGCGGTCACTGCGGGCTGCCCGGACCGGGGACGGCGCATGCGCCTGTGACCTGGAGAGGCCCCGTAGCCAATGCCGCCATTGCCGTCACATCTCCCGTTCTACACTGCCGACCCAGAACATCCTATTTCGGACACGCCGCAGGGCGGGCCGCGCCCCCGGCCTCCCTCCGGGTCGCCCCCTGCGAAGCCGGCCGCGAAACGGCCGCAAAAGAGCAGGCTACAGCGTACGCCGTACAAACGTCCGACGCCCGCCGGGGTACGTGCTTGATCCATACAATGCCACGCGGCGCGCGAATCAACCCTGCCAATAAGCCAGTTGACCGTCACGGATGGGTCAAGGCCCCCGCCGGAGGACTCCGGCGGGGGCCTTGTACGTCACACCGGACGTCAGCGGGCCGTCTCCTTCTCGTAGGCCCGCACGACCTCGTCGGTCGGCCCGTCCATCAGCAGCTCCCCGCGCTCCAGCCACAGCACCCGGTCGCAGGTGTCCCGGATCGACTTGTTGTTGTGGCTGACGAGGAAGACCGTGCCGGCCTCCTTGCGCAGCTCCCGGATGCGCTCCTCGGAGCGCTTCTGGAAGGCCCGGTCGCCGGTGGCCAGCGCCTCGTCGATCATCAGCACGTCGTGGTCCTTGGCCGCGGCGATCGAAAAGCGCAGCCGCGCGGCCATGCCGGAGGAGTACGTGCGCATCGGGAGCGTGATGAAGTCGCCCTTCTCGTTGATCCCCGAGAAGTCGACGATGTCCTGATAGCGCTCCTTGATCTGCTCCCGGCTCATGCCCATCGCCAAGCCGCCGAGCATCACGTTCTTCTCGCCGGTCAGGTCGTTCATCAGGGCGGCGTTGACGCCCAGCAGGGAGGGCTGGCCGTCGGTGTAGACCTTGCCGCGCTCGGCGGGCAGCAGCCCGGCGATCGCCTTGAGCAGGGTCGACTTGCCGGAGCCGTTGGAGCCGATCAGGCCGATGGCCTGGCCCCGGTAGGCGGTGAAGCTCACGCCCTTGACGGCGTGCACCTCCCGCACGCCGGCGCTCGGCTGCCGGCGGATGATCCGGTTCAGGGCGGCCGTGGCGCTGCCCCGGCCGGTGTTGCCGCCGTAGACGCGGTAGACGATGTGGACGTCGTCCGCGATCACGGTGGGGACGCGCTCGGCGCCCTTGGGGGTGATCTGCTCAGCCACGGCCGTACTTCTCCTCAGCCTTCCAGAAGTAGACGAAGCCGCCGACGCCGATCAGCACGGCCCAGCCCACCGCCAGCGCCCACACGTGCGGCGGCAGGTGCTTCGCCCCGTAGTCGTCGATCAGCGCGTAGCGCATCAGGTCGATGTAGACGGCCGCCGGGTTGGCCCCGAGCAGGTCGATCACCCACTGGGACGCGTGGGTCCGCTTGAGGTTGTCGACCAGGCTGTACATCACGCCCGAGGCGTACATCCAGGTGCGCAGCAGGAACGGCAGCAGCTGGGCCAGGTCGGGGGTCTTGCTGCCCGCGCGGGCCAGGATCAGCGCCAGTCCGGTGTTGAAGAGGAACTGGAACGCCAGCACCGGGATGATCATCAGCCAGGCCATCGACGGCATGTGCCCGCAGGCGACCAGGACGAGGGCCAGCACGATCATCGAGTAGAGCAGCTGCTGGAGCTGCTGCAGCGCGAAGGAGATCGGCAGGGCCGCCCGGGGGAAGTGCAGGGCCCGCACCAGGCCCAGGTTGCCCGCGATCGCCCGGACGCCCGCCATGGCCGAGCTCTGGGTGAACGTGAAGACGAACACACCCGTCACCAGGAACGGGACGTAGGTGTTCGTCGGCATGTTCCGCTTCTGGTCCATCATCACGCCGAAGATGAAGTAGTACACGACGGCGTTCAGCAGGGGCGTGGCCACCTGCCAGACCTGGCCGAGCTTGGCCTGGCTGTACTGAGCGGTCAGCTTCGCCCGGGAGAAGGCGGAGATGAAGTGGCGCCGCTCCCACAGCTGCCGCGTGTACTCGGCCAGGGACGGCCGGGCGCCGCTCACCGCGAGGCCGTACTTGCGGGCCAGCTCGGCGGCGGACAGTCCGTCGTCGGGTGACGACGGCACAGTCAGGGCGACCGCACTGTCGTGCGTTGTCTCGCTCACAGTTGACACTTTCGTCCTCAAGGCGCGCCTTTGGGGCCGGACCCCGGGGCGCGCCCCATGCTCTTCGACACGACTCTCGGATACGAGCTTGTCAGATCACGGGCGGTCGACCCAGTCGGGTCAGGCGCCACACGGTACGCCACTTCATGGGGCGCCGCGGCCCGCACGGGGTCGTCCACCCCTCGCGGAAGCCGCCCAGCCACGCGCGCAGCGCGGGCAGGGAGGGCCGCCGGGCCAGGGTCAGCAGCAGCCAGACCCCCACGTACACGGGGACCAGGGGAGCGGGCAGGTTGCGGCGGGCCAGCCAGACGCGGTTGCGGGCCACCATGCGGTGGTAGACCGCGTGCCGGCTCGGGGCGGTCGTCGGGTGGTGCAGGACCATGTCGGACCGGTAGTCGATCATCCAGCCCGCGTCCAGGGCCCGCCAGGCCAGGTCGGTCTCCTCGTGGGCGTAGAAGAACTCGTCCGGCAGCCCGCCGACCTCGGCGAAGACCCGGGTGCGCACCGCGTTGGCGCCGCCCAGGAAGGTGGTCACCCGCGAGGAGCGCATCGGGTCCGCGGCGCGCAGGCGCGGCACGTGGCGGCGCTGGGTGACGCCGGTGTCCGGGTCGGCGATGCGGAAGCTGATGATGCCGAGCCTGGGGTCGGCGGCGAAGGCCGCGCGGCACAGCTCGGCCGTGTCCTGCCGGGGCAGCAGGCCGTCGTCGTCCAGGAAGAGCAGGATGTCGACGTCGCGGCCGGCCGGGCCGAAGGCCTCGATGCCGGCGTTGCGGCCAGCCGGGATGCCCACGTTCTCCGGCAGCTCGACGGTGCGGATCGCAAGGCCCGCCACGTTCAGCTCCGGCAGCGGGCAGCCGTTGCCGACCACCGCGACCTCGATCGCATCGCCGTTCTGCTTGGCGACCGACTCCAGCAGGGCCCGCAGGTCGTCGGGGCGGTTGCCCATGGTCAGCACGACCGCGCCGACCTTTGCGTGCCGTCGTGCGTCCCTCATCGCGCCCCCGCTCATCGCAGCCTGCTCGACGCCAGGATGGACACCAGGTGCAGCACCGTCTGCAGCAGGGCGATACCGGCCAGGACGGCGGTGCCCAGGCGGGTGAAGAACAGATCGCCCCTGACCGCGTCCAGGATCGCCAGGAGCAGGATCAGCAAGGACGCCTCGATGCCGAGGATCAGGCGGTGGAACTTCAGCGCCGCGGCGGCCTTGCGGGCCAGCGCCATGCCGGAGGACCGCGGCTCGGACGCGGCCTCCTTGACGGGCGGCAGACCGGCCTGGTGGCGGGCGACGCCGACGAGGTCGGTCTCGGCCTTGATCAGGACGGCGCCGAGCGCGGCGAGGGTGCCGAGGAAGGCCCACAGCCAGTCGATCCGGCCGCCGCCCCACAGGTCGGCGGCGCGCAGGCCGAGGCCCACCAGGACGGCGGCGTCGCACAGGTAGGCGCCGACCCGGTCCAGGTAGACGCCGGAGTTCGAGTACTGCTTCTTCCAGCGGGCGATCTCGCCGTCGACGCAGTCCAGCAGCAGATAGAGCTGCACCATGACCACGCCGAGCACGGCGCCGGCGATTCCCGGCACCAGCAGGGCCGGGGCCGCGAGCACGCCCGCGACGGTCATCAGGTAGGTGAGCTGGTTGGGCGTGACCCTGGTGTTCACCAGGTACCGGTCGCAGCGCAGCGAGATCTCCCGCATGTACAGGCGGCCTGCCCAGTGCTCACCACTGCGCCGGTCCTTCACACCCTCGGGGTGGACGACCGGGCGGAGTTCAGCGACTGACGGTTTGTGCATAGTCGGCGTACGCGTCCCTGATCTGGTCGGTGGAGAGGTCGAGGTGCTCCAGGATGGTGTACCTCCCGGGGCGGGTCCGCGGCGCGTAGTCGACGACCTCGACGAACTCCTCGTCGGTGAAGCCGATCTCGCCCGGCAGCACGGGCAGGCCGTGCCGGCGCAGGACCTCGACCATGAGCGCGGCCTCCTCGTGGGCGCCGCGCAGGTGCATGGCGAAGGCGGCCCCCAGGCCGCACTGCTCGCCGTGGGGGGCGGACCGCTTGGGGTGCAGCAGGTCGAAGGCGTGGTTGATCTCGTGGCAGGCGCCGGAGGCCGGGCGGCTGTCGCCGGCGACCGACATCGAGATGCCGGTGAGCACCAGGCCCTCGGCCAGCACCTGCAGGAAGCCGTCGTCGCCGACGCCGCCGGGGTGGCGCAGCACGGCCTCGCCGGCCTGGCGGGCCATGGCGGCGGCCAGGCCGTCGATGTCCTCGCCGGTCTCGCGGTGGGCGAGCTCCCAGTCGGCGACGGCGGAGATGTTGGAGATCGCGTCCCCGATGCCGGAGCGCACGTAGCGCACCGGGGCCCGGCGGATGACGTCGAGGTCGATGACGACGGCGATCGGGTTGGGCACGCCGTAGGATCCGCGGCCCGCGTCGTTGTCGAGGGTGGCGACCGGCGAGCACAGCCCGTCGTGGGAGAGGTTGGTGGCGACCGCCACGAGCGGCAGGCCGATGCGGGCCGCGGCGTACTTGGCGCAGTCGATGATCTTGCCGCCGCCGAGGCCCACGACGGCGTCGTAGTGCCCCTTCTTCATGCGGTCGCCGAGCCTGATGGCGTCGTCGAGGGTGCCGCCGCCCACCTCGTACCAGGAGGCGCCGGGCAGCGCCGGGGCCAGCCGCTCGCGCAGCTGGGCGCCGGAGCCCCCGCTGATGGCGATCGCCAGCTTGCCGGAGCTGGAGATGCGCTGGTCGTGCAGGAGACCGGCGAGGTTCTCCAGCGCTCCGGGGCGGATGTCGACGACGACCGGCGAGGGGATGAGCCTCGTCAGTACTGGCACGCGATCTCCCGGCCCTTGGCGAGGTCGTCGTGGTTGTCGATCTCGACCCAGCGCACGTCGCCGATGGGGGCCACGTCCACCTGGAAGCCGCGGTCGACGAGCTCCTGGTAGCCGTCCTCGTAGTACAGGTCGGGGTCGCGCTCGAAGGTGGTCTTGAGCGCGTCGGCCAGCTCGGCCGCGGCGTCGGCCTCGATGAGGGTGACGCCGATGTACTCGCCGGTGGCGTCGCCGGGCTCCATCAGCTTGGTGATCTTCCGGACGCCCTTGGCGGCGTCCACGACGACCTTCATCTCCTCGTCGGCGAGGTTCTTCACCGTGTCGAGGGCGAGGATGATCTTCTTGCCGTCGCCGCGGGCGGCCAGCAGCGTCTTCTCGACGGAGACCGGGTGGACGGTGTCGCCGTTGGCGAGGATCACACCGCGGGTCAGGACGTCACGCGCGCACCACAGGGAGTAGGCGTTGTTCCACTCCTCGGCCTTGTCGTTGTCGATCAGCGTCAGCTTCAGCCCGTAGGTGGCCTCCAGGGCCTCCTTGCGGGCGTAGACGGCCTCCTTGCGGTAGCCGACGACGATGGCGACCTCGGTCAGACCGACCTCCGCGAAGTTGCCCAGGGTCAGGTCGAGCACGGTGGTGTCACCGTCGACCGGCACCAGCGCCTTGGGCAGGGTGTCGGTGTAGGGACGCAGGCGCCGTCCGGCGCCGGCGGCCAGCACGAGGCCGATCATGCGGGTTCTCCTGTTTCGTCGTGGACTGCGGGCGCCCCGGCGGACACCCAGAACCGGATGCTCTCGCAGAGCACCAGGAGCGCGATGCCGGCCGCCAGGGCCGTCAGCGCCACGGTGAAGCCCTGGCCGTGCCAGAGGGCGGCGGCGATGGTCACCGCCACAGCGCGTCCCTCGTGCCCGCCGGTGGCGCGCACGAGCCACGGCGGGGGGGCACCGGTGCCACCGCGGATGCGGTAGACCGTGTCGTAGTGATGGTAGGCGACCGCGGCGACCAGCCCGAACGCCGCGGGCAGCGCCCCGGGGGCGTCGGAGCGGGCCGCGAGACCGAGGACGAGCCCGTACTCGGCGGCCCGCAGGATCGGCGGGACCAGCCAGTCCAGCGGGCCCTTCAGGGAGCGGTGGACGGCCATGGCCGAGACCACGGCGTACAGCACGGCCTCGTCGACCGCCCGCCAGCTGCCGGCGGTGCCCAGCAGCAGCGGGCCTACCAGGAGGACGACCGCGGCCAGCACGGCCAGCGCCGGCGCGGCGTACGCCTTGCCCGGCGCCTTGCGGACCGGCAGCAGCGTGAGCAGGAGCGAGTCGGTCAGCTCCCCCAGTGCCCGCGCCGCGCGGTCGGTGCGGCGCGCCTTGCGCGTCAGGGAGCGCAGGACGCGGCCCGCGGTCGTGTAGCAGGCGGCGAACGCACAGCCGATGAGCAGCACGACGAAGACGGTGCGGGGGGTGGTGAGCGCGGTGAGCACCGCTATCAGGGCCCAGCGCTCCCCGATGGGCAGCACGATCATGCGGCGGACCCAGACCGTCCAGCCGACGCTGTCGAGCCGGTCGGACAGGGCGGCGGTCGGGCTGGTGTTCGCCGTCGCGTCGTGGTTGGCCTCGTTGAAGGCGAAGTCGACGACGTGCCGGCAGGTCTGCAGCACCATCGCGCCCAGGGCCAGTGCCCAGACGTCGTCGCCGCCGCGGGCGGCGCCGAGCGCGAGGCCCGCGTAGTACGCGTACTCCTTGGCGCGGTCGAAGGTGGCGTCCAGCCAGGCGCCGAGCGTGGAGTACTGCAGCGAGTAGCGGGCCAGCTGGCCGTCGGTGCAGTCGAGCACGAAGGAGGCGATCAGCAGGACGCCGGCGGCGACGAAGCCGGCGCGCGTGCCGGTGGCCGCGCAGCCGGCGGCGATCAGCGCCGTCAGCAGGGAGGCGGTCGTCACCTGGTTGGGGGTCAGGCCGCGGCGGGCGCACCAGCGCGCGATGTAGCGCGAGTACGGGCTGATGAAGAAGGTGGTGAAGAAGCCGTCGCGGGACTTCACGGCGCTGCGCAGCCGCACGGCCTCGTCGTCGACGGCCGCGGTGGCCGCACGGGCCTTGGCCCGGGCCTCGTCGTCCGCGGGCACCTCGGCGACGAGCACGCCGAGCTCCGGGCGGTGCACGGCGACGTCGGCGGCTTCCAGCCGGGCGGCGAGGAGCTCGGGAAGGCACTCCCCGGCCCCGCCCGCCGGCGGGTGCGAACGCTCCGGCGCGTCGTGCGCGGCTACCCCGGGCCCGCCGGGCCCGGCCGCAGGGGCGCCGGGCGCCGGCCGGTCCGCCGCGACCGTCTCGGCGGCACGTGCCAGTGCGGTCCGGGCCTCCGGCAGGACCGCGAGCGCACCCGGCACGGCGCCCACGGGGAAGCGGGGGTCGGTCAGGGCGAGGCGCAGGGCGTGGACGTGGCCGGTGAAGCGGGGGTCGACCACGGCGACGCGGTCGGCGGCCGGGACGGCGGCGAGCTCCGCGGCGGTGGCGGCGGCTCCGGCCGCCGTGCGCACGTCGAAGCCCAGCGACCGCAGGTCGTCCTCGACGGAGGACCCGGCGGGCGGCGTACCGGTGAGGATGGCGGTCGGCAGACGAACTCACTCCTTGCAGCTGACGTGGCCACCCCGACAGGCCGCGGGCGTCGCGGCGCGGTGGCCGGGGGTGCGGCGCGCGGGGCCCCGGCTGCGGGGCGGCGTACGGCACGTCGGCAGAGGCTATCGGATCAACGGAAGCCGCCGTTCACCGCACGTGCACCCAGCGGTCCCGTCGCTGACAGGACGCCCGCCGGGCGCCGGCGGTTCCCACGGACGGAGGATCCCCGGGAGGAAACGTTTCCCGCCGGTCGGCTGGATTAGGGTGCGGCATATGACGTGGCTGATCACAGGCGGAGCGGGATACATCGGGGCGCACGTGGCCCGGGCGATGACGGAGGCCGGGGAGCGGGTGGCGGTCCTGGACGACCTGTCCACGGGCACGGCCGCCCGGCTGCCCGGGACCGTGCCCCTGGTGCGCGGCTCGGTCCTGGACCGGGAGCTGCTCGACCGCACGTTCGCGGAGCTGGGCATCACCGGTGTGGTGCACCTCGCGGCGAAGAAGCAGGTCGGGGAGTCGGTCGAGAAGCCGCTGCTGTACTACCGGCAGAACCTGCACGGGCTGACCGTGCTGCTGGAGGCGGTCGTGGCGGCGGGGATCCGCAGCTTCGTGTTCTCCTCCTCCGCCGCCGTCTACGGCGCGCCGGACACCGACCTGGTCACCGAGGCCACGCCCTGCCTGCCGATCAACCCGTACGGCGAGACCAAGCTGGCCGGCGAGTGGCTGGTGCGGGCGACGGGGGCCGCGCACGGGATCTCCACCGCCTGCCTGCGCTACTTCAACGTGGCGGGCGCGGCGCGGCCGGAACTGGCCGACACCGGCATCTTCAACATCATCCCGATGATGTTCGACCGGATCACCCGCGGGGAGCGGCCCCGGATCTTCGGGGACGACTACGACACGCCCGACGGCACCTGCGTGCGGGACTACATCCACATCGAGGACCTGGCGACCGCCCACCTGGCCGCGGCCCGCCACCTGCAGCAGCGCTCCGGGGCGGGCGACCTGACGCTGAACGTGGGCACGGGCCGGGGCGTGTCGGTGCGGGAGATGGCGGACGTGATCGCGGACGTCACCGGCAGCACCGCCCTGGCGCCGCTCACCGAGCCGCGCCGACCGGGTGATCCGGCGCGTGTCGTGGCGTCGAACGAGCTGATCGCCAAGGAGCTCGGCTGGAGCGCCCGGCACGACCTTCGCAGCATGGTCGTCTCCGCCTGGGAGGGCTGGTGCCTGCACCACCCCGAGGCGCATCGCCGCTGATCACCCGCTTGCGGCATCGCCGCAGGTCAGAGGCAATGACAACGGTGTTCAATGCCGCGTTGCCAATACCCCCCACCCGTAGTTCACTGGGCTCGGCCGGCGACCGCCGGCCGCGTCGCGGGACGGCCACGGAAGGCGGGTTTTCATGGGAGCGGGGCACGATCACGGTCACTCGCACGGGGGACCCCCGCCCGGGGCGAGCGGCACCGCTGCCGCCGCCTACAAGGGGCGGCTGCGCATGGCGCTGGGCATCACCCTGACCGTGCTGCTGACCTACGCCGTCGGCAGTGCGCTCACCGGCTCGCTGGCGCTGTTCGCCGAGGCCGGACACATGGCGACCGACGCCATCGGCGTGTCCATGGCGCTGCTGGCCATCCACTTCGCCGGCCGGCCGCCCTCGCCCCGGCGCACCTACGGCTACGCCCGGGCCGAGATCCTCGCGGCGCTGCTGAACTGCCTGCTGCTGCTGGGCGTGGGCGGCTTCATCCTCTACGAGGCGGTCCAGCGGCTGACCAGCCCGACCGAGGTGCCGGGCGGGCAGACGGTGGTCTTCGGCCTGGTCGGCATCGTGGCCAACGGGATCTCGCTGGCCCTGCTGATGCGCGGGCAGAAGGAGAGCCTCAACGTCCGCGGGGCGTTCCTGGAGGTCCTCTCGGACGCGCTCGGCTCGCTGGCCGTGGTGATCTCCGCGCTGGTGATCATGGCCACCGGGTGGACGCAGGCGGACCCCATCGCCTCGCTGCTGATCGGCCTGATGATCGTGCCGCGCACGGTGAAGCTGCTGCGCGAGGCGCTGGACGTGCTGCTGGAGGCCGCGCCCAAGGACGTGGACATGGAGGAGGTCCGGGCGCACATCATGGCGCTGCCGGGCGTGGAGGACCTGCACGACCTGCATGTGTGGACCATCACCTCGGGCATGCCGGTGCTCTCGGCGCACGTGGTGGTCGACCCGGCCGCACTGGACTCGGCCGGCCACGAGAAGATGCTGCACGACCTGCAGGGCTGCCTGGGCGAGCACTTCGCGGTGGAGCACTGCACCTTCCAGCTGGAGCCCAGCGGCCACGCCGAGCACGAGGCGAGGCTGTGCCACTGAGCGCCCGGCGCCCGCACCCGGCCCGCGCCGGGGCCCGCAGGGTGGCGAGGGGTGCCGGTCAGGACTCATCCGGCCGTGCCGTGGGCATCTCGTACGGCAGACTGGAGGGTCGACGACCGGAAACGAGGATGGTCAATGCCGATCACATCAGCCACGGGACGCTCCGCCGACTCGGCGCAGCCTCCCGCCGCCGACGACACCGCTGAACCCATCATGCTGGAGCTGGTCGACGAGAACGGCAGAACGGTCGGTACGGCCGAGAAGCTCTCCGCCCACGTCGCACCCGGCCGGCTGCACCGCGCCTTCTCGGTGTTCCTCTTCGACGACGAGGGCCGGCTGCTGCTGCAGCGCCGCGCGCTGGAGAAGTACCACTCCCCCGGCGTCTGGTCGAACACCTGCTGCGGCCATCCCTACCCCGGCGAGCTGCCCTTCGTGGCCGCCGCCCGGCGCACCGGCGAGGAGCTGGGGCTCGCGCCGGAGCTGATGCGCGAGGCGGGGACGGTGCGCTACAACCACCCGGACCCGGCGTCGGGCCTGGTGGAGCAGGAGTACAACCACCTGTTCGTGGGCCGGGTGGGCCAGCGGCCGCAGCCGGATCCGGCGGAGATCGCGGAGACGGCCTTCGTGACCCCGGCGGAGCTCGACGAGCTGCGCGCACGCCATCCGTTCTCCGCGTGGTTCATGACGGTGCTCGACGCCGCCCGGCCGGCGATCCGCGAGGTCACCGGGGCCGGCGCCGGCTGGTAGCCGGCGGGCGCAGCGGCAGGGCGGCCCAGACCACCTTGCCGCCGCCCGGCGTGTGCTCGACGTCGCACAGGCCGCCCGCCTCCTCGACGGTCGCCTGCACCAGCAGCAGGCCGCGCCCTCCGGTGCGCGGCTCGTCGTCGGGGCAGGCGGCGACCGGCCGCGGCCGGTAGGGGTGGCTGTCCTCGACGGCCACCCGGATCCACTCCGGCCCCAGGGAGACCTCGACGGCCACCTCGGGGGTCAGCAGCGCCGCGTGCTGCACGGCGTTGGTGACCAGCTCGGAGACGATCAGCAGCAGCCCGTACAGCAGGTCCTCGCGCAGGGGGACGCCCCGGCCCCGGAGCAGGTCGCGCACCGCGCGTCTGGTGCGGGGGACCGAGCTGTCGAGCGCGGGGGCGAGGTATCGCCAGGTGCGGTCGTACTCGGCCGGTTTCCGGGGCGGGGGCGCCTGCCCCGCCGGCTCGGACGGGACGCTCCCGAGGCTCTCCATGTCCGATACCAACCCCTCGCCCTGGCTCGACAGCACAGCCATGAGTGTGGGAACCCCCGGGTGACCTGCGGCGAGCTGCTCGGAAGTGACCGTCTTTTCGGCGGCTTTTGACCGGGTGGTTATGCCGGAGTCACGCCACCGACTGTTCCTGGCGACCCCGTTCGGCGTTCCCTGCCCGGTTCCGGCCCCGATTACCATCCGGCGCATGGAGCCCGCACTGCACCTGGACATCGACGGTCCCACAGCCACCATTCGCATCGCGCACCCCGCCAAGCGGAACGCCATGACCACCGCCATGTGGCGCGACCTGCCGCGGCTCCTGCAGCGGTGCGCCGCGGACACGGCCGTACGGGTGCTGGTGCTGACCGGCGAGGGCGCGACCTTCTGCGCCGGGGCGGACATCTCCTCGCTCGCGGCCGACGGAGGCTTGCTCTCCCGGGACCTGGCGGTCGCCGCCGAGGAGGCCCTCGCGGCCTTCCCCAAGCCGACGATCGCCGCGGTGCGCGGCCACTGCGTGGGCGGTGGCTGCCAGCTCGCCGCCGCCTGCGACCTGCGGTTCGCCGCCGAGGACGCCTCGTTCGGCGTCACCCCGGCCCGGCTGGGCCTGGTCTACCCGGCCTCCTCCACCCGCCGCCTGGTGGAGCTCGTCGGCCCGGCCACCGCCAAGTACCTGCTGTTCTCGGCCGAACTGATCGACGCCGAACGGGCGCTGCGCTGCGGCCTGGCCGACGAGGTGTGGCCGGCGCAGCAGCTGGACGAGCAGGTGGCGCGGTTCGCGCGCGTGCTGGCGACGCGCTCGCAGCTGACGCAGGCGGCGGCCAAGGAGTTCGCGGCGGGCCCGGTGGAGGCCGGGCGCATCGCGCACTGGGCGCGGCAGGAACGTGGCAGCGGTGAGCCCGCGGAGGGCGTGACCGCCTTCCTCGACCGCCGTGCACCGCGCTTCACCTGGACGGTCTGACGGGGCATCGGGCCCGTGCGTTCGATGTGATCTTCATTGCGCTCTTTGCCCTTCCAGCTGTACCAACCAGTAGGTACAGTCACGGGACATGACATCTCTTCCGGACGGCGCCGTGCGCCGCTGCGCGATGCTGGTCAACCCCTTCCACTCGGCGCACTACTTCGCCCCCGAGACCCGGCAGGAGCTCACCGCACTCGGTCTGAAGGACCAGGGCGTCTACTTCGCCGGCCGCTCCGCCGCCTTCGGCCGGGTCGGCGCCGGTGTGGTGACGGCGGCGTTCCACAACTTCAAGCCGGAGCTGGTGGCCCGGTACGTGCCCGCGGTGTGGGAGATCGCCTCCCCGCAGGACGTCCTGGACGCGCGCCTGCGGGCCGTCGACGCCCTGCTGCGCCGGCTGCTGGGCGAGGACGCCCTGGCCTCCGCGGAGCTGGCCGAGGCCGCCGGCCTCGCGCTGCGCGCGACCGAGGGCTGCCGGCCGGAGGGCCGCGCGCTGTACGCGGCCCTGGCCGAGCTGCCCGTGCCGACCGAGCCGCACCTGGCGTACTGGCACGCCACCACGCTGCTGCGCGAGCACCGCGGCGACGGCCACATCGCCGTCCTCCTCGCAGCCGGCATCGACCCCGTCGAGGCGCTGGTCGCCCACGCCGCCACCGGCAAGGGCATGTCCGAGAAGTGGAACCGCGACCTGCGCGGCTGGAGCGCGCAGGAGCTGGAGGCCGGCCGCCAGCGGCTGCGCGAGCGCGGCCTGATGGACGAGGGCGGCGCGCTGACGGAGGCCGGCGCCGCGCTGCGCGAGGAGCTGGAGCAGCGGACCGACGAGCTGGACCGCGGCCCCTACGAGCACCTGGGCGCGGCGGGCACCGCGCGCCTGACCGAGCTGACCCACCGCTTCACCACCGCCGTCGTCGAGGCCGGGGCCTTCCCGGCGGACCTGCGCGGCTGACCCGGCACCCCCGGCCCGGCGCGGCGACGCCGCGCCACCGCGCACCACGGCACCTGCCACAATGCAGATCACGACATCGGGGCACCGCCCGTAGGACACCCGGAGAAAGCAGAGCGTGATCGTGACGACGCCGACGTCCATCGAAGGCAGGATCGCCGAGGAGCTCGGCGTACGGGAAGCGCAGGTGCGAGCCGCCGTCGACCTGCTCGACGGCGGCTCCACCGTGCCGTTCGTCGCCCGCTACCGCAAGGAGGCGACCGGGGCGCTCGACGACGCGCAGCTGCGCACCCTCGAAGAGCGCCTGCGCTACCTGCGGGAGCTGGAGGAGCGGCGCACGGCCGTCCTGGACTCCGTCCGCTCCCAGGGCAAGCTGGACGCGGAGCTGGAGGCGCGCATCCGCGCCGCCGACTCCAAGGCCCGGCTGGAGGACATCTACCTGCCCTTCAAGCCCAAGCGGCGCACCAAGGCGCAGATCGCCCGGGAAGCGAGCCTGGAGCCGCTCGCCGAGGGGCTGCTGGCCGACCCCGGCGTGGAGCCGGCGGCCGCGGCCGCCGCCTTCGTCTCGGCCGACAAGGGCGTCGCGGACACCGCGGCCGCCCTGGAGGGGGCCCGGGCGATCCTCACCGAGCGCTTCGCGGAGGACGCGGACCTCATCGGCGAGCTGCGCGAGCGGATGTGGGAACGCGGCCGGCTGGCGGCGAAGGTCCGCGACGGCAAGGAGGAGGCGGGCGCGAAGTTCGCCGACTACTTCGACTTCGCCGAGCCCTTCACCGCCCTGCCCTCGCACCGGGTGCTGGCCATGCTGCGCGGCGAGAAGGAGGAGGTCCTCGACCTCACCCTGGAGCCGGAGCCCGCCGACGAGCGCACCGAGGGCCCGGGGCCGTACGAGCAGATGATCGCCCGCCGCTTCGGCATCGCCGACCGGGGCCGGCCCGCCGACAAGTGGCTCGGCGACACGGTGCGCTGGGCCTGGCGCACGCGCGTCCTCGTCCACCTCGGCATCGACCTGCGGCTGCGGCTGCGGCAGGCCGCCGAGGACGAGGCCGTGCGCGTCTTCGCCGCCAACCTGCGCGACCTGCTGCTGGCCGCCCCCGCCGGCACGCGCGCCACGATGGGCCTGGACCCGGGCTTCCGCACGGGCGTGAAGGTCGCCGTCGTCGACGCCACCGGCAAGGTCGCCGCGACCGAGACGATCTACCCGCACGTGCCGCAGAACAAGTGGGACGCCTCGCTGGCCACCCTCGCCCGCCTGGCGCGCGAGCACGGCGTGGAGCTCGTCGCCATCGGCAACGGCACGGCCTCGCGGGAGACGGACCGGCTCGCCGCGGACCTGATCGCCCGTCATCCGGAGCTGAAGCTGACGAAGGTGATGGTCTCCGAGGCCGGCGCCTCGGTGTACTCCGCCTCCGCCTTCGCCTCCCAGGAACTGCCCGGCCTCGACGTCTCCCTGCGCGGCGCCGTCTCCATCGCCCGCCGGCTGCAGGACCCGCTCGCCGAACTGGTCAAGATCGACCCCAAGTCCATCGGTGTCGGGCAGTACCAGCACGACCTGTCCGAGGTGAAGCTGTCCCGCTCGCTGGACGCGGTCGTCGAGGACTGCGTCAACGGCGTCGGCGTCGACGTCAACACCGCCTCGGCGCCGCTGCTCTCCCGGGTCTCGGGCATCGGCTCCGGCCTCGCCGAGAACATCGTCGCCCACCGGGACGCCAACGGCCCCTTCCGCTCCCGCAGGGCGCTCAAGGACGTGCCCCGGCTCGGCCCCAAGGCGTACGAGCTGTGCGCGGGCTTCCTGCGCATCCGCGGGGGCGACGACCCCCTGGACGCCTCCAGCGTCCACCCCGAGGCGTACCCGGTGGTGCGCAAGATGGTGAAGGCCACCGGCGGTGACGTCACCTCCCTCGTCGGCAACACGGCGGTGCTGCGCTCGCTGCGGCCCGACGACTTCGTCGACGACACCTTCGGCCTGCCGACGGTCTCCGACATCCTGCGCGAGCTGGAGAAGCCGGGCCGCGACCCGCGGCCGGCCTTCCGCACGGCCACGTTCAAGGAGGGCGTCGAGAAGATCGGCGACCTGACGGCGGGCATGGTGCTCGAAGGCGTCGTGACGAACGTGGCCGCGTTCGGGGCGTTCGTCGACATCGGCGTCCACCAGGACGGGCTCGTGCACGTCTCGGCGATGTCCAAGACGTTCGTGAAGGACCCGCGGGACGTCGTCAAGCCCGGCGACATCGTGCGGGTGAAGGTGCTGGACGTCGACATTCCGCGCAAGCGCATCTCCCTGACCCTCCGGCTGGACGACGAGGCGACGCGCGAGCGGGGCGAGCGCGGCGAGCGGCCCGACCGCCGGGAGCGCGGTGAGCGCGGCGAGCGTGCGGAGCGCGGTGAGCGCTCCGAGCGGCGGGCGCCGCGGCAGCGCCGGCCCGAGCCGAAGAGCGCCGCGAAGCCGCCGGCGAGCGGCGCCATGGCGGACGCCCTGCGCCGCGCCGGCCTGCTGTAGCAACGCCTCCCCGGGGCCACGGCCCCGGGGACCCTCTCGCGCACCCGGCCTGCTGCGGTCAGGCCTCCCGCAGCAGATCGGCGAGGTCGCCCTCCACGTCCAGGTGGCCGGCCTCGCCGCCCGCCGGCACCTGGGCGTAGGTGTGGGCGAGGAAGGAGCGCAGCTCCGGGGTGTCTATCTGGACCATGGCCACGCCCTCCGGCGCGTGGAACTCCAGCACCGTGCGGTGCGGGCCGCACGGCCACACCCGTACGTCACCGCCGCCCGCCGACCTCAGCAGGCCGCGGGCCAGCAGGTCGCGGGCGAAGGTCCACTGGACCTCGGCGCCGTCGAGGGAGGCCGCCGGCGGGAAGGCGACGCGCACCGCGAAGGGGTCGGAACGCTCGTAGCACAGCCGCGCGGGAACCGTCCGGGACGGCGGGGCCGATGCGATGATCCGTGCCTGGACAGCCTGTTCGATGACAGTGGACAACGCCAGCTCCCTTGCGTGGTTTCCCTGGTGGTGCGCTTCCCGTGCCGCTGGGATTTCTGGGGCTTCCCTCTTCCCCGCATGGTGAGACGAGTGAACGATCGTGGTCGTGCACCGGATTCCTCCGTGAGTTGCGTCACGGACCTTGAGAGGCAAGACATTTACCTGTCAGTTCCGTCAATCGCCACGGAGTGGTAGGTCCATGAGCATTTCCCGGCCACTGCCGGGAGCGGGGCGTCGGGGGCATCTCGGTCATGTCCGCCACGTCAGGGGCCGGGACAGGCCCCGCGGATCGCCCGAGCTGCCACCGGCTCATGGCCGAAAGGATGAAAGTCCGGTGGCCGCGGCGGCCCCCGACGGCGCCCCGGAGAGACTTTCGCATGGCCTGCCGGGCTCGTCCGTCCTCCGTTAGCCTCCCCGCCCATGAGACGGATGGGGAAGTCCATACGAGCCGTACGCGCGGCCGCGGCCACAATCCTGGGAGCGGCGCTCCTCCTCGCGGGGAACACGCCGGCGGGCGCGGCCACCGCACCCGCCGCCACGCCTGCCGCCCCGGACGCCGCCGACCCGGCCTGGCAGGAGCGGCCCACCGGCAGCGACGCCCGCTTCCGCGGCCTCGCGGCGGTGAGCCGCAGCACCGCGTGGCTGGCCGGCAGCAAGGGCACGGTCCTGCTCACCCGGGACGGCGGCCGCACCTGGCGCAACGTTTCGCCGCCCGGTGCCGGGGCGCTGGAGTTCCGTGATGTGACGGCCTTCGACGCGCGGCACGCGGTGGTCCTGGCGATCGGCGAGGGCGAGGCGTCGCGCATTTTGCGCACGGACGACGCCGGCGCGACCTGGAAGGAGTCCTTCCGTAACCCCGACCCCCGGGCCTTCTACGACTGCCTGACCTTCTTCGACCACCGCCACGGCATCGCGCTCGGCGACCCGGTGGACGGCAGGTTCCGCGTCCTGGCCACGCGGGACGGCGGCCGCAGCTGGCGGGCGCAGCCGGCGCAGGGCATGCCCGCCGCGCTGCCCGGCGAGGCGGCCTTCGCCGCCAGTGGCCAGTGCGTGGTGAGCTCGGGCCCGCGCGACGCCTGGATCGCCACCGGCGGCGGAGCCGCTTCCCGGGTGCTGCACTCCGCGGACCGGGGCCGTACCTGGCGGGCCACCGAGGCGCCGCTGCCGGCGGGCGACGCGGCCCGCGGCGTCTTCGCCCTGGCCTTCCGCGACCGCACCCACGGGCTGGCCGTCGGCGGGGACTACCGCCCGGGGCAGCCCTCGCCGCGCGCGGCCGCCGTCACCGGCGACCGCGGGGCGAGCTGGACGAGCGCGCAGCGGCCCCCGGCCGGCTACCGCTCGGGGGTGGCCTGGCTGCCCGGCAGCCGCACCGCCGCCGTGGCCGTCGGCCCGGCCGGCAGCGATGTCACCACGGACGGCGGGCGCACCTGGCGCGGCTTCGACACCGGCTCGTACGACACCGTCGACTGCGTCCCGGGCGGCTGCTGGGCGGCCGGCGAGAAGGGGCGGGCCGCCCTCCTCGTACCGCGCCGGGGGCGGTGAGCCGCGGCGGGCTTCAGGAGGGCAGTTCCTGGCGGTAGACCTCCAGCGCCGGCGCGGTCTTGGTCGGAATGAACTCGGTGATGGTGTACTCGCACACGCCCGCCACCGTGAAGGGGTCGCTGCGCGTGATCTCCTCGATCTTGGCGCGGTCGTCGCCCAGCGCCAGGATGATGCCGCCGTCGCGGGGCACCTTGCGGCCGGAGGCGATGAACACCCCGGAGGCGTAGTGCGCCTCCAACCAGGCGACGTGCTCGGGCAGGGCGGCGTCGATGCGCTCGATGGGCGCGATGTAGGTCAGTTCAAGTACGAACATGATCGACAGGCTACGCCCCGGCTCCGCCCCGCCCGACACCGCGCCACGCCCGTCCCGTAGCGTGGACGGATCATGAGCAACGCACCGGCGAACACCCCGTACCCGCTGCCCGAGGACTGGCCCTCGACGGAGGCCGAGGCGACCGCCGTCCAGAACGAGCTGCGCGGGCGGGTGGTCCTGGACGAGCCGGGACCGCCGCCCGGCGCCCCGCTGGTGGTCGCCGGCGTGGACGTGGCCTACGACGACGAACGCGACCTGGTCGCGGCCGCCGCCGTCCTGCTGGACGCCCGCACCCTCCAGGTCCTGGAGGAGGCGACGGCCGTCGGCCGCGTCTCCTTCCCGTACGTGCCGGGCCTGCTGGCGTTCCGTGAGGTGCCCACCGTCCTCGAAGCCCTCGGGCGGCTGAGCGCCGAGCCCGACCTCGTGGTCTGCGACGGCTACGGCATCGCCCATCCCCGCCGCTTCGGGCTGGCCAGCCACCTGGGCGTGCTGACGGGCCTGCCCACCATCGGCGTGGCGAAGAACCCGTTCGTCTTCCGCCACGAGCCGCCCGGCCCGCGCCGCGGGGACGTCGCGCCCCTGCTGGACGGCATGGACGAGGTGGGCCGGGCGCTGCGCACGCAGGCGGACGTCAAGCCCGTCTTCGTCTCCGTCGGCCACCGGGTGACGCTGGATCGCGCGTGCGAGCACACGCTGCGGCTGGCGCCCCGTTACCGCCTGCCGGAGACCACGCGCGCGGCGGACGGCCTGTGCCGGGCGGCCCTGCGCCGCGCGGCCGGCTGAGACCCCGAACGGCCGGCGGCCGCGGCCCAGGGCGGTACGGGCTCAGGGCAGGTGCGGCGGGGTTGCCGGGCGCAGGCCGGGCAGCAGGTCGCCCGTGGGCGCCTGCGGCCCGGCGGGGCCGCGGGTGGCGCGGGCGAAGGCCGCGTAGCCGCCGACGATCGGCAGGGTGGCCGAGGAGCGGGCCAGGTCGACGGTGAGGTGCGGGGTGGTGGAGGCGGGCTCGACCAGGCCGGCGTCGGTGCCGGCGACGATCAGGGCGAGCCGGTGCCCCGCGGGCACGACGTGGTCGGTGGCGGCCAGGTCCAGGGTGATGTCGTAGGGACGGCCGGGGGTCACCGGCCGGCCGTGGCGCTTGCTCGCCCAGTGGTCGAGGTCGGCCCAGCCGCGACTGACGACGGTGTGGCCCACCTGGGCGGTGCGTGCCGCGGTCTTGCGGAAGCAGCCGGTGTCGCCGGTGGTGCCGCTGCCCCAGCAGGTGCGGTCGGGCAGGGTGGTGATGCCCTCGCCGGCGTCGGCGTAGTCACGGATGGTCGCGGGGCCCATGTCGACGAGCACGGCCGACAGGTGGGCCGATGACGTGGACGGGGTGACCGTCAGCCGGACCGTCGAGGAGCCCGACAGCCGCAGGTCGCGGGCGAGCGGTCCGGTGACGAAGCCCGTCTTCGCCGCGGTGGTCTCGTCGAGGTGCGCGGCCCAGTCGCTCTCGCCGAGGGCGGGGTCGTCGGTGAAGGTCTCGGTGGCGCCGGCCGGGGCGGGCACGAGGCCGAGGGTGCCCACGCCCGGCCGGGTGCCGGGTGCGGGGCGCAGGGTGGTGCCGAGGGTGCCGGCGGGCGGCCAGGCGGTGTCGGTCGTCCACCGGTCGGGGGCGCGCTCGATGTCGGCGGCCGGTTCGCGCTCGATGCCGTTGTCGTAGCCGAGGAGGTAGTGGTCGAACCAGCGGTGCAGGGTGCTCACCCAGGCGTCGCGGCGGAAGTCGAAGGGGTCGACGTGCCCGGTCTGCGACAGCCACACCTTGCGTTCGACGCCGTGGGCGGCCAGCGCGCCCCACCACTGGCCGAGGTGTTTGGTGCGCACGTTGAGATCCTGCATGCCGTGGACGGCGAAGACGCTGGCGCGGACGTTGCCGGCGTCCTTGACGTAGTCGCGTTCGGTCCACAGCGCGGTCCAGTCGCCGTTGCGCGGGGCCCCGCGGACGAGTTCGTCCTGCACGGCCCGGCAGCGGGAGCGTGCCTGCGGGCTCTCGACGAGGGCGGCGAGGCCGTCGGGGCCACTGCCGAAGAGCGCGGCTCCCTTGGCGAAGTAGTAGTCGTACCAGGAGCTGATGCCGCCGATGGGCACGATGGTGCGCAGGCCCTCGACGCCGGTGGCGGCGACGCCGTTGGCGATCGTGCCGTCGTAGCTCTTGCCGATCATTCCCACGTCGCCGGTGGCCCAGTCGGCCGTCAGGGCGGTGGCCGACGTGCGGGAGGCGTAGCCGCGGGCCCGGCCGTTCAACCAGTCGACCACGGATTTCGCGGACTGCACGTCGAGGCGGCCGCCGACGTCCGTGCAACCGTCGGAGCGGTTGGTTCCGGCGAGGTCGACCAGGACGACGGCGTAGCCGCGCGGCACGAAGTAGTTGTCGTAGTACAGCGGGAACTGCACGGGCCGGCCCTGGGCGTCGTAGGTCTTCTTCTGGCTCTCGTTGCCGCGCCCGCAGCAGGCGTAGTAGGGGCTGGCGTCCATGATGACGGGCACCTTGTCGCCGGCCTCGGCGGGCTCGCGGGGCCGGATGACGTCGGCGGCGACCCGGTCGGTGCGGCCGTCGCCGTCACCGTCGAGCCCGGTGTCCACCCACACGGTCTCGCGCACGGCACGGTCGTAGGCGTAGACGGGTCTGCTCTCGTCCGGTGGTCCGGCGGTGGGCGCCGCCTGGGCCGCGGCGGCCGGCAGCAGGACGGCCAGCACGGTGAGCAGGACCGTGGTCAGCGAGGTGCGCACGGAGGAACGGGCGCGAAGGGCGGGGGAATTGTTCGCACGTATCGGCACGGGCGGAAGGTAGCGCGGTCAACTGCGGTGCAGAAGAGGTGCTGCAGGCATCGCGAGGTGGCCGGTACCCCTCGCGTGTCCGCCGCGTGTCGATCAGATGTCGGTACGCGGCATGGACATACCCATATCGGCGATGAGTACATAGGCTTCGAGTGATCTTTCGCCCCCTACGAGTTGGAGTGACTCGTGCGTCACAGACTCATCGTTCCCAGTGCGGCCGCGGCCCTGATGCTGCTGGCGGTCCCGGCCTCGGCTGCCGACGCCACGCCGGGTGCTCCGGGTGCCGGGGACTCCTACTACCCGACCTCCGGGAACGGCGGTTACGACGTCTCCCACTACGACCTGCGCCTGAAGTACCAGCCGGCGACGGACCGGCTGGACGGCACCGCCACCCTGACGGCCACCACGACGCAGGCGCTGTCCCGCTTCAACCTGGACTTCACGCTGAAGGTCAGCGAGGTCCTCGTCAACGGCCGCCCGAGCGCGTTCACCAAGACGGGCGACCACGAGCTGGAGATCACTCCGGCCGCGCCGCTGCCGGAGGGCAAGCAGATCACCGTGGTGGTCCGCTACAGCGACATCCCCTCGCAGGTGAAGGTCGGCGGCTACTCGGCCTGGCAGCGCACGCCGGACGGGGCCGTGGTCGCCAACGAGCCGGAGTCGGCCGCCTGGTGGTTCCCGAGCAACGACCACCCGCGGGACAAGGCCACCTACGACATCTCCGTCGCGGTGCCCGACGGTCTGCAGACCGTCAGCAACGGCGAGCTGAAGTCGCAGTCCTCCAAGCTCGGCTGGACGCGCTACAACTGGCGTGCCACCAAGCCGCAGGCGAGCTACCTCACCACGCTCGCGATCGGCAAGTTCGACATCGTCACCGACAAGACGGCAAGCGGCCTGCCGGTCCTCAACGCCTACAGCAAGGACCTGGGCGACAACTACGATTCGGCCAAGGCGAGCATCGAGCGCACCTCCGAGGTCATCGACTGGGAGTCCTCGGTCTTCGGGCCGTACCCCTTCAACGCCATCGGCGGGTACGTCCCCAACGTCAAGACGGGCTACGCGCTGGAGACCCAGACCCGGCCGTACTACAGCCCGTCCAGCTTCTCGAACGGCGCCAACGTCTCGGTGGTCGTCCACGAGCTGGCCCACCAGTGGTTCGGCGACAACGTCTCGGTGAAGAACTGGCGCGACATCTGGGTGAACGAGGGCTTCGCCACGTACGCCCAGTGGCTGTGGTCGGCCAAGGAGGGCGAGGGCACGACCCGGGAGCTCGCCGACTACGCCTACACCAGCGTCCCCGCGGACAACCCGTTCTGGAAGGTCAAGCCGGGCGATCCGGGCCCGGACAACCAGTTCCACGGCGCGGTCTACCAGCGCGGCGCGATCGCGCTGCAGGCCCTGCGGAACAAGGTCGGCGACACGGCCTTCTTCAAGATCCTCAAGGGCTGGCAGGCGGACCGCACGTTCGGCAACGGCTCCGTGCAGGACTTCGTGAAGCACGCCGAGAAGGTCTCCGGCAAGCCGCTGCAGAAGCTGTTCGACGTCTGGCTGTTCACCGACTCCAAGCCGAGCGCGGCCGTCGCGGCCGAGTACGGCATCGGCAAGCCGGCCGCCAGCGGCCGGTCCCTGGCGGCGGGCAAGGCCGCGAAGCCGGCGGAGCCGAAGTCCTGGAAGAAGATCCAGCAGGCGCTCGACAGCCACCGCCACTGATACACCGCATCACTGCGGGGCCCGTCGCCACCAGGCGGCGGGCCCTGTCCCGTGCCGGCGGGCGGGCTTTCACAGCGCTGGTGACACAGCAATACTGTGGGACCGAACGGCACGACGAGGAAGCGAGGCACCGCCGATGGCCGTGGACACCGAGGGCACCGCCGCGCCGCAGGATGCCGCCGAATCCCACCTGACCGTCGACGAATTGGCGGCCCGTGCCGGGGTGACCGTGCGCACGGTGCGCTTCTACAGCGCGCGGGGGTTGCTGCCGCCGCCCGAGATCGGGCCGCGGCGCGTCGGCCGGTACGGCTTCGTGCACCTGTCCCGGCTGGCGCTGATCGAGGAGCTGCAGCACCAGGGGCTGACCCTGGCCGCCATCGAGCGCTACCTGAGCCGGCTGCCCGACGATCTCAGCGCCCACGACCTGGCCATCCACCGCGCGCTGGTGGCCTCCTGGACGCCCGACGAGGCGGCGGAGACCACGCGCGAGAAGCTGGAGCGGCGGGCCGGGCGGTCGCTCACCGACGCCGACATCGACCGGCTCGCGGCCATGAACGTGCTGGAGCGCGTCCCCGGCGGGGACGCCTTCCGCGTCGATCCGGCGCTGCTGGGGCTGGGCGTGCAGTTGCTGGACGTGCCGGTGGGGTTGGAGACCATACGCGCGGCCCGGGCGGTGCTCCTCGAACACGCCCGCGCCACGGCCCGCGAGCTGACGCGGCTGTTCCACGACGAGGTGTGGGAGCCCTACGAGCGCGGCGAGTCCGACCCCGAGCGGGTGGAGACGATGCGCTCGCTGTCGGCGCATCTGCAGCCGCTGGTGGTCCAGGCCCTGGTCACCGCCTTCCAGCGGGCGCTCAAGGACGAGCTGCGGGCCACGTACGGGGGCTGAGCGCCGCCCCCGTACGGGCCGGGCGTGCCGTCCTCAGTCCGTGAAGACCTCGCCCTTCTCCGCCTTGGTCACCAGCAGCTCGGGGGGCGCGAACCGCTCGCCGTACGCCTCCTGGAGCTGCTGCGCGCGGGCCAGGAAGCCGGGCAGCCCGCCCTCGTAGCCGTTGATGTACTGCAGGGCGCCGCCGGTCCAGCCGGGGAAGCCGATGCCGAGGATCGAGCCGATGTTGGCGTCCGCCACCGAGGTGAGCACGCCCTCCTCCAGACAGCGCACGGTGTCGAGGGCCTCGGCGAAGAGCATGCGCTCCTGCAGGTCGGCGAAGGGCAGCCGGCGGCCCTCCGCCGTCTCGAAGTGCTCGGCCAGCCCCGGCCACAGGCCCGTGCGCCGGCCGTCGGCGTAGTCGTAGAAGCCCGCTCCCCCGCTGCGGCCCGTGCGCCCGAACTCCTCCACCATGCGGTCGACGACGGCGTCGGCCGGGTGCGGGGTCCACGTGCCGCCGGCCTCCTCGGTGGCGCGCCGGGCCTCGTCGCGGATCCGGCGGGGCAGGGTGAGCGTGAGCTCGTCCATCAGCGAGAGCACCTTGGCCGGATAGCCGGCCTGGGCGGCCGCCTGCTCGACGGAGGCGGCGGGCACGCCCTCGCCGATCATCGCCACGCCCTCGTTGAGGAACCGGCCGATGACACGGGAGGTGAAGAAGCCGCGCGCGTCGCCCACCACGATCGGGGTCTTGCGCAGCTGCCGGACCAGGTCGAAGGCGCGCGCCACCGCCTCCTCGCCCGTCCGCTCCCCCTTGATGATCTCCACCAGCGGCATCTTGTCGACGGGCGAGAAGAAGTGCAGGCCGATGAAGTCCTCCTGCCGCTCCACCCCGTGGGCCAGGCCGGTGATGGGCAGGGTGGAGGTGTTGGAGCACAGCAGGGCATCGGGCGCGACGACGTGCTGGACCTCCTGGAAGACCGCGTGCTTGAGCTGCTGGTCCTCGAAGACGGCCTCGATGACCGCGTCGCAGCCCGCGAGGTCGGCGACGTCGGCGGTCGGGGTGATGCGCGCGAGCAGCGCGTCGCGCTCGGCCTCGGTCGTGCGCCCCTTGGCCAGCGCCTTGCCGAGCAGGCCCGCCGAGTACGCCTTGCCCTTGGCGGCGTTCTCGGGCGAGACGTCCTTGAGGACGACCTCCATGCCGGCGCGGGCGCAGGCGTAGGCGATGCCGGCGCCCATCATGCCGGCGCCGAGGACGGCGACCTTGCGCACCGTGCGCGCGGGGACGTCGGCGGGGCGGCTGCGGCCGGAGTTGACGGCCTGGAGGTCGAAGAAGAACGCCTGGATCATGTTCTTCGAGGTCTGCCCGATCACCAGCTCCGTGAAGTAGCGGGCCTCGATGACCTGCGCCGCCTCGAAGCCGACCTGGGAGCCCTCGACGGCCGCGGCCAGGATGTTGCGGGGGGCGGGGTAGGGGGCTCCGGCGGTCTGCTTGCGCAAGGTGGCCGGGAAGGCCGGCAGGGCGGCGGCGAAGCGGGGGCTCGCCGGGGTGCCGCCGGGGATGCGGTAGCCGTCCTCGTCCCAGGGCTGCCGCGCGGTGGGGTGCTCCGCGATGTAGGCCCGGGCGCGGGCGAGCAGGTCCTCGGCGTCGGTGGCCACCTCGTGCACCAGCCCGGCCTCCAGGGCCCGGCGCGGCGTGTACTGCGTGCCCTGCAGCAGCACCTTCAGCAGCGCGTCGGCGACGCCCAGCAGCCGGACGGTACGGGTCACCCCGCCGCCGCCCGGGAGCAGCCCGAGGGTGACCTCCGGCAGCCCGATCCTCGATCCGGGGGCGTCGAGGGCGATGCGGTGGTGGCAGGCGAGGGCGATCTCGTAACCGCCGCCGAGGGCCGCGCCGTTGATCGCGGCGACGACGGGCACGCCGAGGGTCTCGATGCGGCGCAGGTCCCGCTTGATGCCCATGCCGGCGTCGAAGACCCGCTGGGCGTCGGCGGGGGTCGCGGCGATGAGGTCGCGCAGGTCGCCGCCGGCGAAGAAGGTCTTCTTGGCGGAGGTGACGACGACGCCGCGCAGGGTCTCCTTCTCCGCCTCCAGCCGGTCGGCGACGGCGGTCAGCGACGTCCTGAAGGCGTCGTTCATGGTGTTGGCGGACTGGGCGGGGTCGTCCAGGACGAGGGTGACGACGCCGTCGTCGCCGCGCTCGTAGCGGATGGCGGTGGGGGTGCTCATGTCGGGGGCTCTCCTCAAGGAACGTGTCGGGGGCGGATGCGCAGACCGGTGACGACGTGCCGCCCTACACCCGCTCCACCACCGTCGCGACGCCCATGCCGCCGCCCACGCACAGGGTGATCAGCCCGTGGCGACCGTCCCGCCGCTCCAGCTCGTCCACGACCGTCCCCAGCAGCATCGCGCCCGTGGCTCCCAGGGGATGCCCCATCGCAATCGCCCCACCGTTCACGTTGACCTTCTCCAGCCCGATGCCCATCTCGTCGACGAACCGCAGCACGACGGCCGCGAACGCCTCGTTGACCTCGACCAGATCCATGTCGTCGATGGTCAGACCGGCCTTGGCCAGCGCCTTGCGGGAGGCCGGGGCGGGCCCGGTGAGCATGATGGTGGGCTCGGAGCCGGAGACGGCGGCCGAGACGATGCGGGCCCTGGGCCGCAGGCCGTACCGCTCCCCCACCTCGCGGTTGCCGATGGCCACCAGCGACGCGCCGTCGACGATGCCCGAGGAGTTGCCGGCGTGGTGCACGTGGTCGATCTTCTCGACCCAGTGGTACTGCTGCAGCGCCACGGCGTCGAAGCCGCCCTGCTCGCCGATGGCGGCGAAGGAGGGCTTGAGTCCGGCGAGGGTCTCGACCGTCGTGCCCGGCCGCATGTGCTCGTCGTGGTCCAGGACGAGCAGGCCGCTGCGGTCGCGCACCGGCACCACGGACCCGGCGAACCGGCCCTCCTTCCAGGCCGCGGCCGCCAGCTCCTGGGAGCGGGCGGCGAAGGCGTCCACGTCGCGGCGTGTGTAGCCGCCCAGCGTGGCGATGAGGTCGGCGCCGATGCCCTGGGGGACGAAGTTGACCTCCAGGTTGGTCATCGGGTCGTTGAACCAGGCCCCGCCGTCGGAGGCGATCGGCACCCGGGACATCGACTCCACCCCGCCGGCCAGGACGAGGTCCTCCCAGCCGGAGCGCACCTTGGCGGCCGCCAGGTTGACGGCCTCCAGCCCGGAGGCACAGAAGCGGTTCTCCTGGACGCCGGCGACGGTCTCGGGCAGCCCCGCGGCGAGGGCGGCGATGCGGGCGATGTCGGAGCCCTGGTCGCCGACGGGGCTCACGACGCCGAGCACGATGTCGTCGACGGCCGCGGGATCCAGGCCGGGCAGCCGCCGCAGCAGCTCCCGGATCAGGCCGGTGACCAGGTCGATGGGTTTGGTGCCGTGCAGCGCGCCGTTCGCCTTGCCGCGCCCGCGCGGGGTGCGGATGGCGTCGTACACGTACGCTTCGGTGCTCAAGGTCGTTTCCCTTTCGGGGCGGCTTTCGGGGCGGCTTGCGGGGCGACTTGCGGGCGGCTTTCGGGACCGGGTGGGGAACGGGCGGTCAGGAGAGCAGGGAGCGGCCGATGATCTCCTTCATGATCTCGGTGGTGCCGCCGTAGATGGTCTGGATGCGACCGTCGGTGAACGCCTTGGCGACCGGGTACTCACTCATGTAGCCGTATCCGCCGTGCAGTTGCAGACAGCGGTCGGCGACGCGCTTTTGCAGCTCGGTCGCCCACCACTTGGCCATCGCGGCGTGGACGGCGTCGAGCCCGCCGCCGACGTGCTCGGCGATGCAGCGGTCCACGAAGGTGCGGGTGACCGCGCACTCGGTGGCCATCTCGGCGATCTCGAAGCGGACGTGCTGCAGACGGGCCAGCGGCCGCCCGAACGCCTCGCGCTCCTTGACGTAACGGGTGGTGACCTCCAGCAGGTGCTCGGCCGCGGCGACGGCGGCGACCGCGATGCTCAGCCGCTCCTGGGGGAGATTGGCCATCAGATGGCCGAAGCCGCCGTGGAGCTCGCCCAGCAGGTTCTCCTTGGGGACGCGGACGCCCTCGAAGAACAGCTCGGCCGTGTCCTGCGCCTTCTGCCCGATCTTGTCGAGGTTGCGGCCCCGTGCGAAGCCGGGCATGTCGCGCTCCACCACCAGCAGGCTCAGCCCCTTGGCACCGCCCTCCGGGGTCGTGCGGGCCACCACGACCACGAGGTCGGCGAGGATGCCGTTGGAGATGAAGGTCTTGGAGCCGTTGAGCACCCAGTGGTCGCCGCGGTCCTCGGCGGTGGTGCGCAGGCCCTGGAGGTCGGAGCCGGCGCCCGGTTCGGTCATGGCGACGGCGGTGATCGTCGCACCCGTGCAGAAGCCCGGCAGCCAGCGCCGCTTCTGCTCCTCCGTGGCGAGTGAGGTCAGGTACGGGCCGACGATGTCGTTGTGCAGCCCGATGGCCAGGCCCGAGGCCCCGGCCCGGGCGAACTCCTCGGCGATCACGGCGCCGTAGCGGAAGTCGGCGACACCCCCACCGCCGTACTCCTCGGGCACGGCCGGGCCGAGCAGGCCCTGGCGGCCCGCGGCCCGCCAGACCTCCCGGGGGACGATGCCGTCCTTCTCCCACCGCTCGTGATGGGGCAGGACCTCCTTGGCCAGGAAGGTGCGGACGGTCTCCCGGAAGGCTTCGTGGTCGGCGGTGTACAGGTCACGCTTCATCGGTGGTCTCCCCCTCATCGGGCGGTACGAGGCCGGGCACGTTCCAGTCGCGGGCGACGTCGGCGGTGTCCGCGCCGGGGCGGGCCGGTGGGCGGCGCACGGCGGCGGGGGTGGCCGAGAAGCGGGGCGCGGGGGCGGGCTGGGTGATGCCGCCGTCCTCGGTGAAGGTGCCGCGCGCGGCCAGGTGCGGGTGGTGGGGTGCCTCGCCCAGGGTCAGCACGGGCGCCACGCACGCGTCCGTGCCCTCGAAGACGGCCGTCCACGCGGCGCGGGTGCGCTGCCGGAAGCGGTCGGCGACCGCGGCGCGCACCTCCTGCCAGCGGCCGGGGTCCCCACGATCGGCCACCGCCTGCGGCAGGCCCAGCAGCCGTACGAACGTGCCGTAGAAGCGCGGCTCCAGCGCCCCCACCGCCATGTATCCGCCGTCCGCCGTCTCGTACGTGCCGTAGAAGGGGGCGCCGCCGTCGAGGAGGTTGGCCGCGCGCCGGTCCTGCCAGCCGCCGGCGGCGAGCATGCCGTGGAGCATGGCCGTCAGATGGGCGGTGCCGTCGACGATGGCGGCGTCCACGACCTGGCCGCGGCCGGTGGCGCGGGCGTGGTGCAGGGCGGCGAGCACACCGACGACGAGGTAGAGGGAGCCGCCGGCGTAGTCGCCCAGGAGGTTGGCCGGGGCGTACGGCGGGCCCTCGGCGGGGCCGGTGAGGGCGAGGGCGCCGGTGACGGCGATGTAGCCGATGTCGTGGCCGGCCGCGTGGGCCAGGGGGCCGTCCTGGCCCCAGCCGGTCATCCGCCCGTAGACCAGGGCGGGGTTGCGGGCGAGGGCGGCCTCGGGGCCCACGCCCAGGCGTTCGGCGACGCCGGGGCGCAGGCCCTCGAGAAGGATGTCGGCGCGGGCGGCGAGGCCGAGGACCGCTCCGGGGCCCTCGGGCGCCTTCAGGTCGACCAGGACCGAGCGCTTGTTGCGGTTGGTGACGTCGTACGCCGGGTCGACGCCGAGCCCCTGGCCGCCGGGGCGGTCGACGCGTACGACGTCGGCCCCGAGGTCGCCGAGCAGCATCGCGGCGAACGGGCCGGGCCCGATGCCGGCGAGCTCCAGCACGCGCACCCCGGCCAGCGGGCCGCCGGTGGGACCCCGATCCGTCTGCACCATGCGGCCCCCCGCGTCCGACGTCCTGTGACACAACCGCTGTGACACCCGTGATGTTAGGAACCGGTCGCACCGACCACAAGGGGCCGGACGACGGTCATCCCGCGTCGAGTTGGGCGACGAGCCGCTTGGGCGCGATGGTGCGGTAGCTCTCCTCGACCCAGTCGCAGCACACCTCCACGGCCACCTCCCCGGTGTCCAGCGGCACCGACACCCAACCGGAACGCCCCAGTCCGTAGGCCGTGGGTGCGGCGCCCGGCACGGTCAGGGCATGGGCGTGGGCCGCCTCGTCCGTGAGCTTGACCGAGATGCCGGGGCTCTGCGCGTCGTCCGGGGAGCCGAGGAAGGCGAAGATCTTCTTGTTGACCTTGACCACCGCGCTGTCGCCCCAGGGGAACTCCTCCACGGCACCCGGCAGGGACAGGGCGAAGGAACGGATGCGCTCGCGCGCGGCGAGGGGTGCGGGTTTCGCGGCCATGGTGCCTCCGGCGGTCCTGATCGTGCGGGCGGTACGCACGCATGTGCCCGTGCGTGTGCGTCCACGCTAGCCCGGGGCACCGACAACGCGGCCGAAGGCGGCCCTCGGTCACGTCAGGCCGGCCTCCGTCAGGAGCTTCCGCACGCGGGCCACCGCCTCCTCGGGCAGGGGTTGCAACGGGGCCGACGTCGCCGGGCAGTCGATCACACCGAGCGCGTGCAGGGCCGCCTTGTAGCCGCCGAGCGCCGCCGACGTCCGGCTCGCCCCGTCCGTGCCGGCGGCCTCGACGAGCGCGAACAGCCCCGCCAGCCGGTCCTGTTCGGCCGCCGCCTCGGACCACCGCCCGGCGCAGGCGTGCGCGTACAGCCGTACGTAGCCGGCCGGGTCGACGTTGCCCAGGCCCGGCACGACGCCGTGGGCGCCGGCCAGCAGGGCCGCGTCCACGGTGAGCTCGGAGCCGGTCAGCACGGTGAAGGCGTCCTGCAGCCCGCGGTCCCGCAGGCCGAGCAGCAGGCGGCGCAGCCCGCCGAGGTCGCCGGTGGTGTCCTTGAGACCGGCCAGGGTGCCCTCGGCCGCGAGGTCGAGCAGGGTCCCGGCCGGCAGGCGGGTGTGCACGGTGCCGGGGTTGTCGTAGGCGAACAGCGGCAGGTCGACCGCCTGCCGGATGCGCCGGAAGTGCGCGGCGACCTCCACCGGGTGCGTGCCGGTGAAGAACGGGGCGGTGGCCACGAGCGCGTCGGCGCCCGCCGCCGCGGCGGCTCGGGCACGGTCGATGACCCGCTCCGTGCTTGTGTCGATCACTCCGGCGAGCACCGGCACCCGGCCCGCGGCGGCCTCGACGACCGTGCGCAGTGCCGCCGTGCGCCGGCGGTCGGTCAGCTGGGCCGCCTCGCCGCTGGTGCCCAGGGCGAAGACGGCGTGGACCCCCGCGCCCAGCAGGTGCTCGACGAGCGCGGCGAGAGAGCGCGCGTCGACCTCCCCGGTGCCGGTCAGCGGGGTGCACAGCGGGGGGACGACGCCCCGCAGGGGCACGGGCAGGCGCATCGCGGTCCGCCTTCCAGGCTTCTTCGCACCGAATCTCCCGGCCGAATCTCCCGCCGGGCCGCCGGCGCTGTCAAGGCCGCACCGGATCCGCCCCCTCCACCAACTCCGCGGCCTCGTGGGCGCATCCCCAGGCGACGGTGACGCCGGCGCCGCCGTGCCCGTAGTTGTGCACCACCACCCCGCCGTCCGGCAGCCGTTCGGCCTCCAGCCGTACGGCCGGGCGGGCGGGGCGCAGGCCCACCCGGTGGGCGAGCACCCGGGCGCGCCCCACCGCGGGGAAGAGCCGTGCGCAGCGGGCGATGATGGCGTGGGCGGTGCAGGGCGAGGGGGTGCGGTCCCACACGTGCTCCTGGGCGGTGCCGCCGAGGACGAGCCCGTAGGGCTGCGGGAAGAGGTAGGCCATGTCGGCCTTTCCGGCGTCGGCGGCGGTGAACCATTCGTCGATGCCGGGGTTCTCGACGACGACCAGTTGTCCGCGCACCGGGTGGACCGCGGGGTCGGGGACGAGCCGCCGGGCGCCCAGGCCGGTGCAGTTGACGACGGCGTCGGCCTCGGCGGCCGCCCGGGCGAGCGAGGGGACGGGGCGCAGGGCGACCCGGCCGCCCGCGGCGGCCAGCCGGTGGTGCAGGTGGTGCAGGTGGGCGGGCATGTCCAGCAGGGGCAGGCGGGCGCGTACGCCTCCGCCGTGCCCGGGCGGCAGCTCGTCGGCGGTGGCGGCGCGCAGGCCGGGCACGCGGCGGGCCCACGGCCCGAGCTCGTGCGGGGCCGGCCCGGCGTGGGTGCCGGTGACGAGGCGCACGCCGGTCTCCTGCGGGTGCCGGGCCAGCTCGGTCATGACCGCCAGGGAGCGCAGCGCCCAGGCGCCGGCCCGGTCCTCGGGGGCTATGCGGTAGGGCCACCACAGGCCGCCGGCGACGGCCGAGGTGCTCTCGGCCGTGGGCGAGCGCGTCCGCACCCGCACCCGGTGGCCCCGCTCGGCCAGGACGACGGCGGTGGTCAGCCCGGCGACCCCGGCGCCGGCCACGATCACATCGCTTGCCATGCGCCGACGGTACCGGCCAACTCCCGTGCCCCGGGCGGGTTGTGGCAATACCCCGCGGAAGCTCCCGCCCCGCGCGGCGCGCCGGGTGAGGTTACCGCCGGCAATACGGCGCCCGTCACGCCCGTCAGGAGCGCGGAAAGCTGCACGACAAGCCGCACGCCCGCGGATCCCGGGGGGTGCGCCGGCTGCGCGCCGTCGGCGGCCGATCGCGCCCGTCCGGCGGCGGCCGCAGAGCGGCGCTGCCCCGCGCCTGCCCACGGGGCTCCGTGCGCGAGCGGTTAGAGTCGGTGGCCTCATGAGTGCCACTCTCGTAGCCAAGGATCTCGCCGCCGGCCACGGCGACCGTACGCTCTTCTCCGGCCTGGACCTCGTGGTCGCGCCCGGGGAGGTCATCGGCCTCGTCGGGGCGAACGGCGCCGGCAAGTCCACCCTTCTGCGCCTGCTCGCGGGCCTGGCAGCGCCGGAGGAGGGCACGCTGCGGCTGAGCCCGGCCACGGCGACCGTGGGCCACCTGCCGCAGGAGCCTGAGCGGCGCGAGGGCGAGACGGTGCGCGCCTTCCTCGCCCGCCGCACCGGCGTCGCCGCGGCGCAGGCCGCGCTGGACGCCGCCACCGAGGCCCTGGTCGCCGGCGCGCCGGGCGCCGACGACGCGTACGCCGTGGCCCTGGAGCGCTGGCTCGGGCTCGGCGGCGCCGATCTCGACGAGCGCGCCGAGGAGGTCGTCGGCTCGCTCGGGCTGGCGGTCGGCCTGGACCGGCCCATGACCGCCCTGTCGGGCGGCCAGGCGGCCCGGGCGGGCCTGGCCTCGCTGCTGCTGAGCCGCTACGACGTCTTCCTGCTGGACGAGCCCACCAACGACCTCGACCTGCAGGGCCTGGAGATGCTGGAGAAGTTCGTCACCGGGCTGCGTGCGGGCACGGTGCTGGTCAGTCACGACCGCGAGTTCCTGGCGCGCACGGTCGACAAGGTGCTGGAGCTGGATCTGGCCCAGCAGCAGGTGAACCTCTACGGCGGCGGCTACGCGGCCTATCTGGAGGAGCGCGAGACCGCCCGCCGGCACGCCCGCGAGGCGTACGAGGAGTACGCCGACACGCGCGCGACGCTGGAGGCGCGGGCCCGTACGCAGCGCAACTGGATGGACAAGGGCGTGCGCAACGCCCGCCGCAAGGCGACGGACAACGACAAGATCGGCCGCAAGTTCCGGGCGGAGGCGACCGAGAAGCAGGCCGCCAAGGCCCGCCAGACCGAGCGCCTGATCGAGCGGCTGGACGTGGTCGAGGAGCCGCGCAAGGAGTGGGAGCTGCGCATGGAGATCGCCGCGGCGCCCCGCTCGGGTGCGGTGGTGGCGACCCTGCGCGGCGCGAGGGCCCGTCGAGGGGCCTTCGCCTTCGGTCCGGTCGACCTGCAGATCGACTGGGCGGACCGCATCGCCGTCACCGGGGCGAACGGCTCGGGCAAGTCCACGCTGCTCGCGGCCCTGCTGGGCCGGCTGCCGCTGGAGGAGGGCAGCGCGGCGCTGGGGCCGGGGGTGGTCGTGGGCGAGGTGGACCAGGCCCGTGGCCTGTTCTTCGGGCCCGAGACGCTGCTGGACGCCTTCGGCGCGGCGGCCGCGGAGCTGGAGCCGGCGGACGTGCGCACGCTGCTGGCCAAGTTCGGGCTGAAGGCCGCGCACGTGCTGCGGCCGGCCGCCACGCTCTCGCCCGGCGAGCGCACGCGCGCCGCTCTGGCGCTGCTGCAGGCCCGCGGGGTGAACCTGCTGGTCCTGGACGAGCCGACGAACCACCTCGACCTGCCGGCGATCGAGCAGCTGGAGTCGGCGCTGGCCTCGTACCAGGGCACCTTGCTGCTGGTCACCCACGACCGCCGGATGCTGCAGGCGGTGCACACCACCCGCCGCCTGGAGGTCGCGGACGGGCAGGTGCACGAGCGGTAGGCGGCGGCCGGGCGGCGGATGCCGTGGGCCGCCTGTGTGATCGCTGTCCGAAAAGACCCCCAGCCGATGACCAAGAGTTACCCAAGGAAAGGTCATGCCGGACGGGCCGATCGACCATGGATTCGGTGGTGACGAGCCCGTAGCGGCAGCATTTTTGAAGAGCTAGTGGGGTTACCAGCGGTCTGTTCGATTTACGGAACGTTGAATACCGGTCCCCGAACCGGTCCGGGGTCTGCGCCGTCTGTGGGTGCGGACGTCGCCGAGGCGTCCCTGACAAGAGGCCGAATAGAGGCGCACCGATGCCACCCACCCTTCCGGGCTCCCCGCCCGCGGCGCCCGCCCCCTCCGGGGCGCGGGCGCTGTACCGCGGTGCCCCGCCGCCGGCGGAGCGCACCCTCCTCGACGTGTTCGACGCCACCGTCGCCGCACACCCGCAGGCGCTGGCCCTGGACACCGGCGCCCAGCGGTTCACCTACCGCGAGCTCGCCGCCCTGGTCACGGTCCGGGCCGAGCGGCTGCGCGCGGCCGGTGCCGGGCCCGGCGACCGGATCGGCGTCCGCATCCCGTCGGGCACCGCGGAGCTGTACGTGGCGGTGCTCGCCGTCCTGCGCTGCGGCGCCGCCTATGTGCCCGTCGACGCGGACGACCCCGACGAGCGGGCCGCGACCGTCTTCCGCGAGGCCGGCGTCTGCGCCGTCCTCGGGGCCGACGGGGCGATGGCCCCCGGTGTCGTGGCGCCGTCCGGCGCGCCGCGCCCGCCGGCGACCGGGGACGATGCGTGGATCATCTTCACCTCCGGTTCCACCGGCGCGCCCAAGGGCGTCGCCGTCAGCCACCGCAGCGCGGCCGCGTTCGCCGACGCCGAGGCGGCCCTCTTCCTCAAGGACTGCCCGCTCGGCCCCGGCGACCGCGTCCTGGCCGGGCTGTCCGTCGCCTTCGACGCCTCCTGCGAGGAGATGTGGCTGGCCTGGCGGCACGGTGCCTGCCTGGTGCCCGCCCCGCGCTCCCTGGTGCGCGCCGGCCACGAACTGGGGCCCTGGCTCGTCGAGCACGACATCACCGTCGTCTCCACCGTCCCCACGCTCGCCGCCCTGTGGCCGGTGGAGTGCCTGGACCGGGTCCGGCTGCTGATCGTCGGCGGCGAGGCCTGCCCGGCCTCGCTCGTCGAGCGCTTCGCCGTGCCCGGGCGGGAGATGTGGAACACCTACGGCCCCACCGAGACCACCGTCGTCGCCTGCGCCGCCCGGCTGCACCCGGGCGAGCCGGTGCGCATCGGCCTGCCCCTGGACGGCTGGCAGCTGGCCGTCGTGGACGAGGCCGGCGAGCCCGTCGCGCTCGGCGAGCAGGGCGAGCTCGTCATCGCCGGCGCCGGCGTGGCCCGCTACCTCGACCCGGTCAAGGACGCCGACCGCTTCCGGCCCAGCGCCGCCCTCGGCAGCCCTCGCGCCTACCGCACCGGCGACCTGGTGCGGGCCGCCGCCGAGGGCCTGGTCTTCGCCGGGCGCGCCGACGACCAGATCAAGATCGGCGGCCGGCGCGTCGAACTCGGCGAGATCGACGCCGCGCTGGGCGCCCTGCCCGGCGTGCAGGGCGCCGCCGCCGCGGTGCGCACCACCCCGGCCGGCAGCCGGCTGCTGGCCGGCTACGTGGTGGCCGGGCCGGGCTGGGACCGGGACCGCGCCAGAGCCCTGCTGGCCGAGCGCCTGCCCGCCGCCCTCGTACCGGTGCTGGCCGAGGTGCCCGAGCTGCCCACCCGCACCTCCGGCAAGGTCGACCGCGACGCCCTGCCGTGGCCGCTGCCCGACGCCGCCGGCGACGACGCGGGCGAGAGCCTGCACGGCACCGCCGCCCGGCTCGCGGACCTGTGGGAGGAACTCCTCGGCATCCGGCCCGGCGCCGGCTCGGACTTCGTCTCCCTCGGCGGCACCAGCCTGGCCGCCGCCCGGCTGGCCTCCGCCCTGCGCGAGCACCACCCCGGCGTCTCCGTCGCCGACCTCTACCGCCACCCCGTGCTGCGGGACATGGCCGCCCACCTCGACACCCTCGCCCCGCGCGAGGCCGTCCGGCACCGCGTGCGCCCGGTGCGCCGGCGCGCGGGCGCGGTCCAGATCCTCGTGCAGTGCGCGCTGTTCGGCGTCGCCGGCCTGCGCGGGCTGGTGGGCCTGGCCGCCGCCGACAACGTGCTCGGACTGCTGACCCCCGAGGCGTGGGCCCCGCACACGTCCTGGTGGCTGGTGCTCGCCGGGTGGCTGGTGCTCTTCAGCGCGCCCTCGCGCTTCCTCCTCGGCGCGGGCGCGGCCCGCCTGCTCACCCGGGGCATCGCGCCGGGCACCTACCCGCGCGGCGGCCGCACGCACCTGCGGCTGTGGACCGCCGAACGGGCCGTGGCCTCCTTCGGCGTCCCCGCGCTGCTCGGCACGCCCTGGGCGGCCTGGTACGCCCGGGCCCTGGGGTGCGCGACGGGCCGTGACGTGGCGCTGCACGCCATGCCGCCGGTCACCGGCCTGGCCGCGTTCGGCGACGGCTGCGCCGTCGAGCCGGAGGCCGACCTGGCGGGCTGGTGGCTCGACGGCGACCTCCTGCACATCGGTGCCGTGCGCATCGGCGCGGGCGCCCGGGTGGGCCACCGCAGCATGCTGATGCCGGGGGCCGAGCTCGGTGCCGGCGCCGAACTCGCCGCGGGCGGCTGCCTGGACGGCACGGCTGCGCCCGGCCACCGCTACGCCGGCTCCCCCGCCCGCCCCGACGGCCCGGCCGATACCGCGCCGGGCACCGGACGCCCCGGAGCGGTGCCCGCGCCCCGTGCGGCCGGTGCCGCCGAGTGGTATCCCGTCGAGCCGCCGGCCGCGTACGACGCGCCGCAGGCGCACGCGCGCGGCGCCGCCCCGGCCTCCCGCCCGGTTGCCGGCACGCACCCCGTGGCGGCCGCCGGCCCGGCCGGCGACGCGCCGCGGCCGCGGCGCTCGCGGCGGTGGGACGCGGCGTACGCCCTGGCGCTCGGCGGCGTGCCGCTGCTGCCGCTGCTCGCCTCGCTGCCCGCGCTGGTGGGCGCGTACTACCTCGTCAAGGGCTGCGCCACGCTGACCGAGGCCGCGCTGTGGCTGCTGGCCGCCGTGCCGCCGTTCACGTTCGTCACCACCGTCTGCTGGATCCTGCTGCTGGCCCTGGTGGTCCGCGTGCTGGGCCGGGGCATCACCGCCGGCGACCACCCCGCCGACGGCGGGGTCGCCTGGCGGGTGTGGCTGGTGACGCGCCTGCTCGACGGCAGCCGCTCCGGTCTCTTCCCGCTGTACGCGTCCCTGGCCACGCCCGTGTGGCTGCGCCTGCTCGGGGCGCGGATCGGGCGGCGCGCGGAGATCTCCACCGTGCTGCCGCTGCCGTCGCTGCTGACCGTCGAGGACGGGGCGTTCCTCGCCGACGACACCCTCGTCGCGCCGTTCGAACTGCGGGGCGGCCGGATGCGGCTGGGAGCGGTGCGCATCGGCCGCCGGGCCTTCGTCGGCAACTCCGGCATCGTCGGCCCCGGCCGGGAGGTGCCCGACCACGCGCTGGTCGGCGTGCTCTCCGACGCCCCCGAGCGCAGCGAGCCGGGCAGCTCCTGGCTGGGCCGGCCCGCCATGCCGCTGCCGCGGGTGGCCGCGACGCCCGACGCGCAGCGCACCTTCGAGCCGCCCCGGCGGCTGGTCCTGACGCGCGCCGCGGTCGAACTGTGCCGCGTGCTGCCGCTGATGTGCGCTCTGGCGCTCGCCGAGGCGGTGCTGGTGGCCGAGCAGGACGCCCTGGACGCCGGCGGTCTGCAGCTGGCCGCGCTGGTGGCGGTGCCGCTGCTGCTGGCCGCGGGCGTGGCCGCCGCGCTGACGGCGACGGCCGCCAAGTGGCTGCTGGTGGGCCGGTTCCGGGCCGGCGAGCACCCGCTGTGGAGCTCTTTCGTCTGGCGCAACGAGCTGTACGACACGTTCGTGGAATCCCTGGCGGTGCCCTGGTTCGCGGGGCCGTTCCTGGGCACGCCCGTCCTCAACTGGTGGCTGCGCAGCCTGGGGGCGCGCATCGGCCGCGGGGTGTGGTGCGAGACGTACTGGCTGCCGGAGACCGATCTGGTGCATCTCGGCGACGGGGCCACCGTCAACCGCGGGTGCATCCTGCAGACCCACCTCTTCCACGACCGGATCATGCAGCTGGACGGCGTGCGCCTGGCCGAGGGCGCCTCGCTCGGGCCGCACGGCATCGTCCTGCCCGGCGCCACGGTCGGCGCGCACGTCTCCGTCGGCTCCTCCTCCCTGGTCATGCGCGGCGAGAGCCTGCCGGCCGGCACCCGGTGGGCGGGCAACCCCGTGGCGGGAGCGGCGGCGTGAGCCCTGCGGAGCGGCCCCGCTGCAGCCGCCGCGGCCTGCTGGCGGCCGCGGCGGCGCTGCCGGTGGGTGCGGCCGCGGCCCTGTGCGCCGGTGACAGCCGGCGCACGCCGGACGGCGCGCGCTACTTCCCGCGCCACGGGTCGTACGGACACCGCACCCTCGCCTACGACCTGTCGCTCGCCTACGACCCGGGGCGGGCGTGGCTGGAGGGGCGGGCCCGTATCCACGCGGTCGCCCGCGAGCACACCCGCCGCATCGAACTGGACCTGGCGCGGCTGGCGGTGCACGGCGCGCAGCTGGACGGACGGCCGGTGGCGGTCCGGCGCGAGGGCGGCAAGGTGGTGCTCACCGCGCCGCGTCCGCTCGCGCCGGGCCGGCCGCTGGAGGTCGAGGTGCGCTACGGCGGCCGGCCGGCGCCGCTGTCCAGCCCGTTCGGCTCCATCGGCTGGGACCGCACCGGCGACGAGCACGGGGGCACGCTCGTCGCCTCCCAGCCGCTGGGTGCGCCCTCCTGGTTCCCGTGCAACGACCGCCCGGACGACAAGGCCGCCTACACCGTCGCCGTGACCGTGCCCCGCGGTCACCACGCGCTGGCCAACGGCACGCTGCGCGAGCGCCGCGAGGACGGCGGTTCGGTGCGCTGGACGTACCACCACCCGGGCCCCATGGCGACATACCTGGCCGCCGTCTACACCGGCCGGTTCACGCACGACACGCAGCAGCACGAGGTGGCGGGGACGCTGCACAACGCCTATCCCCCGCACCTGGCGGAGCACGCCCGGTACGACCTGGCGCGCCAGCCGCGGATGCTGGAGCACTTCGCCCGCCTCTTCGGTCCGTACCCCTTCGAGTCGTACGGGGCCGTGGTGGTCGACGCCGAGCTGGGCGCCCCGGTGGAGAACCAGACGCTGTCCGTCTTCGGCCGCAACCACATCGACGGGCGGCGGGGCTCGGAGACGCTCGTCGCGCACGAGATCGCCCACCAGTGGTTCGGCAACAGCGTAGGGCTGGCCGACTGGCGGCACATCTGGCTCAACGAGGGTTTCGCCACGTACGCCGAGTGGCTGTGGTCGGAGCACCTGGGCGAGGACGACGCGGACACGCTGGCGCGGCAGGCGTGGCAGGAGCTGGCCGGGCGCCGGCAGAACCTGCGCATCGCCGACCCGGGCAGCCGCCGCCTCTTCGACGACCGCGTGTACGTGCGCGGGGCGTGCGCCCTGCACGCGCTGCGGCTGGACCTGGGCGACGAGACCTTCTTCGCGGTGCTGCGCGGCTGGCATGCGGCCCACCGCGGCGGCAACGCGGACACCGACGCGTTCCTGGCCCACGCCGGGCGCACCGCCGGCCACCGGGTGGACACCGTCCTGCTTCCCTGGTTGTACGACAAGCGGCTCCCGGCGCTGCCGGACGACGACGGGTGACGGTGTGTAAGGCCCGCGTTCAATGGAGCGCGGGCCTTACCGGCTCACCATTCGGTCTCCTTGCCCGCCGCACGGGCGCGGGCCCGGGAGGCGGTGATCTCCGCCTCCGCGGCGTCGCGGCCGGCCCAGCAGGCGGTCTCGCCGACCTTGCCGGGTTCGAGCTCCTTGTACACCTCGAAGAAGTGCTGGATCTCCAGCCGGTCGAACTCCGGCAGGTGCCGCAGGTCGCGCACGTGCTCGTGGCGCGGGTCGGCCGCGGGCACGCACAGGACCTTGTCGTCCTCGCCCTGTTCGTCGCGCATCCGGAACATGCCGATGGCGCGGCAGCGGATGACGATGCCGGGGAAGGTGGGGTCGCCGGCCAGGACGAGCGCGTCCAGGGGCTCCCCGTCGGCGCCGAGTGTGCCGTCGATGTAGCCGTAGTCGGCCGGGTAGCGGGTCGAGGTGAACAGCATCCGGTCGAGCCGGATGCGTCCGGAGTCGTGATCCATCTCGTACTTGTTGCGGCTGCCTTGCGGGATCTCCACGACGACGTCGAAGTCCACGGGCTCCTCCGGGGGTTCGGCCGGAGCACCATGGTGACGCGCGGTGCGCGCCGGGCGCCACGGTGCCTACGAGCCCGCGGCTCAGAGCCCGGGACGCCCGGAACGGGCGGAGACCAGGAGGCGCTCGTGCCGCCGTGCGCCCGGCACCGCGGGCGCGGGCGGCGCGGCCGCCGCGGGCACGCGGCCCGGCTGCGGAGCCCGCCGGCCGGCGTCGTGCAGCGTCAGCAGGACCACGCCCGCCGCGGCGGCGGCGCCGGCCAGCGCGGCGAGGACGGCGCCGGGCACCCCGAGGCGGAACTCCTCGCCGCAGGCGGCCAGGCCGACGACCGCGGCGACCACGGGGTTGACGACGGTGACGGTGGCCAGCGGGGCGGCCAGTCCGGCGCCCCGGTAGGAGGACTGGGACAGCAGCATGCCGGTGCAGGCCAGCAGCGCGGTGACGGCCAGGCCCGGGGCGAGGGCGGCCGGGTCCGCGCCGCGGGCGGCGAAGTCCTCGGCGACGGCCTTGGTGAAGACCGAGGCCATGCCGAACGCGGCGCCCGCCGCGCCGGCCAGCACGACGGCGCGCACCACCGGCCGGCGGGCCCAGCGCGCGGCGAGGGCCAGGACGGCCGTGGCCGCCAGGGCCGCGCCGGCGAGCAGGGGCCGCTGGGCGGCCGGCAGGGAGTCGGTGTGCGGCGGGCCGGTCAGGCTCAGCAGGCCCGCGAGCCCGGCCGTGGCCAGCAGGGCGCCGCGCCAGCCGGCGGCGCCGACGGGGCGGTGCACCAGCAGGGCGGCCATGGGCAGCGCGAAGACGATCGTCAGGGCGCCCAGCGGCTGCACCAGGCTCAGCGGTCCGCAGGCGAGCGCGACGACGTGCAGGGCGGCGCCCAGGCCGGTGAGGGCGGCCGCGCCCCACCACCCGGCCCGGCGCAGCGCCGCCCAGGTCCCGCCGCGGGGCGCGCGGGCGGCCACGCGCTCCTGGACAATGGCCGCCCCGGCGTAGCAGACGGCGGAGACCAGGCTGAGCAGCACGGCGACCAGGAGGGCGCTCACGACCGCCCTCCGCGGCCGGCCGCGGCCGCGCGGTCCCTCCCGCCGGTGTCGTCCTCGCGGCCCGCCCGCCGGGGGCCGGCCGTCTCCTGGTGTTCCATGCGTTCCACCTTGCCTTCATCGGCCGCTTTCGTCGTCGTACTTGAGTACGGGCTTTTCGGTACTCCCATCGGAGTACGGGCGCAGTGCGCGAGGGATCACCGGGTGTCGTGTGACGGCGGTGCGGCTCCGCGGACGACGGCGGCGCACGGTCCGTGGGCCGCCCGCACACATCGGGGCCTTATTTTCGGCGTACTTCGTCTAGACATTCGTCGACGCGCCCGGAAAAACCCCGGTCTGATGGTGTGCGACCTGAAATACCATTGCAGCGGGCCCACTGTTGTGAAATCTCTATGAGGGCTCAAACGGGGGAACGGTAACATTCACGGGGGGACCGCAATGCCCGGCGACGTCTCGTTTCACGCTGCCCACCCATTCGAAAAATTCGAACACCAGGGCCGTCGCGTCACCGTCATAGGGGCCGGCATATCCGGCCTCGTCACCGCCTACGAACTCGAACGACTCGGCTACACCGTCGAGGTCCTGGAGTGCGGCGCACGCATCGGCGGCCGCATCCGCACCCACCGGTTCGGTCCCGGCCCGGACGCACCGTCCGTCGAACTGGGCGCCATGCGCATTCCCGCCCACCACCACCGCACACTGGAATACATCCAGCGGATGCAGCTGGGCGGCGAACTGCGCGCGTTCAGCACCCTGATGTCGGAGGAGAACGCCTATCTCCGCACTCCCGGCGGTTTCCTGCGCATCCGCAACGCCTCCGCACCACTGCTGGAGAACTTCCGCCGGGAACTCGCCCGGCACTGCCCCGGCAATAATTCCGAACTCCTTTTCGGCGAACGGCGGTACGACGAATCCGTGCTCGTAGTCGGGGCCTGGCTCACGGCCATCGTCGACGCCACCGCGCCCCCGGACCTGCGCACCGATCTGCGCGAGGACCTGCGCCGGCAGCTGCTGGATTTGCTGGCCGGCGTGGACCTCGCCCGCCACCTGCGCGGCCCGGCCGGCGAACGCGTCGACCTGCAGGGTCTCTTCGCCGCCCACCCGGGCCTGCGTGCCGGCTGCAGCCTGCGGCTGAACAGCTTCCTCGACGACATCCTCGCCGAGACCGCCCCCGGCCTGCTGCGGCTGCGCGGCGGCATGGACCGGCTGCCGGCCCGGCTGGCCCGGCAGCTGCGCGGCCCCATCCTGCGCGAGCACCGGGTCACCGGTCTGGAGGTGCACGAGGACCACGTGGCCGTCCGCGTCCGGGCGGCCGGCCGCACCGGCGTCCGGCGCTCCGACTTCGCCGTGTGCACCGTGCCCTTCCCCGTCCTGCGCCGCATGCGGCTGCGCGGCCTGGACGCGGACAAGCTGGCCGTCCTGCGCGAGGTGCAGTACTGCCCGGCCACCAAGGTGGCCTTCCTGTGCCGCACGCCCTTCTGGCGGGAGTCCGGCATCCAGGGCGGGGCCTCCTTCGCGGGCGGCCGCATCCGCCAGACGTACTATCCGCCCGTCGAGGGCATGCCCGGCCGCGGCGCGGCCCTGCTGGCCAGCTACACGATCGGCGACGAGGCCCGGCGCCTGGGCCGGATGCCGGCGCGCCGGCGCCACCGGCTGGTGCTGGACGAGCTCGGCGCCATGCACCCGGAGCTGACCTCCCCCGGCATGGTGCTGGACGCCGTCAGCATGGCCTGGGGCAGCGACCGCGGCAGCGTGGGCTGCACCACGCGCTGGGGCAGGAACGCCGCCGAGAGCGAGAGCGAACGCCTGCGCGCCGCACGGCCCGTGGGCCGGCTGTTCTTCGCGGGCGAGCACTGCTCGACGGCACCCGCCTGGATCGAGGGCGGGATCGAGTCGGCGCTGCGGGCCGTCGAGGAGCTCGTCCGCTTCGAGCCCGCCCGCCGCCGCCCGGCCGTGCCGGCCCCCGGCCGGCCCCGACCCGCGGGAGCGCTGTGATGAGCGTCTTCGACCTGCCCCGGCTGCACTTCGCCGGCACCGCCACCGCCAAGCTGCCCACCGGCCCGCGCTGCGGGCTGTTCGACCTGGCCTCGGGCCGGGCGCTGACCGACGAGGGCCCCTTCCCGGCGGAGCGGCCCGCCCGCGAGTACCACGACTACCTGCAGCAGCGCGGTCCGCGCTTCGACAGCGCGGGCCGGCTGCGCCCCGACGGGGAGTTCAGCGCCGCCAAGGGCTGGAACTTCGACGGCAACGGGCACTTCCTGACGGACGCCCGCGTCGTCGCGGTCGAGGGCCCCCACGCCGGGCCCGGCGACCCTCCGGACACCACCGACCCGGTCGTCGGCCGCTGCGTCGACGTCTGGGGCCACTACAACCCCTATCTGCACACCACCGTCAACCGCGCCCGCGTCTTCGACCTCGACCCCGCCTCGCACTGGACGACGGCCCTCATGGTCGGCCGGTTCGGCTTCGGCCGCCTGGGGCGCTCGCACGACGAGGGGTACATGCTCTCCGGGACCGTCGAGGGCATCCAGCCGCCGCGCTGGGTCGGCTTCCGCCGCATCCTCGACATCGGCGAGCACGCCCTGGCCCGTCAGCTGCGCTACAGCGCGGTGCACCAGTTCGTGGTCGCCTGCGAGAGCACCGCGGACGGCGGCGGCTGGCTGCCGGCCGCGGACCTCTCGCCCGCCGTGCGCGCACTGCGGGAAGCGGTGCACGGCGGCGCCGACGGCCTGGTGGTGCAGTTCGCCCTGGACGCCATGGCCTCGCCGACCGCGCCCGACACCCCCTGCGTCTTCCGCGTACGCGGCACGATCGCCCCCTGGTACGCCGGCGAGCTGCGCAGCTACCCCGCCGGCCGGCTGCTGGCCCCGGCCGGCGCGGGGCACGGCCCGCTGCACCACATGACCGTGCAGACGGCCGCCGACCGCGCCGTGTTCAACATGGTCACCGCCGTGCCGCACACCTCCCGCGCCCCGCACGCCGGCCCCGGACCGCTGCACCGGCTCGGGCCCCCGCTCGACGCAGGCGACCTGGAGCTGCGCACCGCCCGCTCCGGCCGGCTCCTCGCCCGCCTGCCGGCCGGCTCGTACGGCGGCGAGGCGACGTCCGGCATCGTCACCGTGCCGGCCGCGGCCTGCCCGGAGGCGGACGACGAGCCGCTGCTCCTGCTCGGCTGCCCGCCCGGCTGCGAACAGCGGGTGCTGCTGGCCGAGCGGGAGGTGAACGTCCAAAGCGACGAGGCACTGGTGGTCCTCCACCACCGCGACACGGCGCGCGAGCAGGACCACGCCGTGGAGGTGCCGGTGCGCGCGTTCGTGCGCGGCCGCCCCGCCGGTGCGGGGACCGTCCACGTACGGCAGTACTACAACCCGCGGGCGCTGCCGGCCGATCGCCTCGCCGGTGCCCCGCGGGCGCGGTGCGGCGACGCCGTCCTGCTCGGGGTGGGCACGGGCAAGGACGACTACGCGCCCGCGTGCACGCTCACCACCGACGAGGCCGGATACGGGTTGCTGGTCCTGCGCGGCGAGCGGGCGGGCGCCTGCCGCGTGCTGCTGGGCACCGGTCCCGGCGACGGCCCGCCGGTCGATTCCGAGGCGCCCGGCTCGGCCTGGGCGGCGTACGACGACGAGGACGCGCTCGGGTACTGGGCGGGCGCCGGCTGGCTGGCCGTGCGCGTCCTGCCCGACGACTGGTACCTGGACGACGTGCCGCGCGAGCAGGTGGACTTCGCGCTGCTGCACCGGGAGGTGTTCGCGCCCTACGAGCAGCTGTCCACCTTCATGCGCTCGGAGGTCTTCAGCCTCGCCGACCGGTGCAAGGTGGAGACGTACGCCGAGCTGGCCTGGCAGATGTGCGATCCGCGCAACAAGCCCCGCACGTACTACATGCCGCCCACGCGCGACCTGTCCGACCCCAAGGCGCGGCTGATGCTGGCCTATCTGCGCAACCTCCAGACCCGCCAGCGCCCGCCCCTGACCGTCCCGGCCGTGGTGGGCACCGGCGTGGCGATCAGCACCCGCGGGGAGCTGTGCCGCGCCCTGCGGCAGGCCGCCACACTGGAACTCGCAGTCACCCTCCAGTACTTGTACGCCGCTTTCTCCCTGCCCACCCACGGGGCGGGCCTGGAATACGTACGCCGAGGCGCGTGGACGCCACGACAGCTGGAGCTCGCCTGCGGACAGGGGGGAGCACATCTGGACGACGGGATGCGGGGCACGCTGCTGGAGGTGGCCCGCGAGGAGATGATCCACTTCCTGCTGGTCACCAACATCCTGGCGGCCACCGGTGAGCCCTTCCACATCCCACTGATCGACTTCGGCACTCTGAACGACGAACTGCCGGTACCGCTGGACTTCGCGCTGGAAGGGCTCGGCGCCGCCAGTGTGCAGCGCTACATCGCCATCGAGCAGCCCGCCGGGCTGGTGCCCGAGGTGCGGCAGGCACAAGGCTCCCGGCCGGCGCCGCCGCCGATCGGCTTCACCTGGAGCTCCATCAGCGAGCTGTACGCGGGCATCAGGGAGGGCCTGCAGCGCGTCCCGGAGCTGTTCCTGGTGGAGAAGGGCCGCGGAGGCGGGGAACACCACCTGTTCCTGCGCGAGTCGGTCAACAGCGTCCACCCGGACTATCAGCTGGAGGTCGACGACCTCGCCAGCGCCCTGTTCGCCGTCGACGTGATCACCGAGCAGGGCGAGGGCGGCGTCCTGGGGATCACCGCCCCCTCGGACACCTCGCACTTCCGCAGCTTCCTGCGGATGGGCGAGGCGCTCACCGCCGAGCGCGTCCCCGGCCCGCACGGCCACCTGCTGCCCTGGAACCCCGCCTATCCGGTGCTGCGCAACCCCACCCTCGGCCCCGGAGGCGGCGCCAAGGAGGCGATCACCGCACCCCAGGCCCGGGCGGTGGCCCGGCTGTTCAACCGCTCGTACCACCTGATGCTGCAGCTCATGGCGCAGCACTTCGGCCAGAGCCCGGACGGCAGCCTGCGCCGCTCGAAGCTGATGAACGCCTCCATCGACGTCATGACGGGCATGATGCGGCCGCTCGCCGAACTGCTGGTCACCCTGGAGTCCGGCCGCCGCGGCCGCACCGCCGGCCCCACCTTCGAGCTGGACGCGGTGCCCGCCCCCGTGCCCCGCCCGGACGTCGCCCGCCGCGCGCTCGCCCTGCGCTTCGGGCATCTCGCCGCGGCGGCCCGCGCCTGCGAGCCGGTGCCGCGGCAGGTCGCCGACATGGCGGCCTTCTACGCCGACTTCTTCGGGGGGAACGGATCATGAGCGCCGACGGCGGGCTGCCCGCCTTCCGCACGCAGGACGTGGACCTGCGCGACCCGTACGCCCGCTACCGCCCCTACCGGGAGCAGGATCCGGTGCACCGGGCCGGGGACACCTGGTACCTCTTCCGCCACGACGACGTGGCGCGGGTGCTCACCAGCCGCTCCTACGGGCGCGGCGCGCTGCCGGCCCGGCTGCCCGCCCGGTACGCGCACCTGCGGCGCGTGGTCGGCAACTGGATGGTCTTCATGGACCCGCCGCAGCACACACGGGTGCGTGCGCTGGTGGCCAGGAGCTTCACCCCGCGCATCGTCGAGTCCCTGCGCCCTCGCATACGCCGGCTCGCCACCGACCTCGCCGCCGACCTCTCCCGGCGGATGTCCGCGGACGGACAGGCCGACCTGGTGGAGACCTTCGCCGCTCCCCTGCCCATCCTCGTCATCGGCGAGCTCCTCGGCGTACCGGCGCAGGACCGCCCCTGGTTCCGGGCGCAGGCGCTGGACCTGCAACAGGCCACCAGCTCCCGGGTGGCCCGCCGGGCGGACGGGTACGCGGTGGCGGACGCGGCCGCGCGCGAGCTCGCGGCCTACTTCCGCGCCGAACTCGCCGGGCGCCGCGCCGGGGCCCACCCCCACGCGGACGACCTCATCGCCGCGATGCTCCGCGCGGAGGAACACCTGCCGCTGGGCGACGACGCCCTGGTGGGCACCTGCATCCATCTCCTGACCGCAGGTCACGAGACCACCACCAACCTGCTGGCCAAAGGGCTGGTCGCCCTGCTCGCCCACCCCGGCCAGCTCGCCGCGCTGCGGGCGGACCCGCACCTGCTGCCGCAGGCCGTGGAGGAACTCGTGCGCTACGACTCGCCCGTGCAGATCGTCAACCGGTGGGCGGTGGCGGACGACGAGATCGGCGGACGGCGGATCGGGGAAGGGCAGAAGGTGGCCCTGGTCGTCGGTTCGGCCAACCGGGACGCCGCCCGCTTCGCCGACCCCGACCGGCTCGACCTCCACCGCGACACCCGCCGGCACTGCGGTTTCGGCATGGGCCTGCACTACTGCGTGGGCGCGCCCCTGGCCCGGGCCGAGGCGGAGATCGGCCTGGAGGAGCTGCTGCGGATCGGCCCCGGCCTCACCGTCGCCCCCGGCCCCGAGGCCGTGGTCTACGCCCACGACCTCGTCTTCCACGGCCCGGAGCGGCTCCTGGTGCGCCAAGCCTGACCCCTACTGCCCGGCGCCGGCCTTCGGCACGAACCACCGCTGCAGGTAGGCGTCCAGGGCCGCCCGGTCGGCGGCCGCGGCCCGCAGCCCGATGTGCCCGTCGGGCCGCACCAGCAGCATCGTGCCGGGCGCGAGCACACTGCCGTGACCACGGCCGGCCCGGACCGCGGTCACGTCCACCGGCAGCGCGTACCGGCCGGCCGACCGGCGCAGCGCCGCGGCGTCGGCCGTGCCCTCGGCGGAGCCGTCGACCAGCAGCGCCCACCGGTCGTACGAGAGCATGTCGTGCAGCCGGCGCTGCCGGCCGCCGGCGCTGACCGGTACGTCCGGTACGCGATCGCCCGCGCGCAGCCCGCGGCGCCCGGCGTACCGCGCGGCGTCCGTGGACAGCGCACTGCGGCGGTGGGTGCGGGGCAGCTCGCTGAGCAGGGCCTGACCGCGCCGGTTGAAGCCCTCGCTGGCCAGCAGGACGGGCCCCAGCAGCCGCATGCCGGCCAGGGTGAGGCGGGAGGGCGGCAGCTCCAGCAGATTCCGCCGCATCTGGCGCATCACATCACGGGCGACGGCGCGTTGTTCGGCGGAGTAGGTGTCCAGCAGGGCGTCGAGTGCCCAGCCGTGGTGCACGGCGGCCAGCTTCCACACCAGGTTGTGCGCGCCCCGGAGCCCGGTGTTGAGCCCGCGCCCGCCCACCGGCGCCCACAGGTGGGCGCTGTCCCCCACGAGCAGGGCCGGCCCCTGCCGCAGCGAGGCGGCCAGACGGTCGTGGAACCGCGCCCGGTTGAACCACGGCGGCGCGGTGGGCACCAGCCGTACGTCCGGATCGTGCGTGGCCCGGGCGATCAGCGCACGCATCTCCTCCAGCCCGGGCGGACCCTCCTGCTGCGGCTCGGGATCGTCGCGGAAGCAGAAGAAGCGGTACCCGCCGCCCGGCCGCGGCGAGGCGATCAGACAGGTGCGGTGCTCCAGGAAGAAATAGGTGGTGTCCGGCGCGCAGACGTACTTCCACTCCGCCTGCGCATTGACCTGCACGGCCTGCAGATCGGTGCGCCGCTCCCCCTCGAAACCGATGCCCAGCGTCTTGCGGACCAGACTGTGCGCCCCCTCGCAGCCGATCACCCAGCGGCAGGCGATCGTCTCCCTCCGGCCACCGGGCCCGCGCACGTCGACCTCGGCTCCCTCGCCGCCCACCCGCACGCCCAGCGCCTCGGTCGACCACCGCACCGCGGTGCCCAGCTCCGCCAGCCGCTCGGCCAGCAGCGACTCCATGGCGATCTGCTCGATGCTCAGCGGCCGCGGGAAGGCCGTCCCGGCCGCCGTCGTCGGATGCCGCCCCACGCAGCGCCCGCGCACGTACATCTCGGCCTGCCGCAACTGCAGCCCCCGCTCCAGGAACCGCTCCGCACAGCCGAAGTCGCGCAGCACCTCCAGCGCCCGCTGCCACACCACACTGGCCCGCACCTCCCGCTTGGTGCCGGGCTCCTTCTCGACGACCACCACCCCGAGCCCGTACTGCCGCAACCCCACGGCCATCGCCAGCCCGGCCGGCCCGGCCCCGATCACCACGACATCCCTGCAGAAGTCGCCCATAGGCCGCTCTCCCCCTCTGTCAGCCCTTATCGTCCGGGATGGGAGAGGGAGGGATCAATGGGGCGCACCAGGGGGCCTTGCGGGCTTCGTGCGGAGGTTTGGTGGGGAGGTCTGGTGGGGGCGCGCAGGGACGGCGGCCACGCCCGTCACAGCAGCGTGCCGAGGGGGCCGAGATCGATGTTGAGGTCCTGCGCCGTCAGCCCGTACTGGTCGCACAGCTCCTCCATGCGATCGTTGAGGATCTTCAAGGTGAGTCCGAGCCGCTCCTCCTGGTCGTCACTCAGGCCGCCCTCGTCGACGCGGCGGAGCGCCTGCCGCTCCATCAGCTGGCGCAGGAGTTCGACGATCGTCAGCACGAGGCGGACCAGGTCCCTCTCCACCGTGTCGGGGTCGGTGTGCAGGCGCTCGGCGGCGCTGCGACCGCCGGCGCGCAGCGGCGGGAGTTCGTCGGGGCGGGCCGGAATCATCGACAGGGCACGCGACGCCGCCCGGGCGACCTCCTGCCGGCGATCGGGTCCGGGTGCGGCGTGCTCGTCACGGCCCGGCACGGTCCTCACCGCCCTGCGCGGATCCACCGCCCGGCAGCAGCGGAGCCCACTGCTCCTCGGCCTGCTCGCGGACGGCCACCACCACGGCCCGCAGCGAGATGCGCACCAGGTCGATGTCGGCGATCGACAGGACGAGGTCCCCGGTCAGCACGACCCCACCGCTGAGCAGCCGGTCCAACAGGTCGATCAGGGCCACCTGCTGCTGCGCCACGGGCCGGTCCTCGTCCGCGTACGGGGTCATGGGGGGACCGCCTCCTGTGGCGCGCCCGGCCCGGCGAAGGAGTACGGGGCCCAGGGCCCGGTGATCTCCACCCGGACACCGGGGGCGCCCACGGCGGCCTCGCCGACCCGGCGGCGAAACTCCTCCGCCCGCCCGAGCGGGACGAGATACGCGTCGTTGGCGACGTTCTCCCCCCGGGTGCCCGCCAGGCGGCCCTCCTGCGGCCGGTGCCGGGCCCGTTCGGCGGCCAGGCCCCCGGCCACGGCATCGATGCGGCGCACGACCTCCTGCGCCGCACGCCAGGCGTCCCGGCGCTCCTGGTGCTGGTGGCGACGCTGACGCAGGTAGGCACGGCCCGGGTCGGGCGCCTCCGGCGATCCGGCGGCGGCCTGCGGGGCGGCCGCGCCGGCGGGCGCCTCCACATACACCTTGACGCCCCACTCCGCGTGCCCGTCGAGCCGGTCGAGCAGCCCGGCGAACGCGTGCCGCCCGTCGCTCAGCATCTGCGCGACGCGTGCGTCGTCGAGGTAGACCGTGGCCAACCGCAGCGGCAGGACGGTCGTGCGGGCGGCGAGGGTCTCGACGACCAGGTGGTGGGCCCGTGCCGTGCGCTCCAGCCAGTCGAGGTCCTCCAGGTGCGCCCGCAGCGCGGACTGCGAGAAGTCGCTCTCGGGCACCGGGCTGACGGCCGCCGCCAGGTCACCGGCACGCACCAGCGCGACCGGGCCGTCGGCCACGCCACGCAGCCCGGCCAGGGCGGTGCGTTCCAGGGACGGGTCGAACGCCACCACGGCGTAGGCGTAGCTGAGCGTGCCGGCCATTGCTCCTCCCTCCGGGCCCCTCAGCCGTGGTCCTCGTCGTCACGGGACCGCCGCCTGCCACGGGCCGGCTCGACACCGCGCGCCGGCTCGTCGGCGGGGCGTCGCTCCCCGCCGCGGAGGCGCTCCGGCGGGCGGGGCGGCCTGGCGGCACGTTGCCTGAGCGTCCTGACCTCCGCCCGCAGGCGCTCGTTCTGCTCCTCGAGCTCACGCCGTTCGTCCGCGCGCGACGACAGGGCGGGGTCGTGCTCCCACCAGTCGATGCCGATTTCCTTCGCCTTGTCCACGGAGGCCACCAGCAGGCGCAGTTTGATGGTGAGCAGTTCGATGTCGAGGAGATTTATCTTGATGTCCCCGACGATGACGATGCCCTTGTCCAGCACGCGTTCGAGAATGTCGGCGAGGTTGGCACTGCTGCCCTGCTGCCCGTACGGGTAGAACGGGCTCGTCGGGCCACCGGAAGAGGGAACGGGCTCGGTCACGGTGGCATCGACCTCCTTCGCCTAGGGCCCCCGGGCGAGGTCATCGCCCGGAGCGGCGGCGCTGCGGCTCCTCCTCGGCCTCCTCCTCGTAGGCGCCCTCGTCCCCCTCGTACTCGTCCTCGTACTCGTACTCGTCCTCGCCGTCCCCGTAGGGTTCCCGGGAGCGGCCCTTGTCGTCCTCCTCCTCGGCCTCCTCCTCGTACGCGTCCTCGTCCTCGTCCTCGTAGGGTTGCGCGGACTCGTCGTCGTAGCGCTCGTCCTGCTCGTCGCCGCGCTCCTCGGCTTCGCGTCCGCCCCCCTTCTCGTCCTCCTCGGGCTCGCGGACCACTTCGCCGTCGCGGATCTCACCCCGCCAGCCACCCGTGGCCTCACCGCGCATGGTCAGGAAGGCCCGGTAGAGCTTCAGGTCCAGCCGGGCGCGACGGCCCTGGGCCCGCATCAATGCACCGGTCTTCTCCACCAGCCCGTGGGGGAAGTACTCCATCACCAGCAGCACCTTGGTGAGGTTCTCGCCCAGCGGGTGGAAGGTGACCACGCCCTTGGTCGTGCCCTTGGCCGCTTCGGACGTCCAGGCGATGCGCTCGTCCGGCACCATCTCGGTGACCTTGCCCTGCCAGTGCCGGGTCGCCTTGGCGATCTTCACCTGCCACTGCGACGTACTGTCGTCCTCCTTCTCCACGTTCACGACACCCTTGGCGAACCTGCCGAAGTCCTGGAACTGCGTCCACTGGTCGTACGCCTCCCGCAGCGGTACGCCGACCTCCACGTCCTCGACGATCATCAGGCTCTTGGTACCGGCCGGCGCGCCCGAGCGCTTGCGCTCCTGCCGCTTGCCGGAGAGATCCTTGACCTTTCCCACCAGCGCGTCCTTGGCGTGCGAGGCGGCCGCACCGAGCACCGCCGCGCTCGGGGAGGCACCGGCCTTCAGCCGCCGGCCACCGTCTCCCAGGACGCCGAGCAGTTCGTGCGGGCCCAGGTGCGCCTCGCCGATGCGGGTCGCCGCATCCTCCAGGCGGTGCACCATGTCGTCCATTACTTGCTCGACCCGTGCCTGGACGTAGGCCTCGGCCTCCTCCACCAGACGGTTGGCGCCCGGATTGGCCTGCACGCGCTCGCGCAGTCCCGCGCCGCCGGCCGCACCGCGGCCCGTCGCCCCGCGCTCAGCCATCACGACCTCCTCGCGTCCTGTGCGCGCCGCCGGTGGAACGGCCGGAGTCCGCCTTGCCGTGCGTCTGCTCCTCGTGCGTCTCGCGGGTGCGGGACGCACTGCCCGACCGCGACGTCCGGTGCGAGGAGGCGGCCGCCTTGTCCTGGCCGGCTCGTGCCCGCGTCCTGTGTCCCGATGCCCGCTCCCCCTCGTCGGCGGCCCTTTCCCTGCCACCGCTCCTGCCGGTGCTCTTCTCGGAGCTCCTGCCGGTGACCTGTTCGCCCTTCTCGCGCAGACCGGTGGTCCGCTCGTGCAGGGAGTCGGCCAGGTGCTCGGCCTTGGCCGACAGCACGGTCGTCGCCGCCGACCTGCCGGCGGACAGCAGCTCCTTGCGCACCTGCTCGCTGACGTTGCCCAGGAAGGGGGACTGGGCAAGGGTCTTGCCGAGCTCACCGGGCCTGAGCCGCGAGCCGGCCAGCAGCGAGCCGAGTCCTATGGCCAGTTTGGCCTTCTTGGTGCGGCCCAGTACATAGCCCCCGAGGACGGCCGCCCCGATCTTGGCGTTGTTCATCATCTCCGCCTTCTCTTGTTCCGACGGGGAAGGAGCCGCAGGCAGCGGCACCGTCAGCCGCCGTAGCCGGGTCGCTGCCGGGCCGCCATCAGCTCCGCCAGCAACGCGTCCTCCCGCTGTGCGAACTCCTCCTCTCCGATGCGCCCCTCGTTGCGGGCCCGCTCGAGCGCGGCGAGCTCCTCCTGGACCGCGGCGGGGTCGTCGAGTTCCTGCTCCGCCGCGAGGCGGATCTTGTCCGCGACCCACCGGACGCCCCGCACGGGAGCGATCGGCAGGGTCAGCAGCCCGGTCAGCAGTCCCACGAATTGCTCCTCCCACGCCCGTTCAGGCGAAGCTGTACGGCGGCAGCGGTCCGCGCACGCGGAGCTCGGCCACGTCCGCGCACCGCTCGGCCAGTTGCTCACCCGTCCGGGAGAACTCCTCCGCCTTGTCCTCGTCGACGAGGAACGAGGCGTTGAGGAAGTACTGGCCGGAGGGCGGCGAGAGCTGTTCGCGGCACCCGAGCGGGCGCAGCGCCCCGACGACCTCCGCCGCCAGGGCCTCCTGCCGGGCCTGGACCTCCTCGGCCACGAGCTGCCCGAGCGCCAGCCGGTCCTCGTACGTACCGCCGCCGTCGCGCGTCGCCTCGTTCAGGCCGCGGGCACGCTCGGAGGAGGCGAGCACCTCGCGGAGCAACGCCTCCTCGTTCCCGAGGCCCTTGACGTTGAACTCCACGCGGCCGGACAGCTCCTCCAGGGCCGCGGTGAACTGCTGCGCCCTCTCGCGCAGGACGGCCCGTACGGCGTCCTCGTCGGGCGCGACGAAACCGAAGCTCATGGGGAGGGTGCTGCCCTCGGCCCACAGCCGTTCCTGGACGGCGTGGTGGGCCGCCAGGTCCCGCCGGGCCGCCGTCAGGTCCTCGGGCGCACGGCTGACCACTGCACGCAGCGCATCGTCACCGATCGCGTACAACCGCTCGGGCGGTTCCCCGACACCGCCGACGTCCTCCAGGCGCAGGGGATGGGCGGCCGTGGTGATGGCGTAGACGTACACCGGCATGGCTCATTCCTCCCTCGGCCGCGAGGAGCGGCGGGGCCTGTGCGAGGCCTCCTTGTGGCGGGACTCGCGGGCGGAGGGCTCGGGCTCCTCTTCCTCCTCCCGGTCGTCCCCCTTGTGCAGCGAGTCCGTGATGGCCTCTACTGCCCCGGTCAGGGCCCCTTTGCTCTTGCTGCGGGCACCGCCCTCGACGACGCCCTGCACCATCTCGGGGAGCTTGGCCGGGGCCTTCTGGCCGGATTCCAGATCGAGCCGGTTGCAGGCCTCGGCGAAGCGGAGGTAGGTGTCGACGCTGGCCACCACGATCCGGGCGTCCACCTTCAGCAGTTCGATGCCCACGAGCGACACGCGGGCGAAGACGTCGATCACCAGACCGCGGTCGAGGACCAGATCCAGCACGTCGTAGAGGTTTCCGGACCGTCCGCCGCCCCCGGTCGGCAGTGCACCGCCCTGCGGAGTCAGAGTCACGATCTCTTCCCTTCGTGTGGAAGGGGCGGGCCGGGGCTAGCGCTCGCGACCGTCCCTGTCCGTCTGCGCACGCGTGTAACGCTGCCCGCGCTCGTAGGCCAGCAGCCGGCCGGCCGGATCCAGGACGACCTGATAGCTGGCCATCACGCTGGTCGTCTCGGGAACGCGCTCCACTTCCACGACCTCGACCCGGGCCTCCCAGCCCTCTTCGGTGGGCTTCAGCGCGGAGACCGACTCCGGGCGCCGGCCGAGGAGCTCCGTCAGCTGCTCGGCCGCGCTGTGCAGGGCCTCCACGGCGGACACGCGGTCTGCCGGGTCCCTGTGCTCACGGTCGTTCATGGTCGTTCATGGTCGCCGTCTTCCCGGATATGCACTCCCGATTATCCCATCCATCCCGTTTACCGAGGAAGGGGGTTTATGCGAACAAAAAGAGCTAGCATAAACGAGCGAGTGGCGGATGATCCGCTCGGCCCCTCCGCGGAAGTGAGTCCCCCATGGAGATCTCGGGCATTCTCAGCGCGCTGGTGATCGGATTCGTCATCGGCCTGCTCGGCCGACTCGTCCTTCCGGGACGCCAGCACGTCCCCATCTGGCTGATGATTGTCATCGGCATCGCAGCGGCCCTGGCCGGCACGGCCATCGCACGAGCCCTGCACGTCTCGGTCACGGGTGGCATCGACTGGATCGAGTGGCTGATCCAGATCGCCCTCGCGGCCATCGGAGTGGCAGCCGTGGACCGGACGAAGGCCCGTCACCACTGAAGCCCCGGAAAACCGGAAGGACCCCGGCAGAGCCGGGGTCCTTCTGTGGTGTCCGAGGGGGGACTTGAACCCCCACGCCCGATAAAGGGCACTAGCACCTCAAGCTAGCGCGTCTGCCATTCCGCCACCCGGACAAGGTGTCTGTCTCTGCGGGGTGTTCCCCGCGGCGACATGGATAACTCTATCAAGGTTTCGGAGCGCCTTTGACCAGGGCTTTCGCCGCCGCATACGGGGCAATGGCGGACAAGTGGGGGCGGGCGGGCCAAGGGGGGCGTCCTCGGTGGGGCGCGGGCATGAGAGCGTGCGGGCGGGCACTGTCATGTGAGGGGTTGGTTCTGGATGGGTCGGGTCACCGCACGCCGCCGCGTCGTCCGCGTGCGCGAGGGGGTCGCCGGGGCGCGGGCGGACACGCTCGTGGCCGAGGAGCCGCTGGAGATCCGGGTGGGCGGCAGGCCGCTGGCCGTCACCATGCGCACGCCCGGCGACGACTTCGACCTGGCCGCGGGCTTCCTCGTGAGCGAGGGCGTCCTCGGCAGCGCCGAGGAGCTGGCGAACATCGTCTACTGCGCGGGGGCCACGGCCGACGGCGGCAACACCTACAACGTGGTGGACGTCCGGCTCGCACCCGGCGTGCCCCTGCCGGACGTCACGCTGGAGCGCAACGTCTACACGACGTCCTCCTGCGGGCTGTGCGGGAAGGCGAGCCTGGAGGCGGTGCGCACCACGGCCCGCTGGCCGGTTGCGGACGGCCCCGGCGGACCGCTGCGGCTGGAGCCCTCGCTGCTGGCCGAACTGCCGGACCGGCTGCGCGCGGCGCAGCGCGTCTTCGACCGCACCGGCGGCCTGCACGCGGCGGCCCTGTTCACCGCGGCCGGGGAGCTGCTGGACGTCCGCGAGGACGTGGGCCGGCACAACGCCGTCGACAAACTCGTGGGGCACGCCCTGCGCGAGGGGCTGCTACCGCTGGCGGGCAGCGTGCTGCTGGTCTCCGGGCGCGCCTCCTTCGAGCTGGTGCAAAAGGCCGTGATGGCCGGCATCCCGGTGCTGGCGGCGGTCTCGGCGCCGTCGTCGCTGGCCGTCGACCTGGCCGTGGAGAGCGGGATGACGCTGATCGGCTTCCTGCGCGGCGCGTCGATGAACGTCTACGCCGGCGCGGAACGCGTGGTGCTGAAGGAGGGCGGCGCGTCGTAGGGGGCGCGGGGCGCTGCACCAGCCGACGGTGCCCCATAGAGGCGCGGGGAACTGCGCGACAAGCCACGACGCGCCCGCAGGCGGGGTGCCGTGTCGCGCCGGGGCGCGGCGGCAGCCGCAGGGCGCTGCACGATCCGCCGGACACGCCCTAGAGGCGCGAGCCCCGTGCGCGCCAGCGGCCGCCGATGCGGCCGAGCACGCCGAAGCGGTCCCACTCGTGGAAGATCTCGGCCCACTGGCCGCCGACCTGCCGCAGGCAGCGGCGGATCTCCTCGATCTCCTCGGTCGACATCCGGCGCACCTCGGGCCGCAGCACACCCGCCAGCAGCTCGCTGCGGATCTCGTCCCACACCGGGCTGATGTCGGGCGCGGTGTGCCAGGCGACGAAGCACACGGCGGCGTAGGTGGGGGTGCGGTGCAGCAGCTCGCGTACCCGTTCGCCGCGGGCTTCGTCGGCGTACGCGGCGAGAAGGTGCTCGTCCTCGGAGTGGACGAGGTCGGGCAGTTCGGTGGGGGCCGGGGGCGGGTCCATGGACAGCAGGTGCCGGGCGAGAGCGTCGCACAGCCGCTCGTCGATGCCCGCCTCCAGCGGCCGGGCCTGGCGGCGCAGGGCGACCACGCGGGCGGTGCAGCCGGGCACGGCCTCGCCGCGGGCGAGGGCACCGGCCTGTTCCAGCAGGAGCAGGGCGGCGCGGCGGCGGGGGTCGAGTTCGGCGCCGCCGGCGAGGGCGCCGCGCAGCAGCTTCCCGGCGAGGAGGGGGGCGACCGGGTCCTGGGGGGCGCTGGTGAGGGCGGCCCGCATGAAGGGCTCCTCCAGGCCGGCCGCGTGGTGGGCGCCGGGCGGGATGCCGTCGAGAAGGGCGTCGGCCTCGGCGGTGGTCAGCGGCGCGTCGCCCCACACCAGGCGGAAGGCCGTGCGCAGGACGGAGGGGGCGTCCTGGTGGTCGGGGCCGGCGGTCTTCATCAGCACGTGCAGGAAGGCGGGGCGGTCCTCCTCCGGATCCTCGCCGGCGCCGTGCCCTGCGTCGGCTCCGGCGGGTCCCGCGGAGGGCGGGAGGGCCGCGGCCATGGCGGCGGCCATGCTCAGGTGGGGCCGGCCGGCGAGGTCGGCGCCGGGCAGCTCCGCGGCGAGCAGGCGGGCGATGGGGCGCGGGTCGTCGGTGGCGGCGGTGTGGTCGAGGGAGTCGAGCACGGCGGTGCGCAGCCGCGGGTGGGCGTCGATGGCCGCGCGGACGACCTTGTGGTCGGGGGACGCCTCATTGAGCAGGGCGGTGGTCAGGCGGGCGGTGAGCACGGGCATGACCGGGCTGTGGTCGACGCGCAGGGCCTCGGCCAGGCGCAGCAGGGTCAGGAAGCGGACAAGGGGCGTGTCGGAGGTTTCGGCGGCGCGTTGGAGCTCGGCGCGCAGGTCGCGCTTGAGGGGGGCGACGGCCGTGCGGGCGCCGGGTGCGCACAGTTCGTCGGCGAGCGAGGCCAGGACGGTCCATTCCTCGGGGGTGCGCTCGGTGCCGCCGGCGGCGACGGTAGCCAGCAGCCGGGTGCGCACGGTGGTGTCGAGGCTGTCGCCGGGCTTGTGGGTGCGGGCCCACCGCGCGGCGGCCGTACGGCCGTTCGAGTCGAGGGGGATGCCCTCGCGGGCGGCGAGGGCGGCGAGCCGGTCGGCCTCGTCGGCGGCGCCGCGGCCGGTGCCGAAGGCGGGGGCGGCGGTGGGGCGGGTGGCCTCGGCGAACAGGGCGGGGCGACCGGCGAGCCAGATGCGGGCGGCGACGGCGGCCCACAGGTCGCGTTCGGCGCGGGCGGGGCTGGAGGGGCCGCCGGTGCAGTCGTGGACGCGGTAGCGGTGCTGGGCGGCGGCGGAGACGAACTCGAAGCGGGCGTCGGGGAAGATGCCGACGATCTGCTGCCGGGCCAGCATGGGGTGGCGGGTGTAGGTGGTGAAGGTGAGCCGGTCGGCAAGGTCGCGCGGCAGCACGGCGCTGGCGACGGCGACCCAGTGCGCGATGGCGGCGCTGTCGCGCTCGACCACGAGGATCTGCTGGGCGTCGGGGGTGCGGAAGAGGGTGCGGACGTCCGTCAGGAAGGGCTCGAGGCGCTCGGCACGGGCCCGGACGAAGTCCAGCAGGCCCTTCTTGTCGATGAGCCGGGCGGGGACGACGGCGGTGAGCGGTTCGGGCACCCCGCCGTCGGGCGTCCGGTCGGACCAGGAGGGCGACTCCCATGCCTCGATGGGCAGCAGCCCGCCGGGCAGTCCGCCGCCCTCGGGCAGCCGTACGGCGTGGGCGTGGAAGTTGCCGTGGCGGCCGACGCGCCCGGGCCCGGTGCGCACGGTGCGGCACAGCAGCCGGCTGCCGTCGGAGAGGCGGTTGTGGCTGAACGCCACGGGAAAGGCGGCCAGTTCCTCGGAGGAGGGGCACTCGGGGGCGTCGGCCGGGGGCTCGTAGCCGATGAGCTGCTCCGCCTCGCCGAGCAGGGTGATGGGCAGTTCGGGGCTGGCGGCGGTGAAGCGGAACCCGGATCCGTCCGGGCTCGTGGTGGCGGTCGAGGTGTAGTGCAGTTGCTGCAGGTTCACGCGACACCCCGTTCCGCCCTGGTCCACTGGTGGCTTGTCCGCCTCGTCCTCGTCTGCCTGCCCCGCCGGTGCCGTGCCGTACCGCACCGGGCGTCCACGCCGCCGGTTTGCGCCGCTTGAGCCCTGTGTAAGGGCAGCGGGCGCCGTCGGGTCGCCGCCACGCCGCCGCGTCCGCGGCTCCCCTCCGCCGCCCCACTTGCGGGTGACATCCCACCAGATCCGGCGGACCGCCGTCCGGGCTTTCGGGGGACTGCCGCCTGCGGCTCCCCCGCCTTCAGCGCTCGTCCTGGCCGGCCACGCGGGCGAGGAGCGCGAGGAAGAGCTCGCGCTCGGCGGGGGTGAGGCCGGCGAGGAGGGCCTCGTTGGCCTGCTCGCCGAGCTCGGCGAGGCGGGCGAGGCGGTCGCGGCCGGCGGGGGTGAGGGTGATGGCGTTCTTGCGCCGGTCGGCGGGGTCGGGGCTGCGGGTGATCAGCTCCTGCGCTTGGAGGTCGTTGAGGATGCCGACCATGTCCTTGGGGTCGAAGCCCGTGGTGCGGCCGAGCTCGGCCTGGGCGACGGGGCCGAGGTCGGCGACGGCGGAGAGCACGGCGTGGTGCTGCATGCGCATCCCGTCCTCGGCGAGCGCGTCGGTGACGAGCCGGCGGCCGCGGGCGGAGGCGCGGTTGAGCAGCCAGCTGGGGAGGGTGCGCAGCCGCGCGAGGGCGGCCGGCCCGGTCGCGGGCGGCGCGGCCGTCACTCCTGCGGGGGAAGCCTTGTCTGCCATGGCACGAGCCTAACGGAAACCATTGGACTTCCCAATGAAGCCGAGTATCGTGGGGGTTGCCAACGTTGGGGTTCCCAACGAATGGTGTCCGTCCGGTATATCTGCCATGGGGGGTGCGTCGCTCATGCGTCGTGTGCGGTATTACGAGAACGGTGGGCCCGAGGTGCTGCGGCTAGAGGAGACCGAGGTGCCCCGGCCCGGGCCCGGCGAGCTGCTGGTGCGCACCGAGGCGATCGGCGTCACGCTGCCGATGGTCCGCAAGGTGCGCGCGGGCGGGCTGCCGCTCCCCGGCAGCCTGGGCGGCGAAGTGGCCGGTGAGATCGTCGCCGTGGGGCCGGACGTCACGGGCTTCACGGTGGGCGAGCGGGTCACGGGGCTGTGCTTCGGGGACGCCTACGCCGACTGCTCCCTCCTGCACACCTCCATGGCCTCGCCGGTGCCGGCGGGCGCGAGCGCGGTGGACGCGATCGGGCTGGTGCGGGGCGGGCTGGTGGCGCGCGGCGCCCTGGCGGCGGCCCGGCCGCAGCCCGGTGAGTCGGTGCTGGTGACGGCGGCGGCGAGCGGGGCCGGACACCTGGCCGTGCAGCTCGCCCGGGCCCACGGTGCCGGGCGGGTGGTGGCCGCGGTGGGCAGCGCCGCCAAGGCGGACTTCGTCCGCTCGCTCGGTGCCGACGAGGTCGTCACCTACGAACAGGAGTCGTGGGGCGAACCCGTCGACATCGTGCTCGACGCGGTCGGCGGGGAGCTCCTCAAGCCGGCGGTCGCCGCCCTGGCTCCGGGCGGGCGCCTGGTGGCCTACAGCTCGGGCGGCGGCACGGTCGAGGCGTACGACCTGCTGGTGGGGGCCAAGTCGGTGATCGGCTTCCAGATGGCCCTGATCGCCCGGAACCGGCCGCAGGTGATGGAGCGATGGCGGCAGGAGTTGTGGGAGCTGTTCGCCTCCGGCCGCATACGTCCCCGGGTGCACGTGGAGCTGCCGCTGGAGCACGCGGCGAAGGCCCACGAGATCGTCGAGGGCCGCGCCAACCGGGGCAAGGTGGTCCTGCGCCCGGTGTGAGCACCACACCGGGAGCGGTGCCGCGCTATGGCTTCCGCTGGACCAGGTCGGCCGCGGCAGACGTGTCCCGCTCCGGCTCCGGCTCCGGCTCCGGCTCCGGCTCCGGCTCCGGCTCCGGCTCGTTCAACGCCTCCCGTCGCTCCAGCCGCTCCTGTTGGCGGGCGAAGTGCTTGGCGAGCACGGCGCCGACCATCAGCTGCATCTGGTGGAAGAGCATCAGGGGCAGCACGGCCAGGCTCGCCTGCGCCCCGAACAGCACGGTGGCCATCGGCAGCCCGCCGGCGAGGCTCTTCTTGGAGCCGGCGAAGGTCAGGGCGATGCGGTCGCCCCGCGAGAAGCCGAGCCGGCGTGCGCCGTGGGTGGTGAGGGTGAGCATGAGCGCCAGCAGGGCACCCTCGACGGCCACCAGGGCGCAAAGCTGCCATGGCGTCACCTGGTGCCAGACGCCGCGCGTCATACCGGCACTGAACGCGGCGTAGACCACGAGCAGGATCGAGCCCCGGTCCACCAGGCCCAGCGCGGACCGGTGCCGGCCGAGCGGTCCGGCGAGCCACCGGCGGGCGAGCTGGCCGGCCACGAAGGGCACGAGCAGCCGCAGCACCACGGACAGCAGCGAGTCCGCCGAGATACCACCGCCGCTGCGGCCCAGCAGCAGGGCCGCCAGCAGCGGGGTGAGCACGATGCCCACCAGGGTGGAGTAGGTACCGGCACAGATCGCGGCGGGCACATTGCCGCGGGCCACGGAGGTGAAGGCGATGGAGGACTGCACCGTGGACGGCACCAGGCACAGGAAGAGCAGTCCGGTGTACAGCCCGGGGGTGAGCACATGGGGCACCAGCCCGCGGGCGGCGAGTCCGAGAAGGGGGAAGACGGCGAAGGTGCAGGCGAGGACCGTCAGGTGCAGACGCCAGTGGCGCAGTCCCGCCACGGCCTCGCGGGTGGACAGCCGTGCGCCGTAGAGGAAGAACAGCAGGCCCACGGCTCCGGTCGAGATGCCGTCGACAGCTGTCGCGGCTGCTCCGCGGGCGGGCAGGAGCGCCGCGAGCAGCACGGTGCCGAGCAGGGCGGCTATGTAGGGATCCAGCGGCAGGCGGCGCAGCGCGGCGGGCAAGGACGGGAGAGCGGGCATGGGCTCAGCTTTTCCTCTCGGCCAGCCCATCGGGAACCCTGTTCACCGCACTTACTGTTATCACCGAACGCGATATCCGCGGGCCCGGGCGGCGGGGGCGTGTCCGACGGATCGTGCAGCGCCCCGTAGGGGCGCGGGGAACTGCGCGATCAGCCACCGACGGCCCGCAGTCGACGCGCCACCCCCGGGCCGGGGCGCGGCACGGCGCCCTGTCTGCAGGCGCGTCGTGGCTTGTCGCGCCCGCGCGGCGGCAGCCGCAGACCGACACCGCCCTGCGACGAAGATCCGCCGGGCACGGCCTAGGCTCACGGAGCATGTTCGATCCCGTACAGCTGCGGGCCTTCCTGGCGGTGGCCCGGACCCTGAGTTTCACGCAGGCCGCACGCCGTCTGGGGGTGCGTCAGTCGACGGTCAGTCAGCAGATCCGCCGGCTGGAGGAGGCGGCCGGGCGGCAGCTGTTCTCCCGCGACACGCACGGCGTGGCCCTCACCGAGGACGGCGAGGCGATGCTGGGCTTCGCCCGGACGATCCTGGAGGCGCACGAGAAGGCCGCGCAGTGGTTCTCCGGTACGCGGCTGCACGGCCGGCTGCGGTTCGGCGCCTCGGAGGACTTCGTGCTCACCCGCCTGCCGGAGGTGCTGGAGGCGTTCCGCCGCGAGCACCCGGACGTCGACCTGGAGTTGACGGTCGGGCTCTCCGGGATCCTGCTCAAGCGGCTCGCGGCCGGCCGGCTGGACCTGGTGCTGGCCAAGCGCGACCCGGGCGAGCCGCACGGCCGCCTGGTGTGGCGGGACCGGCTGGTGTGGATCGGCGCGCAGGGGCTGCGTCCCGATCCCCGCCGCCCCCTGCCGCTGGTCGTCTTCCCGCCGCCGGCGATCACTCGCGCCCGGGCCCTGGAGGTGCTCGGGCGGCACGGCCGGGCCTGGCGGGTGGCCTGCACCAGCGGCAGCCTCAACGGGCTGGTGGCCGCCGCCCGCGCCGGGCTGGGCGTGATGGCCCACGCGCAGGGCATGATCCCGCCCGGTCTGGCCCCGGTGCCCTCCCGTGCGGGTCTGCCGGACCTCGGTCCCGTCGACGTCGTCCTGCTGCACGGGGCCGGCACCGGGCGCGACGCCGCGGTGCGCGGCAGCGCGGAGGCGCTCGCGGACGCGATTCTGGCGGCCGGCGACCGCCTTCACTCCCCATGAGCACCAGCGCACACACCCCAGTGAACACATGTGGAGGATTCCGAAGAGATTTCGTGCAGATCCCCTCCCGGCGGGCTCCGTGCCGAGACGGTCCGCCGGAAAGGGTTCTGGCCGGGACGGGAACGGGTACGGTCACGGCGCTGTGCGAGCGTCCCGAGGAGCGAGAGGTTGCGCGAGTTCACCGTCCCTTCCCTGGTGACGGCGCCCCACGTCGGAGGGCTGGCGGACGTCGTCTTCGAGCATGCCGCGGCGGACCCGGACCGGGTGGCGCTCGGCCGCAGCGCGGACGGCGTCTGGCACGACGTGACCGCGGGCGCCTTCCGCGACGAGGTGCTGGCGCTGGCCAAGGGTCTGCTCGCCCAGGGCGTCCGGTTCGGCGACCGGGTGGCCATCATGTCCCGTACCCGTTACGAGTGGACGCTGTTCGACTTCGCGCTGTGGACGATCGGCGCCCAGCCCGTGCCGATGTACCCCACGTCCTCGGCGGAGCAGGTCTACCGGATGCTGCACGACGCCCGGGTGACCGCGTGCGTCGTCGAGCACGAGGACCACGCGATGACCATCGGTTCGGTCGTCGACCGGCTGCCGTGCCTGGCCCGGCTGTGGCAGCTGGACGCGGGCGCGCTCGGCGAGCTGACCGCCGCGGGGGCGGGCATCGCCGACGAGGTCGTGCACCGGCACCGCATGGCGGTCACGCCCGACTCGCCGGCGACGGTCATCTACACCTCCGGCACGACCGGCCGCCCGCGCGGCTGTGTGCTCACCCACGCCAACCTCATGGCCGAGACCGACACCATCGTCCGCCGCTACGAGCCGGTCTTCCGGGGCCGGCCGGGCGAGGAGCCGGCCACCTTGCTGTTCCTGCCGCTGGCGCACGTCTTCGGCCGCATGGTGCAGGTGGCGGCGGTCCGGGGGCGGATCCGGCTCGGCCACCAGCCGCAGCTGTCGGCGGCCGCGCTGCTGCCGGACCTCAGGGCGTTCCGCCCGACGTTCCTGGCGGCGGTGCCCTACGTCTTCGAGGGGTTGTACGCGGCGGCGCGGCGGGAGGCCGAGCGGGAGGGTCGTGGCCGGCCGTTCGAGAAGGCCGCCGATGTCGCCGTGCGCTATGCCGAGGCGACGGAGGGGAAGTCCTTCGGCACGGGACCGGGGCCGGGCACCGCCCTGCGGGTGCAGCACCAGGTCTTCGACCGGCTGGTCTACGCCCGGATCCGGGAGGCGCTCGGCGGGCGGGTGCGGTACGCGATGTCGGGCGGCTCGGCGATGGAGCGGCGCCTGGGGCTGTTCTTCGCGGGCGCGGGCGTCACCGTGCTGGAGGGGTACGGCCTGACGGAGACCAGTGGGGCGGCGGTGGCCAATCCTCCGGAGCGTCCCCGGTTCGGCACGGTGGGCCTGCCGGTGCCCGGCACGAGCGTGCACATTGCGGACGACGGGGAGGTGTGGCTGCGCGGCGGGCAGGTGTTCGCGGGCTATCTGGGCGACCGGCGCGCGACGGCGGCCGTGCTGCGCGACGGCTGGCTGGCCACCGGCGACATCGGCCGTCTCGACGCGCACGGCTATCTGACGATCACCGGGCGGAAGAAGGAGATCCTGGTGACCTCGGGCGGCAAGAGCGTCTCGCCCCTGCTCCTGGAGGAGCGGGTGCGCGCCCATCCGCTGGTGGGGCAGTGCCTGGTGGTGGGCAACGACCGGCCGTTCGTGGCGGCGCTGGTCACGCTCGACGCGGAGGGGGTCGCGCACTGGCTGGCGATGCTTCACCGGACGGCTCCCGCAGCGGCCGAGCTGGTGAAGGATCCGGAGCTGGAGGCCGAGATCCGGCGGGCCGTGGTGGCGGCCAACACCCTGGTCTCGCAGGCCGAGTCCATCCGTGCCTTCCGCATCCTGGCCACCCCGTTCGGCGAGGAGCAGGGGCTGCTCACCCCCACGCGCAAGCTCAGACGCAGGGCGATAGAGCGGGCGTACGCGGCCGACATAGATGCCTTGTACACAAAGTGACGCATGCGACAGCTGTGCCCCGGGAATGCATCCACCGGACCACGGGTTGACCCGTGGAGTAAGTACTTCCATACGTACGTAAGGACGACTGCTCGTGAGCAAGGTCCCCAGCATCACCCTCAACAACGGCGTCGAGATGCCTCAGCTCGGCTTCGGCGTGTGGCAGGTCTCCGACGAGGAGGCCACCGCCGCGGTGGCCACCGCCCTCGAAGCCGGCTACCGCAGCATCGACACGGCCGCCGTGTACGAGAACGAGGAGGGTACGGGCAAGGCCCTCGCCGCCTCGGGCATCGCCCGGGACGAGCTCTTCGTCACCACCAAGCTGTGGAACAGCGCGAAGGAGACCTGGACGCGCGAGAGCGTCCTGCGCGAGTTCGACGCCTCCCTCGCCCGCCTCGGCCTGGACTACGTGGACCTCTACCTCATCCACTGGCCCCGCGCCATGCGCGACGACTACCTGACGATCTGGCGCACCTTCGCCGAGATCGCCGGCAGCGGCCGCGCCCGCGCCGTGGGCGTGTCCAACTTCCAGCCGGCCAACCTCGAGCGGGTGCTGGCCGAGACCGACCTGGTCCCGGCGGTCAACCAGATCGAGCTGCACCCGAACTTCCCGCAGGCCGAGCTGCGCGCCCTGCACGCGCGGCACGGCATCGCCACCGAGGCGTGGTCCCCGCTGGGCCAGGGCCGCGGCCTGCTGGAGGAGCCCGTCCTCGCCCGGATCGGCGCCAAGCACGGCAAGTCCCCGGCCCAGGTCGTCCTGCGCTGGCACCTGCAGCTGGGCAACGTCGTCATCCCCAAGTCGGTGACGCCGTCGCGCATCCGCGAGAACGTCGACGTCTTCGGCTTCGTGCTGGACGACGAGGACATGGCGGCGATCGCCGGCCTCGACAACGGCACCCGCCTGGGCCCGAACCCGGACGAGTTCGACTGGAACTGACCTCCCGACCCGACGGGACCGATGTCCCGGCGGGATCCGATGACCCGACGGCTCCCGGGACGGCACCGCGCCGACCCGGGAGCCGGCGTCAGCGTGCCCCGTGCGCGTCGGCGACCGCCTCGATGCGGCGGGCCAGCTCCACGTCCAGGCCGGTGACCTTGCCGCCGACGCTGTGCGTGTTCACCGCCAGCGCGACGGTGTTGTAGCCGAGGGTCAGGTCGGAGTGGTGGTTCAGCTCCTCCTGGATCTGGGCGATGTGCACCACCATGGCCGCGGCCTGGAAGTGCCCGTCGAAGGAGTAGCGGCGCGCGATCCGGTCGCCGTCCAGCGACCAGCCCGGCAGCTCCTGGAGCCGTTCCTCCACGTCCTTCTGCGAGAGCGGTTCGACTGACATCGCGCACTCCTTGGCGACTCGTGGGTGTGGGACCGGTGAGGCAAGCGTCCCACGGGACGGCAGCGGTTTCCCGCCAATGTGCGCCGAGGGACACGCATGCGCCGCGACCGCTCTTCCGGGGTGCATGGGGCGCCCCTATGCTCCGCGCCGGACCTGACGGGTTACCGGCGGTAGGGGGCTGGGCATGGCGGCAGGCACGCGCAGGGGGTTCATCGGCGGGGCCACGGCCCTCGCCGCGACGGCCGCGCTCGGCGGCGCGGCCCAGGCCGTGCCCCGCCCGTCCGGCGCCGGGCGGCGGCGGGCCGCCCGGCGCAGCGTCGCCGTGCTCGGCGGCGGGGTGGCGGGCCTGACGGCCGCCCACGAACTGGCCGAGCGCGGCTTCGCGGTGACGGTCTACGAGCGCAAGGCGGCGCTCGGCGGCAAGGCCCGCAGCATGGACGTGCCCGGCAGCGCCCGCGGCGGCCGCAAGCCGCTGCCCGGCGAGCACGGCTTCCGCTTCATCCCCGGCTTCTACCGCAACCTGCCCGACACCCTGCGCCGCATCCCCTTCCCGGGCAACGAGAACGGCTGCCACGACAACCTCGTCCCGTCCACCGAGGTGATGCTCGCCCGCATCGGCCACGAGGACATCCGCCTGCCGTTCCGCAGCATCGGCAAACCTCCGCCCGTCCTGACCCCGGACGCGTTCCTGCGCATGCTGACGGCGCTGCTGGAGACCTTCGCCGGGCTGCCGCCCCACGAGATCGCCTACTTCGCGGGGCGATTACTCGTCTGGTTCACCAGCAGCGAGCGCCGACGGACGCAGGAGTGGGAGCGCGTGCCCTGGTTCGACTTCACCAGCGCCGGCCGGATGTCGGCGAACTACCGGCAGCTGCTGGCCATCGGCATCACACGCAACATCGTCGCGACCAAGGCCGAGGTGGCCAGCACGAAGACCGTCTCCACCTGTGTGGAGGCGTTCCTGTGCACCGCCTTGGGCCGCGGTGCCGACGGCGAGCCGGACCGGGTGCTGAACGCGCCGACCAACGAGGCGTGGATCGATCCGTGGGTGAGCCATCTGCGCACGCTGGGGGTCGAGTTCCGCACCGGCTGGGCCGTGCGCGAGCTGCGCCCGGCCGGCGGCCGGATCGCCGAGGCCGTGCTGGAGGACGCGACCGGGGCGCGCCGGGTGGTCACGGCGGACCACTTCGTCTCGGCCATGCCGGTCGAGCACGCCCGCAGGACCTGGACCGCGCAGGTACGGGCCGCCGATCCGGCCCTGGCCCGCTGCGACCGGCTGCAGACGGACTGGATGACGGGGATCCAGTTCTACCTGACCGAGCCGACTCCGATCATTCACGGTCACATCAACCACATCGACTCGCCGTGGTCGATCACGGCCGTCGGCCAGGCCCAGTACTGGTCCGGGCGCGACTTCCGCCGCGACTACGGGGACGGCACCGTGGCCGACTGCCTCTCGGTGGACGTCTCGGAATGGGACCGGCCCGGCATCCTGTACGGCAAGACGGCCAAGCAGTGCACCCGTGAGGAGGTCGCCCGCGAGGTGTGGGCGCAGATGAAGGCGGGGCTGAACGACACCGGCCGTACGGTGCTCAGCGACGCGAAGCTGCACTCGTGGTTCCTGGACCCGGCGGTCGAGCTCGACGGGAACCGGGCGAGCAACGACGAGCAGTTGCTGATCCACCCGACGGGCACCTGGTACGACCGTCCCGCGGCCCGCACCGCGATCCCCAATCTCTTCCTGGCCGGCGACTACGTGGCCGTCGACATCGACCTGGCCACCATGGAGGGCGCCAACGCCGCGGCCCGGGCGGCGGTCAACGCACTGCTGGACGAGGAGGGGTCGGGCGCGGAGCGGTGCGAGGTGATCCCGCCGTACCGGCCGCCGGAGTTCGAGGGGCTCAAGCGGCAGGACGAGTTCCGCCACCGCCTGGGCCTGGCCAACGTCTTCGACCTGGGCTAGCCCGTGCGCCCCGTCAGGGACGCGCCGCCGGCCCGCGGACGCGTGACGCGTCCGCGGGCCGGCGGCTGCCGGTGGCTGCCGGTGCGCGTCAGCCCGTGCGCAGCGGGCCCTCGCACGTGAAGTCGGCCGTGCCGGCCTTGCCGTCGGACCAGATGCCGACGGTGCCGAAGGCGCAGTTCATGTCGGCGAAGTTGTCGGCGGCGGGCGCCGCGCGGTCGAGGATGAAGGAGTCGACGGTGTCGGACATGTCCTCGAAGACGTGGTCGGGGCTGGTGGAGTCGCTGAGGTTGGCGGTGACGCGGCCGGTGCAGGTGAAGCGCGGGTGGCCCGTGTCACCGTTGGAGGTGCAGGCGGAGGGGGTCATGAAGGTGGCGGCGGCGAAGGCCGAGCGCACGCCGGCCGGGTCGGCGTAGGTGAGCCGGTCGACGGGCTCGTGGGTGGTGGAAGGGACGTACAGGTCGGCGACGTGGCGGATCTGCTCGTCGAGGAAGGCGTCGTACCCCTTCTGCAGGGCGGCGTCCCGGCCCGTGCGGGTGCGCCAGGCGTCGAAGCCCTTGGGGTCGTCGGCGCGCTCGTAGCCGTACATCTCGCGCAGGAGCGAGGGGTGTTCGCGCCAGAGAAATTCGAAGAAGGTGCCGGCGTAGTCGTAGAAGCGGAAGCCGTCGCCGTCGTAGGTGGCGTGCAGCAGCTTGTCGACGGTCATGCGCGGCTTGCCGCCGGCGGTGTCGTTGATGATGCCCTGGACGAGGGACTTGCGGACCTTGATGCCCTCGTCGCGGGTGGAGCCGTCGAAGAATTCGGCGGTGCCCTCGTCCATGGCGGTGGTCAGGTCACCGGTGTACCAGGGGCCCTCGCCGAAGAAGCCGGGCACGGCCCAGCGGCCGTTGAGGTAGTGGGTGTACTCGTGGCGGAAGAGCTCTTCGAGGGTGAGCCGGGAGTCCTGCGGAACGCGGCGCTGGTAGGTGTAGAAGGTGGCGCCCTGTTCGATGTAGACGCCGCCGTTGTTGGTGCCCATGCCGGTCAGGAAGGGGTGGAAGACCTCGTAGTCGGCGCGCGAGGCGTACAGGTGGATGTGCAGGGTGCCGTTGGGGTCGCCGGCCAGCGGCCGGTCGGTGCCCAGCACCCGGAAGAACTGGCTCTTGACCTGCTTGCTCGCGTAGTAGAGCTGGTCGACGGTGGCGGCGTCGAGGGCGGTGCGCACCTCGATGCCTCCCTTGTCGTAGGTGTAGGTGCGCGGGAAGAGCCGGGTCTCGATCTGCGGCTTGCAGACGTTGTACGGGGCGCAGGCCTGGTAGAAGTTCAGCCAGGAGGCGACGCTCAGCCAGGGAGCGCTGAGCTCGCCGAAGGTGGTGCCGGTGGTGCCGAGCAGGCTGCCGCCCAGCTCGGTGACGATCGCGGTGCGCAGGGCGTCGATCTGGCCGAAGCGCCCGTACTCGCCCATGGCGTCGCGTGCGGCCCACGCGTTGGGCGTGTCCTTCAGGTGGCGGTAGCCGGCGAAGGCGCGGAAGGCGGCCCGGTAGCCGGCGTCGGCGGCGACGGCCTGCCGGAAGGCGGTGTCGTTGTTGCCGGGGTAGACGCCGAGGTAGTTGACGGTGAGGGCGGCCAGGGCGGCGTTGCCCCAGGCTGGGTCGGTGGCGGTGGCGGTGCCGGGTGCGAGCGTGCCCAGCACCTTGCGCACCAGGGCGAGCTGGTGCTGGCGCAGCCCGCCGGAGCTGGCGGTGTTCAGGGCCTCGCGCAAGGTGTCGGCGTTGGGGCGGGTGGGGTCGAAGGCGTGGGGCGCGGCGGCGAAGGCGGCGACGGCCGCGCGCAGGGACTCGACGGTCGCGGGGTCGGTCAGGTCGATCTCGGTGCGGGAGAAGTCGTGGTAGACGGCGGCGTGGAGGTAGGTGAACAGCTCCACCAGGTGGCCGTTGTCGGTGCCGTCGTGGCGGGGGGCGAGTGCGGCGATGCGGGCGGCGACGGCCTGGACGTGGGGCCGGGACATGACGGGTGCGAGCCGGGCGTCCCAGGTCCAGATCAGGCCGCGCAGGCAGCCGTCGGCGGTGACGGCGGGGTCGGTGAGGAAGTCCGCCAGCTGCTGGGGGGTCAGGCCGGTGAGGCCGTCGAGCGTGCAGGGGACGCCGCCGGCCAGGGCGGTGCCGTGCGGCCGGCCGGGGGTGCCGGGGGCGGTGTCGCCGGGCAGGTGCCCGGGGGTGATCCTGCCGCCGCCGGGCACGGGGGGTCTGGACTGCTCCCGGGGTGGCGCGGCGAGCCGGTCGACGTCGTCGTGAGGGTCGTGGACGGACGGGGCGGCAGGGGCCGGTGCGGTGCGGGCGGCGGGCGCCGCCGGGGCGGCGTGGCCGGTCTGGGCCGTCGGCAGGGCGAGGCAGGCCGCCGTGACGGCGGCGAGCAGCCCCTTGCGCGCAGTGCGTAACGCAGACACCTGTACTCCTCGGTGGGGTTGATGTGGCGTCAGGTACGGCTGGGTGTGCGGCGTAACATAGTAATGTGATATTTCACTGACAACCCATTGCGCAGTGGGTTGCCGTTTCTTGACCGGCCGTTAATTCTTGACCGATCGTTCTCGAAACACCTAGCATCCCGGTGTGGCAAGGACCAAGGAGTTCGACCCGGACGCCGCCCTGCAGTCGGCCCTGGAGCTGTTCTGGCAGCGGGGCTACGAGGCGACGTCGATGGCCGACCTGGTGGCGCACCTGGGCATCGCGCGGGCGAGCCTGTACGCGACGTTCGGCAGCAAGCACGCGCTCTACCTCAAGGCGCTCCAGCGCTACGGCGAGCAGCAGGACCCCCGGCTGACCGAGGAGCTCTCGCGGCCCGGCCCGGCACTGCCCGCCGTACGGGCGCTGGTCCGCCGCTTCGCCGCCGAGGCCGGCCACGAGATCGGGCGGCGGGGCTGCTTCGTGACGAACACGGCGGTCGAGCTCGGCCCGCACGACCCGGCGGCGGCCCGCCTGGTCGAGGCGAGCTGGGACGTCGTGGAGGGGCTCCTGACCTCCGCGCTGACCCGGGCCCGTGCGCAGGGCGAGCTCGCGCAGGACTGCGATCCCGCGGCGCTCGCCCGGATGCTGCTGGTCTTTCTCCAGGGCCTGCGGGTGGCCGGCAAGACCGGCTCCCGGCCCGGCCTGCTGCGCGACGCGGCGGAGCAGATCCTCACCCTGCTGCGCTGAAGCGAACCGGTGCATGCGGCGGCTTCCGCACACCCTCTTTCAAGACCGATCGTTCTGGAAACTTCCGAGGAGCACTGACATGACCGCGCGTTTCACCGGCAGCACCGTCCTGGTCACCGGCGGCGGCACCGGCATCGGCCGGGCGATCGCCGTGGCCTTCGCCCGCGAGGGCGCCCGGGTGGTGGTCGCGGGCCGCAGGGCCGAACCCTTGGCGGAGACGGTCGCCGGCATCCGCGCCGCGGGCGGCGAGGCGAGCGCGGTGACCGCCGACGTGACCCGCTCCGAGGACGTCCGCGCCCTGGTGGAGCGGACGGTCGAACGGTACGGAAGCCTGGACGTCGCCGTGAACAACGTCGGCATGCTGCCCCCGTTCGCGAAGACCGCCGACATCGAGGAGAAGGACTGGGAGGCCGCCCTGGCCACCAACCTCACGGGCCTGTGGCTGTCGATGAAGCACGAGATCGGCTACATGCGGGAGCACGGCGGCGGAGCGGTGGTCAACATCTCGTCCAACCTCGGCGCCCACCTGCGCGCGCCCGGCCTGGCGGCGTACGCCACCAGCAAGGCCGCCGTCTGTGCGCTCACCCGCAGCGCCGCACGCGACCACATCGGCGACGGCGTGCGGATCAACGCCGTCAGCCCGGGCCCGATCGAGACCCCCATGTCCACCCGGCCCGGCGAGTCGGCCGGGGAGAAGGCCGAGCGCATGCGCGGCGCGGTGCCGGCCGGCCGGGCCGGTACGCCGGAGGAGGTCGCCGCCGCCGTGCTCCACCTGGCCTCGGACGAGGCCGGCTACACGGTCGGCGCCGACCTCGTCCTGGACGGCGGCGTCACGGCCTGACGGGCTCCGCGGCCTCGGCGGCACGCTCGGCGGCGGGCACCTCGGCGGGCGCCTCGACGGACTCCGCCGCGGCCTGCTCCCCCGCCGTGGCCGCCTTGCGGCGGGCGGCCAGCCAGACGTAGACGAGGATGCCGGCGAAGAGGAACAGCGTGCCCTGGTAGACCGCCGCGTAGCCGGCGCCGGCCACCAGCCAGAAGGAGAAGCCGAAGCCGCCGAGCGCGAGGGCCATGTCGCGGGTCATCCGGCCCGCGTGGACCTTCTCCCGGGCGCCGGTGAGCAGGAAGTACACCTGCGCGGCGGTGGACAGCAGGTAGGGGACGGTGGCCGAGAAGGTCGTGACGAGCACGAGGATCTCGAAGACGCCGCCCACCCCGGTGGTGTAGTTGATCAGGGTCAGCAGCGTGGCCAGCACCGCCGCGGCGAGCACGCCCACCGTGGGCACGCCGCGCTTCTTCTTGGCGAAGGACGCCGGGAACAGCCCGTCCTTGGCCGCCGCGTACGGCGACTGGGCGCTCATGAGCGTCCAGCCGTTGAGGGCGCCCACGATCGAGATCACGGCCGCGAAGGCGATCAGGGTGCCGCCCCAGTGGCCGCCGAACATCGCGTCGACGGCGTCGGAGAAGGGCGCCGTGGACTTCACCAGCTTGTCGTGGGCGACCGTGCCGAAGACGGCCAGCGTGCCCAGCAGGTAGACCAGGGCGGCGCCGATGGTGCCGAGCACGCTGGCCCGGCCCACGTTGCGCTCCGGGTCGCGGACCTCGCCGGCGCTCATGGCCGCCGACTCCACGCCCACGTAGCTGTAGAGCAGGATGGCGGCGGAGGCCGACAGGCCGCCGGTCCAGCTGTGGCCGCCCTCGGTGAAGGAGCCCAGGTTGGACGGGTCGAAGAAGAAGATGCCGATGACGGCGACGAACAGCAGCGGCAGGAACTTCAGCACCGTGGAGACCATCTGCACCACGCCCACCCAGCGCGTGCCGGCCAGGTTCGCCAGCGCCGGCAGCCACAGCATGAGCAGCGCCACGACGAGGTCGGCGCCCTTGGACGGGTTGCTGCCGGTGAGCACGTGGAAGTAGCCGACACCGGCGACGGCGAGGGCGGCGTTGGACACCCACGTCATCGTCCAGTACGACCACGCCGACAGGAAGCCGGCGAAGTCGCCGAACGCCTCGCGGGCGTAGACGTACGGGCCGCCGGTGTGCGGATGGCGCTCGGCCAGGCGTCCGAAGACCAGGGCGAGGGCGATCGCGCCGACGGTGAGCACGCCGAAGGCCAGCAGGCTCACCGTGCCGAAGGGCGCGACGGAAGCGGGCAGCAGGAAGATGCCGCCGCCGATGATGTTGCCCATGACCAGCGCGGTGGCCGTGGGAAGTCCGAAACGGCGGCCGGAACGGCCGTCGGTGTCGTGCATGGGGTGGTGCGCCTCTCGTCCTGCGGGCAGGTCGCCGGTCTCGTGCGTCGCACATGTGGGTGCGAGTCCACATAGTGAATGGCACAGGGTGCGGCGCAAAATCAATGATTTTTGTCCCGTGATTAGCGCCACGTGACCGAAAAAGGTGCGGAAAGAAGGCCCCGGGACCGTGATTCGTCCACCTCGCGACGATCAAGCGGAATCGTCCCGGCCGCTTTCCCGGTCGAGCGTCGGGTCGAGGGCGGAGTCGTACGCGCCGGTCCCCCGGCAGTGCCGACACTGCCCCGCGCGGTGCACCGTCTCCGCGGGCCCGGCGAAGGGGTCGGGGCCCGGGGTGCGCGCCAGGGCCCGGCTCACGTAGCCGGAGCCGTGACACCACTGGCACGTCCTGCCCTCGGACTCCTCCTCGGGAAGGTCTTCGCATTCGCTCAAGGGGACCGACCAGCCTCGCGCCACATGATCGCTGCCTGCACCCCTCAGCCTAGACCTCCGGCGGCACCGCGCCCGGCGCCTGCCGCAGAGCACCCGAACGGGTGAAACCGTCCCGGTGCAGGGCGTGCAGCAGCGCCGGGACGTCGGCGATGGAGTCGACGGTGTGCGCCGCCCGCCCGGCCGTCCCCTCGGCGGCCTGCCCCGCGTACTTCCCGGTGCGGACCTGGATCGTGGTGGCCCCGATGGCCCGGCCGCCGGCGGCGTCCGTCGTGGCGTCGTCGCCGATCACGGCCGTGTGCCGGGGGTCGAAGCCCGTGGAGGCGGCGGCCAGCCCGAAGTACTCGCCCGAGGGCTTGCCCAGCAGCCGGGCGGTGCGGCCGGTGCCGTACTCCAGGGCCGCCACGATCGCCCCGGTGTCGAGGAACTCCTGGCCGTCGGGGGTCCGGTAGAGCGCTCCGCGCTGGAGCGCGATGAGCTGGGCCCCGGCCCTGACCGCCCGGAAGGCGCGGTTGAGCAGCGGGTAGTCGAGCACCTGCTGACAGTCGCCGACGACGACGTGCGTATGCCTGCCGGTACCGCTCTCCAGCGGGGCGAAGGTGGCCTGCAGCTCCGCCGACATCAGCGCGAGCACCCGCGGGCCGGGGTGGTCGGCCAGGAGCGTACGGGCGGCCACCACGGGGGTGAAGAGCTCCGCCGGCTCGACGTGCAGACCGCAGCGGGAAAGGCTCTCCAGGGTGTCCTCGACCGTCCTGGACTCCGTATTGGTCAGGAAACGCAGCGTATATCCCTCGTCGCGCAATCGGTCGACGGCCTCGGGGGCGCCCTCGACGGCGATCCCGTGGTCGAAGACCGTGCCGTTGATGTCGATCAGCAGTGCCCGGACGGGAAAGTCCACGGCTTCCTCCCGCTCGTCGGCAAAGCCCCGCGACGGGCCATTTCCCGGCAATTCCGCACCGATAAGCGCAATGTCACCAATGCTGCCATGATGAATTATCGGCCGCCTCCGGTCGTCCGCTGATCCGCTGATCGCAGGCCGCGCGCCTGTACGCACGGAAGGTGCCCGGAGATGAGAGCAGGCTTCGACACGGCGCGGATGCACCGGCCGTTCCGGTCCATAGGAATCGCGGCGGAACACGAATCGCCGGAGAACCCCGACGGTTCGGAGGACAGGGTCGCGCTCACCCCCGGCGGCGTCGCGGCGCTGGTCGCGCACGGGTGCCGGGTGAGCGTGGAGCGCGGTGCGGGCGCCGGCACCGGTTATCCGGACGCCGCCTACGCCGCGGTGGGCGCGCGTATCGAATCCCGGGAGGCGCTGTATCCGGGAAAGGACCTCGTCGTCAAACTCAAGGGACCCGCGCACCACGACCTGGCGCGCATGGACCCCGGTTCGAGCCTGTTGTGCATGGCCCATGTGCGCTCCCTTCCGCAGCGCGCGACGATCGCCGGGGAGCGGGGCGTGAACCTCATCGCGATGGAACTCGTGCGGGAGTGCCCCGAGTTCGTCTCCGACGAATTCCTGCGCAGCCGGCTGGCCGCGCGCCGGTGGTTCTCGCAACTGCCCGTGGCCGATCCCTCCCGGCTCTCGATCGCCTTCACCGGGCACTCCCCCCACGCCTTCGGCGCCCTGCAGTACGCCGCCCGGATGCGGCCGCGCTCCCTGCGGATCCTGCGCGCTCCCCCGCCACCCGCGCCGGACACGGTCGGCGTGGGATTCGCCGAACTCGACGACATGGCCGCGCGGTTGTCCGTGGAGGAGGTCGACCGCGACCGTGCACGCCACCGCCTGCAGGCGTACGGCAGGCGCAGGATCGAGTGCCTGCACGAGACGGGGCGGGCGGGCGCCCGCTTCGGGATCGCCCTCGCGCTGCGGCAGAACCCGGCCCTGGGCACCCCGGCCCGCATCCGCACCGCCGTGCTCGGCTACGGCAACGTCGCCTTCGGCGCCCTGGACGAGTGCGCCCGGCACGGCGTGGCCCGCATCGAGATCCTCACCAAGCGGACCACCGCACGACCGGACGTCTGCCGCCATCTGCACGCCAGCGACCTGGTGATCAACGGGGCCGAGCCCGCCGACCGGCGGCGGACCGGCTATGTGATCACCGAGGCCGACCTGGGCGGCGTGCTGCGGCCCGGCACCGTCGTCGTCGACCTCGTCGGCGGCTGCGCCACCAACCGCTCGGTGGTCGAGCCGCTGGTGGAGTGCACGCACCCGGCCGACCCGTACCTGGTGCGCGAGGGCGTGTACCTGGCCGCGGTCTGGGGCTGGCCGCTGCTGGGCTTCAAACGGGAGTCGGTGGAGCGCTACAGCGACCAGATCACCGCCGTACTCCTGCACGAGGAACGGCTGGCCGACGGGCTGGCCACGGCGCCGCCGGGCGTCTTGCGGGCCGTGGTCGCCGGCCCCATGCTGTCCGTGAGGCCCTCTTCCCAGCAGGTGGCACTCAGTGCCACACTCGGGGGATGATCAAGAGGTTGTCCGAAACCGCCGCCCACGCCTGGGAGTTGCTCGGGGGCGATCCCGCGCTACTGGACGCCGTCGCGTACGGGGGCGCCGAGGGCGTGCTCCCGGCCCGGCTGCCCGCGCGCGAGCTGGCCCGGGCGACCGTGACCTGCGCCGCACTGGCCGCGGCCGAGCTGCAGGCCGCCCGCCGCGGCGGGGGCCCGGTGGCAGCGGTGCACGTGGACGACGGCGCCGTGGCGGCCGCCTTCACCAGCGAGCGGCTGGTCCGCGTCGAGGGTCGGGCACCCACGAACTTCGCTCCCCTGTCGCGGTTCTGGCGCACCACCGACGGCTGGCTGCGCACCCACGGCAACTACGCGCACCACCGCGCGCGCCTGCTGGCCGCGCTCGGCGTGCCCGACCGGGGGCCCGCGGAGGATGCCGCCACGGCCGGGCGCGTCGCCGCCGCACTGGCGGGCCGTACGGCGGCGGAGGCGGAGGAGCTGATCGACGCGGCGGGCGGGCTGGCCGTGGCCGTGCGCACCCCCGCCCAGTGGGCCGCGCACCCGCAGGGCGCCGAGGTGGCCCGCCGGCCGCTGCTCGCCGTGGAGCGGATCGCCGACGGGCCCCCGCGCCGGCCGCACGCGGCGCCGGACGGCCTGCCCGCCGCGGGGCTTCGCGTGCTGGACCTGACCCGCGTCCTGGCCGGTCCCGTCGCCACCCGCACCCTGGCCCTGCTCGGCGCGGACGTGCTGCGCGTGGACGCGCCGTGGCTGCCGGAGAGCCAGGAGCTGCACGACGACACCGGGCTGGGCAAGCGCTCGGTCGCCCTGGACCTGGCCCGGCCCGCCGACCGGGCCGCCTTCGAGGACCTCCTCGCCACGGCCGACGTCGTCGTCACCGGCTACCGGCCGGGCGCCCTGGACCGCCACGGGCTCAGTGCCGAGGCCCTCGCCGAGCGGCGGCCCGGCCTGGTCGTGGGGCAGCTCAGCGCCTGGGGCGCGTACGGTCCCTGGGGCACCCGGCGCGGCTTCGACAGCCTCGTCCAGGCGGCCTGCGGCATCGCGGTCACCGAGGCGGCGCCGGGGACGGACGCACAGGCGCCGCCCGGCGCGCTGCCCGCCCAGGCCCTCGACCACGGCACCGGGTACCTGCTGGCGGCGGCCGTGCTGCGGGCCGTCACCGAGCAGCACGCCACCGGCGGCACCCGCCTGGCCCGCCTCGCCCTGGCGCAGACGGCGGCCTGGCTGTGCCACGGCGTCGTCGCCGACGAGGGCGAGCCGGAGGGCGACCACGACGACGTCGCGCACCTCGTCGAGGGCGAGGGGCCGCTCGGCCGGATGCGGCACGCGCGGCCCGCGGTGGCCTTCGACGGCAGTCCCCGGGACTGGGGCCGGCGACCGGGCCGGCTGGGCGCGGACACCCCCGCGTGGCTGTGAGCCGGCGAGAGGATCGGACAGAGCCGTGACAACGACCATCCGTCGCACCGTCCTGACCCTGCCCGCGGCACCGCTGGGCCCGGAGGACCCGCTGCCGCCGCTGGCGGCCCCCGCCGACGTCCACCGCCCCGGCCCCGGCCTGCCGCCGGACCTGCCGGCGGCGATGGCCCGGCGGATGGCCTACGCGCCGCTGCGCTCCCTGCTGCCGGTGCGCCGCCGCGACGGCTACACGCGCGAGCGGGTGCCCACCGACCTGGAGGCGATCGTGGTCGAGAACGACCGGCTGCGCGCCACGGTCCTGCCCGGTCTCGGCGGGCGGGTGCACTCCCTGGTGCACAAGCCCACGGGCCGCTCGCTGGTGTACGCCAACCCCGTCCTCCAGCCGGCCGGTTTCGCCCTCAACGGCGCCTGGTTCTCCGGCGGCATCGAGTGGAACATCGGCGCCACCGGGCACGGCACCCTGTCGGTGGCGCCGCTGCACGCCGCGCGCGTACCGGCTCCCGACGGCGGCGAGATGCTGCGCCTGTGGGAGTGGGAACGGCTGCGCGACCTGCCCTTCCAGGTGGACCTGTGGCTGCCGCAGGGGTCGGACTTCCTGTACGTGGGGGTGCGCGTGCGCAATCCCCACCACCACCCGGCGCCCGTGTACTGGTGGTCCAACACCGCCGTCCCCGAGGGCCCGGGCACCCGTGTGCTGGCGCCCGCCGACGCCGCCTGGTCCTTCGGGCCGGAGCGGGCGCTGCGGCGCGTGCCGGTGCCGGACGGCGCGCACGGCTCGTATCCGCTGCGGTGCGAGCGCCACGGCGACTACTTCTACGACCTCGCCCCGGACGAGCGCCCCTGGATCGCGGCGCTCGACGCGGACGGGCACGGACTGGTGCAGACCTCCACGCGCCTGCTCGGGGGCCGCAAGCTGTTCGTGTGGGGCACGGACGAGCCCGGGCGGCGCTGGCAGGAGTGGCTCACCGAGCCCGGCACGGGCGGCTACGCCGAGATCCAGGCGGGCCTGGCCCCGACGCAGCTGGAGCACGTTCCGCTGGAGGCCGGCGGGGAGTTCGCCTGGCTGGAGGCGTACGGGCCGCTGGCCGCCGACCCGGCCGCCGTCCACGGAGCCGACTGGGCGGCGGCGCGCGCGCAGGTCGCCGGGCGACTGGAGGCCGCGCTGCCGCGCGAGGCGGTGGACGCCGCGTACGCCGCCTGGCGCCCGTACGCCGACCACGAGCCGAAGGAGACGCTGGCGACCGGATCGGGCTGGGGCGCCCTGGAGGTCGAGCGGGGCCGCCTGGAGCTGCCGGGCACGCCCTTCCCCGCCACGACCCTGGGCGCCGAGCAGCAGCCCTGGCTCGCCCTGCTGCGGACCGGCACGCTGACGCAGGAGGGGCCCGAGCCCGGGCCGTCCCTGGTGTCACGGCCGTGGCGGGAGATGCTGGAGACCACGGAACCGGGGCCGGCCGCGGCGTACCACCTGGGCGTGGCGCAGTGGCACGCGGGCGACCGCTCGCAGGCGGCCCGCAGCTGGGAGACGGCCGAGCGGCTGGGCGCCGGCTGGCCGGCGCTGCGCTGCCTGGCCGCCGCGGACGCGCTGAGCGGCCACCCGCAGCGGGCCGCGCAGCGGTACGCGGCGGCGGTCGCGGCGGCGGTCGCGGCGGCGCGGGAGGGCCGCGCGTCGCGGGCGGCCCGGGTGGCGCTGGCGCGGGAGGCGATCACGGCACTGCTGGATGCGCGGCAGGTGGACGAGGCGGCCGCCGTCCTGGCGGGGCTGCCGCCGGCGGCCCGCCGACACGGCCGCTTCCGGCTGCTGGAGGCGCGGATCCTGCGGGCCCGCGGGGACGAGGAGGGGGCGCGGGCCGTCCTGGCGGAGGCGGAGATCGCGGACCTCGCCGAGGGGGAGGGTACGCCCGCCGCCCGGCCCCGCCCCTGAGCCGTTCGTGCGGGGCGGGGGCGGACGGCGGCCGGACGGGGGATCAGCCTTCCTTGCGGTCCACGTACTCGAAGACGGACCCGTCGGGGTGACGGGCCACCAGGTTGCGTCCGATGGGGGTGCGCACCGGGCCCGCGACGATGTCCGCCCCCACGGCCTGCAGGTCCGCCAGTGCCTCGTCCACGTCGGTGACGGCGATGGTCGCCTTGATGGCGCGCAGCACCGACAGCTCCGCCTCCGGCCCGCTCATCAGGAAGAAGCAGCCGACGGCGGCCACGGACACGCCGCCGCGCCGGAAGCGCATGGCCTCGGCGCCGGTCAGCCGTTCGTACACCGCAATCGCCGCTTCCAGGTCGCCGACACACACCCGTAGCGAGGTCCCCAGAATGTTCATGAAAACAAGGCTAGTTGGCGGTGGCGGGCCCGGTCACCGGGGAACGGACGAGCCAATCCTGCACAGCAGTTCGCCGTTGAGGACGGCGAACCACGCGTCCTCGTGCCGCCCCCACTCGTGCCACGCCCCGGCGATCGCCGCGAGCCGCGCCTCGTCCGCCCAGCCGCCCTCGACGGCGTGCCGGGCGAAGGGGGAGGCGAGGGTGCGGTCCGCCCACAGGCCGCTCCACCACCGCCGTTGCTCCGCGCCGGTGTAGCACCACGCGCCGGCGGTGGCCCTGACGCCGGTCAGGCCCGCCTGCCGGGCCCAGGAGTACAGGCGGCTTCCGGCGTCCGGCTCCCCGCCGCCGGCCCGGGCGACCTCCACGTACAGCCGCTGCCAGTCGTCCAGGCCGGGCACGCGCGGATACCAGGTCATGGCCGTGTAGACCACGTCGCGGACGGCTATGACGCCGCCGGGGCGGCACACCCGGCGCATCTCGCGCAGCGCGCCGACGGGGTCGTCGAGGTACTGGAGCACCTGGTGGGCGTGGACGACGTCGAAGGCGCCGTCGGGGAAGCCGAGGGCGCGGACGTCTCCGGTGGTGAAGTCCACGTTGTCCAGGCCGCGTTCGCGGGCGGCCGCGCGGGCGGTGGGCAGGATGTCCGCCGCGGCGTCCAGCCCGGTGACGTGGCCCTGCGGGACGAGCGCGGCGAGGTCGGCCGTGATGCTGCCGGGCCCGCAGCCGATGTCCAGCACGCGGTGGTGCGGGCGCAGTTCGGGCAGCAGATAGGCCGCGGAGTCGGCGGCCGTGCGCCGGCTGTGGGAGCGCAGGACGGATTCGTGGTGGCCGTGGATGTAGTGCATGGTGACCTCCCTCGGGTCGCCCGGGTCGGACGCGGTGCCGGATTCACCGTACGCCGCTTTCTCGCATGGCGAGAGGGAGGTCTTGGGATGTGGGACGACTCCGGGATGCGGCCCCCGGGGACGGCTCGTCGTCCTGCCGCCCGTGTCGGCCACCGTCCTCGCGCCATGATCTGCGAAGGTGGGTCAGAGGACCCATCGAGGCGCCGGGCGCGGCGCGGAGGTGTGCGGACGGATGCAGCAGCGCTTCCCGGCACTGACCGGCCTGCCGGCCCCCGAGCGCGGACTGCCCGTCCTGCCGGAGCTGGCCGGGCAGCTCGCCGGGGCGGCCGCGCACGGCGATCCCGAACCCGTCGGCGGCGGCCCGCAGCTGCGCGAGGCCGCCTGCGGCCACTGGGCCCGCCGGGGGCTGCCCACCGACCCCGCACAGGTGCTCGCCGCCCCGGGAGCCGCGCCGCTGCTGCTGGCCCTGCTGGCCTCGGCGGGCGGCGAGGTGCTGCTGACCCGGCCGTGCGCCGCCTGGTACGCGCCGGTCGCCCGGCTGGCCGGGCGGTTGGCCTACCACGTGCAGGTACCGGCCGAATGCGGTGGGGTGCCCGACCCCTTCGCCCTGCTGGAGACGGTGAGCCGGATCCGCACCGAGGGCGGGCGGCCCCGCTTCCTGGTGCTGTCGGTCGCCGACGAGACCACCGGCACCGTCGCCCCGCCGGAGCTCGTGCACGAGGTGTGCGAGGCCGCGGCCGCCGAGGAGCTGACCGTCGTCAGCGACGAGACCTGGCACGCCGCCCTGCACGACGCGCACGCCACCGTCCACGTCGGGCCCGCCGAGATGTACCCCGACCGGGTCGTCGTGCTCACCGGCCTGGCCGGGCCGGTGCTGCCCACCGCCTGGCCGGCCGCGGTGGCCCGCTTCCCCGCCGGCGGCACCGGCCCGGGCCTGCTGGCGCGGGCCGGCACGGTGCTGCAGGCGATCGGCGCCGAGCTGCCGCCGCCCCTGGCGGCCGCCGCGCGCTGGGCGCTGACCGAGCCCGGCCCGGTGCGCGCCCGCAGCGCGGCGGCCGCGCGGCTGTACGCGGCACTGGGCGCCGCGGTGCGCGAACGGCTGGACGCGGCGGGCGTGCTGTGCCGGCCGCCGCAGACCGGCCCCCATCTCTACGCCGACCTCGGCGAACTGCGCGGTGCCCTGGCCGCCCGCGGCATCACCGACTCCGTCGAGCTGGAGGCGCACCTGGGCGAGGTGCTCGGCCGGCCGGTGCCGGGCGGCCACCGGTTCGGCGACGCCCCCGACGCGCTGCGGGTGCGGCTGTCCACCGTGCCGCTGCTCGGCCCCGACGACGAGCGGCGGCGGCACGCCCTGGCGGCCCCCGACCCGCTGGCCGAGCCGGATGTCGCGGAGGCGTTGTCCGCTTTTGGATCGGCGTTCAGTGAACTCGCCCGCACCTGATCTACCGTCGACCGGTGAGCGTGCCACGGCGCGGGGCGCGCGCCCGGCGCGCCGCGAGCCCCGCGCCAAGGTTCCGGTTCCCCACGAATGGAGCCCCAGATGACCGAACAGACCGAGCGTCCCCTCGCGGAGCCGCGTCCTCTCGGTGAGATCCGCTCCTGGCCCCGGTCGTTCGCCGACCGCCTGACCGCCCCGCTGCCGGGCGTGCGCGCCCTCGCGCGGCTCGCCCGCGAGGGCCGGCTGCGCCCGAGCGCCGCCTCCCTGCACGAACTGGCCCTGCTGCCCCTGGAACCGGGCCCGCTGCCCGCCGTGGACGCCGACTCCCTCGCCCTGACCTGGGCGGGGCACGCCAGCTGGGTGCTGCGCATCGGCGGGCTGACCGTGCTGACCGACCCGGTCTGGTCCCGCCGGATCCTGGGGACGCCGCCGCGCGTGACGCCGGTGGGGGTGCGCTGGGAGGACCTGCCGCACGTCGACGCCGTCGTCATCAGCCACAACCACTACGACCACCTCGACCTGCCCACCCTGCGGCGGCTGCCCCGCGACACCCACCTGCTGCTGCCCGCCGGCCTGGCCCGCTGGGCGCGCCGGCGCCGCTTCGCCCGCGTCACCGAGCTCGACTGGTGGGAGGCGGTGGAACTGCCCGGGCCGCGCGGCCCGGTGCGCTTCGACTTCGTACCGGCCCACCACTGGAGCAAGCGGACGCTGACCGACACCTGCCGGTCGCTGTGGGGCGGCTGGGTGATCACCGCACCGGGGGGCCCGCGGGTGTACTTCGCGGGCGACACGGGCTACGGCTTCTGGTTCGAACGGATCGGCGAGGTCTACGCGGACATCGATGTCGCGCTGCTGCCGATCGGCGCCTATGACCCGCGCTGGATGCTGGGGCCGGTGCACACCGACCCGGAGGAAGCCGTGCGCGCCTGCACCGACCTGGGGGCCCGGGTGATGGCCCCGATGCACTGGTCGACGTTCCTGCTGTCGGCCGAACCGCCGCTGGAGCCGCTGCGGAGGGTGCGCGCGGCATGGGAGGCGACGGGCCGGCCCCGCAAGGACCTGTGGGACCTGCCGGTGGGCGCCTCACGGGTGCTGACCGGGGTGTGAGCCCGTACGGCGCCTGCGTCAGCGGCTCCACAGGAACGTGAACCGGTTGGCGCCATGGCCGGTGCAGGTCAGGTACGAGGGGAAGCGGCTGGCCCGCGTGTCGATGCCGGTGGTGAGGGTGGCCTCGTCGTAGGTGAAGCGCACCGTGCCCCGGCCCACCAGCTCCTCCCCGTGCCGGACCACCAGCTGCACGTCCTCGCCCTCGTGGACGGCGAAGTCCACGGCGGGCTGATGGGAGGTCAGCACGACGTCCGGACCGCCCCGCGGGTCCCGCAGCCGCAGGCTCAGGGCCCGCTCGGGGCCGCCCTCGCGGGTGCGGAAGTCCGCGCGGGCCGTGCGCCCGGCGGGGCCGTCGCCGGCGACGACGGCCAGGCTGTGCCGGCCGCCCGCGGCGACGGCCGCGACGCGCTGCCCGGCGGCCGCGGCCAGGATGCCCGAGACCTGCCGGTCGCCGTCCTTGCCCGCGCCCACGAGCTGTCCGGCGGAGGTCAGGGCGAGGCTGTGCAGGTGGCCCGCGGCCACGGCGGCCACGCGCTGCCCCTGGGCCGCGCGCAGGATGCCCGAGACCTGGTGGTGGGCGTCGTGACCGGCGGCAAGGATCCGGCCGTCCTCGGTGACCGCCAGACTCTGCAGGGCGGCTGCGGCCACGGCGACGACCTTGAGGCCCTCGGCGGCCGCCAGCAGGCCGGAGACCTGCTGGTCGTCGTCGCGGCCGCTGCCCAGGAGCAGCCCGTCCTCGGTGACCGCCAGGCTGTGGAAGTCGCCGGCGGCGGCCGCGACGACGCGGTGGCCGCGGGCGGCCGCGCGGATGCCGGCGACCTGTCCGTCCCCGTCGTGGCCCGCGGCCAGCAGCTCGCCCTCCTCGGTCACGGCGAGGAGGTGCACCGCACCGCAGTCGGCCCCGGTGACCTTCCTCCCACGGGCCGCCTCGCGGATGCCGGTGACCTGGTGGTTGCGGTCGTCGCCGGCGGCCAGCAGCCGGCCGTCGGCGGTCACGGCCAGGCTGTGCGAGCCGCCGGCGGCCACGGCCGCCAGGCGCAGCCCACGGGCGGCGGCGAAGATCCCGGTCACCTGGGCGTGGTCGTCGAGCCCCGCGGCGAGCAGCCGGCCGTCCTCGGTCAGCGCCAGGCTGTGGCGGTCGCCCGCGGCGACGGCGACGACGCGCTCGCCCTCGGCCGCCATCAGGATGCCCGGCACCTGCCCCTCGTGGCCCAGGCCCGCGGCCAGCAGCCGGCCGCCGGGGTGGCCGGCCCCGGCGGACGTGGCGGGCGGCGGGGGCGACACGTCGGACACGGCGGCTCCTTCGGCGCGGGGCGGGGGCGGCACGGCGCGTACACCGCCCCCGTCCACGCTCTTCGCTCGGCCGCCCGCGAGCACGTGCGGTACGGCCGAACGTGTGAGCCCCGTCCCCCAACAGGGCCGCGGACCCCCGCCCGCCAAGCCACGACGCGCCCGCAGACGTGGCGCCGCGCCGCACCACGGCGCCCCGTAAGGGGCGCGGGGAACTGCGCGACAAGCCACAACGCGCCCGCAGGCGGCGGCACTGCCTCGCACCCCCAGACGGGGAACACGCCCAGCCCACGGCTACGGGCACGCCTCCAGAACGTGGACGCACAGCGGCACCCCGTACCGCGGGTGGATCGTGCGCCGCTCGCGCCGCATGCCGAGCTTGCCCAGGACGCGCTCGGAGGCGTGGTTGCCGGTGGCGTGCACGCCCACGATCCGCGCCAGGCCGCGGTCGCGCAGCGCGAAGTCCAGCACGACGCGGGACGCCTCCGTGGCCAGCCCCCGGCCCCAGAAGGGCCGGGCCAGGCGCCAGCCGAGCTCCACGGCCGGCAGGATCTCCGGCAGGAAGGACGGCACGGACAGCCCGGCGAAGCCCACGAACTGCCCCGACTCCCGGCACTCGACGGCGAACAGGCCGACCCCGCGCTCCTCCCACTCCCGCTCGCTGGCGTCGATGCCGGCCCGGGTGCGGGCCCGGTCGCGGACCGATCCGTCGCCGATCCAGCGCATCACCTCCGGGTCGGCGTTGATGGCCGCCATCGGGCCGAGATCGTCCTCGCGCCAGCGGCGCAGCGTCAGTCGGGGCGTCCGGAGCACAACGGTCGTCGTCATGGGCAGAGCCTGCCCATATCCCCCGCCGGCTACTTGGCCAACTCCAGCACGGGTATGCCGGGGACGTCGATGCCGAAGGTCTGGGCGTACAGGGAGAGCTCGGCCTCCAGGGAGCGCACGACGCTGGCGGCCTTGCGGAAGCCGTGGCCCTCGCCCTCGAAGGTGAGGTAGGCGAACGGCACGCCGCGCCCGGCCATCGCCTCGACGAACCGCTCGCTCTGCTCGGGCGGGCAGACCGCGTCCTCGAGGCCCTGCAGCAGCAGGAAGGCGGCGGTGACGCGGTCGGCGCGGGTGAGCGGGGAGCGGTCGCGGTAGCGGTCGGGCACCTCGGCGCGCGGGCCGATCAGATACTCCAGGTAGTGCGACTCCAGGTCGTGGGTGCCGCCGTCGGCCCAGGTCGGCAGGTCGAGCACGGGATAGGCGATGGTGGCGCAGGCGTAGGTGGAGGTGGTGGCGAGGGAGGCGGCGCTCGTCCAGCCGCCGGCGCTGCCGCCGCGGATGGCGAGCCGGGCGCGGTCGGCGGTGCCCTCCTCGGCCAGCGTCTCGGCGACGGCGGCGCAGTCCTCGACGTCCACCACGCCCCACCGCTCGCGCAGCCGGTCGCGGTAGGCGCGGCCGTAGCCCGTGGAGCCGCCGTAGTTGACCTGGGCCACGCCTATGCCCCGGGAGGTGAAGTAGGCGATCTCCAGGTCGAGCACGAGCGGCGAGCGCCCGGTGGGGCCGCCGTGCGCCCACACCACGAAGGGGGGCAGCTCGTCGGCGGGTGCGGTGTGGTCGGGGCTGTGCGGCGGGTAGATGTGGGCGTGCACCTCGCGGCCGTCGGGCCCGGTGAAGGTGCGGATGAGCGGCTCGGGGTAGTAGGCGGGGTCCACCGCGTCGGTGTGCCGGGCGCCGATCGCCCGGGCCCTGCCGGTGCGGGTGTCCAGCTCGACGACCTCGTAGGCGGTGCGGGGGCTGGCGGCCACCCCGACGACCCGGGTGCCGCTGACGGCCAGGGTGGAGCGCCACTCCGTCCACGGACCGGCGGCGTCCACCACTTCACCGGTCTCGGGGTCGAGTATGCCCAGGCGCTGGGCGCCGCGGCCGTGGACGACGGCGACCGTGCCGCCGGGCAGGGGGGCGAACCAGCGCTGCCCCGGCACCCAGGGGGCGCCGGCGAACTCCTCCTCGCGGCGACAGAGATTGACGGCCCGGCCGGTGTCCACGTCGACGCGGTGCAGGTTCCACCAGCCGGTGCGGTCGGTGACGGCGAGCAGGCTGCCGTCCGGGGCCCACTCCACCTGGGCGACGGACTCCCGCTCGCCGCCCGCCACGGTGCGCACGGCGTCGAAGCGGGCGATGTCGCCGGGCCCGGTGACATCGGCGACCTTCAGCTCGGTGCCCTCCCAGGGCATGCGCGGGTGGTCCCAGGCCGTCCAGGCCGCGCGCCGGCCGTCCGGGGAGAGCCGGGGGCCGGTGACGAAGCGGTGCCGGTCGTCGGTGAGCTCCCGTACGGCGGCGCGGTCCTCGGCGGCGGAGCCGTCGAGCGGGACGGCGGCGATGACCCGGCGCACGTCCTGCGGGCCCTCGCCGGTGAACTCCTCCAGCACGCACCACACTTCGCCGCGCTCGGGCAGCAGCAGCGGGTCGGCCCAGCGCAGCCCGCCGCCGACGGCCGAGACGGGGGTCAGGGGCCGGGGCGCGCCGCCGGCCGGGTCGTCCGGCTCCCAGACGTACAGCCGCTGGTCCGAGAACTCGGTGAAGACCAGCAGCGGGCCCCCGGTCGCCCGGGCGACGCCCGTCCAGGGCCGGCCGCCGTACTCCGTCAGGCGGTTGCGCACGTTCCAGGGCGCGGGCAGTGCCGGCGCCTCCGCTCCGTCGGTGAGGCGGCGCACCAGGGTCTTGCGGCCGTTCTCGGCCGGGCGCGGTGCGACCCACCACACCTCGTCGCCGATCGTGCCCACGTGCTCCGGGGCTCCCTCGTGCGCCGCGACGAGCGCGGCGTCGATGGGTGACTGCCAGGCTCCGTAGGGCGCCGTGGACACCATGATTGCTACGCCTCCTCGTGAAGGGGGTCAGTGGGGATCGGTGGGGGTCGGTCGGGGATCAGTACGGGTCGGCAAGGGGCCCGGCCGGGGTGCGCCCGAGCAGGCTGCGGTCCGTCAGGCCGCGGTCCGTCAAGCTGCGATCCGTCAAGCTGCGATCCATCAAGAAGTGGTCGAGCACCCGCACGCCGAAGTGCAGCGCATCGACGGGCACCCGTTCGTCGACTCCGTGGAAGAGCGCCTGGTAGTCGTAGCCGGCCGGGAGCCTGACGGGCGAGAAGCCGTAGCCGGTGATGCCCAGGCGGGAGAAGTGCTTGGCGTCCGTGCCGCCGGACATGCAGAACGGCACCACGCGGGCGTCGGGGTCGAAGCGTTCGAGCGCGGCGCGCATCCGGGCGAAGACCGGGGCGTCGACGGGGGCCTGCAGGGAGATCTCCCGGTGGTGGTACTCCCAGTCGACGTCGGGCCCGGTGAGCTCCTCCATGATCCGCTCGAACTCCGCCTCGCCACCGGGCACGGTACGGCCGTCGACGTGGCCGACGGCCAGCCCCGGGATGACGTTGATCTTGTAACCGGCGTTCAGCATGGTGGGGTTGGCGCTGTTGCGCACGGTGGCCGCCACCAGAGCGGCCGCCGTACCGAGCTTGGCGAGCAGCTCGTCGGCGTCGAAGCCCGGCGCGTCGGGATTGGCCTCGATGCCGTGGACGGCGGCGATCTCCCGCAGCGCCGCACGGACGGTGGGGGTGAGGCGCACGGGCCACTTGTACTCCCCGATCCGGGTGACGGCCGCGGCCAGACGGACCACGGCGTTGCGCCGGTTGACCTTCGAGCCGTGCCCGGCGGTGCCCTGGGCGGTCAGCCGGACCCAGGCCGAGCCGCGCTCCCCCGCCGCCACGGGGTACAGCCGAAGGCCCCCGTCGGCATGGAAGGTGTAGCCGCCGGACTCGCTGATGCCGACCGTGCAGCCCTCGAAGAGCCCGGCGTGCTCGGCGGCGAGGAAGGCCGCGCCGGGCAGGGAGGTGTCCTCCTCGTCGGCGGTGTAGGCGATCACCACGTCCCGCGGGGGGCGCACGCCCGCCCGGGCCCAGGCCCGGACGACCGCCAGGATCATGGCGTCCATGCCCTTCATGTCTATGGCACCGCGCCCCCACACCACACCGTCGCGCACCTCGCCGGAGAAGGGGTGCACGCTCCAGTCGGCGGGCTCGGCCGGGACGACGTCCAGGTGGCCGTGGACCAGGATCGCCTCGGCACCCGGATCGGTGCCGGGGATGCGGGCGACGACGTTGGTGCGCCCGGGCTCCTTCTCCAGCAGCAGCGGCTCCAGGCCGGCGTCGGCGAGCTGCTCGGCGACGTACTCGGCGGCCGGGCGCTCCCGGCAGTCGCCGCCTCCGCGGTTGGCGGTGTCGATGCGGATCAGGTCCGAGGTGAAGCGCACCGCCTCGGCCAGCGCACGCTCGTCGATCCGGTCGCCGATCCGGTCACCGATCCGCTCCTCGGGTCTGCTCGCTCCCCCGTTCCCCCCGTGGGTCGTTTCAGCCATACTGCTCCTCCACCGCCGCCGAGACGACGGTCGTGACCGCCTTGAAGCAGCGGATTGCCTCGTACATGGTGGGCAGGGTGTAGGCCACCAGCCGTTCACCGGTCTGGCCGACGCCGGGCACGGCCGTGGCCGCCCCGGCGAGGTGCTCGGCGTCGAACTCCACCTCGACGGTGAACGGCCCGCCGTGCACCGGCTCGTGCCGAGCCGCGAGCACGGCGGCGGCCTGGGCGGCGGACCGGATGTCCGCCGCCGTGCGGGCCGGCGGGCGGCAGACGGCCGCGTACCGGGAGACGTAGTCCTTCACGGCGACCGAACGGGCCTCGGGCGCATATCCCTTGGCGTCCTCGCACGTCCGGTCGTCACCGGTCACCAGCACCACCGGCACACCGTATTCGGCGGCGACCAGAGAGTTGAGCAGGCCCTCGCTGGCCCGCCTGCCGTTCACCCGGACGCCGGTGATCGAGTTGGCCAGGTAGGTGTGCGCCAGCACGCCCTCGGCGCCGGCCGCCGCGTGGTAGCCCACGAACGCGATGCCGTCGACGTCTCCGTGCTGCACCCCCTCGACCATGCTGAGCGTCTTGTGCTTGCCGGTGAGCATTTCCGCTCGCTCGTCCAGCTGCTCCAGCAGCAGATTGCGCATGCTCCAGTGCGCTTCGTTGACGAGGACGGCATCGGCACCGCCGTCGAAGAACCCGGCGATCGCCGCGTTCACGTCGGAGGTGAACAGGTGGCGGCACCGCTCCCACTGCGCCGCACCGGGCAGCACGTCACCGGGCCAGGTGACGCCGGTGGCACCCTCCATGTCCGCGGAGATCAGGATCTTCATGTCCCGTCACGTTACGCGCCCGGGCAGATGCGGACCAGGGCTGTGGATAACCTTCAGCGCCCCGTCGCAACGAACCACCGGGCCGGCAGCCGGACCCTGCGGCCGTCCGGGTGGCAGGCGGTCATGGTCAGTTCCGTGTCGCCCTCGGCGAGGATCTTCAGCCCGGCGCCGGTCAGCAGTCCGGCCACCTCTCCGTCGGCCGCCTCGGCGGGCCGCAGCCCGTGCTCCAGGACGCGCCGGAGCCCCTCGGGCGGCCCGCCGGGCGCCTGCGCGAGCTCGGCCAGCACCGTGCCGGCGGCGGGCTTGAGCTCCACGACGAAGGCCCGGCCGCGCTCCCCCGCCAGCCGCGCCACGGCCGCGGCGACCGGGCCGCGGTCGGCGGCGTCGCTCTGGTGGATCACGGCGCGCATGTAGACGTTGCAGTCGCCCAGTCGCTCGTGCAGGCTGCGCACCGCCGCCGCGTCGACCAGGTCGAGCTGCTCGTACTCCGCCAGGCCCTCGGGGTCGGCGCGCCGGGCGCGCTCGACCGCCGCGCGGGAGAGGTCGACGCCGACGGCGCGCGGGAAGTGCCCGGCCAGGTGCCGGGTGCGGGTGCCGTTGCCGCAGCCGAGGTCGACCACGGGCAGGGCCGGGTCGGCATAGGGCAGCAGGAGGGTGAGATGGGGCTCGGCGGCCAGGGCCGGGTCGGAGTCCCAGATGACCTCGCCGGGCGCCTCGGGGGCAGTGCCCCAATAGCCTTCCCAGGCGCTGCGGTAACGCTCCGTCACGCTCATGGCTGCACCAGAGTCTGCTCGAACCACACCGTCTTCCCCCGTCCCGTGTGACTGGCGCCCCATTCCCGCGCCAGTGCGCTCACTACCCGCAGACCGCGCCCGTATTCCTCGTCCGCCTCGGTGCTCAGCAGCACCGGCAGGGTGTGGTCGTCGTCGGTGACCTCGCACAGCAGCACGTCCGTGCGCACCAGGCGGACGCCGATGCGCCAGGTGCGTGCATGGCGCACGGCGTTGGCGACGATCTCGCCGACGAGCACCTGTGCGGTCGGGGCCGCCGCGGACAGGCCCCAGCGGGCCAGCTGCTCGCCCACCAGGTGCCGGGCCCGGGCGGCCTCGGCGGCCCGGGGTTCGATCTCCCACTCGGCGACCTGCTCGGGCGGGATGCCGTTGAGGCGGGCCATGAGCAGGGCCACGTCGTCCTTGCGCCCCTCGCGGGTGTTGAGGGCACGGACGATGGCGTCGCAGGCGTCGTCCATGGAGGCGGCCGGGTGGGCGGCGGACTCGCACAGCACGGCCAGGCCGGCGCCGATGTCCTGGCCGCGCACCTCGACGAGGCCGTCGGTGCACAGCACCAGCCGGTCCCCGGGCGCGACGCGCACGGTCACCGCTTCGAAGGGCACCCCGCCCACGCCGATGGGCGCGCCGGTGGGCAGCTCCAGCAGCCGGCTGCGGCCGTCCTCGGCCCGGACCAGGACGGGCGGGATGTGCCCGGCGTTGGCGAGGGTCAGCTCCGAGCGGATGGGGTCGTAGACGGCGTACAGACACGTGGCCAGGTAGTGCTCGCCGAGCCGCTGGGCGAGGTCGTCGAGGTTGCGCAGGAGCTGTTCGGGTGCCAGGCCCAGGGTGGCCATGGTCTGCACGGCCGTGCGCAGCTGGCCCATCATCGCGGCCGAGTGCAGGCCGTGGCCCATCACGTCGCCGACGACCAGTGCGGTGCGGGAGCCGGGGAGCTTGACGGTGTCGAACCAGTCGCCGCCGACGCGGCCGGGCCGGGTGCCCGGCAGGTAGCGGGTGGCCGTGTCGCAGCCGGGCGTGCGCGGGGCGACCTGCGGGAGCATGCTGTCCTGCAGGGTGTCGGCGACGTCCTCCTGGTGGGTGTACATCCGGGCGTTGTCGAGGACGAGCCCGGCGCGGGCGGCCAGTTCGGCTCCGGTGGTGCGGTCCATGTCGCCGAAGGGTTCGCGCCCCGGGCGGCGCAGCAGCACCATGAAGCCCAGCACCACGTTGCGTGCCTTCAGGGGCACGACGAGCAGGGAGCGGCCGCCGATCAACGGCCGCAGGTCGCGCTTTTCGAACTGGCCGGAGATGCGGGCGGAGAGCTCCTCGTCGATCCGCGGGATGAGCACCGGCTCGCCGGTGACCATGCACCGGAAGAACGGCGTGTGCTCGGGGAAGGAGATGGCCTCGCCCACGGGCACGGTGTCGTCCCAGCGGCCGGGCTCGTCGTTGTGCTCGACCCAGACGCGGTGCCAGACGGTGGTGGCGTCGGGCGGGCCGTCGGGGAAGCCCTCGCCGGCCAGGACGGCGGCGCGCAGATGGGTGCCGGCGAAGTCGGCGAAGCGGGGCACGGCCGCGCTGGTGACCTCGCGGATGGTGCGCTCGAGGTCCAGGGAGCTGCCGATGGAACCACTGACCTCGTTGAGGAACTCCAGCCGCTCGCGCACCGCGGCGTGTTCGAGGTCGGCCGCGATGTCGTCCTCGACGCCGGCCGCGGCCGCGAGCGGCTCTTCGGCCGGGCGCTGCGCCGGTACGGGCGGTCGGGCGCGCCGCCCGGCGTGGCGCGGCACACCCCAGTCGGGGGTCACCGGCACCCTGCGGCGCCGGCTGAACTCCAGCACCGGGTAGCCCAGTTCCAGCACCTGGGAGACGATGCGGGCGCCCGTGGCCGGGCCCATGTTGGGCAGGATGTCGGGCAGCCGGGCGGCGAGCTCCTCGGCGTCGGGGAAGCCGGTGTGCGGGGCGAAGCCGGGGGCGGCGACCACGGAGTGTTCGACGTCCTGTCCGCCGCCCTCCGCCCGCGCGGCGTCGGCGGCCAGCACGAGCAGCCGCTCGGGGCCGGGCCCGATCAGGGGGTAGGCCCACCACAGCACGTCGAGCGGGCCGTTGCCGGGCACCTTGCAGCGGGCGCGGCCGGCGCTGGGGTAGCCGGGGACGCCCTGCAGGGCGCCGCATATGGGCATCAGGTCGACGGCAAGGGCGCCGACGGCCTCCTCCCGGGTGGGCCCGAAGAGGCGGCGGGCGCCCGAACTCCAGTGCGTGACCGCTCCGGTGGGGCCGACCACGACCACTGCGAGCGGCAGGCGCCCCAGGGCGGCCGTGTGCCGACCGTCGCCGGGCTCCGACGTGCCACCGTCCATGGGCGGTTGCTCCTTCGTACGCGTACGCCAAGATCTGCGCCCCCTGTCACCACGGTAGGGCCCGTGGGGGCGCGAGGGGGCGACCTTGCGCCAAACACCCTTGCCACGGTGCCCGGTAGGGGGCGCGGCCTGTGCCCTGTCCGGCGGATTTCTCGTCACGCGCCACCACGGCGCCCCGTAAGGGGCGCGGGGAACTGCGCGACAAGCCACGACGCGCCCGCAGCCGGCCGCCGGGTGGCGTGTCGACTGCGGGCCGTCGCCGGCCGGTCGCGCCCACGCGGCGGCAGCCGCAGATCGACACCGCCCATGACCCTGACGGGGCGCCGAAAATCCGCCGCCCACGGCCTAATCCGCATGACCCAGCTGGAGGTCCCTTTCCGTGCGGCCGCCGCCGGCGACCTGCAGGACCGTGGCCACGGGCGGGTAGCCGGCGGCCACGACGGTGTACTCGCCGGCGGACAGGTCGACGAAGCGGAACGTGCCGTCGGCGCCGGTGATGGCGGAGTCGACGACATTGCCGGCGGCGTCCAGCAGCGTCACGCGCGCGTCCTCGACGGGCCGGCCGCCGCCGGCGCGGACGGTGCCGCGCAGCACCGCGCCGCCGGCGAGTTCGACGTCCTGGCGGGTCTCGCGCGCGGACTGGACGGTCACCTGCAGGGCCGCGGGCCGGAACGCGGGGGCGCTGGAGGCGAGGGTGTACTCGCCCGCGACGAGTTCGTCGATCACGTAGGCGCCGTCGGGGCCGGTGCGCGTGGAGGCGACGACTTCGCCGTGCACGTTGGTCAGGGTGACCAGGGCCTCGCGCACGGGCGTGCCGTCGGCGGTGCGCACGGTGCCGGCGAGGCGGCCGGCGCCGCCGAGGACGACGTCGAGCTCGACGGGCCGCTCCCCCACGGTGACGGTGACGGCCTGCGGCTGGTGGCCGCCGGCCGCGGCGATCAGGACGTACGAGCCGGTGCCGGGCGTGCTCAGGGCGTACCGGCCGTCCTCGCCGCTGGCGCCGCGGCCGATCTGCCGGCCCTGGACGTCGATGAGGGTCAGGGCGGCGCGCGGCACGGTGGTGCCGTCGTGGTGCTGGACGGAGCCGGTCACGGGGATGCCCGCGACGAGGGGCACCGGGTCGGCCGGCGGTGCGGGGCGTGCGGAGGGGATGGCGGCGCCGGGGGCGTTGTAGGACACCAGTGGTTTCTCTTTCAGCAGGAAGGCGAGCAGGAAACCGCCGACGAGCACCGGTACGAGGACGAGGAGCACGTGGGGCACGGCCTGGGCGTAGGCCCGGACGTAGGCGTCGTGCAGCGGTGCGGGCAGGGCGCGGACGAGCTGGGCGGTGACGGCGCCGGGTGCCGGCAGCCCCGTACCGGGCGGGAGTTCGGCGGCCAGGGCGGAGCCCAGGCGGCGGGCGAAGAGGGCGGCGAGGACGGCGGCGCCGATCGAGGTGCCGAGCTGCCGGAAGAGGTGGTGGGCGCCGGTGACGGCGCCGGTGTCGGCGGGCCGGGCGGAGTTCTGCACGGCGAGGACGAGGACGGGCAGGGTCAGGCCGATGCCGACGCCGAGGATGGCCATCCAGACGCTGTGCACGAGCCGGCCGGTGGTGGCGTCGAGGTGGGAGAGCAGGTACATGCCCTCGGCCGAGAGGGCGCCGCCGAGGACGGGCAGGAGTTTGTAGTGGCCCGTTCGGCTGACGAGGTGACCACTCACCAGCGAGGCGACGGTGATCCCGCCCATCATGGGCAGCATGAGCAGTCCGGACTGGGCGGCGTCCACGCCGTCGGCCATCTGCAGGAACGTGGGCAGGTAGCCGGCGGCGCCGAAGAGGGCGAGGCCGCAGACGGCGCCGAGGAGCGCGGTGACGACGAAGACGGAGTCCCGCAGGAAGTGCGGTGGGATGATCGGTTCTGCGGCGAAGTGCTCGACGACGGCGAGCAGCAGGGCCGTGCCGACGGCCCCCGCGCCCAGCCCCAGGACGGTGCGGGAGGTCCAGGCGTACTCGGTGCCGCCCCAGGCGGTCAGCAGCACCACGCAGCCCGAGCAGGCCGCGAGCAGCACGGTGCCCAGCACGTCGAACCGGGCCCGGCGCGCCGGCGCGGGCAGCCGCAGGCTGCCGGCCACGACGGCGAGGGCCAGCAGGCCCAGCGGGACGTTCAGGTGGAAGCACCAGCGCCAGGAGGCGCGGTCGGCGACGATCCCGCCGAGCAGGGGCCCGGCGACGGCCGCGAGCCCGTAGGCGGCGCTGATCACGCCGAGGTGGCGGCCGCGCCGGCGCGCGGGCACGAGGTCGGCGACGGCGGCCTGGACGCCGGTGAGGATGCCGGCCGCGCCGAGCCCCTGCAGGGCGCGGAAGGCGACGAACTGATCCATCGTGCGGGACCAGCCGGCCAGGGCCGAGCCGGTGACGAAGACGACCAGCGCGAGGACGAGGGCGGCCTTGCGGCCGCGCAGGTCGCCGAGCCTGCCGAACAGCGGCAGGGCGGTGGTGGACGTCAACAGGTAGGCGGTGACGGCCCAGGAGGCCCGCTGCGGCCCCTGCAGCTCCACCGCGATCCTCGGCAGGGTGCTCGCCACGACCGTCTGGTCGAGGGCCGCGAGCAGCAGGGCGAGCAGCAGGGCGGCGAACGCCGGCCCCACCCGTGTCGCGTCCCGGGCGGGTGGCGGGGCCGGGGCGGGCGGGGCCGGGGGCAGGGCGAGCGTGCCGTCGCTCTTCTCCAAGGTGGTCTCGAAGGTGGACCCGCCCACGTAGTGCTCCCCTCGTCGCGCCTGCGCTGCCGCCCATTTCTCGCATTACGCGACAACGGCCAGCAAGCGCGACGATTTGTGCGGGAGCGCCGGGCACGGCACTTTTTGCCGGTGGGAGGCGGTTTGGGCACAGCAGGACCGCACCAGGAAAACCACCCGAACCGGTGAGCCCGGCCGGCCCCGCGTTTCACCGGGGACGCGGCATCACCGGGGAAGCGTGGTCACCCCGGGGAAGCGTTGTCCCCGGGGAATCAGTCGAGGCCGGGCCTGCCCTCCACCTCGGCGGCGAGCCGGCCGAGCATCGCGTCGTAGATGCGGCCCAGGCCCTTGGGCGCGAAGGTCCGCTCGAAGAAGCCGCCGATGCCGCCGGCGCCCGTCCAGGTGGTGGTGACCACGACCCTGGAGCGGCCCTCGCCGGCGGGGGTGACGGTCCAGGTCGTGACCATGGAGGAGTTGCGGTCCTTCTCCACGAGCTGTCCGTCGGTGGGCTCGTCGACGTCCATCAGGCAGTCGCGCACGCGCTTGCTGGTGGCCTGGAGCTTCCAGTGCACGACGGTGCCCTTTCCGTCGCCGCCCTCGCGCACCTCGTACTCGCTGAAGTGCTCGGGCAGCAGCTTGGGGCGGGTGCCGCTGTAGTCCGCGAGCGCGTCGAAGACGTCCTCCGCGCCTGCGGCGACGATGCGCTCCGTGGTGGCCTCGACCTGGCCCATGGGTGGTCCTCCCGGACGATGAGTGGTGCTGCGTGCAGGCCCGACCATACGGGAGCGCCGGACCGCCCGCGGGCGTCAGGGAGTCACACCCCGGCGGCCGAGCCGGGCCAGGGCCGCGATCGCCGCGGGGCGCAGCTTCTCGTGTTCGCGCGCCGCCACCAGCGTCGCCTCGGCGCGGCGGTCGCCGAGGATCCCCAGTCCCTCCACGCACGCCCGTGCCACGGGCCACACGTGGTCGCGCGCCGCCAGCAATCGCTCCAGCGTGGCCAGCAGGGCGGGGACGGATTCCGGCGCCCGCAGCTCGGTCAGCAGCCGTACGGGGTAGACCGCGTAGGCGGTGCGCAGCGGGTTGGTGGCGAGTGCGGCCGCGGCCTTGGCGGTGCGGGGGTCGCGCAGGCGGGCCAGGACGTGGGCGGCGGTGGCGCACCGTACGGGCTCGCGGTAGTTGAGGAGGAGGACGAGGGTCTCGAAGGCCCGCCGGTCGCCCTTGCTGCCGAGGGCGAAGGCGGCGATCTCGCGGGCCCACAGCGGGCGTTCGGGTGCGACGAGGACCTCGGCGAGCTCGTCGCGCGCCGCGCGGCTGTCGGAGCGCACGAGCGCGAGCAGCTTTTCGTACGCCGCGAACTCGGCCGGGGAGACCAGTTCGGCCCGGACCCGCTTCAGCAGCGCGCGGAATTCCTCTTCCATGTCCCGCTCTCCTCCCCGAGTGGCCTGGGCCACATCGTAAGTCGCGCGCACGACCCCTGGCGCTCTTGGTTACCCGTCGGTTAATCTCCCGGCCGGAGCAGCATTCCCGCTCCGGTGGCCTGGTGACGCAGCCACCGCAGCATTGACGTCGGTTCGGCATTCTCGAGTACGGCACGGCCCCGGGACAGGGCCCGCCGGTCGCACGATTCCCGCCCCCCGGGCGCCCCTTGGCGCGCCCCGGCGGCAGGGACCTGCTTAGCGAGCCCGCCGCGCTGTGCGCGGCCCGCCCACCGCCGTCCTTCCCCTCGTGCACGGGGAACACCCACTGGAGTTCCGCGATGGACCGTTCGTCCACCTCTGACCCGTCCTCCCGGCCCCGCCTGCAGACCGTCGCCGTGATCGGCCTCGGCACCATGGGCACCGGCATCGCCGAGGTGCTCGTCCTGGCCGGACGTGACGTCATCGGCATCGACATCAGCGACGCGGCCGCCCTGCGGGCCGGTGCGGCGCTGGAGGCCGCCACCGCCCGCGCGGTGGAGCGCGGCCGGATCACCGAGGCCGAGCGCCGGGCCGCCCTCGCCCGCTTCCGCACCTCCGGCGACCTGGCCGCGGCCGCCCCGGCCGATCTGGTGATCGAGGTCGTGCCGGAGGACTACGCGCTCAAGCACGAGGTGTTCACCGCCCTCGACGCCGTCGTGCGCCCGGACGCCGTCCTGGCGACCGGCACCAATGCCCTGTCGGTCACCCGGCTGGCGGCCGACTCCGCGCACCCCGAACGGGTGCTCGGCCTGCACTTCTTCAACCCTGCGCCGGCGATGAAGCTGGTGGAGGTCGTCTCCTGCGTGCTGACCGATCCCGCGGCCGTCGCCGCGGTCACCGACCTGGCCCACGAGCTGGGCAAGGAGCCGGTGGCCGCGGGCGACCGGCCGGGGTTCGTCGCCGACGGCCTGCTCTTCGGCTACCTCAACCAGGCCGCGGCCATGTACGAGTCGCGCTACGCCACCCGCGAGGACATCGACGCGGCGATGCGGCTGGGCTGCGGCCTGCCGATGGGCCCGCTCGCCCTGCTGGACATGATCGGCGTCGACACCGCCCGTACGGTGCTGGAGGCGATGTACGCCGCCTCCGGCGACCGGCTGCACGCCCCCGCACCGGTGCTGGGCCAGCTGGCAGCGGCCGGGCTGACCGGCCGCAAGGCGGGGCGCGGCTTCTACACGTACGAGGCACCCGGCTCCCCGGTCGTCGTGCCGGACGCCCTGACCCCCGATGCGGCCGCCGCGGCGACGGGCGGCCGCGAGGTGCGCTCGGTGGGCGTGGTGGGGTCGGGCACGATGGCGGCCGGGATGGCCGAGGTGTTCGCCAAGGCCGGGTACGCGGTCGTGCTCGCCGCGCGCTCGCTCGAGAAGGCGGAGGCGGCCAAGGGCCGGATCGCAAAATCCCTGGACCGCTCGGTGGCCCGGGGCCGGCTGACGGCGCAGCAGCGGGAGTCGGCGCTCGCCGCGGTCACGCCGGCCGGTTCGCTGGAGGCCCTGGCCGGGGTCGACCTGGCCGTCGAGGCGGTCGCCGAGGACCTGGGGGTCAAGCGCCGGCTGTTCGCCGACCTGGACAAGATCTGCAGGCCCGGTGCGGTGCTGGCCACCACCACCTCCTCGCTGCCCGTGATCGCATGCGCCCGCGCCACCTCCCGCCCGCAGGACGTCATCGGGATGCACTTCTTCAACCCGGCACCGGCGATGAAGCTGGTGGAGGTGGTGCGCACGGTGCTCACGGCCCCGGATGTGCACGCCACGGCCCGCGCGGTGTGCGCGACGGTGCGCAAGCACCCGGTGGACTGCGGGGACCGGGCCGGGTTCATCGTCAACGCCCTGCTGTTCCCCTACCTGAACAACGCGGTGAAGATGGTGCAGGAGCACTACGCCTCGCTCGACGACATCGACGCGGCGATGAAGCTCGGCGGGGGCTACCCGATGGGCCCCTTCGAGCTGCTGGACGTGGTGGGCCTGGACGTGTCGCTGGCCATCGAGAAGGTGCTGCACCGGGAGTTCCGCGAGCCGGGCCTGGCGCCGGCGCCGCTGCTGGAGCACCTGGTGGCGGCCGGGTGCCTGGGGCGCAAGACCGGGCGCGGTTTCCGCGAGTACGCGAAGGCCTGACCGGCCGTGCCCGGCCAGGGGGCGGGGTGGGGCGGACTGCTGGGGCCCGGCGGGCCCCTCCCGGCGGCAGCCGGGGGAGGTCCGCCCCGGCACACCCACACGGACGCGTGTTACGTTCCCCACATGTCCCAGCCCGCCAAGTCCGCCCCCGCCCGTCGCGGGGCCGCCACCGAGCCGCCCGGAGCCGAGGGCCCGAAGGCGGCCAAGGAGCGCCCGGAGCCCGGCGCCGCGAGCGCCGGCTCCCGCCGAGCCGCCGCCCAGCGGCTCGGCATGCGCCGCAAACTGGCGGCCGCCGCCATGGAGTTGTTCGCGACCAAGGGCTACGAGGGGACGACCGTCGACGAGATCGCGGCCACCGCCGGGGTCGCCCGCCGGACGTTCTTCCGCCACTTCCGCTCCAAGGAAGAGGCGATCTTCCCCGACCACGACGACACGCTGGTGCGGGCGGCCGCGGTGCTGGACGCCGCGCCCCCGCACGAGAACCCGCTGGACACCGTGTGCCGGGGCATCAAGGAGGTCATGCGGATGTACGCGGCCTCCCCGGCCGTCTCCGTCGAGCGCTACCGCCTGACCCGTGAGGTGCCGGCGCTGCGCGAGCGCGAGATCGCCTCGGTGGCCCGCTACGAGCGACTGTTCACCCGCTACCTGCTGGGTCACTTCGACGAGACCGCCCACCACGTGGGCGACGACGACCCCCTGCTGGCCGAGGTGGCCGCCTCCGCGGTGGTCACGGCGCACAACCACGTCCTGCGCCGCTGGCTGCGCAGCGGCGCCGAGGGCGACCTGGAGGCCCAGCTCGACCACGCCTTCGCCATCGTGCGCGAGACGTTCGGCGCCGGCATCGGGGCGGGTCGCGCCGCCGAGGAGACGCCGGTGGCGTCCGCGCGCAGCGAGGGCGAGGTGCTGGTGGCGGTGGCGCGCACGGACGCCCCGCTGGAGGAGGTCATGCGCACCATCGAGAAGGCGCTCAGGAAGAAGTAGCGCAGAAACCTGGACATTTCCCGCCAAAGGCCGCCCTCATGGGCGGCCTTTCTTGCTCATGCGTGCCCTCCGGATGACATCTGAGAGAAATTGTTGGCACGCAGTGTCTTGTCGCGTGGCACGCGGTGCCATACCTTGTCGGTGTCCGGGCGGCCGGCGCGCAGACACGATCGTCGCGTGCCGGCTGTCCCCGCAAGCACCTTGCGCGCCCGGACGCCTGCGTCACCAGGCACCGCACCCGCGCCCACCGGCGCGGCCCCCGCACCACCCCGCCGGACCGACGGCACCGCCTCGTGTTCCACCCGACGCATCACCCCCGACGTTCCCTCAAGCCCGTTCGCACCCGACGTGCTTCGCCGGAGGCCATCCGTGAACCAGATACTGGACGCCATCGTCGCGCCCGACACCAGCGCCGAGGACTTCGCCGCGCTCCCCCTGCCCGAGTCGTACCGCGCGGTGACCGTGCACAAGGACGAGGCCGAGATGTTCGCCGGCCTGCCCACCCGCGAGAAGGACCCGCGCAAGTCCCTGCACGTCGAGGACGTGCCCCTGCCCGAACTCGGGCCGGGCGAGGCCCTGGTGGCCGTCATGGCCAGCTCGGTGAACTACAACTCGGTCTGGACCTCGATCTTCGAGCCCCTGCCGACCTTCGCCTTCCTGGAGCGCTACGGCAAGCTCTCGCCGCTGGGCAAGCGCCACGACCTGCCGTACCACGTCATCGGCTCCGACCTCGCGGGCGTTGTCCTGCGCACCGGCCCCGGCGTCAACGCCTGGAAGCCCGGCGACGAGGTGGTCGCACACTGCCTGTCCGTCGAACTGGAGTCCGCGGACGGCCACAACGACACCATGCTCGACCCGGAGCAGCGCATCTGGGGCTTCGAGACCAACTTCGGTGGCCTGGCCGAGATCGCGCTGGTGAAGTCCAACCAGCTCATGCCCAAGCCCGGGCACCTGAGCTGGGAGGAGGCCGCGGCCCCCGGCCTGGTCAACTCCACCGCCTACCGCCAGCTGGTCTCCCGCAACGGCGCCGGCATGAAGCAGGGCGACAACGTGCTGATCTGGGGCGCGAGCGGTGGACTGGGCTCGTACGCCACGCAGTTCGCGCTGGCCGGCGGCGCCACCCCCATCTGTGTGGTCTCCAGCGAGCAGAAGGCGGAGATCTGCCGGCGGATGGGCGCCGAGGCGATCATCGACCGCAGTGCCGAGGGCTACCGCTTCTGGAAGGACGAGCACACCCAGGACCCCAAGGAGTGGAAGCGCTTCGGCAAGCGCATCCGCGAACTGACCGGCGGCGAGGACATCGACATCGTCTTCGAGCACCCCGGCCGCGAGACCTTCGGCGCGAGCGTCTACGTCACCCGCAAGGGCGGCACCATCACCACCTGCGCCTCGACCTCCGGCTACATGCACCAGTACGACAACCGCTACCTGTGGATGTCACTGAAGCGGATCATCGGTTCGCACTTCGCCAACTACCGCGAGGCATGGGAGGCCAACCGCCTGATCGCCAAGGGGAAGATCCACCCGACGCTGTCGAAGACCTACGCGCTGGCCGAGACGGGCCAGGCGGCCTACGACGTCCACCGCAACCTCCACCAGGGCAAGGTCGGCGTGCTGTGCTTGGCGCCCGAGGAGGGCATGGGCGTGCGCGACGAGGAGATGCGCGCGCGCCACATCGAGGCCATCAACCGCTTCCGGAACGTCTGAGAGACGTTTACATGACTGAACGTCAGAAGGATCGTCCGTGGCTCATGCGGACGTACGCCGGGCACTCCACCGCCGAGGCGTCCAACGAGCTGTACCGGCGTAATCTCGCCAAGGGCCAGACCGGCCTGTCGGTCGCCTTCGACCTGCCGACGCAGACCGGTTACGACCCCGATCACGTCCTGGCCCGCGGTGAGGTCGGGCGGGTCGGGGTCCCCGTCGGGCATCTGGGCGACATGCGGCGGCTGTTCCAGGACATCCCGCTGGAGCGGATGAACACCTCCATGACCATCAACGCCACCGCCATGTGGCTGCTGGCGCTGTACCAGGTGGTCGCCGAGGAGCAGGGCGCCGACGTCTCCACGCTGCAGGGGACGACGCAGAACGACATCGTCAAGGAGTACCTCTCGCGCGGGACGCACGTCTTCCCGCCGGGTCCCTCCCTGCGGCTGACCACCGACATGATCGCCTACACGGTGAACACCATCCCGAAGTGGAACCCGATCAATATCTGCAGCTACCACCTGCAGGAAGCGGGGGCCACTCCGGTCCAGGAGATCTCCTACGCGATGTCCACGGCGATCGCCGTCCTGGACGCCGTACGGGACTCCGGGCAGGTGCCGCCCGAGCGCTTCGGCGAGGTGGTGGCCCGCATCTCCTTCTTCGTCAACGCCGGCGTCCGCTTCATCGAGGAGATGTGCAAGATGCGCGCCTTCGGCCGCATCTGGGAGCGCGTCACCCGCGAGCGCTACGGCATCGAGGACCCCAAGCAGCGCCGCTTCCGCTACGGCGTGCAGGTCAACTCCCTCGGGCTGACCGAGGCGCAGCCGGAGAACAACGTCCAGCGCATCGTGCTGGAGATGCTGGCGGTCACCCTCTCCAAGGACGCCCGCGCCCGCGCCGTCCAGCTGCCCGCCTGGAACGAGGCCCTCGGCCTGCCTCGCCCCTGGGACCAGCAGTGGTCGCTGCGCATCCAGCAGGTGCTGGCACACGAGAGCGACCTGCTGGAGTACGACGACATCTTCGCCGGCTCGCACGTGATCGAGGCCAAGGTGGAGGCCCTGGTGGCCGACTGCCTGGCCGAGATCGAGCGGATCCAGGCCATGGGCGGGGCGATGGCCGCCGTGGAGTCCGGCTATCTCAAGGCGCAGCTGGTCTCCTCGCACGCCGAGCGGCGGGCCCGCATCGAGTCGGGCGAGGAGAAGATCGTCGGTGTCAACTGCTTCGAGGGCACCGAGCCCAATCCGCTCACCGCCGACCTCGATGCGGCCATCATGACCGTGGACCCGGCCAACGAGGCCCGCGTGGTGGCGGCCCTGCACCGCTGGCGCGACAACCGCGACGAGGTCCGCGCGCAGGAGGCGCTCTCGGCGCTGAAGAAGGCCGCGGCCGGGACGCAGAACCTGATGCCCGCGACGCTGGAGTGCGCCCGGGCGGGCGTGACGACCGGCGAGTGGGCCTGGGCGCTGCGCGACGTCTTCGGCGAGTTCCGCGCGCCCACGGGCGTGGGCGGCGCCCCGGTGGCCGTGGCCGCCGAGCCCGGCACGCCGCTCGCGGCCGTCCGCGAGAAGGTGCGCCGCACCGCCGAGGACCTGGGCACCGGCAAGCTGCGGCTGCTGGTCGGCAAGCCGGGCCTGGACGGGCACTCCAACGGTGCCGAGCAGATCGCCGTACGGGCCCGCGACGCCGGCTTCGAGGTGGTCTACCAGGGCATCCGGCTCACCCCGGAGCAGATCGTCTCGGCGGCGGTCGCCGAGGACGTGCACTGCGTGGGGCTGTCCATCCTCTCCGGCTCGCACGCCGAGCTGGTGCCCGACGTGCTGGCGCGGCTGCGCCGGGCGGGGGCGGCGGAGGTGCCCGTGATCGTCGGTGGCATCATCCCCTCCGCCGACGCCACCGCCCTGAAGGCGGCCGGTGTCGCGGCGGTCTTCACCCCGAAGGACTTCGGAATCACGGAGATCATCGGCCGTATCGTCGACGAGATCCGCACTGCGAACAAGCTCGACCCCCTGGAGGTCACCGCATGACCGGCAACACCCCCGCCCTCCCGTCACCCGCCACCACCCCAGCCGGAATGCGCTCCGCGCATGCACCTGTTAATCGCCTCCGCCCGCGTCGCTCCTGCCTCGCCGTCCCCGGCAGCAACCCCCGGTTCCTGGAGAAGGCCCAGGGGCTGCCCGCGGACCAGGTCTTCCTGGACCTGGAGGACGCCTGCGCGCCGCTGGCGAAGGAGGGCGCCCGGCACACGGTCGTCGACGCGCTGAACAAGGGCGACTGGACGGGCAAGACCCGGGTGGTGCGGGTCAACGACTGGACCACCCACTGGACGTACCGTGACGTGATCACGGTCGTCGAGGGCGCGGGGCCGAACCTGGACTGCATCATGCTGCCCAAGGTGCAGGACGCCCAGCAGATCGTCGCCCTGGACCTGCTGCTGACGCAGATCGAGAAGACGATGGGCTTCGAGGTCGGGCGCATCGGCATCGAGGCGCAGATCGAGAACGCCAAGGGCCTGGTCAACGTGGACGCGATCGCCGCGGCCTCGCCCCGGCTGGAGACGATCATCTTCGGTCCGGCCGACTTCATGGCCTCCATCAACATGAAGACGCTCGTGGTGGGCGAGCAGCCGCCCGGCTACCCGGCGGACGCCTACCACTACATCCTCATGCGCATCCTGATGGCCGCCCGCGCCCACGACCTGCAGGCCATCGACGGCCCCTACCTGCAGATCCGCAACGTCGACGGCTACAAGGAGGTCGCCGGCCGGGCCGCGGCCCTGGGCTTCGACGGCAAGTGGGTGCTGCACCCGGGCCAGGTCGAGGCGGCCAACGAGGTCTTCTCGCCCTCCCAGGAGGACTACGACCACGCCGAGCTGATCCTGGACGCGTACGACTACTACACCTCCGAGGCGGGCGGCAAGAAGGGCTCGGCGATGCTCGGCGACGAGATGATCGACGAGGCCAGCCGGAAGATGGCCCTGGTCATCGCAGGCAAGGGGCGGGCGGCCGGCATGGCGCGCACCTCGCGGTTCGAGATCCCGGAGGCGTGAGCGCGATGCAGTTCGGACGGACCTACGAAGAGTTCACGGTCGGCGACGTCTACAAGCACTGGCCCGGAAAGACGGTCACCGAATACGACGACCACCTCTTCTGCCTGCTGACCATGAACCACCACCCGTTGCACATGGACGGCAATTACGCGGAGAAGACCACCGATTTCGGCCGGAACGTGGTGGTCGGCAACTACATCTATTCGTTGCTGCTGGGCATGTCCGTGCCGGACGTCTCCGGCAAGGCGATCGCCAACCTGGAGGTCGAGTCGCTCCGGCACGTCGCACCGACGTTCCACGGCGACACCCTCTACGGCGAGACGACGGTGCTGGACAAGACGCCGTCGAAGTCCAAGAGCGACCGCGGGATCGTGCACGTGGAGACCCGCGGCTACAAGCAGGACGGCACCCTCGTGTGCGTCTTCCGGCGCAAGGTGATGGTGCCCACCGCCACGTACATCGAGGAGCGCGGCGGGGAGCAGCCCGGCCGCCCACCCGTCTCCCACCACCAGCCCCAAACGACGCCCCTGCGGGGCGGCAGTGTCAATTCCGAACCGATCACCGGGGAGAAGTGAGATGGGCCGGCTGGCGCAGACCGAGGGGCTGACGGACGTCCAGCGGGAGATCCTCGCGACCGTTCGTGACTTCGTCGACAAGGAGATCATTCCGGTCGCCACCGAGCTGGAGCACCGGGACGAGTACCCCACGCGGATCGTCGAGGGTCTGAAGGACCTCGGCCTGTTCGGGCTGATGATCCCGGAGGAGTACGGGGGGCTCGGCGAGTCCCTGCTCACGTACGCGCTGTGCGTGGAGGAGATCGCCCGCGGCTGGATGAGCGTGTCGGGGATCATCAACACCCACTTCATCGTCGCCTACATGCTCAAGCAGCACGGCACGCAGGAGCAGCGGGAGCACTTCCTGCCCCGCATGGCGACCGGCGAGGTGCGCGGCGCGTTCTCGATGTCGGAGCCGGGCCTGGGCTCGGACGTGTCGGCGATCACGTCCAAGGCGGTGCGCGAGGGCGACGAGTACGTCCTGACCGGCCAGAAGATGTGGCTGACCAACGGCGGCTCCTCGACGCTGGTGGCCGTGCTGTGCCGCACGGACGAGGGGCACCCGGAAGGCACCGCCCCGCACAAGTCCATGACCACCTTCCTGATCGAGAAGGAGCCCGGCTTCGGCCAGGTCCGGCCGGGGCTGACCATCCCCGGCAAGATCGAGAAGATGGGCTACAAGGGCGTCGACACCACCGAGCTGATCATGGACGGGCTGCGGCTGCCGGCCGACCGGGTCCTCGGCGGGACGACGGGACGTGGCTTCTACCACATGATGGACGGCGTCGAAGTGGGCCGCGTCAACGTCGCGGCCCGTGGTTGCGGTGTCGCGCAGCGTGCATTCGAGCTGGGTGTGGCCTATGCGCAGCAGCGCCGGACCTTCGGAAAACCCATTGCGCAACACCAGGCCATCCAGTTCAAACTGGCCGAAATGGGAACAAAGGTCGAAGCGGCCCATGCGATGATGGTGAATGCGGCCCGGAAGAAGGACTCGGGCCAGCGCAACGACCTCGAGGCGGGAATGGCCAAATACCTGGCCTCGGAGTACTGCAAGGAGGTCGTCGAGGATGCGTTCCGCATCCACGGCGGCTACGGATTCTCCAAGGAGTACGAGATCGAGCGGCTCTACCGCGAGGCCCCGATGCTCCTGATCGGTGAAGGTACGGCCGAGATCCAGAAAATGATCATCGGCCGGCGACTGCTCGAGGAGTACCGGATACAGGGATAATTGCCCGTTTTGGGGATGTTTGAAGGTGCGGTTGCAGAGAAGAAGATCACACCCTGTGATCGACGTCCGGCCAGTGACTGGCCCTGGCGCTTAGCCAGTTACCGCCCGCACCCGATAGCATCCCCGGAAAGCCGCCGTCCCCCGATCGTTACGCGGCACCCTCCGCTACGAAGGTCACCCATGCCCCACAGCTCTTCCTCTGCACATCGCGACAGCCTCCTCGGCGTACGCCTCGCGCGCGGAGCATCGCCGTGGCTCCTCCCCACCGTCGCCACCGCGGCGGTCAGCCTCGCCAAGGCCCGCCGCTCCGGCCGCTGGGCCGCGCTGGCCGTGCCCACCACCGCACTCGCGGCGGGCATGCTGTGGTTCTTCCGCGATCCCGAGCGCGAGATCGCCCAGGGCCGGGTCATCTCCCCGGCCGACGGCGTGGTGCAGAGCATCATGCCGTGGAAGGACGGACGCACCCGCGTCGCGATCTTCATGAGCCCGCTGAACGTCCACGTCAACCGCGCGCCCATGGCCGGCACGGTGACGTCGGTCGAGCACATCCCGGGCGGGTTCGTGCCGGCGTTCAACAAGGAGAGCGAGAACAACGAGCGCGTCGTCTGGCACTTCGACACCGAGCTCGGTGACATCGAGATGATCCAGATCGCCGGCGCCGTCGCCCGCCGCATCGTGCCCTACGTGCCGGCGGAGACCAAGGTGGAGCAGGGTGACCGGATCGGCCTCATCCGCTTCGGCTCGCGCGTCGACATCTACCTCCCCGAGGGCGTCGAGGTCGCGGTCGAGGTCGGCCAGCCCACCACGGCAGGGGTGACACGTCTTGACCGTGATTGATCCGGACACCCAGGCCGCCTGGGTCCCCGAGGCGGAGGCCGAGGACGCGGACGACATGCCGCTGTCGACGCGCCTGTCAATAGCGGACACCCTCACGCTCGGCAACGCGATCTGCGGCTTCATGGCGGTGTACTTCACCACCACCGGCGTCCTCATCCCCCACCTCACGGGCAACGAGGACGGCGGCATGGCCCGGCACAGCGCCGCCACCGCCGTGATACTGATGCTGCTCGCCTCCGTGTTCGACCTCTTCGACGGGCTCGTCGCACGCAAGCTGCGCAGCTCGGCGATGGGCGCGGAGCTGGACAACCTCTCCGACCTGATCAGCTTCGGCCTCGCCCCGGCGTACTTCGTCGTCGTCTGGGGCATGGTCGCCGACGACGCCATGCAGCGGGTCTCGGCGGTCGCCGCGATCGTGGTGCTGCTGGCGGTCGTCCTGCGGCTGGCGCGGTTCTCCTGCGTACCGATGCGGGACGGCATCTTCCAGGGCATGCCCAGCCCCTTCGGGGCGCTGACCGTCGTCTCGATCGTGCTGCTGGAGCTGCCGTTCGTGCCGACCCTGCTGGCGATCATGGGCGTGGCGTGGCTGATGGTCAGCCGCGTCGAGTACCCCAAGCCGCGCGGGCCCCTGGCGGTGGCCATGCTCAGCTGGATCGTGCTCAGCATGGGCCTGCTGGCGGCGTGGGCGTTCGACGCCCCCGGCGGCGAGCTGCTCCTGCAGACGGGCTGCGCCCTGCAGGTCGTCCTGGGCGCGGTGATCCCCCTCTTCGCGACGGCCCGACGGGTGAACACCTTCCGCGACAACCGCCGCGAGGCGCGCGAAGCGCAGGCGCAACCGCAGTAGGCACGGTTTCGGACAACGGCGTGGGGCCCGGGCGCAAGCCCGGGCCCCACGCCGTTTCCCTTGGCGCCGGGCTGCGGCCTCAGCCGAGGTGGTCGTGCGCGATGGACGCGGCGAGATCCTCCAGCAGCGGCCCGGCGAGGGCCATGCACCGCTGCGGATCGGGCTCCAGGTCGCTCAGCGCGTACGCCCGCGCGATGCCGGCCCCGGCGAGGGCCTCCGGGGCCAGCTCCAGCCGACCGCAGACGGCCACCACGGGCACCCCGCGCGCCGCCCGGGCGACCCCCGCCGGCGCCTTGCCGTGCAGCGTCTGCGCGTCCAGGGAGCCCTCTCCCGTAATGACGAGGTCCGCCTCCGCGAGGGCCGCACCGAAGCCGACCACGTCGAGCACGACCTCGATCCCGGGCCGGAAGACCGCCCCCAGCGCCGCCAGCGCGGCGTACCCCACGCCCCCCGCCGCCCCCGCACCGGGCGCGTCCGCGCACCGGCCGCCGTCCAGCACCTGCGCGTAGTGCGCCAGCGCCGCGTCCAGCGTGGCGACCTCCGCCGCGCCCGCCCCCTTCTGGGGCCCGTAGACGGCCGCGGCGCCGCGCGGCCCGGTCAGCGGGTTGTCGACGTCGCTCGCCAGCACCAGGCGCGTACGGGCCAGCCGGGCGTCGAGCCCCGACAGATCGGCCTCGACGAGCCCGGCCAGCGGGCCGCCGCCCGGCCCGAGCGGCCGCCCCCCGCCGTCCAGGAGCCGCGCCCCGAGCGCCGCCAGCATGCCCGCCCCGCCGTCGGTGGTGGCACTGCCGCCCACGCCCAGCACGACGGTGCGCGCCCCCGCGTCGAGCGCGGCCCGCACCAGTTCGCCGGTGCCGTAGGTGGTGGCCGTCAGCGGCGCGAGGCGCCCCGGGGGCAGCAGCCGCAGCCCCGAGGCCTCGGCCATCTCGACGACGGTCGTACCGTCGCCGCCGAGGGCGTACGCGGCCGTGCGCCGCTCCCCCAGCGGCCCGGTGACCGCGACCTCGCGCCGCTCGTAACCGGCCGCCACGGCCGCGGCCACGGTCCCGTCGCCGCCGTCGGCGACCGGCAGCTCGGTGACCTCGGTGCCGGGCGCGGCCCGCCGCAGCCCGGCGGCCACGTGCCGGGCGACCTCGACGGCCGCGAGCGACCCCTTGAACTTGTCCGGAGCGACCAGTACGCGTCTGGCTTCCGTCATTGTCTCCGCCTCCCGAGTAGGCCCGTCGCGCCGCGGCGACCCTACTCGGGGTAGAACTGCCGGGCCCAGTGCCGGTAGGCGCCGATGGGGCCGTCGCCGTCGTTCAGGCGGGGGTGGGGGAGGTAGGTCTTGTGGTTCCAGATGGGCAGGTCGGCCCCCACGTCGTGGCGTGTCCACCGGTTCATGCCCGAGCTCAGGACATGGTCGACGAGGCGGCGCACCGCCACGCCCCCGCCGGGCACCACCGGTTCGGTGACGACGCGTGCCGCCGTGCGCAAGCACAGCCGTCCGGGGCCCGTCGGGGTGACCAGCAGCCATTGGGCGGCCCGGATCCGCAACTGCGCCACGTGGAACAGCACCAGCACACCGCCCAGGCCGATGAAGTGGAACGTCGCCTCCTGGCTGGGACGAAAGAAGAGCAGGTTCCGGCCGAACCGGTAGGTCATGGAGTACCTGTGTCCTTCACCCTCGGGTTCGCGGACCACGTGCATGAAGGCGAGCCGGTGGAGTTCGGTGACGTGTCCGTAGTCGATGAAGTTCTCCAGGACCTCCTGCGCATGGCCCGCGAAATGGGTCGCGCTGAACGCCGTGGGGCGGGTGAAGGAGGGGAATTCGGGCAGTTCCCAGGAGGGCGCTCCCCCGGGCGAGCCCCATACCCAGACCATGCCGTACTTCTCGCGCGTGGGCAGCAGCCCAAGGGTGGCTTTCGGCGGCTTCCCATACGGAGTGCGGACGCACGTCCCGTCCGGCGAGAAGGCGAACCGGTGAAAGGGGCACACCAGCAGCTCGCCGTCGACGGTGCCTCCGGCACCGAGATGCGCGCCGAGATGCGGGCAGTACGGCCGTACGACCCTGAGGACGCCGGAACGGGTGCGGTAGACGACGATGTCACCGTCCATCAGGCGGCGGGTACGAACGCTTCCCGGCCGCCACTCTCCGGAGAAACCCACACAGAACCATCCCACGGGAAAGGGAATCGCGGCCGGGCTGTGTGCGTCCACCGGCTGCGCCGGGTAGGGCGACTTGTACGGGTCCATGAGCCATCCCTCCTGTGTTCCCACGAAAAGGTGTTCACGGCGTCAGGAAGCCGGAGGTGCGCCGGTAGCGCAGGGTGGTCTCCTGCCAGCGGAAATAGCCGGATATCGCGTCCTCGAGCACCTGCACGGCACGCAGGACCTGCTGGCGGGCGGTGGAGTGCGGGTCGTGGGGGAGATCGACGAGCCGTCGCAGGCGCTCGGCGACGGCGACGAAGTCCCGCAGCCGCTGCTCGACCATGGCAGCTGCCTCGTCCGTGGCCTGCTGCAACGACAGCCGGCGGGCCGCGCGCAGGACGAGGACCAGGTTGTGGGGGTTGCGATAGTGCAGGTCCTTGCGGACGGTGAAGGTGTCGTTGGACCAGAGCCACAGCTCGCTGGCGAAGGCCCGTAGTTCCCCATACAGGCCATGGCGCAACCCGTCCGGGATCTCCACGCCCTGGAGTGACTCGAGCAGGTCGATGGAGGAGCGTGTCGCGCCGTTGGAACGGCGCAGCCGGAGGTAGGAGTCCAGGTTCGGCACGACACCCGCGGCCCGGTTGGCCGTCTCCTCGGCCATGGCCTGCAGATAAATGTGGACCGACTCGGGAAACCGCCGGCGCATCACGTCGCCCGCCCGGTCGTGGATGCTCCGCCACAGGTCCGCGAGGGCACGGGCAAGCGGGTGGGTGAGGGCAGGGTCCCGCGGATCGGGTGGATCGTCTGCCAGAGCGCGGTCCAGCGGTGCGACGGCTTTCCGCAGGGCTGCGGGGTCGTGGCCGAGGGGCCCGTCGTCGAAGGTGTCGTCCCAGAGGAAGAGCCAGACGATCCACTTGGCCATGACGACCGCTCCCTCGCGGTCGGTGCGAGGGCAGTACAGCCCCGAGAACATGCCGCATCCCATGTCCGTCAGGCGCTGCAGCGCTGCCGGAGTGCGCCCCAGCCCGTGGCGGTGGGCCCAGGCGACGGCGGCCCGTTCCGCGTACTGGTGGTGCGGATTGAGGAGGACCGGGAAGGGGGCGCTGTAGACGGGGATGCGTGGCACCGCCTCCCGGCCTTCACCGAGTGCTTCGCGGCGGAACAGGGGTTCGGTCATGGCCGGCCTCCTCACAGCCCGCGCCTTCGTTCCCGGGCGGCGTAGGCGGCGAGTGCCTCAGCGAAGTGGTGCCTGTCGAAATCCGGCCAGCACACCGGTGTGAAGTACAGCTCGGCACAGGCCGCCTGCCAGGGCATGAACCCCGACAGCCGGTTCTCGCCCGACGTACGGATCAGCAGGTCGATGTCGGGCTGTCCGGCGGTGGCGAGGAACGACGCCAGACGCTCTTCGGTCAGCTCACCGGTCAGCGTGCCGTCGGCATAGCGACCGACGAGCTCTTGAGCCGCAGCGACGAGGTCGCGCCGGCCGTCGTAGGCGACGGCGACGGTGAGCAGGCTGCCGGGGGCGCCGACGGTGTCGTGCACCACCCCTTGCAGGGCTTCCGCCTGTTCCTTGTGCGGCAGATCGGCCAGGTCCCCGATGACCTTCACGGGCCAGCGACCCTCCGCCGCGACCTCCCGCAGCCCGTCGACGATCGCGCACACGATCTCCTCCACCACTTCGGGCGGCCGCAGGAGGTTGTCGCGGGAGAGTCCCCACACCGTGACGAACGGGATGGCGGAGTCGTCGCACCACCGCAGCAGCTCACGGACCCGCCGGGCCCCCACCCGGTAGGCCTCGGCCAGGGGAACGCCACGGCTCTCCGCCCAGCGCCGATTGCCGTCGAGGATGACGGCCAGGTGCCGTGGAGCCCGGGTGCGAACGGGGTGCGCCGGAGCCGTGGGAGAGGCTGCTGGGGAGGGAGTAACGGGCCTCATGGTGTGCTGCCCCCCGCGAACTCGGCGATGACTTATTTCCCTTTTCATCCTGACATCACATGAACAGGGGGCCAGGGCGCAGGCGCAGGGCGCATGGTTGTACGGACGTCGCGCCCCGGCCGGCGCCGTGGCAGCGCATCGTCGCCGCGGCGCACACGCGCCGCACACGCCCCCGGGGAATGGGCGCAGGGCGGCCCGGTGACCGGGAGGTTGTGACAGGGACGTGACAAGATCGCCGACGGGTGGTCGATCCACGCCTCCTAAGCTGATCATCGCCGCGGCAGACGCCGCGGCGAAGAACCACCCTCGGAGGAACCGTGCGACGCATATCCCTCGCGCTCACCACCGCCGCCCTCATCGGCACCGCGGCCGCCGTGGCCGCCCCCGCGCAGGCGGCCGGCCCCGCCGCCGCCCCGCAGGCCGTGCGGGCCGCCTCGGCGTGCCACGAGGACAACGCCATGATCTACACCGACGGCACCCGGCTGCGCACCAAGGCGAGCACCTCGGGCGGGGTCATCGGCCAGCTGTACTTCGGCGACCCGATCCGCATCCTGCGCTCGTCCGGCGGCTGGGACTACGTCCAGCTGAAGGAGAAGAGCAAGGGCGGCCTCGGCAAGGGCACCCGCGGCTGGGTGGCCCACAAGAACATCATCCCGCCCTTCTGCGGTCACTGATGTGACCGGGGGCGTGCGGTTACGGTCGGGGCATGACGACTGTCCCGTACGCCCCCACCACCCCCACCGTGGGCTCGCTGCTGCGCGAATGGCGCGACCGGCGGCGGATCAGCCAGCTGGAACTCGCGCTGCGCGCCGACTCCTCGGCGCGGCACATCAGTTTCATCGAGACCGGCCGCTCCACGCCGAGCCGGGAGATGGTGCTGCGGCTCGCCGACCGCCTGGAGGTGCCGGTGCGCGAGCGCAACGCCCTGCTGGTGGCGGCCGGTTACGCCCCGCACTATCCCGAGCGGCCGCTGGACGACCCGGCCCTGGCGGGCGTGCGCGAGGGGCTGGAGCGGCTGCTGCGCGGATACGAGCCGTTCCCGGCCCTGGTCGTGGACGGCACGTACCAGGTGGTCGCCGCCAACAGCGGCGTCGCGATGCTGCTGGAGGGCGTGGCGCCGCACCTGCTCGCGCCCCCGCTGAACGCCATGCGCCTGGCCCTGCACCCCGAGGGCCTGGCCCCGCGCATCGTCAACCTGCCCGAGTGGCGGGGCCACTTGCTCCACCAGATGGAGCGTCAGCTCGCCCTGCTGCGTTCGGCAGCGCTGCGTGAGCTCTACGACGAGGTCAGCGCGTACCCCGTAGCCGGGCGCGGCGGGACGCCCACGGGCGCCGGGGAGACGGGTCGGCCGTCGTTCGCGCTGCCGATGGTGATCGAGCACGCGGGCCGTGAGCTGTCGTTCGTCTCGACCATCGCGACGTTCAACACGCCCATGGACGTGACCGTCTCCGAGCTGGCGCTCGAGGCGTTCCTGCCCGCCGACCCGGGGACGGCCGCATTCCTGCAGGACCTCACACGGCCGGCACCCGGTCCAGGAAGCCCAGCACCGTGCGCAGACGACCGTCCTCGGCGAGGGTGACGACGTCCGACCCGGCGACGGGTGCCGACCCGTCGGCCACCGAGACCAGCTCCCAGGAGAAGCGCGCGATGCCGTGGTGCCCGTCGACGTCTCCGGTGAGCCGGAACTCGTGCCCCGGGAACTGCTCGTGGACCGCGGCGACGAGGCCGGCGATCCCCTCGTGCCCGCTGACGTCGGCGAGCGGGTCGGTGTACGCCCCGTCCTCGCTCCACGCGTCGGCGACGGCCTGCTTCAGGGCGACGGGCCCGACGGCGTTCCAGGCAGCGAAGTAGCGGGCGACGGCGGTCTCGTACTGCGACATGACGGTGGCTCCCCACGGGTTCGGTGACGGATCTGCCGGCTTCCCCGGACCCGAGTGCGCGGGTCCGGGGAAGCACTGCCCTCACCTTGCCGGGAACGCCCGTACGGGGCGATTACCGCAGAGGTAATGACCTTCGCCGGCCTGGGGACCGGGCCCCGCGACCGGGCCTCGGGACCGGGCCCCGCGACCGGGCCTTGGCACCGGGCCTCGGGAGCCGGGCCTCAGGACGCCGACGCCGTGCGGCGCTTGCGCAGGACGGCCGCGCGCGCCGTCGCCGCGGCGCCCAGCGGGATCAGCACCGCGGCCGCGAACGGGAACCAGGGGGTGCCCTCGCCCCGGGACCAGCCGACGATCAGGCCCGCCCACAGGACGATCCCGGCGGGCAGCACCATCCAGTGGGAGACGGTACGGGCCCGGCCGGCCGCCCGCTGTCTGCCGTGCGTGCGCAGCAGGTCGTCCACCGCGTACGGCCCGAGCATCAGCAGCAGGGCCGCGACGGCCCAGTCGAGCCCCTCGCCGCGCGCCCAGTCGACGACGACGCTCACGGTCAGGACGGCGATGGAGACGGCGAACAGCCAGGCCACGCCCTTGCTCCTGCCCGCGGACATCGCCCTCACCCCGTTCCCGCCGCGGCGCACGCTCTGCGCGCAGCCGTCATTTCCAGAATTTCCGTCATGCGAGCAGCATAAGGACACCGACCGGTGCGCCCCACCACGGCCCCGCGCGGCGTGCCAGGGCGGTCATTCCCCACCATCCCGGGCATAGTGGGGCGCCATGAGCACCCAGAGCCCCGAGGTCACCGGCTCCCGCGCGCCCGAGGACGAGGCCCCCGACCCGCCCCTGGTCCTCATCGGCGGGGCCGCGGTGCTGGCGGTGGTGGGGTGGGCGGCGCTGGGGAAGCACTCGTTCGAGCGGGTGTCGACGGCGGCGCTGGGCTGGGTGCTGTCGAACTTCGCCTGGCTCTTCGTCACCGCGGCCGACGTCTTCCTCGTCCTGTGCGTGGTGATCGCGGTGAGCCGGTTCGGGCGGATCAGGCTCGGGGCGGACGGCGACCAGCCGGAGTTCGGCAACCTGGCCTGGATCGCGATGATGTTCAGCGCGGGCATGGGCATCGGTCTGATGTTCTACGGGGTCGGCGAGCCGCTGCAGCACTTCGTCACCCCTCCCCCGGGCAGCGGCGTCTCGGCCGGTTCGCCCTCGGCCGCCCGGACGGCACTGGAGTACGCGTTCTTCCACTGGACGCTGCACCCGTGGGCGATCTACGGGATGTCCGGGCTCGCCCTGGCCTACGCCGGCTTCCGCAAGGGCCGCGGCAACCGGCTCAGTTCGGCCTTCGTGCCGCTGCTCGGCGCGGAGCGGGCGGCCGGCTGGCCGGGCCGGGTGATCGACCTGCTGGCCGTCTTCGCCACCGTCTTCGGCACGGCGACCAGCCTCGGCCTGGGCGCGCTGCAGGTCGCCAAGGGGCTGAACATCACCACCGGGGCGAAGGACTCCACGGCGCTGGAACTGGTCATCATCGCCGCGCTGTCGGCCGCGTTCGTGCTCTCGGCCTTCTCCGGGCTGCACAAGGGCGTCAAGTGGCTGAGCACGCTGAACATCGCGCTGGCCGCGTGCCTGATGGTCTTCGTCTTCCTGCTCGGTCCGACCGTCTTCGTCCTCAACGCCATCCCCTCCGCCACCGGCGGCTACCTCTCCGACCTGGTCACGATGGCCACGCGCACCGGCGCCTTCACCGACTCGGCATGGCTCGGGGCGTGGACGGTCTTCTACTGGGCCTGGTGGCTGTCCTGGGCGCCCTTCGTGGGCACGTTCATCGCCCGGATCTCCCGGGGCCGCACGATCCGGGAGTTCCTCGTGGGCGTGCTGCTGGTGCCCAGCGGGGCGACGGTGGTGTGGTTCTGCGTGATGGGCGGCAGCGCGCTGCGGCTGGACATGACGGGGACGGCCGACATGGCCGGCACGGTCAAGGAGGGTGCGGAGGCGTCGCTGTTCGCGCTGCTGGACACGCTGCCGCTGGCCACGCTCACCTCCTGGATCGCGATGGCGCTGGTCATGACGTACTTCATCACCAGCGCGGACTCGGCCTCGCTGGTGATGGGCTCGCTGACCAGCCGGGGCGCCCTGCACCCGCGCACCTGGCTGGTGGTGGTGTGGGGGGTGCTGATGGCCGCGGTCGCGGCGGTGCTGCTGGTGGCCGGCGGGCTGACGTCGCTGCAGTCGGCGACGATCCTCGTGGCGCTGCCGTTCGTGCTGGTGATGCTGGCCCTGTGCGGGGCGCTGCTGTCGGAGCTGCGGGAGGACCCCGGCGCGGGGCCCGCCCGGCACCACGCCCTGCACGGGCTGCGGGACGCGCTGCGCACGATGGTCGGCGACGCGATGACGGAGCAGGGGCCGGTGCGCCACCACCGGCTGCGCCGGGTCGCCGAGAGCGCCCGCGAGCGCGGGGACGAGGGCCCGCGCTGACGCCTCGCCGCCCGGCGGCGAAAGTCGGATGCCCCGGTGCCGCGGCGCCCGTACGCTCGCGGGCATGACCGCAAAGCCCCTCGTGGCGATCCTCAGCGGGGCGGGGATCTCCACCGACTCCGGCATCCCCGACTACCGTGGGCCGAACGGCCTGTGGCGACGCGACCCGGAGGCCGAGAAGCTCGTCACGTACACGTACTACATGTCCGACCCGGAGATCCGCCGCCGTTCCTGGCGGATGCGCGCCGACGCCCCCACCCTGAAGGCGCGGCCGAACGCCGCGCACGAGGCCGTGGTGCGCCTGGAGCGCTCCGGGGTGCCCGTGCGCGTGATCACCCAGAACGTGGACGGGCTGCACCAGATGGCCGGCATGCCCGAGCGCAAGGTCCTGGAGTTGCACGGCACCGCCCGGGCGGTGGTGTGCACCCGCTGCCACGCGCGCTCCTCCATGCAGGAGGCGCTGGAGCGCGTGGCCGCCGGTGATCCGGATCCGGCCTGTACGCAGTGCGGCGGCATCCTGAAGTCGGCGACGGTGATGTTCGGGGAGCACTTGGACCCGGCGGTGCTCGGCGAGGCGGTGGCCGTGGCCAAGGCGTGCACCGTCCTCGTCGCCGTCGGCACCAGCCTGACCGTGCATCCGGCCGCGGCCCTGGCCGGGGTGGCGGCCGACCACGGGGCCCGGCTGATCGTCGTCAACGCCGATCCGACGCCGTACGACGAGCGGGCGGACGAGGTCGTGCGCGAGCCCATCGGCACGGCGCTGCCCGCCCTGCTGGAGCGGCTGGCCGCTGCCTGAGGAAGGCTCAGGCGGCGCTCAGCCGCCGCCACACGGCGCGTGCGGCGTGGTGGCCCGACATGCCGTGCACGCCCGGGCCCGGCGGGGTCGCGGAGGAGCAGAGGTAGACCGCCGGGTGGGAGGTGGCGTACGGGACGCGGGCGAGCTTGGGCCGGACGAGCAGTCGCAGCCCGGCCACCGATCCGATGGCGATGTCGCCGCCGACGTAGTTGGCGTTGCGGGCGGCGAGCGACGGGGGGCCGGCGGTCGCCCGGGCCAGCACCACATCGGTGAAGCCCGGCGCGAAGCGCTCGATCTGGCGCTCGATCACCTCGGTGGCGTCGCCCTCCCAGCCGTTGGGCACGTGTCCGTACACCCAGAAGGTGTGCCGGCCCTCGGGGGCCCGGGTGGGGTCGGCGACGGTGGGCTGGGCGGTGATGAGGAAGGGGACGGCGGGGTCGTCCCCCTCGATGGCGGCGCGCAGGGCCTCGCGGATCTCCCCGTAGGTCGGGCCGATGTGCACGGTGCCGGCGCGGCGGGCGGGCTCGGCGGTCCAGGGCACCGGCTCGGACAGCGCGTAGTCGATCTTGAAGACGCTGGGGCCGTAGCGGAAGCCCTCGTACGCCCGGCCCAGCCCGGCGATCCGGGCGAGGGCGGTCGGGGAGGTGTCGAAGACGAAGGCGCGGGCGGGCGGCAGGTCGTCGAGGTGCTTGACCTCGAAGCCGGTGTGCACCACGCCGCCGAGCTCGCGCAGGTACGAGGCCAGGGCGTCGGCGATCGACTGGGAGCCGCCGCGCGGCACCGGCCAGCCGCACTCGTGGGCCGCGAGCGCGAACATCAGGGCCATGCCGCCGCTGCCGAAGCCCGTGAGCGGGGCGATGCCGTGGGCGGCCAGACCGGCGAGCAGGCCACGGGCCTTCTCGTCGCGGAAGCGGGTCTTCGCCAGCAGGGCCGCGGACTGGGCCGCGACCATGCCGAAGCGGGCGTAGGTGACCGGGTCGCGGGGCAGGCCGTCCCACTGGGGGCGCAGGAAGTCGGCGGCGAGGGTGTCCCAGTGGCCGCGGAAGGGCGCGAGCAGCCTGCGGTAGGCGCCGGCGTCCCGCGGTCCGAACGAGGCAGCGGTCTCACCGATGGAGCGGGAGAGCACGGCGGCCGTGCCGTCGTCGAACGGATGGGCCATCGGCAGGTCGGGGTGGACCCATTCCAGCCCGTGCCGCTCCAGCGGCATGGCGGTGAACGCCGGCGAGCGCACCCCCAGGGGGTGCACGGCCGAGCAGGGGTCGTGCCGGAAGCCCGGCAGGGTCAGCTCCTCGGTGCGGGCGCCGCCGCCGACGGCGTCGGCGGCCTCGAAGACCTCCACGGACAGGCCCCGGCGGGCCAGTTCGACCGCGGCGGTCAGCCCGTTGGGACCGGCGCCCACTACGACCGCGTCGAGCATGGTGGCCACTTCGCCGACTCCCCTCGTCGTGCACGGGCCCCGGCTGAGGCCGTGTCAGCCGGCGGACGCCAGCAGCCCCAGGATATGCCGCAGGGTCTCCTCGTCCCGCGCGGCACTGAACGGCAGGGCGTTGCCCCCGGTGATGCGGAACGGCTCGCCCGCCACCGTGCCGCTCGCCCCGCCGGCCTCGGCGACCAGCAGCAGGCCCGCGGCGTGATCCCAAGGATTTTCCCAGGAGAAGGCGATCGAATCCAACGATCCCTGGGCGATGTGCAGATACTCCAGGCCCGCCGAGCCGCACGGCCGCGGGGCGACACCCTCGGTGTGCAGTGTGGCCAGGACGCGCTTCTCCTCGTCGGTGGTGAAGTCGAAGTGCGAGGTGGCCACCCGCAGCGCGCTCCCGGGCTCGGGCGAGCCGCAGTGCAGCGGCACGCCGTCCAGCAGCGCGCCCCCGCCGCGCCGGGCGACGGCGAGCCGGTCGAGCGCGGGCGCGTACGTCCAGGAGGCGAGCAGCTCGCCGCGGTGGGCCAGGCAGACCAGGGTGGCGAAGCCGGGGTCGCCGTGGACGAACTGGCGGGTGCCGTCGACGGGGTCGACGATCCACACCGGCGCCTCGCCGCCGAGGGAGGTCAGCACGGTCGGGTCGGCGTGCACGGCCTCCTCGCCGACCACGACGGAACCGGGCAGCAGAGCGGTCAGGGCGTGGGTCAGCTGTTCCTCGGCGAGCCGGTCGGCGACGGTGACCAGATCGTGCGGACCGTTCTTCTCGATGATCTCGTCGGCCCCCAGCTGCCGGAAGCGGGGCACGATCTCGGTGGCGGCCGCTTTGCGGATGACCTCCTCGACGTCGCTCAGATCACCTGCGAGGAACGTGTCGACCATGTGAACCATACGAACAATCGAACCACGCCCCGCCGACAAGCGATGGCGCCCCGGCAGCCGCACCGTGAAACGCCGGTGAACGCCCGGGCCTGCGGGAGCCGCGCTCAGCGCCCGGTGGCGTAGCCCTGCATGCCCCGGGGGTTGGCGGCGGCGAAGAGCACGCCCGTCCCCGGATCGCGGGCCACCGCGCACAACCGGCCCTCCGACCAGGGCCCGCCGACGGTCACCCGGTGGCCCCGCTCCCGCAGGGCCTCGATCACGGCCCCGCCCAGCCGGGACTCGACGGTGACGGCGCCGGGCCGGGCCGTGCGCGGGTGGAAGGAGCCGGGGAAGGCTTCCTGGTGCCAGTTCGGGGCGTCGATCGCGCCCTGCAGATCCGGGCCGCCGCGCACCGGCGGGCGCAGCGCGAGGGCGAGGAAGAAGTGCAGCTGCCACTGGTCCTGGCAGTCGCCGCCCGGGGTGCCGAAGGCCAGGACGGGCTCCCCGCCGCGCAGGGCCAGGGAGGGGCTGAGGGTGGTGCGGGGGCGGCGGCCCGGGGTCAGGGAGTTCGGCAGCCCGGCCTCCAGCCAGGTCATCTGCAGGCGGGTGCCCAGGGGGAAGCCCAGCTCGGGGACGACGGGATTGGACTGCAGCCAGCCGCCGCTGGGCGTGGCCGCGATCATGTTGCCCCAGCGGTCGACGATGTCGAGGTGACAGGTGTCGCCGCGGGTGGCGCCGTCCGTGGCGACGACGGGCTCCCCCGCTCCCAGGGCCGGTGCCGCATCGGGGACGGGCCCCTCGCTCACCTCATGGCGGGCGATGCGCGGGACGCGCCCGCCGGGGCTGCCCGGGCGCAGGACGTACGAGGCACGCTCGCCGATCAGCGCGCGGCGGCGGGCGTTGTAGCCACCGGAGAGCAGCGTGGCGAGCGGCACGTCGCCGGTGGCGTCGCCGTACCACGCCTCGCGGTCGGCCATGGCCAGCTTGCTCGCCTCGATCAGCAGGTGGACGTACTCGGATGTACGGGGGTCCGATGCGCCGGAGCCCGGCTCGCCGGGGTCCAGTTCGCCGGGGCCCGGCAGCAGGGCGAGCTGCTGGGTCAGGACCGGGCCCTGGGACCAGGGGCCGGCCTTGCACAGCGTCCAGCCGTGCCAGTCGTGGGTGACGGGTTCCTCGAAGGCGGCGCGGTAGCGGGCGAGGTCCTCGCCGGTGAGCGTGCCCGTGTGCCGCTCGCCGCTGGTGTCCAGCGTGGGACGGGCGGCGGTGCGCAGCAGGGCCTCGGCGACGAAACCCTCCCGCCAGATGCGGCGGGCCGCCTCTATGCGCGCCTCCCGGCCCCCGCCCGCGGCCGCCCCGGCCCGCGCCGCGCCCTCCGCCTCGATGACCAGGCGGCGCCAGGTGGCCGCCAGCCGGGGGTTGCGCAGCAGCGCGCCGGGGCGCGGCGGGCTCCCGCCAGGCAGGTACAGGGCCGCGGAGGCCGCCCACTCCGGCTCCCCGGTCAGCAGCCGCTGCACCGCGCCCACCGCCGCGCCGACCCCCTCGACCGGGGCGTGACCGCGCTCGGCGTAGCCGATGGCGTACTCCAGCACCTCGGCAAGCGACTTGGTGCCGTGGTCGCGCAGCAGCAGCATCCAGGCGTCGAACGCACCGGGCACGGCCGCGGCGAGCGGACCGGTGCCGGGCACGCGGTCCAGACCGAGCGAGACGTAGTGGGCCGCGCTCGCCCCGGCAGGGGCGGGCCCCTGCCCGCACAGCACCTGCACGGGCCCACCGGCAGGCGCCAGCACCGCCACCACCTCACCGGCCGGCCCATTGAGGTGCGGCTCGACGACGTGCAGCACGAAACCGGCGGCCACGGCGGCATCGAAGGCATTGCCACCGCTCTCCAGCACCGCCATCGCGGACTGCGAGGCCAGCCAGTGGGTGGAGGACACCATGCCGAAGGTGCCCTGCAGCGTCGGACGCGTGGTGAACATGAGTCCACCAAGGCAGAAGGGCCGACCGACGGCAAGACCGCCTCCCGCCGGAGGCGGGTCGCGGCAGCGTCGCTCGAGCAGCTCTGCGCGGGCCCTCGGCGTATCGTGGCCGCATGGACGAGAAGCGAGCGCTTCGCGTCGTGGACGCGCTGCGGCAGCGGGGCACGGATGCCCACCTGGCCCGCGAGGGCGTCTACCGGATCGGCGTGCGCGTGGTCCTGCATGACGGCCGTGAGGCGATTTGGGACACCGACGACACGGCCGGCCTGGAAGCACAAGTCATGCGGGACGGCGTCCTGGTCGGCTTCGTGCCGTGCATCGAGGGTTCGGGGGACTTCGACGTCGACCGGACCGTCGATGCGATCGTCCGGGCCGACTACGACCAGCCGATCGCCCGCGAGCGGCCCACGGCCCCACCGCCGTCCGCCCCGCTGCCCCGGGAGGGCGGCGTCTTCCGCCGCTTCCTCGGCGGGTTCCGCGAACGCTGAGCCACGTGCGGCCGGACGGGAATGCCGCTTTTCTGCTGGTGCTTTTCTGCTGGTGCGGCTGCTCCCCGCCACTGCTCGCGGTGGTGCACCCGGTCCGCCGGGGCCAAGGATTCACCGCCCTCCCCGGGATCGGCCATCGCCCGCAGGGCGGCGGTCGGCGCCGACAGCACCTCCAGCCGCACCGTCAGGCGTCCTCGGCACGTACCGTGGCTGTATCCGCCACTGGGGCCGGCTCAGCGGCATGTTTGAGGAGGGTGCGCAGTGCACGGGGAGTACAAGGTGCCGGGCGGCAAGCTGGTCGTCGTGGACGTCGAGGTCCGCGACGGTGCCCTCCGCGACGTCCGGGTGGCCGGGGACTTCTTCCTCGAACCCGACGAGGCGCTGTTCGACATCAACCGCGCGCTGGAAGGGGCCGACGCCGACCTGTCCGCGCAGGAGCTCGGCACCCGCATCGACGCGGCGCTCCCCGAGGGCACCGTGATGTTCGGCCTCACCTCCGAGGCCGTCGGCGTCGCCGTCCGGCGGGCGCTGGCCAACGCCACCGACTGGCACGACTACGACTGGCAGCTCATCCACGACGGCCCCCAGTCCCCCGCCCTGCACATGGCCCTCGACGAGGTCATCACCGCGGAGGTCGCCGCGGGACGGCGGCCGCCGACGCTGCGGGTGTGGGAGTGGGGCGCACCGGCCGTCGTCATCGGCAGCTTCCAGTCCCTGCGCAACGAGGTCGACCCCGAGGGCGCGGCCCGGCACGGCATGACGGTGGTGCGCCGCATTTCCGGTGGCGGGGCCATGTTCATCGAGCCCGGGTCGACCATCACCTACTCGCTGTCCGTGCCCGAGGCCCTCGTGCAGGGCCTGTCCTTCACCGACAGCTACGCGTACCTCGACGACTGGGTCCTGGCGGCTCTCGGCGACATGGGCGTCAAGGCCTGGTACCAGCCGCTCAACGACATCGCCACGGACGCCGGGAAGATCGCGGGCGCGGCGCAGAAGCGGATGGTCGCGGGCGGCGGCGCGGTGCTGCACCACGTGACGATGGCTTACGACATCGACGCGGACAAGATGCTCGACGTGCTGCGCATCGGGCGCGAAAAGCTGTCGGACAAGGGCACGAAGAGCGCGAAGAAGCGGGTGGATCCGCTGCGGCGGCAGACGGGGCTGTCGCGGGAAGCGGTGATCGAGCGGATGGTGGGGACGTTCCGGGCACGGTACGGGTTGACCGCGGGGGCGGTGACGGCCGAGGAGATGGCGCGCGCCGAGGAGCTCGCGGCGACGAAGTTCGCCTCCGAAGAGTGGACGGCGCGCGTGCCGTAGGCAGGCTCACCGCAGCGCCGGCAGGACCCGTTCGCCGTAGGCGTCGATCGTTGCCTCCTTCGCATCGTGCATCGCGTACACCGCGAACTGGTCCACCCCCAGCTCCCGTAGTGCGCTCAGGCGTTCGATGTGGGTCTCGGCCGGGCCCAGCAGGCAGAAGCGGTCCACGATCTCGTCCGGGACGAAGTCCGTCGACGGGTTTCCGGCGCGGCCGTGGTGGCTGTAGTCGTAGCCCTGGCGTTGCTTGACGTACGCCGTGAGCGCTTCGGGCACCGCTGCCGAGTGCTCGCCGTAGCGGGCGACGAGGTCGGCGACGTGGTTGCCGACCATGCCGCCGAACCAGCGGCACTGCTCGCGCGCGTGGGCGAGGTCGTCGCCGATGTAGGCGGGGGCGGCGACGCAGATGGTCAGGGAGTCCGGGTCGCGGCCGGCGTCCGCCGCGGCCGTGCGCACGGCCTTGATCATCCACTCGGTCAGACAGGGGTCGGCGAGCTGGAGGATGAAGCCGTCGGCCTCCCGGCCGGCCAGGGCCAGCGCCTTGGGCCCGTAGGCGGCCATCCAGACGGGGAGCCTGCCGTCGCGCACCCAGGGGATGCGCAGGGTGCTGCCGCCGACGTCGGTCTCCCGCCCCTCGGCGAGGTCGCGGATGATGCGCATGGAGGTGCTGAGCACGGCAAGGGTGTTGGGGCGGCGGCCGGCGACGCGCATGGCGGAGTCGCCGCGGCCGATGCCGCACACGGTGCGATTGCCGTACATGTCGTTGAGGGTGGCGAAGGTGGAGGCGGTGACCTCCGGGGTGCGGGTGGAGGGGTTGGTCACCATCGGGCCGACGATCAGGCGCTCGGTGTGCTCCAGGATGCGGCTGTGGATGACGAAGGGCTCCTGCCACAGCACGGCCGAGTCGAACGTCCAGCCGTGCGTGAAACCGGCGCGTTCGGCGCGGCGCATGAGCTCCACGACGGCGGTGGCGGGCGGGTCGGTCTGCAGGACGAGGCCGAAGTCCACGTGCGGTGTGCTCCTTACATGACGTACTGGCAGGTGGTGCGGGGCAGGTAACGCCCGTGCCCGGCACGGCCGGTGAACGTGCCGCGGTCGAGGACGACCTCGCCGCGGGAGAGGACGGTCTCCACCCGCCCGGTGATCTGTTTGCCCTCGTAGACCGAGTAGTCGACGTTCATGTGGTGCGTGGCGGCGGAGAGCGTCTGGCGGGCGTGCGGGTCGTAGACCACGACGTCGGCGTCGGCGCCGGGGGCGAGGGTGCCCTTGCGGGGGGCGAGGCCGAACATGCGGGCGGGGGCGGCGCAGGCGAGCTCGATCCAGCGGCGGCGCGTGATGCGGCCCTCGACGACGGCCTGGTGGAGGAGGTCCATCCGGTGTTCGACGCCGGGCAGGCCGTTGGGGATCTTCGAGAAGTCGCCGCGGCCGAGCTCTTTCTGCCCGCTGAAGCAGAACGGGCAGTGGTCGGTGGAGACCACCTGCAGGTCGTCGGTGCGCAGGGCCCGCCACAGCGCCGCCTGGTGCTCCTCGGGCCGCAGCGGGGTGGAGCAGACGTACTTGGCCCCCTCGAAGCCGGGCTCGGCGAGCCGGTCGGAGGAGAGGAACAAGTACTGCGGGCAGGTCTCGCCGAAGACGGGCAGGTCCAGGGCGCGGGCCCGGGCCAGCTCGGCGACGGCCTCCTGGGCCGAGACGTGCACGACGTACAGGGGGCTGCCGGCGACGCGGGCCAGGGCGACGGCCCGGTGGGTGGCCTCGGCCTCCAGCAGGGCCCTGCGCACCTCGCCGTGGTAGCGGGGGTCGGTGCGGCCGGCGGCCAGGGCCTGTTCGACGAGGACGTCGATGGCGATGCCGTTCTCGGCGTGCATCATGATCAACCCGCCGTTGGCCGCGGCCCGTTGCATGGCGCGCAGGATCTGCCCGTCGTCGCTGTAGAAGACCCCCGGGTAGGCCATGAACAGCTTGAACGAGGTGCAGCCTTCGGAGACGAGGTGGTCCATCTCCTTGAGGGTGGCCTCGTTGACGTCGGAGAGGATCATGTGGAACGCGTAGTCGATCGCGCACTGGCCCTCGGCCTTGGCGTGCCAGGTGTCGAGCCCCTCGCGCAGGGCCCCGCCGCGCTGCTGCACGGCGAAGTCGACGACGGTGGTGGTGCCGCCCCAGGCGGCGGCGCGGGTGCCGGTGGCGAAGGTGTCGGACGAGGCGGTGCCGCCGAAGGGGAGGTCGAAGTGGGTGTGGGCGTCGACGCCACCCGGCACGACGTACTTGCCGGTGGCGTCGATGGTGCGCTCGGCCGTCCAGCTCTCGGCGCAGGCGCTGCCGGAGGCCGCCAGGGCGGCGATGCGGCCGTCCTCGACGAGGACGTCGGCGCTGCTCTCCTCGGCGGCGGTGATGACGAGCCCGCCGCGGATGACGGTACGCGTCATGATCCGGCCTTCCCGTCGAGGTCCTGCTGAGTGCGGCGCAGGGCCTCGCCGAGGGCCGTCGCGCCCTCCTCGGCCTCGGCGACGGTGAGCGTCAGGGGCGGCGCGATGCGCAGGACGCCAGCCTCGCGCCCGCCCCGGCCGACGAGCAGGCCCAGCTCCCGGGCGTGTTCGAGGGCGAGGGAGGCGGCCTCGGCCGCGGGGGCGCCGTCCGGCCCGGCGAGCTCGATGCCGATCATCAGGCCGCGGCCGCGCACCTCCCGGACGAGGGGCAGGCCGGCGGTCAGGGCGCGCAGCCGCTCGATCAGCAGGCCGCCGACGCGGCGGGCGTTGCCCTGGAGGTCGTGCTCCAGCAGGTAGGTGAGGTTGGCGAGGCCGGCCGCCATGGTGACGGGGCTGCCGCCGAAGGTGGAGATGGAGTTGGCGCCCAGGCAGTTCATGACCTCGGCACGGGCGACGACGCCGCCGACGGACATGCCGTTGCCGATGCCCTTGGCGAAGGTGAGCAGGTCGGGCGGGCCGCTCTCGCCGTGGGCCTGCCAGCCCCAGAAGTGGTCCCCGGTGCGGCCCCAGCCGGTCTGCACCTCGTCGCTGATCCACAGGATGCCCCGCTCGGCCAGCACCTCGCGGAAGGCGGCGTACAGCCCGTCGGGCGGGGCGGTGAACCCGCCGACGCCCTGGACGGGTTCGGCGACGAGCGCGGCGACGGTGCCGTGCGCCTGCCCGAGGACGTCCTTCAGGTCCGCGACGCAGGCGTCGATGAAGTCGGCGTCGCTCAGGTGCGCGTAGGGGCCGCGGCTGCGCACGCCGCCGTGGACGTAGAGCGTCTGCAGCGGCGAGAGGCTGGTGGGCGACCAGGCGCTGTTGCCGGTGATGGCGACGGTGGAGAAGGAGCGGCCGTGGTAGCCGTTGCGCATGGCCAGGATCTGGTTGGAGCGCCGGTGGGTGGTGGCCAGGAGCAGGGCGGCGTCGTTCGCCTCGGTGCCGGAGGCGGTGAAGAAGACCCGGGCGTCGGGGATGCCGGACAGGGCGGCGATGCGCTCGGCCAGCTCGACCATGTGCCGGTCGAGGTAGAGGGTGGAGGTGTGCAGGATGCGCCCGGCCTGTTCGGCAACGGCCTTGGTGACCTCGGGCAGGGCGTGGGCGGTCATGGTGGTCAGGATGCCGCCGAAGAAGTCCAGGTAGCGCCGGCCGTGGGCGTCCCAGACATGGCGGCCCTCGCCATGGGTGATCTCGAGCGGCTCGTCGTAGTACAGGGCGAGCCACTGCGGCATGACGGCCCGGTGCCGGTCGTGGAGCGAGGCGACGGATTGCGTCACGGCTGCACCAGCCCTTCGTAGGCGTCGGGGCGGCGGTCCTGATAGAAGGCCCACTGCCGGCGGACCTCGTCGATCAGGCCGAGGTCGAGGTCGCGCACGACCAGCTCCTCCTTGCTGTCGCTGGCCACGTCGCCGACGAACTGCCCGCGCGGGTCGACGAAGTAGGACGTGCCGTAGAAGTCGTCGTCCCCGTACTCCTCGCGGCCGACGCGGTTGATGGCGGCCACGAAGTACTCGTTGGCGACGGCCGCGGCCGGCTGCTCCAGCCGCCACAGGTGGGCGGACAGGCCGCGCGAGGTGGCGGAGGGGTTGTAGACGAGCTGGGCGCCGGCCAGGCCCAGGGCCCGCCAGCCCTCGGGGAAGTGGCGGTCGTAGCAGATGTAGACCCCGATGCGGCCGACGGCCGTGTCGAAGACGGGCCACCCGAGGTTGCCGGGGCGGAAGTAGTACTTCTCCCAGAACCCCTTGAGCTGGGGGATGTGGTGCTTGCGGTACTTGCCGAGGTAGCTGCCGTCGGCGTCGATGACGGCGGCGGTGTTGTAGAACACGTGCGGCTGCTCGACCTCGAAGACCGGCACGACGATCACCATGCCCGTCTCGCGGGCGAGGTCCTGCATCCGGCGGACGGTGGGGCCGTCGGGCACCGGCTCGGCCCAGCGGAAGTGCTCGCTCTCCTGCACCTGGCAGAAGTACGGCGCGTTGAAGACCTCCTGGAAGCCGATCACCTTGGCACCCTGCGCCGCGGCGGCGCGGGCGTGCTCCTCGTGTTTGGCGAGCATCGACTCGGTGTCGCCGGTCCAGGTCGCCTGAACCAGTGCTGCGCGGAGAACGTCGGTCACAAGCAGCTCCTCAGCCGGGGCGTCAGCCGGACGGACACACGGCAAGCGAAGATCCGCGTGTGCATGCGACCGTAGGACTCGTCACAGCGCGTGGCAAGACCGTCGCAGAACCTGTGGAAAACCTCCCCGGCCCGGCCCGTCAACCGGCGAGGGCCACGTACCCCACCATCGCCCCGGCCGTCAGGACGTAGACGACGAACGCCGCCAGTGCGCCGCGGCAGTGGAACCGCTCGGCCACGGCCGGGTCGCCGCCGTGCACCGTCCACCGCCAGGAGAGCACCGTTGCGATCACGGCGACCAGCAGGTAGGCGAGGGTGAGCAGGTGCAGGCCGTCGACGAGCGTGAGCCCGTCCGTGCTGGTGACCACCGTGCTGACCTGCTGCATGTTGAGCATCACGACCAGCAGCCCGCCGCCGAGCACGCCCAGGCGGCTCTGCAGCGCGTCCAGCCGCTCGGCCATGCCCAGCTCACTGCTGTGCGACGGCAGCAGGAAGGTGGCCGTGGCCATGAGCAGGACGAGGTAGAGCGGTCCGGTCAGCTTCCAGAAGACGGTGGGATCCGTGCGCACGACGTCGACCTCGACGCGCACGCGGCTGAAGGTGCTGCCACCATCCGGCGCGTTGCCGAACTCGCCGAAGCCCGTGGGATAGCGGTACGGGGCGGCGACCACCCGGAAGCCCGTGACCCGCCAGCCGGGCGGGGCGATGGCGGGGTTGTACGCCGAGCCGTCGCCCACGGTGAACGCGAAGTGCCGCGCGTCGTCCCCGGCGGTGACCAGCATCCGGAGGCGGTGCTTGTCGAAGGGGAAGGCCCGCTCGTCCCACATCTGCCGGAAGGAGCCCTCGATGCGGATCAGGTCCCTGGCGCGGCCCGCCCGGGTGGACAGGACGGGGTCGCTCTTCTTGGGGTCGTCGGCGTTGGTGAAGGACGCGGTGGGCAAAGGGTCCTGGTCTTTGTCGGCGCACTCCGACCACAGCCACAGCCGCGCGGAGAACCGGTTCTTGACGGCGTCCAGGTCGTACAGGTCACTGAGGTAGGCCCCGAGGGAGCAGCGCACGAGGCCCGAGCGAACGGCACCCGAGCGAACGGCAGGCGCACGCACGACACCCGAGCGAACGGCGTCCGAGCGCACGGCCGGTGGACGTACGGTGCCGGCGCGGCGCGAGGCCGCGTGTGCGGGGTGGCCACCGGTCGCGAGCCACATCGCGCACACGGCCAGCACGCCCAGCACTGCCAGCACCGTCGACACAGCCGACACAGTCGGCACGGCTGGTGCGATCGCCGTGGCCGCCGGCGCCCTGCCCGGGCGCCCGGGGCCCTTCCGGCGGGTCGGTCCGGGTGAGACGGCAGCCATATGCCTGTCGTCTCTCCCGGACCGCAGCGGAGGAACCGGTACCGCCGGCCGGTTCGCCCGTGTGGGGGATGGACCCTCGCGTGCCCGCCGGTCAGCCGGCCGGTCGCACCACCATCGCCGAGCCGCCCCCGCGACGGGTGCGCTCGGCGGCGGCGAGCCAGCGGCCGTCCGGCAGCCGCTGGACGCCGGTGGCCGCGCCGATCTCCGGGTTCTGCTGGAAGGCGTGTCCCTTGGCCTCCAGCAGGCCGCGCAGCGGGCTGTTCCACAGTCCGGGTTCCAGCTCGGTGCGTGCCGCGTTGCGCTGGCTGGCGCGCGGCGCGGCGATGGCGTCGACGAGCGGCATGCCGCGGTCGACGTGGTTGAGCAGGGTCTGCAGCACGGTGGTGATGATCGTGGCGCCGCCCGGTGAGCCGAGGGCGAAGGCCGGCCTGCCGTCGTCCAGGACGATCGTGGGTGCCATCGACGAGCGGGGCCGCTTGCCGGGCCCGGGCAGGTTGGGGTCGTGGGTGCCGGGGCTGACGGGGGTGAAGGAGAAGTCCGTCAGCTCGTTGTTGAGGAGGAAGCCGCGCCCGGGCACGGTGATGCCGCTGCCGCCGGTCTGCTCCAGGGTGAGGGTGTAGGAGACGACGTTGCCCCATTTGTCGGCCGTCGTCAGGTGGGTGGTGTTCTCCCCCTCGTACGGCGTGGGCGCGGCCGTGCCGCGGGTGGTGCAGCCCGCGTCCGGCCGGCGGGGGTCGCCGGGGGCGAGCGGGCTGGTGAGCACGGCGTCGTCGCGGATGAGGCAGGCGCGCGCGTCGGCGAACCGCTGGGAGGTCAGGCCCCGCACCGGGACGTCCTCGAAGGCGGGGTCGCCCACCCACCGGTTGCGGTCGGCGAAGGCGATCCGGCTGGCTTCGAGGTAGCGGTGCAGGTAGGTGGCCTGGTCGACGTCCTGGAGGTCGTCGTTCTCCAGGATGTTCAGCGCCTCGGCGACGGTGGTGCCGCCGGAGGAGGAGGGCGGCATGCCGTAGACGTCCAGGCCGCGGTAGGAGGCCCGGGTGGGGCTGCGCCGCTCGACGGCGTAGGAGCGCAGGTCCTTCTCGGTCAGGTCGCCGGGGCGGGCGACGCGCGCGGAGCCGGGGGCGACGGGGGGCTTGCGCACGGTGCGGACGAGGTCGCGACCGATGGCGCCCTCGTAGAACGCGTCCACGCCCTCCTGCTGCAGCTCCTGGTAGGTGCGGGCGAGGTCGGGGTTGCGCAGGGTCGAGCCGACGGCCGGGGGCCGGCCGCCGGGCAGGAAGATCCGGGCCGTGTCGGGGAAGTCCTTGAAGCGGTCCTGGTTGTCGGCGGTCTGCCGGGCGAAGGTGGCGTCGACGGTGAAGCCGTCGCGGGCCAGGCGCTTTGCCGGTTCGAGGAGTTGGGCGAGCGGGCGGCTGCCCCAGCTGCGCAGGGCGGCCTGCCAGGTGGCGGGCGTGCCCGGGGCGCCGACGCTCAGGCCGCTGGTGACCGCGTCGGCGAACGGCAGGGGCCGGCCGTCGTCCAGGAACAGCTTGTCGGTGGCACTCAGCGGGGCGCGCTCGCGGCCGTCGATGGTGGCGACCTGGTGGGTGCGGGCGTCGTAGTGGACGAAGTAGCCGCCCCCGCCGATGCCGGCCGAGTACGGCTCGGTCACCCCGAGGGCGGCGGCGGTGGCGACGGCCGCGTCGACGGCGTTGCCGCCCTTGCGCAGCACGTCGATGCCGGCAGCGGAGGCGTCGGGGTCCACGCTGGCCACCGCGCCGCCGTAGCCGACGGCGACGGGGGTCTTGGCGGGCGTACGGACGGGCGCCGGGGCGGTGCCCGCGGCGGCCGGTGCGGCCGCGCCGGCGATCAGTGCGACGGTCGCGACGAGGACCGGCAGTCTCCGGCGCCGGAGAAGGACTCCGGGCCGGCGGGCGGCCGGTCTTGCCAGGGCCGGATCTGCCATCTCTGCCTCCGTTTCGTCGGCATCGCGCCCGGTGGGGCGGACGGGCCCCGGAGCCTACCGGCCCGGCCCGTCCGCCGACAGACAATCGGCTCAGTGGCCGCGCAGCTCCTTCAGCACCGCACCGGCCATGGCCTGTTCACCCTTGGCGTTGGGGTGGAAGGGGGCGGCGGGGCTCTCGGGGTTCGCGCCCTCGATCCAGCGGTCCGCGGCCGGGGTGCACACGTCGTGGCCGACGGTGGGGCCGTAGGTGTCGGCGTAGTGGACGTGCGCCGCGCGGGCCTGCTCCTGGAGCATGGCGTTCAGGCGCTGCTCGGTGTCGCGCAGGTAGGGGGCGTCGCCGGCGGCGATGGGCACGGCCGGGAAGCAGGACGTGCCGCTGTCGGGCATGATCGACGGGTAGCCGACGAGGACGACGTCGGCGTAGGGGGCGCGCTGGTGCACGGCTTGCAGCACCCGGGCGATCCTGGGGGCGGCGTCGTTGATGCGCTGGGCGAGCAGGTCGCCACCGTCGGGCGCGGTGTACTGCTTCTTGCAGGGCGCTCCGGCGGGGTCGCTCGCCGACAGCTGGGCGCAGGTGCCGATGATCGTGCCGAAGCCGATGTCGTTGCCGCCGATGCCCACGGTGACCAGGCGGGTCCGCTTGCCGAGGGCGTCGAGCTGGGGGGCGTTCTCCCCCTGGGTGCGCCACATGTCGTCGGTCGTCGCGCCGCTGCAGCTGACGTCCTTGAAGGCGGAGACCTTCAGGGCGGCGGCCGTCAGGGAGGGGTAGTTGACGCTGGAGCGGGCGCAGTCGCCGCCGCTCTGCCGAGGGATGCCGGGGCCTGAGGTGTAGGAGTCGCCGAGGGCGACGTAGCGCGCGCCACCGGCGTACTCGGTGGCGTCGGCCGCCGTCGCGGGGCCGGTCGCCACCGCCGTCAGGGCCGTCGCCGCACCGAGTGCTGCCAGCACTCTCCCGTTTCGCGCACTGCGTTCGCGCTGTGCCACAAATTACTCCAAAGGTGAGGGAATCATGCATGGTTGATGATCGAATCGATCATGCGGGGGTTCAGACTCCCCGCACGGTTACCGCCTGTCAATCCGACTACCGACCGGTACGGGGTGGGCACCCCACTTCCCTGCACCCTCGACCCATCACCCCCTTAATACGACTGCGGAATGCCAATTAGCTAGAATCGTGAGCGTGCGACTGACCAAGAGCACCGACATCGCCCTGCGCATCGCCATGCGCCTGGCCGTGGTCCGGGACGACGAAGCGCCGACCACCCGCGAGGTGGCGGCAGCGATCGACGTGCCGTACACCCATGCGGCCAAGGTCGTCAGCCGGCTGCAGCACCTGGGCGTCGTCGAGGCCCGCCGGGGCCGCGGCGGCGGCCTGAGCCTGACCACCGCCGGGCGGCTGGGCTCGGTGGGGCGGCTGGTGCGGGAGCTGGAAGGCACCGGGGACGTCGTCGGCTGCGAGGACGAGCCCCCCTGCCCCCTGCGCGGGGCGTGCCGGCTGCGCGGCGCCCTGCGGGCGGCGCAGGAGGCGTTCTTCGCGGCCCTCGACCCGATCACGGTCGAGGAGCTGACGGGACCGCCGACCGGACCGGTCCTGCTGAGCCTGGGCGCGGGCCCCGCCCGCGGAAAAACTTCCTGACACACCTTCTGAAACACCCTCCCCGGGGCGGGAGTTGCACGCACCCTTAAATACGACTCTTGAATACCATTTCAACGGCGTCAAAGGAGCCTCCATGCTGTCCCCGGAGTCGGCCGGCACCGTCCGTGCCACGCTGCCCGCGGTCGCGGGCGCCCTCGGCGAGATCACCTCGCGCTTCTACACCGGCCTGTTCGCCGCGCACCCCGAGCTGCGGCGCGACCTGTTCAACCGGGGCAACCAGGCCGTCGGCAGTCAGCAGCAGGCCCTCGCCGGAGCCGTGGCCGGCTTCGCCACCGCGCTGGTGGAGCACCCCGACGAGCGTCCCGACGCGCTGCTCTCGCGCATCGCGCACAAGCACGCGTCGCTGGGCATCACCGCCGAGCAGTACAAGGTCGTCCACCACCACCTCTTCGCCGCCATCGTCGAGGTCCTGGGCGAGGCCGTCACCGAGGAGGTCGCGGTCGCCTGGGACGAGGTGTACTGGCTGATGGCACACGCCCTCATCGCGCTGGAGACCCGGCTGTACGAGGAGGCCGGACGGGCCGCCGGCGACGTGTGGCTGCCCTGCCGCGTCGTCGCCCGGCACACCGAGACGGCCGACGTGACCACCTTCGTGGTGCGGCCCCTCGACGACCGCCCGGTGCCCGCGGCCCGTCCGGGGCAGTACGTCTCCGTCCGCGTCACCCTCCCCGACGGGGCACGGCAGATACGCCAGTACAGCATCTCCGGATTCCCGCAGGACGCCCTGCAGTTCTCCGTCAAGCGCGTGGCCGGAGACCCCGCCGGCGAGGTCTCCGGCCACCTGCACGCGGCCGTCGAGGTGGGCGACGAGCTGGTGGTGAGCGTCCCCTTCGGCGACGTGACCCTGGCCGACGACGACTCCCCCGTCCTGCTGGCGTCGGCCGGCATCGGCTGCACGCCGATGATCGGGATGCTCGACCACCTGGCCGCCACCGGCTCGCGGCGCCGCGTGATCGTCGTGCACGCCGACCGCAGCGAATCCACGCACGCCTTCCGGGCCGAACTGGAGCAGTTCGTCGACAAGCTGCCCGACGCGGAGTCCCACGTCTGGTACGAGCACCCGGAGGGCCCGCACCCCGCCGACCGTACGGGCCTGGCCGACCTCTCCCGCATCACCGTCCCCGAGGGCACCACGGCCTACCTGTGCGGCCCGCTGCCCTTCCTGCGCAGCGCCCGGGCGCAGCTGCTGGCGGCGGGCGTGCCCGCGTCCGCCGTCCACTACGAGGTCTTCGGCCCCGACCTGTGGCAGGGCGCCGAGGACTGACCGGACCGCGCGGCGACGGCGCGCTCAGCCGCCGAGCGCGCCGCGCACGGCGGCCTCCGCGGCGCTCACGCCGAGCCGCGCCGCCATGTCCAGCGCCCACGCCCCCGCCGCGCGCAGGTGCCGGCGCACCGCGCCCTCGTCCTGGGCGCGGGCGCCCTCGGCGGCGGCGCGCACGGCGCGTACCGCGGCGCGCTGGGTCTCGTCGGCGGCCGCCCCGCCCATGGTGACCGCGAGGTCCTCCAGCTCCTCGGCGAGGTGCCGGAAGTCGCCCGGGCGCAGCCCGGTGAACTGCTGGAACCTCTCGGCCCGCGCCCCGTCCCCGGCCGCGCCCACGTTGGCGCCGGGGAAGTTGTAGGTGGAGTAGTGGTGCTCCTGGTTCTCGCTCATGTCGAGGCTCCCTCCCGTGCCGCCGCGGCCGCCCTGCCCTCCGTACCCTCCGTGCGAGTGGACCTCCACCCGCCCCTGGGCACGCAGCTGGACGGTCAGGCGCTCGATCTCCTGCCACAGTTCGCGCTCGCGCTGGTAGCGCCGCCGGCTGGTCTCCAGCAGCATCTCGATGTTGGACATCTCGAACGGCAGCGAGGCACGCCCGGTCACCGACAGCCGTGCGCTGAGGTCGGCGCAGGCGGACCACGCCTGTTCGGCGCGCGTCAGGTGCTCGCGGCAGCGCTGCCAGTCGCGCCGCTCGCGGGCGACGTCGGCGCGCACCCAGCCCTGCCAGCCCCGCAGGTTGGACAGCTCCATGAGCATCACCCGCCGCTGGAGCGGGGCGCAGCCCTGGGCGATGACGAGGTTCATCCACTCCTCGTACAACCCGACCGCCTCGCAGATGCACTCCTCGGCGCGGTCGGGGTGGCCGGAGCGCACGTGGTCGAAGAAGCTGGCCAGCTGGAACATCATGTCGGCGTACGCCAGCTGGGCCTCCACCTCCCAGGCCACCTGGCCGGCCGGGGTGCCCGCACCGGGCGGGCCGCCGCCGACGTCCGGGACGTCGTCGGCGAGCTCCCGCCGGATCTCCTGGTAGGTGGCGCGCACTTGGCGGAAGATCTCGCGCGCCTGCTGGTAGGCGCCGGCGCCCATGGCGAGCACGCCCTGGCAGAAGCCGGCGTCGGTGCCGGACAGCAGGGCCTTGAGCTCGCCGAGCTCGCCGCGGGCCTCCGACTCCTCGGCCAGCTGGCCGAACTGCTCCTGGGCCTGCTCGTACAGGTCGACGGCCCCGCGCAGGTCGCCGGACAGGCGGCGCTGCATGGCCTGGGCCAGCAGGGCCTCGCCCTGGGCGTAGACGGCCAGGTCGGCGGCCTCGGTGCGCCAGGCGATGAGGTCGGTGCGGTAGTCCGGGGCGACGCGCTCGGGGCGGGCGAGCTCGCGGTCGGCGCGGGCGAGGAGGGTCTCGTTCAGGCGGACGACCTCGGCGAAGCGCTCGGCGGCGCCGTCGGGGTCCAGCTCCTGGAGGAACTGCTGGGCCTGGGTGAGGTAGAGCTCGTCGAGCTCGTCGGCCACGGCGGCGTACTCACCGAAGGCGTCGTGCCCCAGCCGGTCGGCCAGCTCGAACTGCTTGACGAAGGTTTCCAGTTGCAGGTGATCGGTCCATGGCGTGGTCATGGCTCCCCCGTCGGCGGGAGGCGGCCCCACCGCGGTTCCGCATCCTGCCTACGGTCATCGTAGGCCCGGGGCAAGGTGGAATACCGGGCGTTTTCTCGAAGATATGACGAGCGCGTCCGCACCACGCCCGTATCGGCCCGCTGCGCCCCGGGGCGTGCCCGGCGGACCTTCGCCAGGCGCCCCCACGGCGCCCCGCGACGGAGATCCGCCGGACAGACCCTAGGGGTGCGCCCCCGCGCCCGGCATGAGGGTGCCCGGTTCGGGCGGGGCCACCTCCACCGCCTCCGTCTTGACGCTGCGCCGCTGGCGTGCGGCCGCCCAGGTGGCCAGGCGCGAGAGCAGCATGCACATCCCGATGTAGATCGGCGAGATGATCATCACCACGGGGATGAAGGGCAGGTCGTAGTCGAGGTTCCCGGCGATCAGCTTGCCGGCGTGGAGGAACTCCTCGTAGGTGATGAGGAAGCCCAGGGAGGTGTCCTTCAGGGCCACCACGAGCTGGCTGATGATGGTCGGCAGCATCGCGCGCAGTGCCTGGGGCACCAGGACGTAGGTCATCACCTGCGTCTTGCGCATGCCGAGCGAGTACGCCGCCTCGCGCTGCCCGCGGTCGACGGCGCCCACGCCGGTGCGGAAGACCTCGGCGAGGACCGAGCCGTTGTAGAGGGTCAGCCCGGCGACGAGGGCGGGCAGCGGCTGGACCTTGAGGGCCACGAAGATGAAGAAGATCATCACCAGCAGCGGCATCGCCCGGAAGAACTCGACCACGACGGTGGCGGCCCAGCGCAGCACCCGGTGCTCCGACAGCCGCCCGCAGGCCAGCAGCCCGCCGAGGGCGAGGGAGAGCACCGCGGCGAAGCCGAACGCCCGCAGGGTGTTGGCCAGGCCCTCCAGAAGCATCTCCTGGATGCCCTTGTAGAGGAACGGCTGCCACTTGGCGGCCGTGAACTGCCCGGTGTCGAACAGCAGGTACACCACCCAGGCCAGCAGCAGGGCGATGGCGGCCGAGGCCAGGGTGCCGTAGAGGCGGTGGCGGCGCCGGGCGTGCGGTCCGGGGACGTCGTACAGGGCGGTGGAGGCGGTCATCGGGGCACTCCCCAGCGCTTCTCCAGCACGTTGAACAGCGCGCTGATGGTGAGGGTGACGATCAGGTAGCCGACGGCGATCCAGACGAACGACCACACGACGCTGTAGCCGAGCTCGCTGAGAGGTTTGTACGTGCCGAGCAGCTCGGTGACGCTGAACGCCCCGGCGATGGCGGAGTTCTTCGCGAGCGCGATGAGCGTCGAGCCGATCGGCGGGATGACGGTGCGGAAGGCCTGGGGCAGGACGACCAGGGCGAGGGTCTGGCCGAAGGTCATGCCCAGGCTGCGGGCGGCCTCGCCCTGCCCGGTGGGCACGGTGTTGATGCCCGAGCGCAGCACTTCGCAGATGAAGGCCGAGGTGTAGCAGCCCAGGGCGAGGACGGCGAAGAGCTGGAAGGGCAGGACGAGCCCGAAGCGCGGCAGCCCCAGCATGACGGCGAAGAACAGCAGGGTGAGCGGGGTGTTGCGCAGGACGGCCACCCAGGCGGTGCCGAAGGCGCGCAGGGGCGCGACGGGGGCGACGCGGAAGGAGGCCATGATGCAGCCGAGGGCGAGCGCGAGCAGCGAGGCGTAGACGGTCAGTTCGACGGTGCCCAGCAGGCCGCGGCCGTAGAGGGCGAGGTTGTCGGTGAGGACGTTCAACGGTGCTCCCCTCAGCCCGCCGGGTAGCGGTCGACGGCGGGCGGCTGCGGTGCGGGCACTCCGGACAGCCCGAGGGTGGCGTCGTAGGCCTTCTTCCAGTCGCCGTTGCGCTCGTGCGCGACGACGGCGTCGTCCAGGGCCAGGCGCAGCGCGGTGTCGCCGCGGGGCACCCCGATGCCGTACGGCTCGGTGGAGAAGGGCCGGCCGGCCAGCTTCAGCTCGTCGGGCGCCTTGGCCGCATAGCCCATGAGGATGGTGTCGTCGGTGGTGACGGCGTCCACCTGGAAGCTGAGGAGGTTGTCGACGCAGATGGAGTACGTGTCGTAGGCGACGGCGTGGGCCTTGGGGTAGTCGCGCTCGATGCGCTGCAGCGGGGTGGAGCCGGCGGCCGAGCAGACGCGCTTGCCGGCGAGGTCGCCGGGGCCGTCGATGTCCGTCTCGTCCCTGCGGACCAGCAGTGACTGGCCGGCGGTGTAGTAGGGCCCGGCGAAGCCGACCTGCTTCTTGCGCAGGGCGTTGATGGTGTAGGTGCCCACGTAGTAGTCGATCTGGCCGTTCTGCAGGGCCGTCTCGCGGTTGGCGGAGGCGATGGTGCGGAAGGAGATCGTCTTCGGGTCGAAGCCGAGGGAGGCGGCCATCATGCGGGCGATCTCGATGTCGAAGCCGGAGTAGGCGCCGGTGGCGGGGTCCTTCTCGCCCATGTACGGCTGGTCCTCCTTGGCGCCCACGACGAGGTGGCCGCGGCTGCGGGCGCGCCGCCAGGTGGCGGAGTCCGGCAGGGTGAAGCCGGTGGCGACGGTGTAGACGGGCAGCTGCTCGGGTTTCGGGCCCTTGACGGGCGGGCTGCCCTCCTTGCCGCAGCCCGCGGCGGTCAGGGCGGCGAGGGCGAGGAGGGCGGCGAGGGCCAGGGTGGGCAGGTGGCGATGGCCGGGGCGTGGCATGGGCTTTCCTCACCGCCTCAGTGCTTGAGGATCTTGGAGAGGAAGTCCCTGGCCCGCTCGCTGCTCGGTGCGGTGAAGAAGTCCTCCGGCGGGCGGTCCTCGACGATGCGGCCATCCGCCATGAAGACGACGCGGTTGGCGGCCGAGCGGGCGAAGCCCATCTCGTGCGTGACGACGACCATCGTCATGCCCTCGCGGGCCAGTTGCTGCATGACCTCCAGCACCTCGTTGATCATCTCGGGGTCCAGGGCGGAGGTCGGCTCGTCGAAGAGCAGTGCCTTGGGCTCCATGGCCAGGGCCCGGGCGATGGCCACGCGCTGCTGCTGGCCGCCGGAGAGCTGCGCCGGGTACTTCTCGGCGTGGGCGAGCAGGCCGACGCGTTCGAGCAGTTCGCGCGAGCGCCGGTCGGCCTCCTCGCGGCCGCGCCCGCGCACCTTGATCGGGGCGAGGGAGACGTTGGCGAGGACCGTCCGGTGTGCGAAGAGGTTGAAGGACTGGAAGACCATGCCGACGTCCGCGCGCAGCCGGGCGAGCTCCCTGCCCTCCTCCGGCAGGGGCTTGCCGTCGATGGTGACGGTGCCGGAGTCCACCGACTCCAGGCGGTTGATCGTGCGGCACAGCGTCGACTTGCCCGAGCCGGAGGGGCCGATGACGACGACCACCTCGCCGCGGCCGACGGTCAGATCGATGTCCTGCAGCACGTGCAGGTTGCCGTAGTACTTGTTGACGTCGCGCAGTTCGATCAATGGCTCGCCGGCCATTGCGGCCTCCCCGCTCGCTCGGGACCTCGCGGTCGCCGCACCGTAACCGTCGTACGCCCGGGCAGGCGCCCGCTGACACGCGCGGCGCCGCGGGATCGACCCGGATCGGGGGCGGAGGGACCGCCATTTGCCCTAGGTACACAGACCGAGCCTGGGTACCTAGCCTGTGTGCTCCGGCCGGGGGACTTCGAGGGGGAAGGGAGCCCGCATGGGCGACAGCAGGCCCGTATATCTGCGCATCGCGGACGACCTGCGCCGAAGGATCGACGAGGGCGGGCTGAAGGTGGGTGACCGCATTCCCTCCCGCTCCGAGCTCAAACGCACCTACGGCGCGAGCGACCAGACGGTGGACCGGGCGGTGCGGGTGCTGAAGGCCGCCGGCTACGCCGAAGGGCAGTTCGGGCGGGGGGTGTTCGTCACCGACCGGGCGCCGCTGGGCGCGCTGCTGCGCTCCACCGGCGCCGTGGACTCCCCCTTCGCCGCCGAGGTGCGCGGCCTGCGCGGCTACGGCGCCGCGCTCACCTGGGAGGCCTCCTCCAGCGAGACGCCGGCGCCGGCGCCCATCGCCGAGCGGCTGGGCATCGCCCCGGGCGAGACGGTGCTGTGCACCCACTACGAGTACCTGGCCAACCGGCACCCCGTGCAGCTCGCCACCAGCTGGGAGCCGCTGTCCATCACCGGCGGCACCGACGTCGTCCTGCCCGAGCGCGGCCCCTACGCCCGGCGCGGGGTGCGCGGCCGCCTCGCCGCCATCGGCATCCGGGTGGTGCGCGCCCGGGAGCTCGTCGGCTCCCGGCCGGCCACCACGCCCGAGGCCGAGGCCCTGGGCTGCGCCGCGGGCCAGTGCGTCACCGTCGTCGAACGCACGCACTTCGACGGCGACAACCGGGCCGTGGAGACCTCCGACATCGTCGTGCGCGCCGACCGCTGGCGGCTGGAGTACACCATCCCGTTCACCAGCTGACGCGCCGTGGACCGGCCTCGTGGGGGCGTCACCCCGCCCCCACGGCCGGGGCTCACCGCTCGGCGAGCTCGGCGTACATCTGCGACAGCTCCGGCGCGCCGTCCTGCGCCCAGGCGCGGCCGGCCTCGACGACGTCCGCCTCCAGGCCGTTGGCGAGCCGTACGACGGGCTGCCCGTCGGCGCGGATCGACCAGCCGGCGCCTTCGACCGTGCGCACCACCACCGTGCCCAGGTACAGGCCGGCGTCGTTGCCGAGCCAGGGCACCAGCTCCGCGTCGTCGCGCCAGCGCGGCTGCAGCTGGTCCAGCCCCTCCAGGGACGCCGGCGAGTCGTCGAGCACCACCCCGGCCGACTGCGCGTGGGCACGCAGCAGTTCGCACTCCGAGAGCAGCTGCGCCAGGCCCTGCGGGTCCCGCTCGGCGTGCTCGGGCAGCGGCGCGTCGCCCGGCGCGCCGTGCCGCCTGCGCCAGCCGTCCAGGAAGGGAATGTTCATACCGGACAGGATCCCACCGGCACGGGTGCCCCCACCACCGACTCGGCGACGCCCGGCGTGACCGCGTGGCTTCCTTGACGTTCCCCTGGCGTCTCCCTAGCTTCATCCCGCCACGTGCACGCGCGGGGAACGCTGGGAGGCAGGACGCACATGCTCCGGACACCGACGCCCACCACACACCGCCCCGGGCGGCGCAGACGGGCGCTGCTCACCGGGGCGGTGGCGGCGGGCGCGGCCTGCGCGCTCGCCCTGGCCGCCGCGCCCGCGCCGGCCGCCCCCGCGGGGGCGGCGGCCCCGCTGCCGCTGGAGCGGCTCTTCGACAACCGGGGCATCAGCGACGACGACCGGCCGGAGGCGGCCGACCTCGACGGCTCCGGCGGCTCGCTCTCCGCCCAGGACCTGCGCGCCGCCGGCTGGACGCCCGGCCGCACCCTCGTCCTGGACCGGACGGTCCTGCGCTGGCCCGCCACCGCCCCCGGCCGGCCCGACAACGTGCGCGCCGACGGGCAGCGGGTGCGCCTCACCGGGCGCGGCGAGGCCCTGACCTTCCTCGTCGCCGGTACGGGCGAGCGGGCGAGCGGCACCGGCACGGTCGTCTACCGCGACGGCTCGACCGGCCGCTACGCCCTCGCCGCACCCGACTGGCGGCACGGGCCGCTCGCCACCAAGGCGCTCGCCCTGCCGCACCGCAACACCGCCGACGGCGCCCGCGCCGGGACCGTGCGGCTGTACGCGGTGACGGTGCCGGTCGTGCGCGGCCGCGAGGTCGCCTCCGTCGAACTGCCCGAAGCGCCCGGCCTGCACGTCTTCTCCCTGGCGCTGCGCACTCCCTCGAACGGGTGGACCGGCAGCTGGGCGACCTCCACGTCCGGGTACTCCGCCGTCGGCCCGTGGACGGACCGCACCCTGCGGCTCATCGTGCACAGCAGCGTGGGCGGCCCGCGCGCCCGGATCCGGCTGGAGAACACCTTCGCCCGGCAGCCGGTGCGCATCGGGCACGCCAGCATCGCGCTCCAGGAGCGGGGCGCGGCGGCGGCGCGGCCGCCGGTGCCGCTGACCTTCGGCGGCCGGGCGGGTGCGGACATCCCCGCCGGGGCCCAGCAGTTCAGCGACCCGGTGGGCTTCCGGGTGCCGCCCGACAGCAACCTGCTGGTGAGCATCCACCTGCCCGGCACGGTGCGGACGCTGCCCGTGCACAGCTACAGCAACCAGGTCTCGTACCTCACCGCCGACGCCCGCGGCGACCGCACGGCCGACCGCGGGGCCGCGGCGTTCGACCGACCGCTCGACGGCTGGCCCCTGCTGACCGGCGTGGACGTCGCCGGCGGAGCGGGCTCGATCGTGACCCTGGGCGACTCGATCACCGACGGCGAGCGCTCCACGCCCGGCGCCAACGGGCGCTGGCCCGATCTCCTGGCGCGGCGACTGCGCGACCAGCGCGCCGTACCGGCCTACGGGGTGCTCAACCAGGGCATCTCCGGCAACCGCGTGGTGACCGACCGCTACCCCGGGGACGGCGTCAGCACCGTCAAAAGCGGCGTCAGCGCCGGACACCGGCTGGAGCGGGACGTGCTCGCGCAGACCGGGGCCCGGACCGTCATCGTCTTCGAGGGCGTCAACGACGTGCGCGGCGACACCACCGCGGAGGAGATCATCGACGAGCTGCGGTCCCTCGCGGCCCGCGCCCATGCACGCGGCCTGCGGGTCCTGGTGGCCACCATCGCGCCCTGCGGCGGCTTCTGGGACTGCACCGCCGAGGCCGAGGACCGGCGCACCGCCGTCAACCGGCACCTCCGCGCGGCCGCACGGGCCGGGAACGGGCCCTACGACGGGGTGCTGGACTTCGACGCGGCGGTGCGCGACCCGGAGCACCCCGAACGGATGCTGCCGCGCTACGACGGGGGCGACCACCTCCATCCCGGGAACGCGGGGATGCGGGCGTTCGTCGACTCCATCGACCTGCGCGAGCTGACCTGACGTCAGGTCAGGCGGTGCGGTGCCTTCAGAGGTCCAGGTCGACGACGACGGGCGCGTGGTCGGAGGCGCCCTTGCCCTTGCGCTCCTCGCGGTCGACGTACGCGTCCTTCGCCGCGGCGGCGAAGGACGCGTTGCCGTAGACGAGGTCGATGCGCATGCCCCGGTTCTTCGGGAAGCACAGCTGGCGGTAGTCCCAGTACGTGTACGGGTGGTCGTACTTCAGCGGGCGCGGGACGACGTCGCTCAGGCCCGCGTCCCGCAGGGCGCCCAGCGCGGCGCGCTCGGCCGCCGTCACGTGCGTGGAGCCCTCGAAGACGGACCGGTCGTAGACGTCCTCGTCGGTCGGGGCGATGTTGAAGTCGCCCAGCACCGCGAACGGCCGCTCCCCCGCCGCGTCCGTGGCGACCACGTCGCGCAGCGTCTCCAGCCAGTGGAGCTTGTAGCTGTAGTGCGCGTGGCCGACCTCACGGCCGTTGGGCACGTACACCGACCACAGGCGCACGCCGCCGCAGTCCGCGGAGACCGCCCGCGGCTCCTGCGCGCCGTCGTACTCCGGACCGCCGGGCAGGCCGCGCACCACGTTCTCCAGGCCGACCCGGGAGACCAGCGCCACACCGTTCCACCGGCCGTCCGCGTGGACCGCGGACTCGTAACCGAGCTCGCGCAGCTCCTGCTCCGGGAACTGCTCGGCGCTGCACTTGGTCTCCTGGATGCACAACACGTCCGTACCGCTGCTCTCCAGCCAGGCCAGCAGCCGCGGCAGACGGGCGGTGATCGAGTTCACGTTCCAGGTGGCGATGCGCATGCGGCCACCCTAACGGGAGGCACCGACAACGGGGCGGGCCCGCCCGCGGGCCGGGTCAGAGCTCGACGCTGTGGCCCGGCGCCAGCCGCGCGTGCTCGGCCCCCGCGACGCCCGGCCCGTCCGCGCCCAGCATCCGGTCGTACACCGGCCGGGCCAGATCCGTCAGCAGCGCGTCGTGGATGTCGTACGCCCGGCGCGGCTTCACCTCGCGGATGTAGTCGATGACCTCGGAGACCTTGTTCCAGGGGGCCATGACCGGGACCATCAGCGTGTCCACCGGCTGCCCCGGAACCGTCAGCGCGTCCCCGGGGTGGAAGACGGAGCCGTCGACGAGGTACCCGACGTTGGTGACCCGCGGGATGTCCGGGTGGATCACGGCGTGCAGTTGGCCGTGCACCTGGATGTCGAAACCGGCGGCCGTGAAGGCGTCGCCCTCGCCCACCGTGTGCACCCGGCCCGGGAACGCCGCCGAGACCTGCTCGGCGACGCTGCGCAGCGTCCACAGCTCGGCGGCGGGGTTCGCCTCCAGGGCCGCGCGCAGCCGGCCGGCGTCGAAGTGGTCGAGGTGCTCGTGGGTGACGAGGACGGCGTCCGCGCCCACGGCCGCGTCCTCCTCGGTGAAGGCACCCGGGTCGATGACCAGGGTGCGGCCGCCCTTCTCCAGGCGGATGCAGGCGTGACTGTACTTGGTCAGCTTGATCGTCATGACGTCCATCCTGCTACGCGCCGGCCTCCTCGGCCATGACGCGGCCCACGGCGTCGAACGCCGCACCGACGGCGGGCAGGCCGCAGTAGGGCGCGGCCTGCAGCAACGTTTCCTCGATCTCCTCGGCCGACACCCCGGCCCGCAGCGCCGCCCGCGCATACGCCGCCAGCTCCCCGGTGTGCCCGCCCACGGCGAGCGCGGTGAGCGTGACGAGGTACCGCGTCCGCCGGTCCAACCCGGGCCGCGCCCACGGCCCGCCCCGAGCGAACCGCTCGGCGAACTCCTCGTACGCCGCCCCGAAGGGGCGGGCGCCGGGCGCATCCACCGGCGCCGCGGCCGGGAGGGCGCCGAGGCCGCCGGATGCGGCCTGCGCGGGCCCGGCGGGGCCGCCCTGCGGCGGCTGCGCCGCGCGATCCGGCTCCGGGCGCACGGCACGGTCCGCACCGGGGGCCGCGTCACCGGCCTGCCGGGCGCCGCTCACCGGCGGTCCGAGCGGGATCGTCATCCCCGGGCCGCGATCCCTCGGGGAGTCGCTCGCCCGCTGCGGCACACCCCCGGCTCCGGGCCGACGGCCGGACCTGCGCCCTGCGGTGGACGCTCCCCGCCCACCGGCGGACCGAGCCGGAAGGTCGCGCCGGGGCCTGCGCCCCGTGCGGAGCCCTCCGCAAACGCGCCGGCCTCCTGCGGGACGGCGGCCGCACGGCCCGCGTCGTCCGGTCCCGGCCGGCCGCCCAAGCGGGCTGCGGCTCCCGGGAAACCGGCGGCCTCCGGGGCCGGGACGGCCGGTGCCGCGGGGCCCGGGACCGGGCCGAAGACGGGCGACGGCACGGAGCCCGGAGCACCGGCGGCCGCCGGGTGGGGCTGCGGATCCGGGGCGACCGAAGCCGGTTGCGGGCCGGGGGCGACGACGGGCGCCGGCCCGAAGCCCGCCGGGGCGGGCCCGGAACCGGCCTTCGGGCCCGCAGGCGGAGCACCCGGCGGCGTACGCCGCTGCGCGGAGAGGTGGCGGGTCAGCAGGTCCGTCACCGCGACCGGTTGTTCGACCGGGGCGAGGTGGCGGGCCGCCGGGACGACGGCCAGGCGGGCGTCGGGGATGCCGGCGACCAGGGTGCGGGCCTCGGCGGTCGGGGTGACGGGGTCCTGGTCGCCGACGACGACCAGGGTGGGCACCGTGATGCGGGCGAGTGCGTCGCGCACGTCGTACGCGGCGAGCGCGTCGCAGGCGGCGGCGAAGCTGATGGGGTCGGTCGTGCGCACCATCTGCACGGCCCAGTCGACGATGGCCGGCTGGGCGCCGCCGAAGACGGGAGTGAACCACAGGCCGGGCACCCGGCGGGCGACGGGTTCGAGTCCGCCGTCGCGGACGGCGGCGGCGCGCAGGCCGGCCTCGGGGGCCGCCTCGAAGCAGGCGGCGGAACCGGCCAGGGCCAGGGCGTGCAGCCGGTGCGGGTGGCGCAGGGCGAGGTCGGTGCCGATGGCGCCGGACAGGCAGGCGCCGGCGTAGGAGAAGCGGTCGACGCCGAGGGCGTCGAGGGTGGCGAGCAGCCGGTCGGTGAGGTCGCCGACGGTGGCGGCGGGTTCGGCGGGGGCGCCGCCGTGGCCGGGCAGGTCGAAGCGGACGACGCGCCAGCGGCGGGACAGCTCCGGGGCCTGGCGGTCCCACATGTGCCATGTCGTACCGAGAGCCGGGCCCAGGACCAGGACCGGGGCGTCGTCCGGCCCGTCGGAGCGGTATTGCAGGGTGTTCGGCGTACTCTCACTCACCCGTTCACGCTCCCACATCCCGCCTGCGGCCCCACGGGCAGGGCTTGCCGGCAGCCGAGGGCCGGCATCGGGCGCTCCGCGGATCAGGGCGTGGTGGTGGAGACGACGTAGACGCGGGGTCGCTCGGGGTCGTCCATGTTGGCGACGATCTCGAAGTTGGGCTTGGGCTTGTCCTGATTGCGCACGGCGCCCTGCCAGTGGTGGTCGCCGGTGAACTTCCAGCCGACGACGGCGGCCTCGTCCTCGTCGAGGGGTACCTCGCCGTCGCGCAGGGCGGAGGCGTCGGTGCCGATCTGCCGGAGCCAGGTGTCGAAGGCGCTGCGCGTGGTGGTGAAGCGCAGGTACAGCGAGCTGGCCTTCCACGAGTTGGTCTCGAAGGAGGCCACGTGCTGGGCGTAGGGCGGCACGGTCATCCCGTAGATGCGGCGCTGCAGGCGGGAGGGCCAGCCCGGCTCCAGGCCGGTGGCCGCGGCCTCCTGCCGCTTGGACTGGCTGCCACTGCGGCTCTGCATCGCGGAGATGTAGAGGTAGCCGGCCGGGATGGCGATCAGCAAGAAGACGACGACGGGTTTGACCCAGCGCGGTCCGCGCCAGGGGACGGGCTGCTCGCTGTGCTGCACGGCGCTCACCCCCGGCCCGCCCGCGAATAGCGCTCGTAGCGCTCGGCGCGGCGCCGGTTGGCGCGGCGGAAGCGGCGGGCGACGAGGCGGGCGAGGTCGGCGGCGCCGACCATGCCCGCCTCGGGGCCGAGCTGGGCCTTGACGATGCGGGCCTCGGGCCGGTAGCCGCGGCCGGTGAGGTGGCGGCGGAAGGCGTCGCGGGCGGGGCCGATGAGCAGGTCGTCGGCGGCGCTGACGCCGCCGCCGATGACGAAGCAGGAGGGGTCGAGGGCGGCGGCGAGGTTGGCGATGCCGACGCCGAGCCACTGGCCGATGTCCTGCAGGAGCTCGACGCACATGGCGTCGCCCTCGCGGGCGAGCTCGGTGATCAGGGGGCCGGTGATGTCGGGGATGTGCCCGCCGACGCGGTCGATGATCCCGTAGGCGACGGGGGACTCGGCTGCGGCCAGCTCGCGGGCTTCGCGCACGAGGGCGTTGCCGGAGGAGTACTGCTCCCAGCAGCCGCGGTTGCCGCAGGGGCAGCGGTGGCCGCCGGGGACGACCTGCATGTGGCCGAACTCGCCGGCGACGCCGAACTTGCCGCGCTTGACCTGGCCGTCCTCCAGGATGGCGCCGCCGATGCCGGTGCCGAGGGTGATCATGACGAGGTGGTCCTCGCCCCGGCCGGCGCCGAAGCGCCATTCGGCCCAGGCGGCGGTGTTGGCGTCGTTGTCGACCATGACGGGCACGGCGAGCCGACCGGCGATGCGGTCGCGCAGGGGCTCGTTGCGCCAGGACAGGTGGGGAGCGAACAGGACACAGTTGCGGTCGGCGTCGACCCAGCCGGCGGCGCCGATGCCCACGGCGTGCACGTCGTGGCGGTCGGAGAGGTCGAGGACGAGTTCGACGATGGTGTCCTCGACGACCTTGGGGCTCTTGGACTTGTCCGGGGTCTCGGTGCGCAGCTTCTCGAGGATGTTGCCGTCGGCGTCGACGACTCCGGCCATGACCTTGGTGCCGCCGATGTCGATGCCGACGGTGGGGACGCGGGGGGCGGTGAGGTGCGAGCGCCGCTCGCGCGTGCCGACCGTGCGGAGCACGGTCGCTCTGCCGGTGCCCCGGTGGACCCGCTCCCGGTACATGCTCATCGCGACTGTCGCCCCTGGAATGCTCTCGTGAGGCCGTGGCCTCGGTCTTTTCGCCGGTCCTGGCCGATTGTGCCTCACCGGCGAGGTGCGCCGCCAAACAGCGGGGGTGACCTCGGGGCCCGTGGCCGGGAGGTCACCCCCGCTGCGGAAGGCGTGCTTCAGGCGTCTTTCTCGGCCTTCTCGGCCTTCTTCTCGGCCTTTTCTCCCGCCTTCTCCGGCGCCTTTGCCGGCGCCTTCTCCGCGGCGTCGTAGCGCTTGCCGCCGATGACGTCGGGCACGGGGGCCCGCTCCAGCTCGTGGCTGAGCTGTTCCAGCTCGCTGCCGCCGGCCATCTGCCGGGTGAGCTCGTCGAGGGCGATCTCCGCCTTGGTGTGGCTGCCGGCCATGGCGCCGCGCTTGAGCAGCACGAAGCGGTCGCCGACGAGGTAGGCGTGGTGGGGGTTGTGCGTGATGAGGACCACGCCGAGGCCGGCGTCGCGGGCGGCGGCCACGTACTTCAGGACGACGCCGGACTGCTTGACGCCGAGCGCGGCGGTCGGCTCGTCCAGGACGAGCACCTTGGCGCCGAAGTACACGGCGCGGGCGATGGCCACGCACTGCCGCTCGCCGCCGGAGAGGGTGCCGATGGGCTGGTCGACGTCGCGCAGGTCGATGCCCATGCGCAGCAGCTCGGCCCGGGTCGTCTCGCGCATGGTGCGCACGTCCAGGCGCTTGAAGGGGCCGGCGCCCTTGACGGGCTCGGAGCCGAGGAAGAAGTTGCGCCAGACCGGCATCAGGGGGACGACGGCGAGGTCCTGGTAGACGGTGGCGATGCCGCGGTCGAGGGCCTCGCGGGGGGAGGCGAGGGCGGCCGGCTCGCCCTCGATCTCGAAGGTGCCGGCGTCGTGCCGGTGCAGACCCGCGATGATCTTGATGAGGGTCGACTTGCCGGCGCCGTTGTCGCCCAGGACGCAGGTGATCTCGCCGGGGTGGACCTCCAGGGAGACGCCTTCGAGCGCGCGGACGTTGCCGTAGTACTTGCTGACGTCGGTCAGCTTGATCAGCGCCGTCATTTGCTCGCCTCCGCGCGCTTGCGGACCCACGCGTTGAGCAGGGTCGCCAGGAGCAGCATCGCGCCCAGGAAGAACTTGAACCAGTCGGGGTTCCACTGCGCGTACACGATGCCCTTGCTGGTCATGCCGAAGATGAACGCACCGACCGCGGAGCCGATGGCCGAGCCGTAGCCGCCGGTCATCAGGCAGCCGCCGATGACGGCCGCGATGATGTAGAGGAACTCGTTGCCCACGCCCTCGCCGGACTGCACGACGTCGTACGACATCAGCAGGTGCTGGCCGGAGATCCAGGCGCAGAAGGCCACGGCCATGTACAGGCCGATCTTGGTGCGGTTGACGGGGACGCCGACCGCACGCGCGGCGTCGGCGCCGCCGCCGACCGCGAAGATCCAGTTGCCGGCGCGGGTGCGCAGCAGGATCCAGGTGGCGAGGGCCACCAGGCCGAGCCACCACAGGACGGTGACCTGCAGGTCGACGCCGGCGATCGTGAAGTGGGAGGCGAAGACGGCGCGGGCGGAGGGGAAGCCCTCCATGTCGCCGATGGTCTTGGTGGAGACCGTGCCGCTGACGAGCTTGGTGAAGCCCAGGTTCAGGCCCGTGAGCATCAGGAAGGTGCCCAGCGTGATGATGAAGCTGGGCAGCTTGGTGCGGGTGAGCATGAAGCCGTTGAAGAAGCCGATGGCCAGGGTGACCAGCAGCGAGACCCCGACGCCGACCCAGACGTTGGCCGTCATCTGGTAGCTGAACATCGACGAGACCAGGGCCGAGCTGGTGACCATGACACCGGCCGACAGGTCGAACTCGCCGCCGATCATCAGCAGCGCGACGGGCACCGCCATGATCCCGATCGTCGAGGACGCGTACAGGACGGTGGAGAGGCTGGAGGCCTTGAGAAACGTTTCGGCTGCGAACGAGAAGAAGGCGAAGACCGCCGCCGCGCCCACGACCGCGCCCAGCTCCGGGCGGCCGATCAGGCGGCGCGTCCAGCCCCGGGCCATCAGGCGTTCGTCCGCCTCGGTGGTGGTGGCTGTCGTCATCGGGTGCCCCGCTTCGTGTACTCGGCCAGGGTCTTCGCGTCGTCCTTGGTGACGATCTGCGGGCCGGTCAGGACCGGGCGGCCGCCGCCGAGCATGTCGCGGTTGTACTTGTACAGCCACAGCAGGTCGACGGCCTGGTAGCCCTGGAGGTACGGGTCCTGGTCGACGGCGAAGCCGAGGGAGCCGTCCTGCAGGCCGGCGGCGACCTTGGCGTTGAGGTCGAAGGTGTCGACCTCGGCCTTGCTGCCGGCCTGCTGGGCCGCCTTGACCGCGGTCGGCGCGAAGGGGGCGCCCAGGGTGACCACGGCGTCGACGTCCTTGTCGGACTGCAGCTTGGCCTCCAGCGAGGACTGGACGGCGGGCATGTTGGTGCCCTCGACGTAGAGGTTGTCCACCTGGCCCTTGAAGGACTTCTTCACACCCTCGCAGCGCTGCTCGTGGCCGACGTTGCCCTGCTCGTGCAGGACGCACACGGCCTTCTTCTTCCCGCGCTGGTTGAGCTGCTCGCCGACGGCCTCGCCGGCGATGACCTCGTCCTGGCCGATGTGGGTCAGGGCGCCGAACTCCTTGGACTTGTCGGAGCCCGAGTTCACCGTGATCACCGGGATGCCGGCCTTCTCCGCCTTGGCGACGACGTCCTTCATGGCGTCGGGCTTGGCAAGGGTGACGATCAGCCCGTCGACCTTCTGGTCGATCATGGCCTGCACGCTCTGCGCCTGCTTGTTGCCCTCGACGTCATGGGCGTAGAGGAACTTGATGTTGTCCTTGGCCGCCGCCTGCTTGGCACCGTTCTGCACGATGTCCCAGAACGTGTCGCCATCGCCCGAGTGGGTGACCATCGCGAAGGTCCACCGGGGAGTGTCGACCGCCGCGCGGCCCTGGGCCGCCTTGGCCGCCCGCTCCTCGGCGCGCTTGCCGCCCGTACTGCTGCACCCCGTCAGAGTGGCGCCGAGCACCGCTGCCAGCACGGCACTCACCGCGCGTACGCCTGTCCGAACCCTTGCCACGAGGACTTGCCCTTCTCACTGTCTGTCACGGTGCGGCCGGGTCCCTCGTTCCATGGACCCAACCGCCCAAGTATCCGTCACCATCCGTCACCGCTGTCGGCCGGGGCGTCGGCGGCGGCGTGCGGGCCGCTTCCTGTCCGTGGAGTTGTAGTGGCGCAGGCCACACGGCGTCAATACTTTGTCAGAACATTCTTACTGACTGACAACGTGGACCGGCAGCGCGGCCGGGCCGCTCAGGAACGGGCCAGCAGCTGGAAGTCGAAGGCGTAGCGCGAGGCACGGTACAGGTGCGAGCCGAACTCCACGGCCCGCCCGGTGTCGTCGAAGGTGGTGCGCTCCATGGTCAGCAGCGGCGCCCCGGCGGGCTCGGCCAGCAGCGCGCCCTCGTCGGCGGTGGCCGCCCGGGCGCCGACGGTCTGCCGGGCGCTGTGCAAGGTGATGCCGGCGCCGCGCATCAGGCGGTACAGGCCGGTCGCGGCGAGGCTCTCGTCGTCCAGGTCGAGCAGCCCGGCGGGCAGGTGGTTGCGCAGGTGGGCCATCGGCTCGCCGTGGGCCAGCCGCAGCCGCTCGATCAGCACCACCTCGGTGCCCTCGGCGACCCCGAGGGCGGAGGCGACACGGGCGCCGGCGGGTTCGAGGGTGTGGCGCAGGACCTGCGTGGCGGGCCTCTGGCCGGCCTCCTCCAGGTCGTCGTAGAGGCTGCTGAGCTCCAGAGGGCGCTTGACCTGGCTGTGCACGACCTGGGTGCCCACACCGCGGCGGCGCACCAGCAGGCCCTTGTCGACGAGCGACTGGATGGCCTGCCGGACGGTGGGCCGCGACAGGCCCAGCCGCCCGGCGAGCTCGATCTCGTTGCCGAGCAGGCTCCCGGGCGCGAGCTCGCCGCGCTCGATGGCGGCCTCCAGCTGCTGGGAGAGCTGGAAGTACAGGGGGACCGGGCTGCCGCGGTCGAGGGTGAACCGGAGGGGATGCTGCTTCGCCACGGAGGGAGCGTAGCCCCAGGACCTGATGACGGGAAGTCGTGAGGTCAGGATGTCCGGACATCCCGACCACCGCGGCGTCCCGTGGGGCGCGGGGAACTGCGCGATCGGCCACGACGCGCCCGCAGAGGGAATGCCGCAGAGGCAACCGTGCTTCACCCGGACCCCGGGGGCGGCGCATTCGGCTGCGGGCCGTGGGTGGCTGGTCGCGCCCACGCGGCGGCAGCCGCAGATCGGCACTGCCCCGCGCCCCTACGGGGCGCCGTGGTGTCCGGCCGGACGCGCCGCTAGAAGCGGATCGGCAGGTGCAGGGGGCCGCGCATCAGCAGGCCCTCGCGCCAGGTCAGCGCGTCCGGATGGCAGTCCAGGGCGAGGTCCGGGCAGCGCTCCAGCAGCGAACGCAGGGCGATCCGGGCCTCCAGGCGGGCCAGTGGCGCGCCCAGGCAGTAGTGGATGCCGTGCCCGAAGGCCACGTGCCCGCGCGCGTCGCGGCGTATGTCGAAGTCGCCGGGGCCGGGGAAGCGGGCCGGGTCGCGGTCGGCGTCGGCGAGCGCGACGAGCACCAGCTCGCCGCCGCCGGGCACGACGGTGCCGGCGATCTCGACGGGCTCGGTGGTGAAGCGGTACGTGGAGGTCTCCACCGGCCCGTCGTAGCGCAGCATCTCCTCGACCGCGTTCTCGTACAGCCCGGCGTCGGCCCGCAGGGCCGCCAGCTGCTCGGGGTGGGTGAGCAGGGCGAACACGCCGTTGGTCAGCAGGTTGACCGTCGTCTCGTGACCGGCGACCAGCAGGATCCAGGCCATGCCGATGAGTTCCTCGGAGGAGAGCCGGTCACCGTCCTCGGCCGTGGTGCGGATCAGCGCGCTCAGCAGGTCCTCCCCCGGCCGGGCCTGTTTGGCGGCGACCAGCCGGGCGAGGTAGGCGGCGACCTCCCGGGCGGAGGCGGCCTTCTCGGCCGGCGGCGCCGAGCCCACGGCCGTGGAGGTCCAGACGCGGAACGCCTCGCGGTCGAGGTCCGGCACGCCCAGCAGCTCGCAGATGACGCCCATGGGCAGCGGGAAGGACAGCGCGTCGACCAGGTCGGCGCGGCGGTCCGGGGAGGCGAGCATCGCGTCGAGGAGCTCGTCGGTCATCTCCTGCACGCGGGGCGCCATCGCCTCCACCCGGCGCGGGGTGAACTCCTTGGCGACCAGCTTGCGCAGCCGGGTGTGGTCCGGCTGGTCGGAGCCGAGCATGTGCGGGCCGGCCGCCACCATCTCGATGCCCAGGCCGGCCGAGCGGTTGTCCCACCGCTTGGAGAGCCGGGGGTCGTTGAGGGTGGTGCGCACCTCGTCGTAGCCGACGACCAGCCAGCACACCGGCCCCTCCGGCATCCGCACCCGGTGCACGGGGCCGCGCTCGCGCAGCGCGGCGTACACGGGGTAGGGGTCGCGGGCGAACGCCGCGCCCATCGCCGCCAGATCGACGACGCCGTCCCGCTCCTGCAGCAATGTCGTCACCATGCCATCCCCCTGCGCGTCCTTGTTCGCACGAACATCCGTTCATGGTTCACCTTACGCGCCGGTAGGGGGAGTTGAGCAGGCGTCAGCGGTCGGTGATCTCCTTCAGGTGGGGATCGGACAGGTGCAGCACCCGGTAGCGCTCGCCGGCCTCGCCGTCGGGCACGGCCTCCTCCCACAGCACGAACCGCAGCAGCTGCCAGTCACGGGGATCGACGCCGACGGCGGCGGTGTGGACCCCCGCCGTACGGGCCAGTTCGGCCAGGCCCGCCACCGCCTCGGCGACCGCCTCCGCGGGGTCGGCGTCGGCCGGCAGGGGCGTGAGCTGCCGCGAGGCGGCCTTCGGGACGGCGCCGCGCGCCGGGCCGCCCGCGCAGGCCACGCCGGTCCAGTGCCGCACGGCGGGGCGGCCGAAGCTGGCGACGATGCGCTGGAATCCGCCCCCGCCGACCAGGAAGTCGCTCATGGCGCCGGTGTCGTGCCACAGGTAGAAGGGGGCGTACTGGTTGACCGGGGACCCGTCGGTGCCGCGCTCGCGGAAGAGGTAGGCCTTCAGCCCCAGGCCGTCCCGGTCGTCGAGCATGTGGGCGCTGGTGGCGACGCGGTGGCGGATGGTGCCCATGTCGTAGTCGGCGGGCAGGGAGATCTCGTACTGCATGGCGTACACGGGAGGCGTTCTCCTGGGTCTCGTGCGGTGTTCTCGTGCGGTGGCCGGACGTTCAGGCCGTGGCCTACGCGGACAGCAGGCCGAGCACACCGTCCACCGCGCGGGTGAACGGCTCGGGGGAGCCCGCGGCCCGGGCGAGGACGTAGCCGCCCTGGAGCACCGCCATCACGGTCGACGCGGTGGCCTGCGGATCGAGCGCGGCGGGGAACTCCCCCGCGTCCCGCCCCTGCGCCAGCACCTCGGCGATCCGCTCGCGCGCCCAGGCGAACATCTCGTCGAGGGGGGCGCGCAGCACGGGATCGGCCATGACGTCGGGGTCCTGGGTGAGGCGTCCGATCGGGCAGCCCTTGAGCACGTCGCGCTCGCGCCGCAGGTAGGCGGTGATGCGCTCCAGGGCCGTGCCCGGCCCGCCCAGCCGCGCCTCGGCGGCGGCGCGCATCTCGTCGGCGGTGCGCCGGATGGCGGCCAGGGCGAGGTCGGGCTTGCCGGAGAAGTGGTGGTACATGCTGCCCTGGCCGGCGCCGGCGCGCTGCTGGATGGCCTTGGGGCTCGTGCCGACGTACCCGCGCTCCCACAGCAGCTCGCGGGTGCTCTCGATGAGGCGTTCCGAGGTACTCATGATCGCATTGTACATACCAGTAGGTACAGTTGCCCCGCAAAGAAGCCGCCGCCCTGCGCGGGCGGCGGCGGGGCGACGGCCGCGCGGCCTCAGCAGCCGAAGTCGACCAGGTCGAAGGTCTCGTAGTGGTCGCCGGTGTAGTAGTCCTCGTGCGCACCGCGACCGGTGACGATGCGGCGGGCGCCGCGGTCGCGGGAGCCCGGGGTGATGACGGTGTACTCGTGGTAGTAGCCGCTGTTCTGGTGCGGCAGGACGCCCTCACGGTTGGAGAAGACGACACCGTCCTTGGGGTACGGGAACGGGCCGCCGTTGTCGATCAGGCGCAGGGTGTCGTGGGCCTGCGAGGGCAGCTCGGAGTAGCAGACGTCCCCGACGCTGCTCGCGGCGGCGACCCGGGTGACCTGGGCGGGCGCGGCAAGGGCGGGGGTGGCGGTCAGCAGGGTGGCGGCGAGGGCGGCAACGGCGCCGAGGCGCGCAAAACGATGGGGGGTTGACATGGGCACAGCATCTCCCGTCGTGCACATGCCACGTCAAGAAGATGTCCGGAAAATTACCTTGACGTTCACCGGACACCGGCGGAATGTTTGCCTCAGAGGCAAAGATTTTGCCCCCCGGACAACTTGGTGGCTATACCGGAGGCATGTCGCCACCACTCGCCTCGCCCGGCGAACCCGGCACCGGGCACGTCCTGCCCTTCGTCGCCCCGCACCTGCGCGACCTGCGCCGGCGCAGCGGCCTGACCCTGGAGGGGGCCGCCGCCCGGGTGGGCCTGTCCCCCGCCCACCTCTCCCGGCTGGAGACCGGGCAGCGCACACCGTCGCTGCCGGTGCTGCTCTCCCTGGCCCGCGCCTACGGCACCACCGTCTCCGACCTGCTGGGCGAGGTCACCACCGCGTCCGATCCGATCGTACGCGCCGACCGCATGGCACCCCAGGAGGCCGGCGGCTGGACCTACTGGCGGGCCGGCGGCTCGGGGCGCGCCATGCAGGCGCTGCGGCTGCACGTGCCGTACCACGGCGGCGGCCAGGAGGAACTGGTGCGGGTCCACCCCGGCGAGGAGTGGCTCCACGTCACCCGCGGCCGGCTGCGGCTGGTCCTCGGCGATGCCACACACCTGCTGGAGGTGGGCGACGCCGCCCACTTCGACTCGCTGACCCCCCACCGCATCGCCGCCGACTCGCCCGGCGGGGCGGACCTGTTGTTCGTGCACACGTTGATGCAGAGCGGCGTCGCCGGGCTGTGCCTGGGCGAGACCGCATCCGACCGGAGGGCACTGCCATGAGCTTCCACGAGGAGGACCGCGCCCCCATGGGCATGACGGTCCGGGTCTTCATCTACCTCGTCGCCGTCCACTTCATCGCCGCCTTCATGTTCCTGCTGTTCTACCTGGGCGGCGCCGTATAGGCATCGCTACGCTGGGTGCCATGGCCCGTACCGCCCGGGAAGTCGTCGACGAAGCCGTCCGCGCCCTCGCGCCCCGAGCGCAGGACAACCCCCTGGTCGCCCGGATCGCCGCGGGCCGGGCGCCCCTGGCGGCCGTGGCCGCCCTCGCGCTCGAACAGCACCACGTCGTCCCCGCCGACCGCCGCAGCTTCGAGCACCTCGCCCGGCGGGCCACCTCGCTGGGCGAACCGGCCGTCGTCGCCTTCTTCGACCACCTCGTGCACGGCGAGGACGCGGCCCACGCCCGCCTCGCCCCGCTCGCCCGCGCGTGCGGCCTGGACGAGGCAGCCGTACGGGCCCACACGCCACGGGCCGGCTGCCAGGCGTACCCGGCGTACGTGGCCTGGCTCGCCCTGAACGCCGAACCCGTGGACGCCGCCCTCGCACTCACCGCCAACTTCGCCGCCTGGGGCGACTACTGCGCCACCGTGGCCCTCTCCCTGCGGGAGCACTACGGCTTCGACGACGAGGCGTGCGGCTTCTTCGACCTCTTCGGCACGCCCGACCCCGAGGCGGCCGAACGGGCCCTCGCCGCCGTGGGCACGGGGCTGGTCGACGGGCACCTCTCGCAGGAGCGGGCGCACCGCTACGGGCGGCTGCTGCAGGAGTACGAGGCGCTGTTCTGGCGCACGCTGGAGGCGCCGCCCTGACCTCGTGCGCCCGCACCACACGGGCGGGTGCAGGATCGGCGAAGCCCGGACACCGCGCGCCGCGCCGCGCCACGATGGCGGCCATGTCGCCAGAGCCGTACAGCCAGCCCGCACCGGTGCGGTGCAATCGGTGCCACAATCCCCTGTGGTGGGACATGACGCCGGGGCAGCCGCCCTGCTGGTACTGCTCGGTGTGCAACCACCCGCCGGAGCGCAAGGTCAACGCCGCCGCGTTCCCGCCGCCGTGTCCCGCGGGGTGCGCCTCCCCCGTCTTCGAGATGAGGGACGGCGCGCGCCGGCCCATCTGCCACTAGGCCCTGCCGGGCGGATCGTGCAGCGCCCTGCGGGTGCGTCGTGGCTTGTCGCGCAGTTCCCCGCGCCCCTTACGGGGCACTGCACCAGTCACCGCGCCCCGTAAGGGGCGCGGGGAACTGCGCGATCGGCCACCGACGGGCCGCAGTCGACGCACCACCCCGGGGTCCGGGCGAAGCGCCGCGCCCCCTACGGGGCGCCGTGGCTCAGGTCTGCGTCAGGGAGCCGTGCACTCGTAGGCGTGCGATGCCGCCGTCCGGGTGGATGTCCAGGCGGACGTGCGTGCCCACCGGGGCGCCCTCCGGCACGATCCTGTGCACCGCGTCGGGCTCCAGCCGCGTGCGGGGCACGATCTGCCGCCAGGTCGCGCCGGTGGCGGCGTCGAGGACCGACAGGTCGGCCCAGCCCGCCGCGTTGCCCTTGTAACAGCCCGTGTCGATCTCCACCGCCCGTATCCGCGCACGCCCCGTCAGCTTGTAGCGCACCCAGTCGTGTCCGCCGTCGCGGCGGCGGCGGGTCTCCCAGCCCTCGCCCATCGTGCGGGAGCGGCCGGGGAGGAGGGTGCCGACCGGGTCTGAGAAGAAGCGGTCGGACGCGTCCTCCACCATGCCGCCGTTCTCCAGGGCGGCGAGGTCGAAGGTGCCCAGGGCCGCGAGCCAGGCAGGGTCGGGTTGCGGTTCGCCGTGCACCCGCAGCCGGGCGATGCCGCCGTCGGGGTACTGCTTCAGGCGCAGGTGGGTGAAGCGCTGCCGCCCGCCGAGCGGGAAGCCGTGGGCCGCGTGCCCGCCGACGGGTGTGCGGGGCACCAGCTCCGTCCACGGCACGTCGTCGGCGAGGAGGTCGGCGACGCCCGGCGTGCCCGGCAGGTCGGTGCCCTCCAGGGCGACCGCCTGCGGGTGGTTGCCGCGGAAGTGGGCCGTGTCGACGACGACGCCGTGGACCGTGCCGGGCACGCCGAGCCGGACGAGCGCCCAGTCGTGGTCGTCGTCCGCGGGGTGCACGGCGGTGGCGGACGCACCGCGCCGGCGGCGGGTCTCCCAGCCGTCCATCACCTTGCCCTTGGGCCCGTACGCGGTGGGGTCGAACCGTGCGGGGCCGGGCACGAGCAGGTTCTCGCGGTCGGCGAAGAACTCGTCGTTGGCGGCGACGACGGACGCCCCGAGCCGCCGGTCGGCGAGGTCGGGCAGGTGGGTGAAGCCGAAGTCGGCGTCGGCGCCGCGGTAGTCGGCGTAGGGGTCGCCGCCGGCGTACGGGCGGGCGTTGCCGGTGAACGTCGGGAGGTGGCGCGGTGCGCTGCTCATGCACGCTCCAGGAGTCGGCCGGTGGGTTCGGTCAGGGGGGTGCCGTGGTCGGCGATCCGGCGGCCGCGCAGCCAGGTGGAGCGCACCACCCCGTACAGCGTGCGCCCCGCGTAGGCGGTGACGGGGTTGCGGTGGTGGAGCCCGGCCGCCTCGACGGTGAAGGTCTCGTCGGGGGCGAGGACGGCGAAGTCCGCGTCGCGGCCCGGGGCGATGGCTCCCTTGGTGGGCAGGCCGGCGAGGGCGGCGGGGGCGGTGGCCATCCAGCGGGCGACGTCACCGGGGCCGTGCCCGCGGCGCCGGGCCTCGGTCCATACGGCGGGCAGGCCCAGTTGCAGGGAGGAGATGCCGCCCCAGGCGCGGGCGAAGTCGGGCACCTTGAGGTCGGCGGTGCACGGCGAGTGGTCGGAGACGACGCAGTCGAGCGTGCCCGCGGCCAGCCCGCTCCACAACTCGTCGCGGTTGGCGGCCTCGCGGATGGGCGGGCAGCACTTGAATTCCGTGGCACCGTCGGGGACTTCCTCGGCGGTGAGGGTGAGAAAGTGCGGGCAGGTCTCGGCGCTTACGGGCAGGCCCGCCGCCCGCGCCCCGGCCAGCACGGGCAGCACCCGGGCCGAGGAGACGTGCAGCACGTGCACGCGCGTGCCGTGCCGCCGGACGGTCGTCACCAGCGCGGTGACGGCGTCGCGTTCGGCGTCGTGCGGCCGGGAGGCGAGGAAGTCGGCGTACCGGGGGCCGTCGGGCTGCGGGGCACCGGCCAGGCGGCCGGGGTCCTCGGCGTGCACGATCAGCAGCCCGCCGAAGCCGGCGATCTCGGCGGCGACGGCGTCGAGGTCGCCGGGCGCCAGGTGCGGGAACTCCGGTACGCCCGACGGGGAGAGGAAGGACTTGAAGCCGAGGACGCCGGCGTCGTGCAGGGGCCGCAGGTCACCGCGGTTGCCGGGCAGCGCCCCGCCCCAGAAGCCGACGTCCACGTGCACCCGGCCGCGCGCGGCCGCCTGCTTGCGCCGCAGGTGGGCCACGGTGGTGGTGGGCGGCAGGCTGTTGAGGGGCATGTCGACCAGCGTGGTGATGCCGCCCGCGGCGGCGGCCCGGGTGGCGGTGGGGAAGCCCTCCCACTCGCTGCGCCCGGGGTCGTTCACGTGCACATGGGTGTCGACGAGCCCGGGCAGCAGCACGTCGTCCCCGAAGTCCTCGGTGCGGGTGGCGCCGCCGGGCGGGGTCGCGTACGGCAGGACGGCCTCGATCCGGCCGCCGGTGACGGCGACGGCGGCGGGGCCGGTGCCGTCCGGCGTCACCACGCGGGTCGATCGCAGTAGGAGCTCCACGGTCCGCCTCTCGACAAGCCGGGGGAAGGGGTTCAACATTTCGTTGCACGCCGCTCGCCCGCAGTCTCCAGGGCCCCTCCCACCCCGTCAAGGCTTTTCCGGGACACGGAAGCTATATTTCACAACCCAGAAACCGGTCGGCGGTACCCCGGACGGCCGGTAGGCTTCTGCCCCCCTTCCCCCTTCAAGGAGCGCCGTGCCCCCGTCCGCCGAGCCCCGAACCGCAGCCAGCAGCGGTGGAGTCCAGTCCCTCGAGCGAGCCTTCGACCTGCTCGAGCGGATGGCCGACGCCGGTGGCGTGGTCGGGCTGAGCGAGCTGTCCGCGAGCAGCGGCCTGCCGCTGCCGACCATCCACCGGCTGATGCGCACGCTGGTGGCCTGCGGATACGTCCGGCAGCAGCCCAACCGGCGCTATGCGCTCGGCCCCCGGCTGATCCGGCTCGGCGAGAGCTCCTCCCGGCTGCTGGGCACCTGGGCCCGTCCGCACCTGGCCCGGCTGGTGGACGAGACCGGCGAGACGGCGAACATGGCCCTGCTCGACGGCGACGAGGTCGTCTACGTCGCCCAGGTGCCCTCTCGGCACTCGGTGCGCATGTTCACCGAGGTGGGGCGCCGGGTCCTGCCGCACACCACGGGCGTGGGCAAGGCGCTGCTGGCCCAGTCCCCGGACGCGGAGGTACGCGCCCTGCTGGCCCGCACCGGCATGCCGGCGGCCACCGAGCGGACCATCACCACCCCGGAGACCTTCCTTGAGGAGCTCGCCCGGGTGCGCGAGGACGGCTTCGCCGTCGACGACAACGAGCAGGAGATCGGCGTGCGCTGCCTGGCCGTGCCGGTGCCGGACTCGCCCACCTCCGCGGCCATCTCCATCTCCGGCCCCTCGGGCCGGGTCACCGAGGCGGCGACGGACCGGATCGTGCCGCTGCTGCGGCAGGCGGCCGCGGAACTGTCGGCCGCGCTGGCCGGTTCCGGCGCCTGACGGCGCGAGCGGCCGGCCGGATCCCGGCCGCGCGCCTACTCCCCCTCGCGCGGCCTGGGCACCTCGACGCCCGCGGCCGGCCCCGCCTCGTCCGCCGCGCCCTCCTGCGGCGCGGCGGAGCCGAAGCGCTCGACCGCGGCCCGCACCTCGCCCAGCGCCGGCGCGAGCGCGCTGACGGATCCGACGGCCCCCGCCACCAGCAGCAGCGAGCGGCGCAACCGGGAGACGTCGGGGTCGCCGGTGCGCACCATCGCGTCCAGGGCGGCGAGTTCGTCCTCGGCGACGTCCCGGTCGGGCAGGGCGGCGGGGTGGCCCGCGAGTTCCCGGCGCATCCGGGACACCGCGGCGCCCAGCTGGTCCACCCTCGGATCCGGCTCCCCGCCGGTCCGGCCCGCCCGTTGCGCGTCCACCACTACGGCGCCTTCCGCCACGACTGTCCCCCTCCCGTGCGCTCGCCCGCCCGCCGGATCAGTTAACGCCACTTTCCGTCCGCCGCGCCACACGCACAGCGAAATTGAGGCTGCGCGTTCGCGTGCGGGTGACGAACTGACGTACAGCGCACATCCGGCCGTGTGTGCGGTATGCAGGAGCCATGACGACGCCCCACGTTCCCGTGGTCGCGGGGCTCCTGCTGGCCGCGGGCGGCGGCCGCCGGCTCGGCGGCCGCCCCAAGGCGCTGCTGCCGTACGGCGACGGGCTCCTGGTGGACCACGCGGTCCGGGTCCTGCACGCCGGCGGCTGCTCCCCGGTGCTGGTGGTGCTGGGCGCCGGCGCGGACGAGGTACGGGATCGCCTCGCCCCCGCACCGGGGGCGACCCGCTGCATCGACAACCCCGACTGGGCGCGCGGCATGGGCACCTCCCTGCGCGCCGGCCTCGCGGCCCTGGCGGCGACGGACGCCGGCGCGGCGCTGGTGACGCTCGTCGACCAGCCGTACGTCGGCCCCGCCGCGGTGGCCCGCGTCCTGGCCGCCCACCATGCGGGAGCGAGCCTGGTGGCGGCCGCGTACGACGGCGGGCGCGGGCACCCCGTGCTGTTCGGGCGCGCGCACTGGCCGGGCGTGGCGGCGGCCGCCGAGGGGGACCGCGGGGCGCGGGCGTACCTGCACCGGCACGCCGCCGCCGTACGGCTCGTGGAGTGCGGGGACGTCGCGGCGCCGGACGACGTGGACACCCCGGCCGATCTCGCCCTCCTGGACCGCACCGGTGGCCACAGCGGCCCGAACGGCCCGATGCGCCATTGAACTTCCACAATGAGAAATCTATTCTCCACAGATCCGTTGCACCGGTGGGAGGTTGCACCGGTCGCAGAGCACCGCCGGAGACCCTCAAGGAGTGAGCGCCCCATGCCCGCACCAGCGCCGTCCCCGCTGGCAGTCACCCGCGCCCCGCACGTGGCACGGCAGGAGGAGGTGCTGACCGACGAGGCCCTCGCCTTCCTCGCCGCCCTGCACCACCGCTTCACCCCGCGCCGCGACGAGCTGCTCGCCCGCCGCGCCGAACGCCGGGCGGAGATCGCCCGCACCGGGCGGCTGGACTTCCTGCCCGGCACCGCCGGCATCCGCGAGGATCCGCACTGGCGCGTGGCCCCCGCCCCGCCGGCCCTCGAGGACCGGCGCGTGGAGATCACCGGCCCCGCCGACGACCGCAGGATGACCGTCAACGCCCTCAACTCCGGCGCCCGTATCTGGCTCGCCGACTTCGAGGACGCCTCCGCCCCCACCTGGCACAACGTCATCAGCGGTCAGCTGAACCTCCTCGACGCCCACCGGCGGCGCATCGACTTCACCACCCCCGGGGGCAGGACGTACGCCCTGCGGCCGGACGACGAGCTCGCGACCGTCGTCGCCCGCCCCCGCGGCTGGCACCTGGACGAGCGCCACCTGACCGCCGACGGCCGGGCCGTTCCCGGCGCCCTCGTCGACTTCGGCCTGTACTTCTTCCACAACGCCCGTCATCTGCTCGCTGCGGGCAAGGGGCCGTACTTCTACCTGCCGAAGACCGAGTCGCACCACGAGGCCCGGCTCTGGAACGACGTCTTCCTCTTCGCCCAGGAGTACCTCGGCATCCCGCGCGGCAGCATCCGCGCCACCGTCCTGATCGAGACGATCACCGCCGCCTTCGAGATGGAGGAGATCCTCCACGAGCTGCGCGAGCACGCCTCCGGGCTCAACGCCGGCCGCTGGGACTACCTCTTCTCCCTCATCAAGAACTTCCGTGACGCCGGCGAGGACTTCGTCCTGCCCGACCGCAACGCCGTCACCATGACCGCGCCGTTCATGCGCGCCTACACCGACCTGCTCGTGCGCACCTGCCACAGGCGCGGCGCCCACGCCATCGGGGGCATGGCCGCCTTCATCCCCTCGCGCAAGGACCCCGAGGTCAACGCCGTCGCACTGGAGAAGGTGCGGGCCGACAAGGAACGCGAGGCCGGTGACGGCTTCGACGGCTCCTGGGTCGCCCACCCCGACCTGGTGCCGGTCGCCCGCGCCGCCTTCGACGCCGCCCTGGGCGAGCGCCCCCACCAGAAGCACCGCCTGCGCGAGGACGTCCGCGTCGGCGCCGGCGACCTGCTCGCCGTGGGCGGCCTCGACGCCCGGCCGACCGCGGCCGGACTGCGCAACGCCGTCCAGGTCGCCCTGCGCTACATCGAGGCGTGGCTGCGAGGCACCGGGGCGGTGGCCGTCTTCAACCTCATGGAGGACGTCGCCACGGCCGAGATCTCCCGCTCGCAGCTGTGGCAGTGGGTCCGCGCGGGCGTCGTGCTCGACACCGGCGAGAAGGTGACGGACGCGCTCGTGCGCAAGGTCGCCGCCGAGGAACTCGCGGACGCGGGCAAGGGCGGCGCCTGGCAGGAGGCCCACGACCTCCTGCTGGAGGTGGCCCTGAGCGAGGAGTACGTCGACTTCCTCACGCTGCCGGCGTACGAACGGCTGGACTGAGGACCGCCGCGGGCACTACGCCTCCGCCACCGCGCCCAGGGCCACGAAGCCGCAGATCAACACCGCCAGGATGAGCAGCAGCGGCCACACGAACCGCAAGTACTTGTCGTAGCCCACCTTGGCCAGGGCCACCCCGCCCACCACCACCGCGGTGGTGGGCACCCACAGGTTCATCCAGCCGCTCGCCGCCTGCCAGGCTGTGACGACCACCGCCCGGGAGACGCCCGCGAACTGGGCCAGCGGGGCCAGGATCGGCATGGCCAGGGTGGCGTGGCCCGACGTGGAGGGGATGAGGAAGGCCAGCGGCAGGTTGACCACGTAGACCATGACGCCGAAGAGGGCCTCCGGCGCGCCGCTGACCGCGCTCTCGACGGAGTGCAGCACCGTGTCGATGATCTTGGCGTTCGTCATCAGCACGGTGATGCCGCGGGCCAGCACGATCACCAGGGCCGGCGAGACGAAGTCGGCGACGCCCTGGACGATGGTCGCGCTCAGGCGTTGTTCGCCCAGGCGCGCGACCACGCCCACGAGCACGGCGGCGACGATGAAGAGCGCCGCCAGCTGACCGAAGGACCAGTCGAGTTCCCAGCCGTAGGGGGTGGCGTCGGCCCGGCCCGTCAGGGCGCTCGCCCAGGGGATCACCGAGAAGATCATGAAGGCGAAGACGAGGGTCACCAGGACGAGCACGCCCTTGTGCAGTCCCGTCAGCTCCGGCGGCTCCTCGGCCTGGGCGGCGAGTTCGTGGTCGCCTGCGAGGAAGCCGACGAGCGAGCGCTGCGGGTCGGTGCGCACCCGGTGGGCGTAGCGGAGGACGTAGGCGATGGTCACGGCGGTCAGGACGAGCCACATCGCGAACCGCAAACCGATGCCGTCGCCGAGGGAGACGCCCGCCGCCGAGGAGGCGACCCCGGTGGCGAAGGGGTTGACGGTGGAGGCGAGGACGCCGACGCCCGCCCCGAGGATGATGGTGCCGGTGGCGACCATGCGGTCGTAGCCGAGTGCCAGCATCAGCGGGACCAGCAGTCCGTAGAAGCCGAGCGTCTCCTCCGCGAAGCCCTCGACGGTGCCCAGCAGGGAGAAGACGGTCATGACGGCGGCGATGAGCAGGCCGCCGCGGTGCCGCAGCCGGTGGGCGAGCCGTTCGATGCCGCGGTCGAGGGCGCCGGTGGCGAAGACGACGGTGATGAAGGCGCCGATGGCGAGGACGAACAGGAACACCGCGGCGCTGCCGTACAGCACGCCCACCCCGTCGGGGGCGACCTCGCCGGTCTTGAGGTCCCGCACACCGTAGAGCCCGTTGACCGGGGCGAGGAAGAGCTGGCCGAGGCGGTGACCGAAGCCGCCGGGGGCGGCCTCGTGGTGGTACGTCCCGTGGACGGGGTTGCCGTCGGGGCCGCGGTCGTAGGAGCCGGAGGGGACGAAGAAGGCGACGATCCACACCAGGACCGTGACGGCCGCGAGGACGGTCAGGGCGCTGGGGAAGACGAATCCGCGCTTCTCCCCCTCCCTCTCTCCCTTCCCCTCCTCTGGTTGCTCCTCCACGGCGGGACCCCTTCGGCACGGGCGGACGATCGTCCCGATTGTCCCGTAATGGAGGGTTTCGCCCTAGCCGCCACGCGAGGACCGGGGCACGGCGGTGCCGCGCCCCGGTCCCGCCGGCCGAGGGCCGTCCCCCTCGGCGGCTCGTGGTGGCTCCGCCCGGCCCGGTCAGCCGGCGGCCAGGCGGGCCAGGCGCCGGGCCTCGTCGCGCGCGCGGCGGGCGACGGCGTCCTCGTCGGCGGTCACCAGGTGCCCGTCCTCGACGACCACCCTGCCGTCGATCAGGGAGAGGGCCACCGGCGCGGGCGGGCCGAGGACGAGTGCGGCGACGGGGTCGGCGATGGTGGAGTGCCCGAGCCCGTCCAGCTTCCACAGCACCACGTCGGCGAGCTTGCCCGCCTCCAGCGAGCCGGTCTCGGCCGCCCGTCCGAGCACCCGGGCGCCGCCGTGGGTGCCCAGGCGCAGCGCCCGGCGCACCGTCAGGGCGTGCTCGTCGCCGGCGAGGCGGTGGACGAGCAGGGCGTTGCGCAGCTCGGTGTGCAGTTCCCCGGACTCGTTGGAGGCGGTGCCGTCGACGCCGAGGCCGACGGGCACTCCGGCGCCCAGCAGGGCGGGCACGCGGGCGATGCCGGCGGCGAGGCGGGCGTTGGAGGAGGGGCAGTGGGCCACGCCGGTGCCGGTGCGGGCGAAGGCGGCGATGTCGGCGTCGTTCATGTGGACGCAGTGGGCCATCCAGACGTCCTCGCCCAGCCAGCCGGTGGACTCGAAGTAGTCGGTGGGCCCCATGCCGAAGCGTTCCTTGCAGAACTCCTCCTCCTGCACGGTCTCCGAGCCGTGGGTGTGCAGGCGCACGCCCTTGCGGCGGGCGAGGGCCGCGGATTCGCGCAGCAGCTCGGTGGTGACGGAGAAGGGGGAGCAGGGGGCGACGCCGATGCGCAGCATCGAGTCGAAGGAGGGGTCGTGGTGGGTGTCGATGGCCTCCTCGGTGGCGATCAGGGCCTGCTCGGTGCTCTCGACGGCGAAGTCGGGGGGCAGGCCGCCGGCGGAGGCCCCGAGGTCCATCGAGCCGCGGGTGGGGCTGAAGCGCACGCCGAGCTCGCGCGCGGCGCGGATCTCGGCGCCGAGGAGGTCACCGCAGCCGCGGGGGAAGACGTAGTGGTGGTCGGTGGTCGTCGTCACCCCGCCGCGCATCATCATGGCCAGCGAGCCGCGCGCGGCCTCGTACACCATGGGCTCGTCGATGCGGGCCCAGACGGGGTAGAGGGCGGCGAGCCAGTCGAAGAGGGCGGCGTCCTGGGCGAGGCCGCGCGTGAGCCACTGGTAGAAGTGGTGGTGGGTGTTGACCAGGCCGGGGGTGGCCAGGTGGCCGGTGCCGTCCACGCGGCGGACGACGTCGGCCAGGTGGCCGGGGGCCGGGCCGGGGCCGACGGACTCGATCCGGTTGCCGGCCACGACGACGTGCCCGACGGCGTGCTCGGTGTCGTCGGCGTCGACGGTGGCGACGGCGCAGTTCTCGATGACGATGCGGCCCGTGGGGCGCCGCGTGGGGGCGGGGGGTGTCATGGGCTGACGTCCTCGTGCTCGCAGGTCGGGGGTCAGGCTAGGGGAGGTTGGTCAGGTCGACCGGTATGCGCGGCCGGGCGCCGTCGCGCAGGACGGTGGCCTCGATGAGCCCGTAGGGCCGGTCGGCGGCGTAGTAGACCTCGTTGTCGTTCTTCAGGCCGAAGGGTTCGAGGTCGACGAGGAAGTGGTGCTTGTTGGGCAGGGACAGCCGGATCTCGTCGATGCCGGGGCACTCCTGCAGCACGCGCTCCCCCATCCGGTAGAGCGTCTGCTGCAGGGAGAGCGAGTAGGTGGCGGCGAAGGCCAGCAGGAGGTGCTCGCGGATCCGCTCGTAGGAGCCGTCCCAGGGGGTGGCGGGGTCCGGTTCCGCGTCGCCGGGCGCGGCGGCATGCCGCCAGACCGCGTGCACCTCGGTGGCCAGGACGCGGTCCCGGGTCTCGGGCAGGGTGGTGTAGCGGTCCTTGGCGTAGCCGGTGAACTCGGAGTCGGTGGAGTTCAGGACGGTCAGGTGCTTCAGGCCCGTCAGCACCTCCCAGCCGTCGCCGTCGTGGGTGACCTGGGCCGTGCGCGTCTCCTGGTGGCCGCGCACGAAGGAGTGGTGTTTCGGGCCGGGGGTGGGGATGCGGCCCCAGGCGTGCTCCTCGATGCGGATGCGCGCTCTGGTGATGGGGTCGTGGTGGGTGACGAAGTGCCGGGCCAGCCGGATGCCGAACTGCTCGGCGGAGGTGATGCCGTGCTCCTTGGCGAAGGCGAAGACGGTGTTCTTGGTGGTGTCGGTGGTCAGGACGTTGGCGTTGGACCCCGACAGGTGGACGTCGGCCATGTCCCCGGAGAGGGCGACCGAGACGGTGAGGTCCTTGATGTGGTGGGTGGGGCCGTCGCGGGTGATGCGCACGACGCGGGTCTCGGCCTTGCCGTACTGGTTCTGGCCCAGGATCACGGTGCTAGCTCCCTCGGTAGACGGAGTACCCGAACGGGCTGAGCAGCAGGGGTACGTGGTGGTGCTCGCCCGGCGCGACGGCGAAGGTCACCGTCACCTCGGGGAAGAAGGCCCCGCCCGCGCGGCGGGCCGCCACGTCGAAGCGCAGCCGGGCGGCGGTGGCGCCGGGCGGCAGGGGCGCCAGGCCCGTGCAGCGCCCGTCCGCGTCGGTCGTGGCGGATCCGGCCGGGGTCCAGCGGCCGGCGCACAGGGCGCTCAGCTCCACCCCGAGACCGGCGGCCGGGCGGCCCGCGGCCGTGTCCAGGACGTGGGTGGAGACGGTCGCCGCCGGATGCCCGGTCATGGTCCTACCGTCCCTTCCGCGGCGGGCGATTGCACGGCCAGGCGGGCCAGTCTGAGGCGGTTGATGCCGGCCAGCTCGCCGCGCACGACCTCCCGCTCGCGCTCGGCGGTGTTGCCCAGGCGCCGGCGCAGCGCGTCGCGCAACTGCTCGGCCGTCAGGCCGGTGGCGCAGATCAGGAAGACGTGCCCGAAACGCTCCTGATAGGCGAGGTTGAGCTCGGTCATCTCGGCCCGCAGGGCGGCGGGGGCGTCCGCCATGCCGCGCTGTTCCCGTGCGGAGACGGCATCGCCGGGCCGGGGCCGGCCGATCGGCGGGTGCCCGGCCATGGCCTCGGCCAGCGCGGCCTCGCCGAGGCGGGCGACGGCCGCGTCGCTGGCGGCCAGCAGCTCCTCGGCGTCGCGGTACGGGCGGCCGGCGAGGACGTCGTCGGCCCAGGCGGTGCTGGTGCAGATCTCGTGCAGGGCGGCGCGGGCGGCGTCCTGCCCGGCCGCGTTGAACCGGGCCAGGCCCGGCGGCGAACTCGCAGTCACGGTGCAGACCTCCGCAGATCTCCGTGGCGCATCGGACGAGCGTGCGGACAGCTAACGCCCTCCGGGGGACTGCGTCAACAGTTTGTTGAATAAACCCCGGTCATTCGGCCGCCCGTTGGCGGTTGAGGTAGTTGTAGATGGTGAAGCGGCTCACCCCGAGCGCGGCGGCCACGGTCTCCACCCCGTGCCGCAGCGCGAAGGCGCCGCGCGCCTCCAGGTTCCGCACGACCACCTGCTTGGTGGCACGGTCCAGCTCCGCCAGCGGCCCGCCGTGCCGGCGCTCCAGCTCGGCGAGTATCCCGCCGAGCGAGGCCGACAGGTGCGGCAACCGCACCGCGACGACCTCGCGACCCTCCCAGGAGAGCACCACGTCGTCCTCACCGGCCTCCTCCGGCGCCAGCATGTCCCCGCCCAGCGCGTCGACGAGGGGGCGCAGGGCCGACCGGAAGGGATGCTCGCTCAACGGTCGCCCGCCTCTTCCCCGTTGAGGACGTTGACCTGCAGCGACACCCGCGTGGCACCGGCCTGCAGGGCCTCGCGCAGCAGCGTGTCCAACGCCCCGAGGACGCCCTCGGCGCCGCCCTCGACGGTGTTGCCGAACGGGCCGATCTCGACCGCGTCCAGCGCGGCGCGCTGCACGGCGTCGCGGGCGGCGACGGCGTGCGGCGGGGGTTCGTCGAGATCGAAGGGCTCGGTGGTGAACTCCAGTCTCAGTCGCACGGGTTCACGGTACTTGACAGGGCGGCGGGGCGGCGGCAGCCTGCAGGACACGCCTCGTGGATTCGGAAATCACTTTCCGCTATACGGAAGGAGGCGGCTTCCGATGGACCGCTTCGCGGTGAACCTCTCGATGCTCTTCACCGAACTCCCCCTGCTCGAACGCCCCGCGGCCGCCGCGGCCGCCGGCTTCACGGCCGTGGAGATGTGGTGGCCCTGGCCCGGCACGCCCGTACCGGACCGCGACGAACTCGACTCGCTGGCCGCGGCGTTGAAGAACGCCGGTACGCAGCTGGTCGCGCTCAACTTCTACGCGGGCCGCCTGCCCGGCCCCGACCGGGGCGCCGCCTCCGTACCCGGCGAGGAATCCGCACGCTTCCGCGCCAACACCGCCGTCGCCGCCGCCTTCGCCGGCGCCCTGGGATGCCGGGCCCTCAACGCCCTGTACGGCAATCGGATCGAGGGGGCCGACCCGCGTCACCAGGACGAACTCGCCCTGGAAAACCTCGCGCTCGCCGCGCGGGCCGCGGCCGACGCCGGGGCGGTGCTGCTCGTCGAAGCCCTCAACGCGACCGAATCACCGCACTACCCCCTCACGTCCTCGGCGCGGGCCGCCCGGCTCGCCGACACCGTGAACGCCGCGACCGGCCTGGACAACGCGCGCCTGCTCCTCGACCTGTACCACCTGGCGGTGGAGGGCGAGGACCTCGCCGAGGCCATCGCCCGCCACGGGGCGCGCGCCGGCCACGTCCAGATCGCGGACGCGCCGGGGCGCGGGGCGCCGGGGACCGGCTCGCTGGACTTCCCCGACATCTTCGCGCGGCTGGCGAAGGCGGGGTACGGCGGGTGGATCGGCCTGGAGTACCGGGCGGCTCCGCCGCACCGCTTCACGTGGCTGCGTTGACCGCCCTGGCCGTACCACGGCGCCCCGTAGGGGCGCGGGGAACTGCGCGACAAGCCACGACGCACCCCGCAGATGCGGGCCGTCGGTGGCCCGTCGCGCCCACGCGGCAGCAGCCGCAGATCGGCACTGCCCCGCGCCCCTGACGGGCCCCCAACCCGCCGAAAGGACACCGCATGGCCCCCGCACTGCCCTCCGTCGCCTGGATAGGACTCGGCGTCATGGGCTCCCCCATGGCCGAGAATCTGCTCGCCGCCGGTTACCGCGTCACCGGCCACACCCTCGAACCGCACAAGCTCGACCGTCTCGCCGCCCGCGGCGGCGTTCCCGCCGCCTCCGTGGCGGAGGCCGTCGCCGGGGCGGAGGTGGTGGTCACGATGCTGCCCGCCGACGCCGAGGTGCGGGCCGTCGTCCTCGGGGACGGCGGCGTCCTGGAGCACACCCGCGGCGACACGCTGCTCATCGACATGTCGACCGTCTCCCCCGGCACCGCCGTGGCCCTCGCCCGCGCCGCCGGCCCACGCGGCGTACGCGTCCTGGACGCGCCCGTGTCGGGCGGGGAGGCGGGGGCCGTCGAGGGGACGCTGTCGGTGATGGCCGGCGGCGAGGCGGGGGACTTCGCCGCGGCCCTGCCGCTGCTGCGCACCCTCGGCACGACGGTCACCCACTGCGGCCCCCACGGCACCGGTCAGACCGTCAAGGCCGCCAATCAGCTCGTCGTGGCCGCCACCTTGCAGGCGTGTGCGGAGGCCGTGGTGCTGCTGGAGAAGTCGGGGGTGGACCTCGCCGCGGCCCTGGACGTGCTGGGCGGCGGCCTGGCCGCCTCCGCCGTTCTGTCCCGCAAGCGGGAGAACTTCCTCTCGCGCACCTATCCGCCGGGGTTCCGGATCGACCTGCATCACAAGGACATGGGCATCGTCCTGGCGGCCGCCCGCGAGGTGGGTGCGGCGCTGCCGCTGGGGGGTCTGGTGGCGGCGCTGGTGGCGGCGGCGCGGGCGCAGGGCGACGGGGGGCTCGACCATTCCGCCCTGTTGCGGGGCGTGGAGCGGCTCTCCGGCCTCACGCCGAAGGGGGAGGCGGCATGAGCGTGCCGATCGTCCCGGCGATGGCGGCCGCCGTGCACATCCTGCGCGACGAGGGTGTCGACGTCGTCTTCGGCTGCCCGGGGGCGGGGATCCTGCCGCTGTACAAGGCCCTGGAGGTGGACGGGCGGATCGCGCATCTGATCGTGCGTCACGAGGCGGGGGCCGCCCACATGGCCGACGGCTGGGCGCGTACGAACGGCCGGGTCGGGGTCGCGCTGGCGACGTCCGGGCCCGGTGCCACCAACCTGGTGACCGGGCTGTACACGGCCTTCGCGGACTCCGTTCCGATGGTGTGCGTCACCGGCCAGGCGGTCTCCGGCAAGCTGCACCAGGAGGCGTTCCAGGCGGTGGACATCACGGCGGTGGTGCGGCCGGTGACCAAGTGGGCCGTGCAGGTCAAGGAGGCGGCGCAGATCCCGTGGGCCTTCCGGGAGGCGTTCCGTATCGCGCGGGAGGGGCGCCCCGGGCCCGTCCTGGTCGACATTCCGCTGGACGTGGCGCGGCGGGAGATCCGCTACGACGCGGGGCTGGACGCCCCGCTGCCCCTGCGGACGGCGGCCCCGCACCCGCCGAGGGTCGAGGCGGCGCTGGAGATGCTGCTGGCGGCCGAGCGGCCGCTGGTGCTGGCGGGCGGCGGGGTGGTGCTGGCCGAGGCGGCGGCGGAGTTGCGGGCGCTGGTGGAGCGTCTGCGGGTGCCGCTTCAGGTGACGTTGATGGGCAAGGGCGTCATCGAGGACGACCACGAGTTGAACATGGGCACCACCGGCATCCAGACGTCGCAGCGCTATGCCAACGCCTCCTTCCTGGAGTCGGACTTCGTGCTGGCGGTGGGGGCCCGTTTCGGCGACCGGCACACCGGTGACGACCTCGCGGTCTACCGCGGACGGCGCGCGTTCGTGCACGTGGACGTCGACCCCGGCCAGCTGGGCCGGGTGGTCGAGCCGGACCTCGGCATCGTCTCGGACGCCCGGCTCTTCCTCGCCGCGCTGCTGGAGGCGGTCGGGCGCCGGGGCGTACGGGCGCCGGCACGCTGGGGGGCGTGGCGGGAGCGGTGCCGGCATCTCAAGGGAACCCTGACCCGCCGGGAGGACTTCACCGGCGTGCCCGTGAAGGCGCCGCGCGTCTACAAGGAGATCAACGAGGCGTTCGGCGAGGACACCTACTTCGTGACCGCCATCGGCCTGTACCAGATCTGGGGCGGCCAGCATCAAAGGGCCCACCGCCCACGGCACTACCAGGTGTGCGGGCAGGCCGGCCCGCTGGGCTGGGAGGTGCCGGCGGCCATCGGGGTGAAGACGGCGCTGCGCGGCATGGGGCGGGGCGCGACGGAGGTGGTGGGGATCGTCGGCGACTACGGCTTCCAGTACACGGTGGAGGAGCTGGCGGTGGCGGCCCAGTACGACATCCCGTTCGTCCTGATCATGCTCAACAACGAGTACCTGGGGCTGATCCGGCAGGCGTCCGTCGGTTACGGCATGAACTATCAGGTCGACGTGCACTACGACGAGCGGGGCACCGACAACGTGGCGCTGATGGCCGCGTACGGCTGCGCCGGCCGCCGGGTGGAGACGCCCGAGGAGATCCGGCCGGCCGTCGAGTGGGCCCGCAAGGAGGCAGTGGCGACCTCGCGGCCCGTCCTCGTCGAAATCATGATCGACCGGGAGGCGAACACCCCGCACGGCCCGAACATCGATTCCGTGCGGGAGTTCGAACCACTTCCGTGACATGAGCCCCTGCGGCCCCGTAAACCTCCGGGCGGCGGCGCACGACACAAGACCGGTCGCGCCCGGCGCCGCCGTCCGGAGCACATGAGCCGCCCTGCCTTGCCGATTCGCTCCCCGGCCGCCCCCGCATCGTGGACGATGGGGATCCCCACTTCCCCTAGGACCCTTCGCTGGAGCCGAAGATGGCCAAGAGCGTGCCGGTGCACTGCCCCACGTGCCACCGGGAGCACTCCTTCACCCCACCGACCTTCCCCTGCGCCTGTGGAGCACCGCTGACCCTGCCCGTGCCGGCCGACGCGACGCCGGAATTACTGGCCCACCGCAGCTGGCGCGACTCCTGGGTCGCGGTGCGCTGCCCCGCGTGCGACCGGCAGGGCCAGTGGCCCCGGCCGGAACTGGGCTGCGCCTGCGGCACCGTGGTCCGCCTGCCCGTCGTACCGCCCCGCGGGGACGCCACCGAGCCGGGCGCGGCGCAGGCGGACGCGACGGAGCGCGGAGCCGCCGAGCAGCGCGCGCCCCGGTCCGCGGCCGGCCGGGAGCGGCAGCGACCGCGGGCCGCCGGGCCGTTCCGCCCGGTGCCCATCCGCACCGAGCGCGACGCGGTCATGTCGGCCGAGCGCTACCTGCGCTGGCTCGGCTACACGGACGTGCGCCGACCCGGCGTCCGCGCGGCCCCCACCGCCTCCGGAGTGAACCTCCGCGGCTCGCGGGTGATCGCCCGGATCGACCCCACGACCCTGCCCACCACGCTGCGTGACGTGGAGTGCCTGTGGCTGCGCAGCCTCATGGAGGACGTGACCGGCATCTGCTTCTCGCTCGCCGGCTACGCCCGGGACGCCCGGTGCCGGGCGGACGACCTGCACCTTCCGCTGTTCGTGATGGACCTCACCGGTGCTCCGCAGGCCCTGAACGACTGGGCGGACGACCTGCTGCGCACGGGCCGCCCCTGAGGCGCGCATCCCCATGGCGCACCGTGGGCACCACCGGGTCCCGCACGCTGCGTGAAACCTCAATTCTTGCTCTGAACTGCCCTCCTCCCATGGCCAGTTGAGCGGATCGAGGCGGAGACTGAACACAGGGCCCGCGAGCCACGGGGGACCGCGGGCCCGTCCAACGGGGGAGCACGGGGGAACAACGGGGGAAACGCAGGAGGGAACGGGGGACAACGGGGGGAACGAGGAAGAGTTCGACGGGGGAACCGGGGGTGGTGGGAAAGGCCCGCGAAGGGCCGCCCCACCGCCCCCGGCCCACGTGCGCCGGCGCCCCGCAGGGGGCGCCGGGCTTCTCCCGGACCTCGCGGTGGCACCCCGTCTGCGGGCGTGTCGTGGCCAGCCGCGCAGTTCCCCGCGCCCTACGGGCGCTGCCGATCCGCCGGACCGGCGCGCCGCTGACCGAGCCACCATCGGCGGTTCCCGAGCGGCTGTGGCGGCTGGTGACCCGGTGCCCTTGAAGGTACCCCCGTGTCCGGATGCGTTGCGCGGTGTGTCGGCTGTTCGAGAGGCGCACGCTTTTCCCGGGGGCCTTCTCTTCCCTTTCGAGACCCGCGTGTTCGCTCCCATCACTTTCGGCTCCGGTGCCGCGCCCGGGATCCGGTGATTTCATCATGGCATTCACCAGGGCCGACCGGACGCAACCGCGCTCCCGACACCTCCCGGCCCGCGGATCGGGGGCGTTTGCGGGGCCGCGTCACCGGGTTCCGTTTCGCGAAAAAGCCCACGCAGGATGCTTATCGGGCGAATCACCCACTTGAGCTAGGTTCCTATTCACTCCTCGTATGTCGCGGGCACATGCGTGCTCTCATGTCGCTGGCCCTGGCGGGCACCGGGCTCCCTCCGGAAGGGAGAACCCGGCGCCTGCCGGGAGGCCGGATCAGTCCCGTACTCGTCGCACCCATCACACGGGAAGGCAGGCATATGGGCAGAATCAGGTTCGCGACCACGGCATCGGCGGTGACGCTGGCGGTGTCGGGGTTGCTGGCGGCCGCGGGAGGCACGGCACACGCCGAAGCGGGCTACGACAACATCAGCATGCTGAAGCAGGAGAAGACCCAGTGGTGCTGGGTCGCCTCCGGGCTGACGATCGCCAAGTTCCAGGGCTACGGCTCCACGCAGACGGACTTCTGCACCAGGGCACAGCCGTACTACGGCTGCAACAACCAGCCGGCGACGCTCGACGACATGGCCCGGGGCTGGAGCAGCCTCGGCATGACCCACCCCGGCTCGGGCCTGGCCAGCGCGGCCACGTTCAACCAGGTCTACACCGACGTCAAGGCGGCCCGCCCGGTCGCTGCCCGCATCGGCTGGACGTCCGGCGGCGGCCACATGAACGTCGTCTACGGCTTCGACACGTCGAACAACACCATCGCCGTCGGTGACCCGTGGCCGGACACCGCCACGTACACGTGGTGGAACTACAACGACTACGTCAGCAACAGCTCGTTCAAGTGGACCCACTCCCGCATCGGCATCTCCCGCTAAGGCAGGCGACATGCGCTACATCAGGGGCACAAGAGCGTCCAGCGAGCGGGCCGTCTCCCGGCTCTCCCGTCTGTCCATCGTCCTCGCACTCGGCGCGTCCGCGCTGCTGTGCGCCGTCGGTCCGGCCCAGGCCAAGGACCCGCTCCCGGCGGACATCCCCGACTACCAGGCCGCCCTCGACGCGGTGAAGTCGACTGCGGTGCGCAACAGCGTCTGCCGGTTCCTCAGCGCCCCGCTGCCCGCGGGCGGCGGAACCGCGACGGTGAACCCGATCCCCGAGAAGGCCGATCCCTGCGAGGGCCTGCCGGCGTTCACCATCAAGGACCCGGTGGCGCTGAACGAGATCACGCCGGCCTTCGTCGCCGGCACGGCACGGCCGGTCGCCACCGAGGCCGTCAAGCTCACCCACCTCGTGTCCGCGTTGAACGCCCCCGTCAACGGGCGCAACGCCACGGTGTTGCTCGCGCCCACCCCGGGCGGCGGCTGGCACCTGGCCGCGGTGCGCGACGGCGACGACGACGCCGTCCAGGCGAGCAAGGCCACCGTGGGCACGCTGGTGTTCACCGAGCCGCAGATCCGCGGCTGGTACCAGCTCAAGCTCACGACCGTCGAGCCGCTCAACGACCAGGCCCGGCAGGGCCTCGGCGGCCAGACGTCGGTGTCGCTCGCCGACTACCAGAACCTGGTCAAGACGCGCTACGCCGACAAGCAGCCCGGCTCGGAGTACGACACCAAGGGCTTCTCCAGCGGTTACGGTCCGGGGCACCCGCCCGGGCGGCAGGCGTCGACGACTCCACTGATCGTCGGCGGTTCGGGCGCCGCGCTCGCCCTCGCCGGCGGCACCCTCGTCATGCGCCGCAGGCGCGCCGGGTCCCAGTGACCGTACCGGCGCAGTAAGGCCCCCTCCCCCCTCCCCCCTCCCCCCTCGCCCCGGGCCCCGGCCACTCGCCGGGCCCGGGGCGAACCCGTTCCCTCGCACTGGTCACTGCTGCGCGTCCGGCGTGCCCGGGGAGGCGGGCGCCGCCGCCCGGGGGCGGCTCAGGGCCTGCTGGTCCGCCAGAGCGATGGCCAGCTCGCCGGCCGCGGTGGGGTGGAGCGGCGCCCGGTCCGTCGGCCCCTGGACGAAAGGATCCCTGCTGCACAGCTCGTGGCCACTGAAGTCCGCTCGAACCGCGGTGAACCCGGAAGCGAGGGCCCCCTGCCGCAGTACGGCGTTGAGCTCGGCCAGCCGGGACCGCAGGACCTGTGCCTTCTGCGTGGTCAGACCTTCCTTCGTCAGGCAGTCGACCGTACGACCGAAGGGTTCGTAGTACTCGTTGACCAGGACCCTGGGGCGCTGCGGCAGGGCGGCGAGCTGCCTCAGCAGTTCCTGGTAGTCGAGTGCGAAGTGGGCGAGCCGGTCGCGGAAGTAGGCGTTGGTCGCCCGGTCGTCACAGGCCGGGGCCGCGGCGCACAGCCGGACCAGGTCCTGCCAGCGCACGTCGTTGGCACCGATGCTGAGGGCGACCACCGAGGCGTGGGCGGCCCGCTGGGCGACCGCGAGCTGGGGCTGGGCCGTCTGCTCGGTGAGCTTCTGCGGGCCGAGGACGCCGTCTCGTACGGTGGCGCCGGAGCAGGCCAGGTTGAGGACGTCCCAGTCGTTCACATCGGCCAGCTTCCTGGCGAACGCATCACGGCTGCGGTCGCAGGCCCGGTCCAGGGCGTCGCCGTCCTGGAGCGGCCTGTTGCCGGAACCGGCCGCCGTCGAGTCGCCCAGGACCACCGCCCGCACACCGGACAGTGCCGGCCCGGAGGCCGGCTGGACGGGGGTGAGCGGTGCCCTGCCGACGAGGTCTTCCAGCGTCCGCACCTCGTGCAGGACGCGGGGCGTGCCGGCGGCGAGCAAGGAGAAGCCGATGCCGTTCAGCGCGATCACCATGACCAGGCCGCTGCCCAGCAGCACGGCCGTACGGTGGGGTGGCGTGCGCCGGAGGCCCGTCGCCGCGGCGATGACGACCAATACGACGCCTGCGGACACGGCGGTCTCCCACAGGGCGTAGCGCCACCAGCCCGACACCAGTTTCCCGCCCGCGCGGGACAGCTCGGCCTGTCCCTGTCCGGACCGCAGGAGCTTGGTCACTTCGGCGTCGACAGTGATGTGGGTGAGCTTCAGGCGCGGCCGGATGGGCCCGTCGAAATGTGGCCTTGTGGCCAGCTTCTGCCCGAACAGCTCGAGCTCGCCCGGCCCGGACAGGTCACCGTCCGGCGGTGCGGCGCCCACCTGGACGGTCTGTCCGGCCACAGACACCGACTGCAAGGGGGTGATGCGGATGCTCAGCCACACGGCTGCCGTGGCCACCACCATCAGGACCAGTGCGCAGCCGAGCACCATCGGTGCCTTTCGCAGCGAGAAACCCATCGGCACATCCTCTCGGTAGCCGCACCCGGCTCTGGTCGAGTGTGTCCAGCACTCCTTCCCGGCACTCGCGACCGTCTCCCACCTCCAGCTGCCTCGCATCGCCGCCGGCGGTGGTGCGGTCCCGCGGTCGCGGCTTTCAACCAGTGGCGTCGGTCGGGCCACCTGGCACGGATCGAGAACTGCTCCACTCGCCACCTTGTGCGACTGCGGCGGCCCTGGGCCCGGGGCCGAAGGACGGCACCGGGTCCACGGCCGGGTGGGAGGAGATGCGCGGTGCGGGCGTCGCACGATGAGGAGGGGGACTGTCGTGGGCACTGACACCAACGCCGCCCTGGCCCTGGCGGTCGTCGGCATGCACGCGCTCACGCCAACGATCGGATGACCGAAGGAAACGTCCTAGCCGCCCGCGCCCGGGCTCGGCCCGGCCAGCAGGGCCGCGCCCTGTTCCCGCAGCTCGACCTTGCGCACCTTGCCGCTGACGGTCATGGGGAAGGCGTCCATCACCCTCAGGTGGCCCGGCACCTTGTAGTGCGCGAGCCGGCCGTCGCAGTAGGCGGCGAGCTCCTCGCGGGTGAGGGGGTCGGCCGGGTCCCGCAGGACGACGCAGGCCATGATCTCCTCGCCGTACTTCGCGTCGGGGACCCCGACGACCTGCACGTCGGCGATCTTCGGGTGGGTGTGCAGGAACTCCTCGATCTCGCGCGGGTAGACGTTCTCCCCACCCCTGATGATCATGTCCTTGATGCGGCCCACGATGCGCACATAGCCGTCCTCGTCCATCTCGGCGAGGTCGCCGGTGTGCATCCAGCGCTCGGCGTCGACGACCTCGGCCGTGCGATCGGGGTCGTTCCAGTAGCCGAGCATCACCCCGTGGCCGCGGGTGCACAGCTCGCCCGGCTCGCCCCGGCCCACCGTGGCGCCCGTCCCCGGGTCGACGATCTTCACCTCGGTGTGCGGCAGGACGAGCCCCACCGTGCCGGTGCGGCGTTCGAGGTCGTCGTCGCGCCGGGTCTGGGTGGAGACCGGGGAGGTCTCCGTCATGCCGTAGCAGATGGCGACCTCGGCCATGTGCATCTCGGCGACCACCCGCTTCATCACCTCCGACGGGCAGGGCGAGCCGGCCATGATGCCCGTGCGCAGGGAGGACAGGTCGTAGGTGGCGAAGTCCGGCAGGCCCAGCTCGGCGATGAACATCGTCGGCACCCCGTACAGCGAGGTGCAGCGCTCGCGTTCGACCGCGTGCAGGGTGGCGGTGGGGTCGAAGACGGGTGCCGGGATGACGATGCAGGCGCCGTGCGAGGTGGCCGCGAGATTGCCCATGACCATGCCGAAGCAGTGGTAGAAGGGCACGGGTAGAGCAATGCGGTCCTCCTCTCCGTAGCCGAGGCCCTCCCCCACCAGGTAGCCGTTGTTGAGGATGTTGCGGTGCGAGAGGGTGGCGCCCTTGGGGAAGCCGGTGGTGCCCGAGGTGTACTGGATGTTGACCGCGTCGTGGCAGCTCAACTCGGCCTCGCGGGCGGCGAGCAGAGCGGGGTCGGTGCCGCGGCCGAGGTCCATCAGCTCGTCCCACCCGGGATCGCCGATGAAGACGACGTCGCGCAGGGCAGGGCAGTCGCCGCGCACCTGCGCGGCCATGTGCCGGTAGTCGCTCGTCTTGTACGCGGTCGAGGCGACGAGCACACTGACGCCCGCCTGCCGCAGCACATACCCCAGCTCGTGCACGCGGTAGGCCGGGTTGACGTTGACCATGACGGCGCCGATGCGGGCGGTGGCGTACTGGATCAGCACCCATTCGGGGCAGTTGACGGCCCAGATGCCGACCCGCTCGCCCTTGGCCACCCCCTTGGCGAGCAGCCCGAGGGCGACCTCCTCCACGGCCCGGCCGAACTCGGCGTACGTCCAGCGGCGCCCGCCGCGGACGTCGACGAGCGCGTCCCGGTCGCCGAAGCGGGCGACGGCGCGGGCGAGGTTCGCCCCGATGGTCTCCTCCAGGAGCGGGCTGTCGGTGGGGCCCGCCGTGTGCGCGGGCACGGTGCTGCTCACCGGTGGTCCTCCTCGCGGTACTCGGTTCCCTCGCCGCGTGCGGTGCGCTCGCGCAGCTCGATGCGGCGGATCTTGCCGGAGACGGTCTTGGGCAGGTCGGCGAACTCCAGGCGGCGCACGCGCTTGTACGGCGCGAGCACGGCCCGCGAGTGGGCGAAGAGGACCTTGGCCGCCTCCGGCCCCGGCTCCCAGCCCTCGGCCAGGACGACGTACGCCTTGGGCACCGACAGCCGCAGCGGGTCGGGGGCGGGCACGACGGCGGCCTCGGCCACGGCCTCGTGCTCCAGCAGGGCGCTCTCCAGCTCGAAGGGGCTGATCTTGTAGTCGCTGGACTTGAAGACGTCGTCCCGGCGCCCGACAAAAACGATGTAGCCGTCGTCGTCCCGGGCGCCGATGTCGCCCGTGCGGTAGTAGCCGTCCGCCATGACCTCGGCGGTGCGCTCCGGGTCGCCGGCGTAGCCGGTCATCAGGCCCACCGGCCGCTCGCTCAGGTCGAGGGCGATCTCCCCCTCGTCGGCCGGCCGCCCGGTGTGCGGATCCAGCAGGACGACCCGGTAGCCGGGGCTCGGGCGGCCCATGGAACCGGGCTTGAGCCGCTGCCCGGGCGGGTTGGCGATCTGCACGCACGTCTCGGTCTGCCCGAAACCGTCGCGGACGGTCAGCCCCCAGCCGCGCCGGACGGCCTCGACGACCTCGGGGTTGAGCGGCTCCCCCGCGGCCACGGCCTCGCGCGGCGGGGTGCGCAGGGCGCTCAGGTCCGCCTGGATGAGCATGCGCCACACGGTGGGCGGGGCGCAGAAGCTCGTCACGCCGCAGCGGTCCATCTCCGCCATGAGGCGGGCGGCGTCGAAGCGGGTGTAGTTGTGGACGAAGACGGTGGCCTCGGCGTTCCAGGGCGCGAAGAGGCTGGACCAGGCGTGCTTGGCCCAGCCGGGCGAGGAGATGTTGAGGTGGACGTCGCCGGGGCGCAGCCCGATCCAGTACATGGTGGCCAAGTGGCCGATGGGGTACGAGGTGTGGGTGTGCTCGACGAGCTTGGGGCTGGCCGTGGTGCCGGAGGTGAAATACAGCAGCAGGGGGTCGTCGGCCCGGGTGGGCCCGTCGGGGGTGAAGCCCTCCTCGTCCCCGGCCGGCTCCTCGTAGGAGATCCAGCCCTCGGGCGCTCCCCCGACGGCGATACGGGTGAAGTCACCGGCCAGGCCGGCGAACTTGGCGGTGTCCTGCGCGCGGACGATCACGTGCCGGGCGCCGCCGCGCCCGATGCGGTCAGCCAGGTCGGCCGGGCCCAGCAGCGGGGTGGCGGGGATGACGACGGCACGCAGCTTCATCGCCGCCAGCGCCGTCTCCCACAGCTCGGCCTGGTTGCCGAGCATCACCACGACGCGGTCGCCGGCCCGTACGCCGTGGGCGCGCAGCCGGCCGGCGACGCGGTCGGAGCGGCGGCGCAGCGCGTCGAAGGAGATGCGCTCCTCGCCGCCGTCCTCCTCCACGATCCACAGCGCCGTGCGGTCGTTGCCGCGGGCGATCGCATCGAACCAGTCCAGGGCCCAGTTGAAGTGCGCGGGCCGGGGCCAGGCGAAGCCCTCGTAGGCCGCCGCCCACTCCTCGCGGTGGGCGAGCAGGAAGTCCCGCGCCGCCCGGAACCCGGCCCGGTCCGGTGCATCCGCCGGGCCGGGGGCGCCGGTCGCGTTCATTGCCGTCACATGTCCTCCCTGTCGCCGGGCACCCTGTCGGGCCCGCACTCCAGCATCGTGCGCCGGTGATCGCCCGCGGACCAGACCCGGGGGGAGTGGTTTCCTTCCCGGGCGGGGAACGCGGGCGGTGTCAGCAACGCGTCAAGGGACGGCCGGGCAGGGTCAATGTGCTGTCAAAGCGGCGTACGACCCCGCCGGGAACGGGCATACCGTGACCGACGAACCGACCGACCTTCCGACTGTTCTCCCGAGGAACGTCATGCATGTGAGCCGTACCCCGGCCGAGGCCGCCGCCGTCGCCGCGGCCGCCGGCACCCCCACCCCGCAGAGCCCCGCCGGCCGCGCCGGCGAGGACGGGGAACCCTGCCATCCCGGCCCGGCGAAGCCCCTGTACGTGCCCGTCAGGCCCTGCCCCTGGGGCTTCGCCCTCCGCGTCTTCCGCACTCCGCTCGGCACCCGGACAGCCGTCGCCTTCAGCAGCAGGCGACGGCTGTCGGACTGTCTGGGTCCCGGCGTGGCCACCGTGCGCCTGTCCCTGCCGGCCGTCCGGGCGCTGGCCGCGCCGCTGGGCGTCCGTGAGGTCTCGGTGGACCCGCAACTGAGCGCTCCCCCGGTGCGGCCGCTGCCGCCGGAGGACACCGCGCCCTCCCTGCCGGCGCTGCCCGCGTAGGCCGTGCCCGGCGGATCGTGCGGCGCGCCACCACGGCGCCCCGTAGGGGCGCGGGGAACTGCGCGACCAGCCACGACGCGCCCGCGGATCGCCCGGGCCTCGGGGCGGTGTGTCAGCTGCGGGCCGCCGCGGGCCGATCGCGCAGTTCCCCGCGCCCCTTTGGGGCGCCGTGGTGGCCACGTGCCGAAGGGCCGCCGGACATGCCCCGAAGCCCCCGCGCCCCTACGGGCCGAAGGCCCCCCGTGCCGCGGGTGCTCGCCGTTCGTTCTTCCTGCCCCTGGAGTCCTTGACGTGACCCTGTCCCTGCCTCTGTCGCCCGCCGCCCTGCCGTCGTTGCCGCCCCTGCCCGGGGTGCCCGCGCCGGTGTGGCCCGCCTCCACCACCGTCCCCTCCCCCGGCGATCCGGCCGTCGGCGGCGTCGGCCTGGCCGAGCTCGCCGACCGCTTCGGCACCCCGGTCTACGTGATCGACGAGGCGGAGGTGCGGGCCAGGGCCCGGGCCTGGCGGGCGGCGCTGCCGGACGCGGACATCGCGTACGCCGGCAAGGCGTTCCTGTCCCGCGCCATGATCCGCTGGGTCGAGGAGGAGGGCCTCTCGCTCGACGTGTGCTCGGCCGGCGAGCTGGACCTCGCCGCCCACACCGGCTTCCCCGCCGAGCGGATCGTCCTGCACGGCAACGCCAAGAGCCGGGCCGACCTGCGCGCCGCGCTGCGGCTGGGCGTGGGGCGCATCGTCCTCGACAGCGCCGGCGAGGTGGCCCGGCTGGCCGCGCTGGTCCCGGCCGGGGCGCGCCAGCGCGTGCTGCTGCGGGTGGTGCCCGGCATTGCCGCGGGCGCGCACGCGGCGGTCCGCACGGGGGTGGAGGGGCAGAAGTTCGGGCTGCCGGTCGCGGGCGGCGAGGCGGAGGAGGCGGTGGGGCGGATCCTGGGCCAACCGCGGCTGGAACTGGCCGGACTGCACTGCCATCTCGGCTCCCAGATCACCTCGGTCGACCCCTATGCCGGCGCCGTGCGGCGCCTGGTCGACCTCCTCGCCCGCATCCGCGACCACCACGGCGTCACCTTCCCCGAGCTCGATCTCGGCGGCGGCTTCGGCATCGCCTACCGCGAGGGCGACAGCGCCCTGGACCCGGCCGCCTACGCCGCCCGCGTCACCGCCGAGCTGGCGCTGCGCTGCGCCCACGCCGATCTGCCGGTGCCCCGGCTGACGGTGGAGCCCGGGCGCTGGATCGCCGGGCCCGCCGGGGTGGCGCTGTACCGCGTCGTCGCCGTCAAGCACACCGGCGCGCACACCTTCGTCGCCGTCGACGGCGGCATGAGCGACAACCCGCGCCCGGCGCTGTACGGAGTGCGCTACACCGTACGGCTGGTGGGCCGCGCCTCGGCACAGCCCACGCGCCCGGTGACCGTGGTCGGCCGGCACTGCGAGGCCGGCGACGTGCTGGCCGAGGACGTGCAGCTGCCGCGGGACGTACGCCCCGGCGACGTGCTCGCGGTGCCGGCGTCCGGCGCGTACCAGGTGTCGATGGCCTCGGCGTACAACCTCGTCGGCCGGCCGCCGGTCGTCGCGGTCGCGGACGGCCGTGCCCGGCTGCTCGTCCGCCGCGAGACCGCGGCCGACCTGCGCAGCCGCGACGTCGGGGAGTGAGGGCCGGGCCGGCCGGAAAGGCGGCCGGCCCGGTGCCGGTCAGGAGATCTTGCCCGCCGCCCGCAGGGAGGCCAGGACGGCGTTGACGGCCTCGGAGGACAGGTCCTCGCCGGTGGCGCGCCGGTGGTAGTTCAGGCCGCCGGGGTTCTCCATGTTGACCTCGATCACATAGGGGTAGGCCAGGTCGATGCCGACGTAGAAGATGCCGTGGTCCATCATCCGCTTGCCGAGACGGCGCAGGAAGGCGTCCTCCTCCTCGGTGAGGGTCAGCCGCTCGAAGCGGGCGCCGACGGTGGCGTTGGCGCGGTTGTCGTTCTCCCGGTGGAAGCGCAGGAAGCCGGTGACCGGGGTGTCGCCCGCGAGGATCACCCGCTTCTCGTTCTCGCGGACGTTGGGGATGTACTCCTGGATGGCGGTGTACCGCTTGGCCATGCCGATGATGTCGCGGCCGTAGCTGATGTAGCGGGAGGTGACGTTGCCGGTGGCGGACGCCAGCATGGCCGAGCGGTTGCGGTCGCGCTCGTTGACGACGTAGACGTTCTGCCCGCAGCCGCCGTTGGTGGGCTTGGTGACCCAGGAGCGGTCGGGGTCGGCCTCGACGAGCTCGTTGAGGAAGTCGTAGTCGTTGGAGACATACGACTCCGGCAGGTTCTCCCGGGGCACCAGAGCACCGAGGTTGATCTTCGAGTTGAGGTAGAAGAGGGCGGTGGCGTCGTTGACGAAGGGCACGCGCTGGTTGAGCAGCCACAGCAGCTGGAAGTAGTCGGTGAGGGCCTCGGGGTGGGTGCCCGCCAGCACCCATACGAGGTCGAAGTCCTCGGCGGAGGCGTAGGACTCGCTCAGTTGCGGGAATGCTCCGCCGGCGACGAACTCCTGCGAGACGCGCATGCGGTCGCAGACGACGACGCCGTCGTGCAGGCAGAGGGTGTCGATGTCACCGATGTGGACGTCGTGGCCCTCGCGGTACAGGGCACTGGGGATGATCGAGTGGTTGTCCAGCTTGAACTTGTACGCCTCGGACACCAGGACGAGGATCCGGTAGGCCATGGGGGTCGCCTTTCTCGTGGTCATGCGCTCGGCAGGTCTTCCAGGTGCTCCATCAGCCAGGTCTCGGCCTGCAGGAGCCGCTCCTCCACCTCGGCGGCGTCGCGGCCGCGGACGGTGACGAAGCACAGGTACGAGGCGCTGTGGAGGGTGACCGCGTCGGGCGCGATCTGTTCGTTGACCTCGTAGTGGTGCACCCAGTCGAACGGCGGCCGGCCGGGCAGGCGCACCGGGCGGCCCTGCGGGAGGATCGACACCGAGCCGTGCACCTCGGCGGGCGCGGCCGTGGTCGGGGGGTCGGCGGGCAGGCCGCTCGACAGGCGCAGGGCGGCGGTGTGCAGGTCCACGCCGTAGGTGGCGCGGGTCAGGACGGGGATGCGGTCGCCGCCGACGCGCGCGGCGATCTCGCAGAAGACCAGTTCGTCCCCGGGGGTGTGGAAGACCTCCAGGTGGTAGGCGCTGGCCTCGGGCACCTCGAACGCCTCCAGGACCCGGTCGAGGTACTCCTCCAGGCGCTTGGCGAACGGATCGTCCGGCCGCAGCTGCACGGAGCCGTTGTTCTCGCCGGAGAAGACGCCGAGGCAGCTGCGCAGGTAGCGGGAGGAGGCCACGAAGCGGTAGCCGGGGCCGAGGACGGCGTCCACGTGGTACATCGGCCCCTCGACGAACTCCTCGGCCATGAGGTCCTCGCGCCAGGGGCGGCGGCTGAAGGCGACGAGGTCGTCGTCGCCGCGCAGGACGCAGATGTCGCGCGAGCCGCCCTGCTTGACGGGCTTGACGACCACCGGGTAGCCGGTCACGTCGATGAAGTCGGTGAGGTCGGTGAAGACCTCCAGCCGGGCGAAGCGGGCGGTGGGCACCGTGCGCCCGGCGACGCGCTTCATGACCGACTTGTCGCGGAAGGACAGCGCGCTGGCGGACGACTGGCCGGGGATGCCGAGGTCCTCGCGCATGCGGGCCACCCGCTCCAGGTCGTACTCGTTGTCCGTGATGATGTGCGTGAAGGGCTTCTCGCGCGCCAGGCGGCGGATCATCAGCTCCGGGTACGGCACGGCCTCGCAGTTCTCGACGTACTCGTAGTGGGCCAGGCCCTCGGTGTTCTTCAGCTCGTGGTGGCTGAAGACGTGGAGCCGGTCCTTCGCGTCGGGGAACATGGCGGGGTAGTCGAGCCGGGGGCCGTAGTTGATCACGGCGACGTTGGTCATGGGAGTCGGCCTCTTCCTGTGGCGTGCGAGGGGCTTCGTCGGGGGGTGCGGGCGCGGCTCAGTGGAGCCGGCGGCTGCCGGGAACGGCCCGGTGGCGGATGTCCCACTGGTTGCGGCGCACGTAGGTGCGCTGCAGCCAGCGGTCCCGGCCGTCGTAGCGGGCGGTGAACCGCGAACGGGCGTGCAGGCCCTTGCGGTTGTTGATCAGCAGCGCCTGGCCGGGCCGCAGGAAGACCTCGTGGGCGACCTGGCGGCAGGCCGCCTGCAGGCGGTCGAGCGCCGCATGGGCCTCCGGCGTCATCGGGTGGACGCCGTTGGCCGCGGCGGACACCTCGGGGAAGGCGTCCGGGCCGCTGATCATCGGGACGGGGTCGGAGAGCACGTCGACGCCGCCGGCGACGTCACGGACGTAGCTGCCGGGGGCGTTCATGCGGAACAGCGGGCTGCGCAGGATCTCCAGGGTCTGCGCGTCGACGGCGCGGCAGATGTCGCGGGCGTCGGCGTAGTACGTGCCGGCCACCCCCTCGTGGTCGGCCCGCAGGCAGCTGAGCACGAGGAAGTCGGGGCTGGCCAGGTCGTAGCGGCCGCCGTCGTCGTGGACGATGTCGTTGTGGAAGTTGAGGAAGACGGAGGAGCCCTGGTTGGTCTGCGTCATGGCGCCGCCCGGGACCGGCACGACGTCGTGCACCAGTTGTCCGTCCTTCTCGGTGGCGAAGCCGACGGGCTCGCCGAGCAGGCCGCTCAGACCCAGCAGCACGCCCTCGGCGACGAAGGTGGTCTTCTCGCGGCTGGGGCGGCCGTCCGCCGGGGTGGCGGGCAGGTGCGCGTCGACGGGCAGGTTGCGCAGGTAGCCGACGCCCGGGGTGTCGCAGTGCCGGCCGAAGTCGAGGATGCTCTGGAGGACGGCGGTGGGCAGCTGGGCGAAGACCTGCAGGTAGCGGGTCATGGCCCGGTCGATGTCCGCGGTCGGCTCGCCCTCGGCGGCCAGGGCCGCGCCCAGGCCGTCGCGCACGTCGTCGGGCAGGGCGATCTCGATGAGGGTGGCTTCCGCGGCGGCCGCGGGGACGTGGACGGTCATGGGCGTGCTCCTGCGGGGAGGGGGAGGTCCGGGGAATCGGTGGTGGGCGGGGGGAGTTCGGCGTGGAGCCGGCGCGCGAGCGCCGCGGCCGCGTCCTCGTCCGCGGCGACGTGGACGGTGGCCCGGCCGCCGCGGATCTGCGTGACGGGGATGCCGGCGACGCGCCCGGGGGTCAGGCCGTGGCGGCGCTGGGCCTCCTCCTGGTCCACGTAGCCGCCGATGACGGCGACCCGGGGGCCGTCCGCGAGCCGGAGGGCGTCGACGCCGTCGGCGCGGAAGGCGTCGAACGCCCGGTCCGCGGCCGTCGCGTCGGGGTAGGCCAGGACGAGGGAGCGCAGGTTGAGGACGACGGCGTCGGCCCCGGCCCCTCCCGCACCGATGACGGTGCCGCGTGCGAAGGGTGGCGTGTTGTGGCGGCAGACGATGGTGACGCCGTGCTGTTCGGCCAGGCGCACGGCCCGCCGGTGCAGGACCTTGGCGCCGTGCCGGGACATCTCGGCGGCGTCCCGGTAGGAGACGTGCTGCAGCAGGCGGGTGCCGGTGACCTGGTTCGGGTCGCTGGTGTGGATGCCCTCGACGTCGGAGTGGATCTCGCAGTGGGTGGCGCCCAGCGCGACGGCCACGGCGACCGCGGACAGGTCGGAGCTGTTCTTGCCCAGCCACGTGGGCCGGCCGCGCCCGTCGGCGGCCTGCCCGCCGGGGACGACGACCACGTCGTGCGCCGCGGCGGCCCGCCGCAGCGGTTGCGGGTCGATGTGCTGCAGTCGGGCCCACATGAACGTCTCATCGGTGGTGAACCCGTTCTCGTGCCCGGCCAGGACGGTGGCGGAGCGGCCGGCCGCGTTCAGGGCGGCGGCCAGCAGGTGGGCGCTGACGGTGTCGGCGAGGGTGAGCAGACCGGCGACGCGGTCGCCGGTGGGCCGGGGGTCGGCCTCGTGCAGCCGTGCGCGCAGCAGTTCCGTCTCGCCCGGCATGGCGCTGACCACGACGGCCAGCGGCCGGCCCTCGGCCTCGACGCGGGCGGCCAGTTCCTTCGCCAGCTCGCCGTAGGCGGCGGGGCGGGGGAAGCTGGAGCCGCCGAACTTCAGCACGGCGGGCGTGCGGGAGGGGTCCGCGGCGCTCACAGCACGCCCCGCTCGGTGAGGGCCTCGGCGATCTGGATGGCGTTCAGGGCGGCGCCGATGCGCAGGTTGTCCGCCACGACCCACATCCAGAAGCCGCGCGGGTTGTGCGGGGCGACGCGGACGCGGCCGACGTGGACGTGGTCGGGCTCGCCGGCGGTGCGCGGCGTGGGGAAGGCGCCGGGCGTGGTCGCGTCGTGGACGGTGACCTCGGGCTCGGCGGCCAGCAGGCGGACGAGCTCGTCGCGGTCGACGACGTCGTTGCACTCCACCCAGGCGGCCTCGGAGTGGCCGTTGACGACGGGGACGCGCACGCAGGTGGTGGTCACGTCCAGGTGGGGCAGGCCGAGGATCTTGCGGGATTCCTGGAGCATCTTCTGCTCCTCCAGCGTGAACCCGCTCTCCAGCAGCTCGTCGATGAAGGGGATCACGTTGAAGGCGAGGGTGGGGGTGAACTCCTCGGCCGGTGCCGGGGCGGCGGGGTCCGCGAGCGTGACGCGGCTGGCCTCCTGCAGCTCGGCGATGCCGGAGTGGCCGCGCCCGGAGGCGGCCTGGTAGGTGCTCACCACGACCTGCCGGATGCCCCACCGGTCGGCGACCGGCCGCAGGAGCCGCACGAGCGGGATGGTGGAGCAGTTGGGGTTGGCGACGATGCCGCTGTCCGGGCGCCGGTCGAGCTCGTGGGCGTTGACCTGCGGGACGACCAGCGGGGTGGCCGGATCCATCCGGAAGGCGTTGGTGTTGTCGACGACGAGCGCGCCCTGGGCGACGGCGCCGGGCACCCACGCGCGGCTGACGGAGCTGCCGGCGGAGAAGAAGGCGAGGTCGACGGTGGAGAAGTCGAAGGTGTCCAGGGCCTCCACGCGGTAGGGGCGGCCGTCGACACTCAGTTCGCGGCCGGCCGAGCGCGGTGAGGCGACCAGGCGTACGTCACGGTAGGCGAAGCCGCGCTCCTCGATGAGGCGGATGAGCGTGGTGCCGACGGCGCCGGTGGCGCCGACCAGGGCGATGCGGGGGGCTGGGGCGTCGGTGGTCAGGGGCATGGCGGTGGTGTCTTTCCGTCCGTTCCGAAATTCGGCCGGGCCGGCGGCCCGGCGCCGTTCACAGCAGCTGGGCGAGCACCGCGCGCAGGGCGCCGGGCCGCTCGGCGACGGGCAGGGGGTCCACGAAGTGGACGGGCGAGCCGAGGGCGGCGGCCCCGGCGTCGGCGACGCGGTCGTCGCCGACCATGGCGACGTCGGGCGCGGCCAGGCCGAGGAGGTCGCAGGCGATGCGGAACAGCCGCGGGTCGGGCTTTTGGATCTCGTGCTCGAAGGAGAGCACGAAGGCGTCGACGTACTGCTCCATCCCGTGGTGGCGCAGGATCGGCCGCAGGTCGTAGCCGATGTTGCTGACCACGGCGACGGGCACGCCGCGCTCGTGCAGCGTGCGCAGCACCTCCAGGGTGTCGGGGTAGGGCTGCCAGGCGGGCGGGGTCATGTGGCGCTCGTAGAGGGGCTCGACGAGCTCGGGCCAGGGCAGGCCGGCCGCGCGCAGCAGACCGGTGTACGCGGCCCGGTGCCGGACGACGTCGAGGTCCCGTTCCTCCCACAGCCGCATCAGTTCGGGGCCGGCGGCGGTGGGGGCCGGGCCACCGGGCACGGCGCCGAACTCCCGCAGCCGCGCCGCCCACCTGCGCACGTCGTCCTCGCCGATGCCGAGCCCGAAGTCCGCGGCGACCGCGCCGAGCCAGGTCTCGGCGTCCTCCAGGTGGAAGAGCGTGCTGGAGAAGTCGAACATGCATCCTTTGACGGCCATGGGGCCTCCTTCGGTCGTGGCAGGTGGTGCGGCGCGGGTGCGCGGTGGGCGGGGGCCGTCCCTCAGGCCGGTGCGCGGTGGCGCCGGGCGCGTTCCAGCAGGTGGCCGAGCAGCGCGGCGAGGGCGGCGAGGGCGGCGATGGTCGTCATGGCCCGGGGCAGGCCGAACGCCTCGGTGAGGAAGCCGATCGAGGGCGGGCCGAGGAGGATGCCGGTGTAGCCGAGGGTGGAGGCCACCGCGACGCCGTGGGAGCCGCCGAGGGCGCCGGCGCTGCCGACGGCGACGGGGAAGACGTTGGCGAGGCCGAGTCCGGTGAGCCCGTAGCCGGCGAACACCAGCCACGGCTGGGGGGCCAGGGCCGCGGTGAGCATGCCCACCGCGGCCAGCAGGCCGCCGGCGACCAGGACGGGGGTGCCGCCGAGGCGTTCGAGGAGCCGGGTGCCCGTGGCCCGGGCGAAGGTCATCAGCAGGGCGAAGAAGGCGTAGCCGGCCGCCGCGACGCCGGGCCCGGTGTGCAGGTCCTCGGCGAGGTGGAGCGAGCCCCAGTCGGCGAGGGCGCCTTCACCGTAGGCCGTGCACAGGGTGATCAGGCCGTAGACGGTGAGGAACAGCCGCATCCGGCCCGCCGGTGTCCCCGCGCCGCCCTGCCCGCCCTGCGCGGCGCGGGCCGCGGCGCCGCCGGGGGGCGGTGCGGGCGAGCGCAGCAGGACGCGGCCGGCGAGGGCGGTGACGAGCAGGCCGATCAGCGTCAGCAGCAACAGGTGCGGCCGGGGGCCGAGGTGGGGGGCGAGCAGCCCGCCGAGGCCGGCGCCGGCCAGGCCGCCCGCGCTGAAGGCGGCGTGGAAGGAGGGCAGGATCGGGCGCCGGACGGCCTCGGCCAGGTCGACGGCGGCCGCGTTGAAGGCGACGTTGAGCCCACCGTACGCGGCGCCGAAGACCAGCAGCACCAGCCCGAGGGCGAGCGCGGAGCCGGCGAGCGGGGGCAGGGCGACCGACAGCGACAGCAGGGCCGCGGTGACCACCGTGACGGGGTGGTTGCCGTAGCGGCGGCACAGCCGTCCGGTGAACAGCATCGTGGTCACCGAGCCCACCGACACGCCGAGCAGGGCCAGTCCGAGCGCCCCGGCGGAGGCGTCGGTCTGCTGCTTGATGGCGGGGATGCGCACGACCCAGCCGGCGAAGACGAAGCCGTCGAGGGCGAAGAAGAGGCTGATCGCCCAGCGCAGCCGGGTCACGGGCAGGTCGGCGGCGGCCGGCGCGGGCCGGCCGGTGTCCATGAGCTGGTCCATGAGGGGCCTTCAGTGGCTGGTGGGGGCGGCGTGGGCGAGCGGGGCGGCCAGGGCGGCCGCGAGGGCCTCGCGCAGGATGCGGCCGGCGGTCTCGACCTCTTCGGCCGTGCAGTTCAGGGGCGGCAGCATGCGCACCACCCCGTCGTCGCGACCGCCGAGTTCGACGATCAGTCCGCGCTGCAGGGCCTCGCGCTGGACGCGTCCGGCCAGGGCGGAGGCGGGCCGGCCGGTGACCGGGTCGGCGAGCTCGACGCCGAGCATCAGGCCGAGGCCGCGGACGTCGGCGACGCGGTCGGTCAGGCCGCGCAGGTCCTCCAGGTGCCGGGTGAGCTGTTCGGCGCGGTCGCGGACGTTGGCCAGGACGCCGTCGCGCCGCACGGTCTTGATGGCGGCGACGCCGGCGGCGAAGGCGACCTGGTTGCCGCGGAAGGTGCCGGTGTGCGCGCCGGGGGCCCAGGTGTCGAGCCGCTCGTCGTAGAGGATGACCGCGGCGGGCAGGCCCAGGCCGCTGAGGGCCTTGGAGGCGACGACGACGTCGGGCTCGATGCCGTACTGCTCGAAGGCGAACCAGGTGCCGGTGCGGCCGCATCCGGTCTGCACCTCGTCGACGACGAGCGGGATGTCCAGGGCGCGGGTGAGCTCGCGCAGGCGGCGGACGAAGACCGGGTCGGCGGGGATGACGCCGCCCTCGCCCTGGACGAGTTCGAGGATGACGGCCGCCGGCAGCGGGATGCCGCCGTTGGGGTCGGTCAGTGCCCGCTCCAGGTAGGTGGCGCAGTTGACGGCGCACGTGTCGCGCTCGAGTCCCAGGGGGCAGTCGTGGCAGTGGGGGTAGGGGAAGAAGTGCACGCCGGGCATGCGGCCGCGCACCGGTGCCTTCTGCTCGACGAGCCCGGTCAGGGACAGGGTGGCCAGGGTGCTGCCGTGGAAGCCGCCCTGGAAGGCGATGATCTCCTCCCGGCCGGTGGCCGTGCGGCACAGCTTCAGCGCGGCCTCGACGGCGTTGGCGCCCGTCGGCCCGCAGAAGTGGATCTTTGTGCGGTCGCGCATGGCGTCGGGCAGCATCCCGAGGGTCAGGTCGGTGAACTCGTCCTTGACCGGGGTGGGGAAGTCCAGGCCGTGGACCAGCTCGTCCAGCTGGCGATGGGCCGCGGCCAGGGGCTCGGGCGGGTTGTGGCCGAGCGAGAGCACGCCCGCGCCGCTGAGGAAGTCGAGGAAGACGTTGCCGTCGAGGTCCTCGACGAAGCTGCCGCTCGCCCGCCGGATCGCGATCGGCAGCCGGCGGGGGTAGCTGCGGGCGTTGGACTCGCGCCGGCTCTGCCGTTCGAGCAGCTGCGCGCTGCGGGGGCCGGGCAGTTCCCCGCTGACGAAGGGTTCCTTGTGGAGCGGGGCTGCGGGCACGGGGACGTCGGCGGTCTGGGTCACGATCCACTTCCCTCGGACGAGTGGGCGGGGACGGGGGTGCGGTCCCGGCGGGCGGGCCGGGCGGTGAGGAGGACGACGAGGCCCGCGGCGAGCAGGCCCTGCACGGCGGCGTAGAGCCAGAAGTCCTCGGCGGCGCCGCCGGACTGGGCGGCGGCGTACAGCTGGCCGCCGGCGATGCCGCTGGTGAAGGAGCCGAGGCCGAGCGCCAGGCGCTGGCTGCCGACGGCGAGCACCGGCCGGCCGGGGACGGCCGCCAGGGCCTCCAGCTCGTTCTTCAGGAAGATCACGCCCTCGCCGATGCTCATCAGCACGGTGCCGGCGATGACGAAGGGCACTCCCGGTTGCGCGAAGGCCAGCAGGCCGAGCGTGAACGCGGGGAAGGCGACGGCGACGGCCACCGGGTAGCGCACCCGGCCGATCCAGCGGGCCGCCGGCGGCTGGCCGAGGATGACCAGGGCGCTGTTGACGACGAGGGCCAGGCTGTAGACGAAGGCCGGGTGCCCGGCGGTGACGAAGACGCCGAGGTAGTTCTGGAAGAACCAGAAGACGTAGGCGGTCACGAAGGCCACCAGGGCGGGCGGGGTGAGGAAGGCCCGTGCCCAGTCGGCGCGTGAGCCGCCCGCGGTGGGCCGGGCGGCCGACGCGCGCGGCAGCAGCACCGCGTGCAGCAGCGTCAGCGTGGCGAACATCGCCGTGACCACCGTGAACACCAGCAACGGCCAGGTGGCGATGAGCACTCCGGAGATCAGGGTGCCCAGCGCCATGCCCGTGCTCAGTGCCGAGTTGTTCAGCGACAGCAGGACGGGCCGGTGCTCCTCGGGCACCTCGCCCACGACGAACGCCTTGTTCGCCGGCGAGTACAGCGCGTCGCCCACGGCGGTGAGCAGGACGGCGACGACGGCGAGCCGCGGCACCGACAGGCCGACCGCGAACAGGGCGAACCCGCTGGTGCGGACGGCGAGCCCGGTGACCATGGTGGTCTTCAGTCCGATGCGCTCGGCGACGAGGCCGCCGCCGAGCGCCCCGGCGAACTGCAGGAAGGAGGTCACGCCCAGCAGCAGGCCGACGGTGCCCATGGCCATGCCCATGCGCTCGTGCAGCAGGATCGCCAGGAAGGGCAGCACCATGAAGCTGGCGAGCGGCATGAAGAACGAGGTGGCGAGCAGGAAGCGCAGGGTGACGGGCAGGCCCGTCAGCTGCGCCCACAGCTCAGAACGACGGGTGCCAGACATCTCCGTCCTCGAACTCGACCCAGTAGGTGCGGGAGATCTCCTGCTTGGTCGCCTCCGCGGCGGCCTCGTCGGGCACGTGCAGCCAGATCAGGCCGGGCCGCTTGGTGTTGGCGGCGACGGGCAGCGGCACCTCGCCGGGCCGGATGTCGATCTCGAAGTCGTCCACGCCGTCGATGGCGCGCAGGAGTTCGGGGTCGGCGGTGCGGCGGATGCGCTTGGCGGGCGGGATCAGCGAGACGACCATGCCGATCGCGTGGGTGGGCGGCAGGTGGGGGGAGGTGACGTCCCGGCCGCCCGGCAGCAGGCTGCGCAGGGCGGTGGCGATCTCGTCGACGCCGCCGGCGTGCTCGACCATCTTGAACAGGCGGTAGCCGCCCATGCGGGTCTGGGACTCGATGATCACCGGTCGGCCGTCGCGGGCGATCTTGAGCTCGGTGTGCGTCAGGCCCCAGGTGTGCCCGATGACGTCGAGGAAGGACACCACCGTGCGGGCGAGGGCCGGTACGTGCCGGTCGTGGGGGGCGGGCGGCGGTACGCAGACCTCGGTGATCGCGGGGTTGGGGTGCGCCGCCAGGCGGCACAGCGACACGCCCGCGACCGCGTGCCGTCCGCCGAGGGTGACGGTCTCCACGCTGAAGAGCTCGTCGCCCTCGATGAACTCCTCGGCGATGTAGGGGCCCTTGAGCCAGAAGGCGGAGTCCTCCAGCAGGGCGCTCAGCTCGTCGGGGGTGGTGACCTGGCGCACCCCGACGCTGCCGGACCCGGCGACGGGCTTGACGATCAGCGGCAGGCCGTGGCGGGCGTGGAACTTCTCCAGGTCCCCGGCGCCGGCGACCCGGGCCCAGCCGAGGGCGAGCTCGGGGTGGTCGGCGAGGATCTCGCGCATCCGGTCCTTGTAGCGGGTGACGGCCACGGATTCGAGCGGCAGGCCGGGGATGCCGAGGGCGTGGGCGATCACGGCGCAGCTCTCCAGGCCGAACTCGCCGAAGGAGACGGTGGCGTCCAGCCGGTGGTCTGCATCGAAGCGGCGGGCGGCGCTCAGGCAGGCGACGACCTGTTCGGCGGGGATGGGGGCGACGAACCGGCAGCGGTCGAGGACCTCCATGTCGCGCGCGGAGAAGTCGGCGGTGTTGCCGATGAAGCTGACGTCGAAGCCCAGTGACAGGGCGGTCTCGACGACTCCGGCCCAGCCGCTGAGGACGAGCAGGTGCGGGGCGCGGTCAGTCACGGCACTCCCCCTCCATCCGGACGGTGATCTCGGCCGCGGCCGACAGGACGTTCTGCAGGGCCAGTTCGGAGGTGGCGCCGTGGGCGAAGACCACGGCGACGCAGCCGTCCTGGTGGGAGGTGGCCTGTACGACCGTGCCGGGCGGCAGGGCGGGGTACAGGGCGGGGTCGCCCGGGTGGCCGTCGAGCAGCTCCTCGCCCTCGCAGGCGGTGAACAGGCCCGTGCAGGGGGCGTACACGCGGGCGTGGGCGGTTCCGTGGCGCGGGGTGAGCGGGGCGTCCAGCAGGGCGGGGCGCCGGCGCAGGGCGAGGTCGACGAAGGCCCCGTAGATGTTGGCGCCGAGGGTGCGGCACATCTGCTCGCCGAGCAGGCCCCCGCCGAGACGGGGGTTGATCTCGACGACCTCGAAGCCGTCGTCGGTCAGGATGAACTCGGTGTGGGCGAAGCCCTCGGTGTAGCCGACGGCCTTGAGGACCTGCTCGATCCATGCCGCGGCGTCCTCGGCGAGGGCGGGCGGCAGGGCGACGGGGAAGGCGAGGGCCTCCTCGCGCACCACGGGGGGCGCGGACAGGATGCGGCTGCTGACGCCCAGCACCCGGGTGCGGCCCTCCCAGGTGAGGGTCTCGATGCTGTACAGCGGCCCGAGGAAGTACGGCTCGGCGGTCGGCCGGCCGCGCAGCGAGGAGCGCCTCATCTGCTCCAGCGCGGACGTCAGCTCCTCGAAGGTGCGGGCCAGCCACACGTGCTTGCTGCCGGTGCCGGCGCTGTCCTTGAGGACCAGGGGCAGGCCGACGCGGGCGGCGACCGCGCGGGCGTCGTCGTCCGGGGCCAGGGGGGAGGCGTCGGCGCGGGAGAGCCCGTGCTCGTACAGCCGGCGGCGCAGCCGGGCCTTGTCGCGCACCAGGCGCACGCCGGCGGGGTCCTGGCCTGCCAGGCCGAGCTCCTCGCGCACGGCGAGGGCGACCAGGCTCCAGGTGTCGGTGGTGCTGACCAGGCCCGCCACGTCGCCGATGCGGCGGACGGCCGCGACGACCTCGCCCACGTCGTGGGTATTGACGTCGTGGACGACCAGGTGGGGGCTGCGCACGAGGGACAGCTCGTGCAGGTACTCCGGCCGGTCGCAGGTCAGCAGGTGGACGGTCAGGCCCTCCTCGGCGGCCGCGGCCACGAGGCGCCCGAGGCCGAACTGCAGCCACTCCAGGGCGATGATGTTCCGTCCCGAGGGCGTGTTCACTGGGCGTGCTCCTTGAGGTGGTGGTGGAAGGGCCGGCGGTCCCAGTCCATGACCGACCAGGGCAGGGCCAGCTGGTCGAGGGAGTCGATGCACCGGGGGGCCAGGTCGAGGACGCCGTGGTCGAGCGCCCCGGGGCGGGCGTAGACGTTCTCGGCGTAGCGGTGCCCGGTGTCGGCGGCGAGGAAGACGCAGGGGCGCCCGGTCTCCCGGGCCGCCTCCCAGCGGGCGGCGAGGAAGTTGCAGCCCGAGGAGAGCCCGGCGTAGACGCCGTGCCGGCTGAAGAGTTCGACGGTGGCGCTCACGGCGGCGTCGAAGCCCACCCAGTGCACCCGGTCGAACAGTTCGTGGCGCACGTTGCCCATGACGATGGGGCTGCCGATGCCGGAGATGCTGGCGACGGGGTCCTCGACGGGGTCGCTGCCGAAGGTGACGCTCTCGAAGGGTTCGACGCCCACCAGCCGGACGTCGCCGTTGAGTTCCCGCAGGGCGGTGGTCAGGCCGCCGGAGGCGGCGCCGGTGCCCACGCCGGCGACCAGGGTGAAGGGCTCGCCGCCGAACTCCTTGTTCAGGAACTGGGCGCACTCGCGGTAGCCCAGGTAGTGCACGGAGTCGTGGTACTGCCGCATCCAGTGGACGCCGGGTTCGGTCTCGAGGATCTCGGCCACCCGGGCCAGCCGGGCGCCCTGGTCCATCTTGTCGACCAGCGGACCGGGCGGCACCCGGACCTGATCGACCTCGGCGCCCAGCATCTCGAACTGCCGCCGGACATTGTCGTCGACCTTCGTCGAGCAGACGATCCGGCATTTCATTCCGTATTTGTGGCAGGCCAGTGCCAGGGAATAGCCGTAGGTGCCGCTCGAACTGTCCATGAGCGTATCGCCCGGTTTGACGACTCCGGTCGCCAGAAGATGGCGGACGGCTTCGAGAGCGGAATACAGCTTCATCATCTCGAAGCGCAGGACATAAGTGTCACGGTCCAGCCGGACCACATCCGGCTGCTTCATCGCGTCCGCGATGTGATCGAACAAGGCCCCATCCTCCAGGGGGTTTCCGGGGATTTCCCGGGGGTTTTGCGCCGAGGCCGTACCACCGGTTTCCCGGCGTGCGGGGGGACGCGGCCGGCGCCGGGGGTACGCCGGCCGCGCCGTCGGGGGGAAGGGCGGTCGTCAGGCCGCCGCCACCATCGCGTCCGCGGCGATGCCGAAGGTGCGGTGCGCGGTGCGGGTGATGAGGTACTGGATGTCCTGGTCGGACAGGCCGTTGGCCTTGGCGTTGGCGATGTGCCGGGCGAGCGGCTGGGAGCCGGCCGCCACGACGCCGTTCTCCTCGTACCACAGGCCGTTGTCGCCGGTGTGGTGCAGCGGCCGGCCGCCGAGGCGGGCGGAGTCGCACCGGTCGGTCATGATCATGGCGTTGCGCGGGCCCATGAGCTGGACGGCGCGGGTGGCCAGGGCCAGGTCCACGTGCTCGCCGTCGAAGTTGATGCAGGCGGCGATGCGGCAGTTGACGGCCTGCTTGATGATGGCGCCGGGCACGGGGCCGGCGATCTCGCTGATGTTGTCCAGCGTCCAGTTGGGCACGTCGTACGACTCGATGATGCGGTCGCGCTCGCGGCGGGCCCGCTCGGTGCGGAAGGCGTGCCGGATGTTCAGCGGCATGTCGTTGAAGAGGTGGTCGGTGGTCACGCGCACACCGGTGCCGTTCCACTCCGACTGGTAGGCGGTCTCCACGATGGCGTCCACGGTGTCCGCGCTGCGCTGCGGGTTGTCGCGGGTGAAGTGGCCGAGGGCCGGGCGCACGCCGTGGGCCAGCAGGGTCGGCACGATCCAGGAGAAGTCGCTGGTGCGCAGGTTGGGGTCGTCCTGCAGGACGGACTCCGGGGAGTAGGCGTCGGGAGAGACCACGGTGTAGACCAGGCCGTGGTCGCCGAGGGCGGCCAGGCGCTCCCACTCCTGGCGGCTGGGTGCCCACACGGTGGAGGTCGGGGTGCCGCCGCGGTGGGAGAGCAGCGGGCCCTCCAGGGCCACGCCGGGTACGTGCGGCAGCAGGCCGTCGGCCCGCATCTGCGCATAGCGGCGCATGAACTGCTCGAACTCCGCGAGCCGGTCGCGGTGCAGGTACATGGTGGGCAGCGCGAGCACGCCCTCCCCGGCACACCACTTGTCGAGGCGGGCCAGGTCCACGCGGGTGAAGTCGGAGAAGTCCACGTCGCCGAAGCCGTGGCAGTGGACCTCCACCGGACGCATGCCGTTCTCGTCCGCCTCGAACGGCTTCATGCCGGTTGCTGCTTCTGTCGAACTCATCGCCCAAAGCTCCCTGTTCGGTCGGGGGGTCGGCATGATTCTGGGCCGCCCGAAGTTGCCGTATCCAGTGCGGATCACGGTCATGAAGCTGCATTGCAGCTTGCTGAAGGAGCGGAGCCGCGGGGGCCGGGGCTTATTCTCACGATGCCGGACCACGGGATCTTCACGGGCGGCGTCCGCATGAACGCCCCACGGCCACAAGGCCGTGCGCGCACGGCGTCGCCGACCCCCCTTCCTTCCACGGGAGTCAACCTCCATGTCCTCTCCTGCGGTCATATCCGACCGGGAATTCACCGTGCCCCGCCAGGGGCTGCGAGTCCTCGTCTCCAGCGTTTCCTCCGATTCCCACACCTGGAATCTGGTCTATCTCCAGCTGCTGCTGGAGGAGATGGGCCACGACGTGCACAACGCCGGCGCCTGCGTGCCGGATGACCTCCTGCTGGGCGAGTGCCGCCGGCTGCGCCCGGACCTGGTGGTCATCAGCAGCGTCAACGGCCACGGCTTCCTCGACGGGCGGCGCCTGATCGGCCGGTTGCGGCGCGAGCCGGACCTCGCGGCGCTGCCCGTCGTCATCGGCGGCAAGCTCGGCACCGAGGGCGCGGGCGCCGGCCGGTACGGGCCCGAGCTGCTGGCGGCCGGCTTCACCGCCGTCTTCGAGGGCGACGACGCCATCGAGGACTTCCGCGCGTACCTCGACCCGCACGGTGCCCTGCTGCTGCCGGCGGTGCCGGCCCTGGCGGGCGTGGCGTGAGCGCGGCCCCCGCGGCGTCCGGCGGCTTCGTGCCGGCCGTGCCGTCCTTCGGGGCGGCGGTCGCGGCGGCCCGGGCGGCGGGCGAGCTGGTGGTCCAGCCGCGCATGGGCTTCACCACCCGGCCGGCCATGCGGCGCGGGCTGGAGGCCGTGCGGGACGTGCCGGTGCGCACCGTCGGCACGATCACCCTGGACAGCTACACCAGGGTCGGCGACCACGCCTCCGCGCGCCGGGCCCTGGCCGGCGGGGAGAGCCTCAACGGCTATCCGCTCGTCGCCCACGGCGCCGCGGCCACGCGGGAGATGACCGCGGGCCTGGGCGGCGGGCGGCACTTCGCGCTGCAGGTCCGGCACGGCTCGTCGCTGCCGCTGGACATCTTCGCCGCGCTGCTCGACGCCGGGCTCGACGCCACCGAGGGCGGCCCCGTCTCGTACTGCCTGCCCTACAGCCGTACGCCGCTGGCGCATTCGGTGCGGGCGTGGGCGCGGTGCTGCGAGATGCTCGCGGCCCGCTCGCCCACCGCCCACCTGGAGAGCTTCGGCGGCTGCCTGCTGGGCCAGCTGTGCCCACCGGGCCTGCTGGTGGCGATGACCGTGCTCGAAGGGCTGTTCTTCGAACAGCACGGGCTGCGCGACATCTCCCTCAGCTACGCCCAGCAGACCCACTTCGGCCAGGACGCGGCGGCGATCGCCGCGCTGCGCCGGCTGGCCGGGGAGATGCTCACGCGCTCGCGCTGGCACCTGGTCCTGTACACGTACATGGGCGTCTTCCCCCGCACCGAGGCCGGTGCGCTGGCCCTGCTGCGGCACAGTGCCGCCCTGGCCGCGCACACCGGGGTGGACCGCCTGATCGTCAAGACCCCGGCGGAGGCCCACCGCATCCCCACCGTCGAGGACAACGTCCTGGCGCTGACGGAGGCGGCCCGGGCGGCGGCCGCGTACGGCCCGCGGCCCGCCGCCGTGGCCGACGACGGGGTGTACGAGGAGGCCCGGGCCCTGGTGGAGGCCGTCCTGGAGCTGGATGCGGACGTGGGGCGGGCGCTGGTCGCCGCGTTCGCCCGCGGCTATCTGGACGTGCCGTACTGCCTGCACGCCGACAACGCCCAGCGCTCGCGCAGCTGGATCGACGGCGACGGCCGGCTGCGCTGGTTCTCGGTGGGGTCCATGCCGATCCGCGCCCAGGCGCCGCCGGGCACCTCGCGGCTGCGGGCGGACGACCTCCTCGGGATGCTCTCGCACGTGCAGTCGGCCTTCGACCACGCCGCCCTCGCCCGGGTCTGACGCCCGCGCCGCGCCCTCGCCCCCGTTCCCCCAGCCTCTCGTTCCCCCACCCCTTCCGCCCCGTGCGGCGCGCACCGCACCCCACCGGGCACTAGGAGAGTCGCAGTGAACAGCCACGCACAGCCGCCCGTCCCCTACACCGTCGTCGTCGTCGGCACCGGGCCGCGGGGCGTCTCCGTCCTGGAGCGCCTCGCCGTCCTGCTGCGCGACGCCGGCACCGCACCGCATCCGGTCCACATCTACGCCGTCGACGCCGTGGAGGTCGGGGCCGGCCGGGTGTGGCGCACCGACCAGGACCCCTGGTACACGATGAACACCGTCATCGGGCAGGTCACCATGTTCTCCGGCGAGCCCGACGGCGGCCGTCCGCGTCCCGGCGCCGGGCCCTCGCTCGGCCAGTGGCTCGGCACGTACGCGCCGGATGCCGCCGAGCGCCCGGCCCCCGACCCGGACGACTTCGCCTCCCGCCTCGACTACGGGCGCTACCTGCGCTTCGTCCACCGCACCATCGCCGAGGAACTCCCCGCGCACGTGCGCCTGTTCTCCGTGCAGGGCCGGGTCACCGCCGTGCGTCCGGCAGCGCCGGGCGCGTACCGGGTGACCCTGGAGGACTCCCGCACCCTCACGGCGCACAAGGTCGTGCTCGCCACCGGGCACCCCCGCAACGAGCCCGACGACTTCGACCGGACCATGCACGCCTTCGCCGCCGAGCACCCGGGCCTCGCCTACATCGCCGGCGACTCGGCCGCCGACATGGACCTCGCCTCCGCCGTTCCCGCCGGGGCCACCGTGGCAGTGCGCGGGCTGGGGCTGTCCTTCTACGACGTCGTGCTCTCGCTGACCGTCGGGCGCGGCGGCGCCTTCACGCGCGGGGAGGACGGCCGGCTGCGGTACGTGCCCGGCGGGCGGGAACCCCGCATCGTCGCCGGCTCCCGCAGCGGCCTGCCCATCCCGGCGCGCGGCCGCAGCCAGAAGGATCCCGGCCATGTGCACCCGGCGTTGTTCCTGACGAAGGAGGCCGTCGCGGCCGCCCGGGCCCGGCGGCGCGAGGCGACGGGCAGCGCGCTGCTGGACTTCGCCGAGGACCTGCTGCCGCTGCTGCTGAAGGAGGTGGAGCACGTCTACCGCACGACGTACGTGCGGATGCGCTCCGGCGAGGAGGCGGCGCAGGAGTTCGCCCGCGCGCACGCGCGGATGCTGCACGCGGACGAGGACACCTCCGTCCTGCTCAAGGAGGCCGGCCTCGACGACGTTCCCCCGCTGGACCTGTGGGCCCTGGCCCGCCCCTTCGAGGGCGAGTCGTTCGAGAGCCCGCTGCAGTGGCGCGAGCGCCTCTTCGGTGTGCTGCGGCGCGACGTGGCGGAGGCGGCGCTGGGCACCGTGGACGGTCCGCTGAAGGCCGCCCTGGACGCCCTGCGGGACCTGCGCGGGATCGTCCGCTGGGCCATCGACTACGGCGGACTGCTGCCGCACTCGCACCGCGATGCGTTCCTGCGCGACTACGTGCCCGTCAACGCCCTGCTCTCCGCCGGGCCGCCCATGATCCGCACCGAGCAGCTGATGGCGCTGATGGAGGCGGGCGTCGTGGAGGTCGCCGGGCCCGGCACCCAATTCACCACCGACGCCGCCGCCGGCCGCTTCGTCGTCGGATCGCCGCAGGTGGCGGGCTCGGAGCGGACGGCCGAGGTGCTGATCGACGCCCGCATCCCCACCCCGTCCCTGCCTCGTGACACCTCGCCGCTGACGCGCCAGCTGCTCGCCGAGGGCGTCGTCCGCGAGTTCGTGAACACCGACGAGCCGTCCGGCACGCGGTTCGCCACCGGGGGCATCGACGTCGTCGAGGGCTCCTTCCGGGTCCGCGACGCCGAGGGGCGCGTGCACCCCGGCCTGTACGCCCTGGGCATCCCGACCGAGCACGTGCGCTGGTTCACCCAGATCGGCAACGGCCGCCCGGGGGTGGCCACCGACTTCATGAAGGTGGCCGACACCGTCGCCCGCGACGTGCTGGCCCCGCTCGCCGCCGGGGACGTCCCCCGCAGCCACCAGTCGCTCGTCGCCGCGCAGGCCGCCCTCGCCGGGCCCGAGTCCCGTGCGCACGGCTAGCCCCCACCCTTCCCACCACGAAAGGCACCACCGGCAATGACACTGCACGAAAGCGAGGCCACGCGCGCCTTCCGGCAGGCACGCGACGTCCTGCTCGACCACCGCGACGACCTCGATACGGCCCGGCGGCTCTTCCGCTGGCCCCGGCCGGAGCGCTTCAACTGGGCGCTGGACTGGTTCGACGTGATCGCCCGCGGCAACGACCGCCCCGCCCTGCGGGTCCTGGGTCCCGCCGGCGTCACCGACCACTCCTTCGACGCCATGGCGCGCCGCTCGGACCAGGTGGCGTGCTGGCTGCAGGCGCTGGGCGTGCGCCGCGCCGACCCGCTGCTGCTCCTGCTGGACAACCGCGTCGAGCTGTGGGAGGTGATGCTCGCGGCCATCAAGCTGGGGGCCGTCGTCGTCCCCACGTACACCACGACCACGCCGGCCGACCTGGCCGACCGGGTGGAGCGGGCCGGCATCCGGCACGTGGTGGCCGCCTCCTCCCTGGTGGAGCGCTTCGCGGGCATCGCCGGCGACTGCACGCGCATCGCGGTGGGCGACGACCGGCCCGGCTGGCTGCCGTTCGCCGCCTCGTACACCGCACCCGAGGAGTTCACGCCGGAGGGCGTCACCCTCTCCGGCGACCCGCTGTTCCGCTACTTCACCTCGGGCACCACCTCGCGGCCGAAGATGGTCGAGCACACCCACCTCAGCTACCCGGTCGGCCACCTGTCGGGCATGTACTGGAACGGTGTGCGCCCGGGCGACCTGCACCTGAACGTCTCCGCGCCCGGCTGGGCCAAGCACGCCTGGAGCTCGTTCTTCGTGCCGTGGAACGCCGAGGCCACGATCGTCGTCCTCGCCGACCCGCGGCCCGGGCCGGCCACGGTCCTCGACGCGCTGCGCACCCATGAGATCACCACGCTGTGCGCCCCGCCGACCGTCTGGCGCGGCATGGTCCAGCAGGGCCTGGGCGAGCGGCCGGCGCATCTGCGGGAGGCGTCGGCCGTCGGCGAGTCGCTGGAGCCGGCCCTCTTCCACGCCGTCCACGACGCCTGGGGCATGCCGGTGCGCGACGGCTTCGGCCAGACCGAGACCACCGCCCAGATCGGCAATCCCCCGGGGCGCAGGATCACGCCGGGCCGGATGGGCTGGGCGCTGCCCGGTTACGACCTGGTGCTGATCGACAAGGAGAGCGGACGCGAGGTGCCCGACGGCACCCCGGGTGAGCTGTGCGTGCGCCTGGACCCGCGCCCCGCCGGCATGATGACGGGCTACGCGGGCGATGCGCAGCGCACGGCCCGCGCCTTCGAGGGCGGCGTCTACCACACGGGCGACCTGGTGGTGCGGCACGAGGACGGCAGCTTCGGCTACCTCAGCCGCACCGACGACATGTTCAAGTCCTTCGACCACCGCATCTCGCCACTGGAGCTCGAACGCGCCCTGCTGCGCAGCCCGCTGGTCGCCGACGCCGCGGTGGTGGCCGTCCCGCACCCGGTGGGTCTGTGGGAGCCGAAGGCGTACGTGGTGCCCGCCCGCGGCCACGCCGCGGACGCGGCCTGCGCCGAGGCCGTCTTCCGCCGGGTCGTCGAGGAGCTGCCCCGCGAGAAGTGGGTGCGGCTGCTGGAGTTCACCGACCGGCTGCCGCTGACGCCCTCGGGCAAGATCCGCCGCGCCGAGCTGCGGGAACGGGCCGAGGTGCCCGGCATGGTCCACCGGCTGCCCGGCACCTGGGAGGAGGAGAGCGATGGAGAGGTACACCGAGGAGCCGAGCCCGCTGCTGTGCACGTGTCTGCGGGTGACGGAGCGTGAGGTGATCGAGGCCATCGAGGGCGGCGCCCACGACCTGCCGTCGGTGCGCGAGGCCACGGAGGCCAACACCGGCTGCGGTGACTGCGCCGACGACATCGAGGATCTGATCGCCGACCACTTCGAGCGCCGCCCGGCCTGCTGAGCCGTGCCGCGCGGGGCGGGGGCCGGGCCGGTGGCCCGGCCCCCGCGCCGTTCAGCGGCGGACACGGTTGGCCAGCAGCGTGCCGGCGGTGGCCAGGACGAGCCCGCCGAGGGTGAGCGGGCCGAGGTGCTGCCCGAGCACGAGGGCGCCCAGGACGGCGGTGCTCATCGGCACGAGGTAGAACAGGCTGCTGACCTGGCTCGTGCCGTGCCGCTGCAGCAGGTGGTAGAGCAGGCCGACGCCGACGATGGAGTTGATCAGCGCGCTCCACAGCAGCACGGGCGCGTAGCCGGCGGTGAAGTCCACGTCCCAGCCCTCGTACGCGAGCGCCGGGACGAGCGCGACCAGCGAGGCGGCCAGCAGCTGCACGGCGTTGCCGCTCACCGGTTCCATCCGGCCGCAGAAGCGCTTCTGGTAGACGGTGCCGACGGAGATGCCCAGCAGGCCCAGGACGAGGAAGCCCAGGCCCAGCAGGTAGCCGCCGCTCACGTGGATGCCCTCGGCGACGGCGAGGGCCACCCCGCCCAGGCCGAGGACGAGCCCGAGGTACTGGCCGGCCGTCACGCGCTCGCCCAGCACCGGCACGGCCAGCAACGAGGCGGTCAGCGGGTACAGCGCGATGATCAGGGCCGCGAGGCCGGAGGGCACGCCGAGGTCCATGCCCACGTAGATGCTGGAGAACTGCACCGCCTGGACGAGGGCGCCCGCCACGCACAGGTGCAGCAGCCGCCGCCCGCGCGGCAGTCGGTCGCGCCGGGCGAGCGCGATGGCCAGGAGCACCAGGCCGGCGATGGCGAAACGTAACGCCGCGAAGGTGTAGGGCGCCGCGTGCCGCAGCCCGAGCTTGCCCGAGATGAAGCCCGAACTCCACACCACCACCAGGGCCGCGCGGGCGGTGAGGTCGGCGGCACGCCCGCCGGACGCGGCCGGGGCCGGGACGGCCGCCGCGGGGGCCGTGGGGCGCTCGGAACTGTGCACGGGCGGGTTCGGGATGGACACCGCTGACACTCCCTCCTGTTCGATAAAAAGCACTGTAGAGCAGAATATCGCTCAACCTCAATGTCGTCCCGAAAGCCGAACAGCCCCACGGACCGTGGTCCGTGGGGCTGTTGGGAAGAAAACAGGAAGCGGGAAGGGCTGCGGCAGCGGGCCGCTCAGTAGAGGCTGGAGAAGAGGATGCAGACCAACTGGGCCGGCTCGTCGGTGTCGTTGCGGAAGCTGTGCGGATGGCCGGCCGACCACTGGGCGCAGTCCCCGGCGCGCAGCACGTGGTCCACGCCGTTGTACCGCGCGACGATGACGCCGCGGGTTACCGTCACCAGGTCGGAGCCCTCGTGCTGGAGGTCCTCCGTCAGGCCGCTGCGGGGCTCGAAGTCGCCGGTGACGACCTGGTAGCCGAGCTCCGGCGAGCGCAGGACCCGGTAGAGCACACCCGGCGCACGGTGGAGCACCTCCTGCTTCTCCCGGGGGAACAGCGAGGGGGTGGCCCGGCCCCGGGAGAAGCCGAGGAAGGAGCCGACGTCGTGGTCGAAGACCTTGGCCAGCCGGCCCAGGCGCTCCAGGGCGATGTCGGTCTCGCCCCGCTCCAGCGCCGCGAGGAAGGACACCGACAGCCCGCACTCCGCGGCCACTTGCCGCAGCGACATCCCCTTGTGCGTGCGCAGTCGGTGCAGCACCTCACCGGGAGGCGGGAAGCCCAGTTCCGGGTCCCGCGGGAGGGCGGCGGGCGTGGCGGGGGACGGGTCAGTCATACCCGGCATCCTAGAGGCTGCCGCCCACCGGCCGACCGGCCCGCACCCGGGCTCACCCCGGCCCGAGGAGGCCGGACTGGGCGATGAGCACACCCAGCTGGCAGCGGCTGCGCGCGCCCAGCTCCTCGTAGATCTTGGCGACGTGGCTGCGGCAGGTGCGCACGCTGACGCCGATGCGGCGGGCGATCGCCTCGTCGGTCTCGCCCTCGGCCAGGAGCTGGATGATGGACATCCGCACACCGGAGATGAGTTCGCTCACGTCCGCCGCGCGATTGTGGCTCTCGAAGGGCCGGGCGGCCAGCCAGGCCCGCTCGAAGACGCCCGCCAGATAGCCGACGACGGCGGGCTGGCGGACGACGAGGGCGGTGCCGCGGTCGCCGTCGGCCGGGATGACGGCCACGTCACGGTCGAAGATCAGCAGGTGCTCGAAGGAGTCGCCGAGGGTGCGCACCTCTCCCCCGGCCGCCGCGATGCGCTCGACGTGCTTCCTGGTGGGCGTGTCGAAGCGGGTGGCGTGCTGGTACAGCGCCCGGGTGCGCACCCGGCGGGCGAGCTCGGCCTCGGGCGGCTCCCAGGCGATCTGCAGGACGTCGGCGGCGCTGCGGCCGCCCCCGGGCCGGGCGATGAGGGCCTCGGAGCGGCACTCCTCGGCGGCCGCCGCGATCTCCGCCGCGATGGCGTCCTCGCCGGCCACCATCTGGAACGGCTCCGCCACCCGGGCCTCGCGCAGCACCTGTTCGTGCAGTTCCTGGAAGACGGCCAGTTCCGCGCGGATCTCCTCCGACTCCCGTTCCATGCGCGCGATCTGCGAGTGCAGCGGGGCCAGCCGGCGGGAGGCGGCCGTGCGCGGGGCGACGGGGACGAAGACGCTGCGCCCGCTCGCCAGGGGCCGCAGCAACTGCCCCTCCACCAGCACCCGCACCGCCCGGGCCACCCGGGCCTCCGGCCAGTCCAGTTCCTCGGCCGCGCGGCTCAGGCACAAAAACTGCCGGCGTATGGCCAGTTCGTAGAGCTCCTCGATGTCTTCCGTCTCCCTTAACGGGTCGGCGTGCCGGTTCTTGAGATCCGCCTGCATCAATCCCCCTTTGTGCGGCTGGGCGAGAAGCCAGTCGTCACTTATACTGGCCAATCGTCCTTAATATCGCACGCAGTTGATGCATCCGTCAACGATGGCGGATGAATGCATCCTTCCATGGGGGCGACTGTCCATCCTGGCGGACGCCCGGCCTGCGGGCATCCGTTTATCCGGGCGGACGGGGCGCGGCGAGCGCATCACCCCGGCGCCCGAGCCAGGCGTCGAAGCCGCGCACCGCGGGAGAGGTGTACGCCGTTGCCACCTCGACCAGGAAGGAGGTCTCCTCGCACAGGTCGGCGGTGCGGAAGTCGCCGACGGCGGACGGCTCCTGCCCCGGCGGCAGCCCGTCCAGGACGGCACGGCGCGCCTGGCGCACCAGGCAGGCGAGGAGGGCGGCGCCGCGATCGTCGAGCGCGCGCACCGTATGCAGGTACTCCTGCGCCAGGCCGGGCACCTCGGGCCTGCTGTGGGAGCTCAGGACGAGCAGGGCGTCGCGGATCTCGATCACCTTGCGGTACTGCAACAGCGAGAAGGACCCCTGGGGGCGCAGGAGTTCGCTCAGCCGTGAGCGCCGCCGGACGAGGACGACATGGGGCGCGAGATCGGTCACATCGCGCCACAGCGGCCAAAGCCGCCAGACCGTGACAACGTTTTCCCAGGCTCCGGTCACCGAGGTGACCACCGGCACCAGGACCGCCCCCGCCCGCAGCAGTCCGTGCAGGACCATGCAGTACGGCAGCAGCATGCCGATGCCCGGCACCGGCAGGGTCACCCGCAGCAACTGGCCCGACCAGTACAGCCCGGAGAAGGCGGTGCCCAGGCCGAAGAGCCACAGGCCGCGGCGGGCCGGGCGGCTGGCGCTGCGGCGGGCGTAGTGGCAGCACACCCACGTGCAGGCCGCGTCCGCCGTCAGGTGGGTGCCGATCAGCAGCAGCCAGTACGCCGGCCGCGGGTGGCACAGGCCCACGCGGTGGATGGCGTGCAGCCCGTGCGCGCCGCCGGTCCGGTCGAGCACGACCAGCACGGCGATCACCCCGGCGGTGGCCAGGTACAGGGCGCACCGGCGTCTTCGCCCCCTGCCGGTCGCGACCATGACAAAGTCCAGGACGGCGCCGGCGGAGACGACCCCGAAGAGGTTGGTGGCCAGCCCCAGGACCTCGGCGGAACCGAAGGCGCGGCGCAGCACGGGCCCCGGCACGAGGCTGAGCGTCATGGCCGTGGCCGCGGTGGCCACCGCCAGCCACAAACCGCGCTGCCGGGGCCGACGGATCGACGAGGGGGCGCGCAGCACCACGGCGATCCACAGGACGACGGCCGCCGCGATCTCGAGCCGGCGGCCGAGGGCGGTCAGCTCGGCGATCACAGGACCGTTCCGACTCCCAGCGCCGCCTCCGGCCCGGCCGGCGACCCGGCCCCGCCCGGCTTCGGCGCATCGTGGCGGCCCTGCCAGGTCCGCAGCACGCTCGCGAACATCTCCGCCTCCTGCTCCTCGCGCGTGGTGTAGTCGGTGCGACCGAGGAGGCGCCGGATCAGGTGCGGGCTGAGATCCGGCAGCAGGGCGGTCAAGCCCCCGAAGCCGTCCGAGCGCAGGGACCGGTGGTCGAAGAGCATGTGCCCGATCTCGTGGAGCACGATGTGCTCCTGGTGCGCGCGCGTGGTGCGCTGCTCGTAGAAGATGTGGTCGTCGGTATCGGTGGCCAGCCACAGGCCGCAGGCTCCCGACGCCGCCGCCTGCAACGGCAGCGGGTGTAAGTGCAAGGGGCGCCCGCGCCGGCGCACCAGGGCGCGGCGGAGCTCGTCCAGCGAGAACGGGCGGGGCGGGTCCAGCTCGTCCAGCATCGCCTCGCACCGGCGGCGAAGTTTGACATACCTGGCCGGCATCGACTGTTCCCCCGTGCTGTGTCACGTCCGCTGGAGCGCCCGTGGGCACCCGCGCCGGCGGATGGGCGGTTCAGTCCTGCGCGGCGGTCCGCGGGGCCTCGCGCCCCTCGTCGCCGATCCGCGGCAGGTCCTGCATCCGCCGGACGTCGTCCACCATCGCCAGCAGGGCGTCCAGGCTGGCCGGCGAGAGCCCCTGCGCGCGCAGCGCCAGGTTGCGCACCTGGGCGTCTCCGAGGGCCGAGGCCAACGCCAGCTGGGAGTTGACCCTATCCGCCACGCCGTCATTCAGGAAATACTCGGTGGGCACCCCGAAGAACTCGGCGAGCGCGTCGAGGTGATCGAGCGTCACATTCGACTTCTTGCCCGTGGCCAGCTCCCACAGGTACGTACCAGAAATGGGCCGCCCGGTCGTCTCCCGTATTTCCTCGGCGAGTTTGGCGTACCCGGGCCGCTTGCGCTCGTCCGGGTAGACGGTGGCGATGAGGGCGGTGAGCCGCTCGTCGATCTTCCGTTCGGTGGCGGCCCCCGGGCGACGGGACTGGCCTCTCGTCATGTTCCTCTGCGCTCCTCGTTCATCGGACTGGCGCCGCGCGCCCTCCGCTGGCGTGGACGAGGACGGCGCCTCTAGCAGTACAGCCAACCGCCAACGTTGACAAGCCGCACTTGAACACCGTGCGCGAACACGCGCCACGGCGCCATGGCCGCCCCGGTCAGTGCGAGGACGTACGCGGTGCGATGTGGAAGCCGAAGCCGACCGTGCCGGGGTCGACGGCCGTGACGCCGCCGTCCACGGTGAGCACCGCGCCGTTGACGAACGAGGCGGCGGGCGAGAGCAGCCATGCGACGGCCTCGGCCACCTCGCCGGGCTCGCCGGGGCGGCCGGTGGGGATCAGCCGGGTGGCCTGGGCGTAGGCGGCCTCGACGCCGTCCTCGCCCGCGCCGAGGTCCGCGTCGTCGGCAAAACGCCTCATGCGCCCGTCGGCCATGTCGGTGCGCACCCAGCTGGGGCACACCACGTTGGCCCGCAGCCCCTGGGGGCCGTAGTCGACGGCGACCGAGCGGCACAGCTGCAGCAGGCCCGCCTTGGACGTGGCGTAGGCGGGGTTGCCGATGCCGTTGCGCAGGGCGGCGACGGAGGCGACGGCGACGACCGCGCCGCGGGTGGCCACGAGGTGCGGGAGCGCGGCGCGCAGGAGCAGGAACGGGCCGGTGAGGTTGGTGCGCAGCACCGCCTCCCAGTCCTCGACGGGCAGCTCCCCCACCTTCCCGGGCCGCCCGGTGCCGGCGTTCAGGACGAGCCCGTCGAGCCGCCCGTACGCCTCCACCGCCGCCTCCACCAGGGCGGTGACGTCCGCGGGGTCGCCGGTGTCGGCCGGGTGGGCCAGCGCGCCCGTCTCCTTCGCGAGGCGCTCCAGCGGCTCCGGTCGCCGCCCGCTGACGACCACGTCGTGGCCGGCCGCCCTCAGGGCGCGCGCGGTGGCCGCGCCGATGCCGGTGCCTCCGCCGGTGACGAGGTAAGTCTTCTGCTCGGCCATGGTGTTCATCCCTTCCCAGGCGGACGGCGCACGGTGCGCTGAGCACCTTACCCGTGGCCTTTACCGGCGGCCCGGCAAAAAGCGGAATGAGCAATTCCGGCAATGGGCGCACAGAGGCCATTGTTCCTGCAACGCACGGAGTCGGCACGGTTGTTGCAAGTCATAGCTATGCTGATCATATCCATCACTTCCGGTTTGACTACCATCCGGTGACTCTTCAAGACTTCGCCTTCACCAGCCCTTTACTTACGGGGGGCTTATCGCGATGAAAAGGGTCAGTCGAACCAGCATGGACTTCAGACACACCACGTCCGCCCGCCTGCGGCGGATCCTCACGCACGGCCTCGTGACCACCACCGCCCTCGCCGCCGTCACCGCGGTGGCCGCACCGCAGGCCGCCCTGGCCGCGCCCGCCGACGCGGTCAGCAGCGCCGCCGGCATCGGGACCACGGACACGCAGCGCGTCGACGCGGCCGCTGTCGTCCGCCTCGACCCCACCCCGGACGTACTGCTGCTCAGCGACGAGGACTTCATCCACGCCCTGTGGCAGAAGGCCCGCGACGCCGGCGAGACCCTGGAGGCCGTGCGCCTGGCCGCCGAGGAGGCCATGCTCGGCAGCACCGAGGACCAGGTGCGGTTCATCACCACCGGCATCCACGAGGCGTACGCCGTCGACAAGCAGCGGGAGAAGGACCGGGCCGACGCCGACCGCGCCGCCCGCCTCGCCAAGTCCCAGGCGCTGATAGCCGTGGGCATACCGAGCACCCCGGACCTGCTGGCGCTCAGCGACGACAACTTCGTCCGCGCCGTCATGAAGCACGAGGCCGCCGGCCCCGAGGTGCGCGCCGCCGCCGCGGCCGCCCTGGCCGGCGACGCCGCCGCCTGGCAGGCGTTCATCGCCAACGGCGCCCGCGAGGCCCACCAGCGCGACGTGGCCAACGAGCTCAAGGAGCTGGAGCAGAAGAACCGCGAGGAGGCGCAGCGCCGTGCGGAGCTGGCCGCCCGCAGGAACGCCGCGGCGCTCTTCGGCCTGACGCCCTCCGACGCCGTCCTGAGCCTGAGCGACGACAACTTCATCCGCGAGCTGCTGCGCAGCGTGCCGGCCGACGCCCAGGGCAGCGAGCTGTACGCCGCGGCCCAGAAGGCCGTCCTGAGCCCGGACCCGGCCGCCTGGAAGGAGTTCATCCACACCGGCGCCGAGCAGGCCTACAAGCGCGACGACGAGGCCCGCCGCAAGAAGATCGCCGAGGTCGACCGGCGCCGCGCCCTGGCGATCCAGGCCGCCGCGGAGAAGACCGGCATGAACCCGTGGCTGGTGGCCCAGGCCAAGAAGGCGCTGGCCGGCACCGACGAGGCCGTGGCGGCCTTCCTCAAGGACGAGGTCCAGTACCGCGCCAAGCGCCAGTCGCTGACCCCCGCGAGCGGCAAGCCCGCCGGCTTCCACGTCCGCCAGTCCTCCCCCGACGGCGGCGAGGTCTTCCTGGCCCCGGTCGACCCCAAGGGCAGGCAGGCCGACCGCGAGGACGCCACCTGGGTCGTGGTGCCCTCCCTCAACGCCCAGCCCGGCTGCTACTCCTTCGAGTCCGTCCGCAAGCCCGGCTACTACCTGGCGCAGAAGGACCTGCGCGTGCGCCTGATGGCCGACGACACCGGCGCCGCCTTCCGCAAGGACGCCACCTGGTGCCCCCGCAAGGGCCTGGCCGGCGCCGGCACGTCCTTCGAGTCGGCCTCCCAGAAGGGCCGCTTCCTGCGCAGCTCCTGGGGCGACCTGTACGCGGCCTCCGGCAAGGGCGGCAAGAACCGCTACGACGCCGAGAAGGACTTCGCCCAGGAAGCCACCTGGAAGATCTCCGCTCCCCTCGCGCCCTGATCCCTCCGGCTCCGCAACCCCCCATGAGATCTCCTGAGAAGAACGGAACACCCATGTCTCGGATCACCCGGGTCGCGCTGGCCATCGGCGCGAGCGTGGCCGCCCTCGCCGGCGGCGTGAGCGCCGCCCACGCCGACGAGGCCCCCGCCACCGCCGCGAGCGGCCCCTCGGTCGTGCAGCTGCAGGCCGCCCACAGCGGCAAGTGCCTGACCATCGCGGGCGGCAGCCTGCGCAACGGCGCCGACGCCGTGCAGGCCAAGTGCGCCGACGGCCTGGACAACCAGCTCTTCGAGCTGGTGCCCGGCCCCTCCGCCACCTTCGAGCTGCGCGCCAAGCACAGCGGCAAGTGCCTGGAGGTCGAGAACGGCAGCGTCAACACCGGCGCCAAGGCCCAGCAGTGGTGGTGCGTGAACGCCCCGCACCAGCGCTGGCGTCTCGTCCTGGCCGACGTGACCAAGGACCTGTACGAACTGCACCCGGACCACGCCGACGCGCGCTGCCTGGACGTCAAGAGCGCCAGCAAGGACGACGGTGCCGTCACCCAGCAGTGGAACTGCAACGGCACCACCGCCCAGCAGTGGCGCATCCAGCCGGTCAAGGGCTGAGCTCAAAGAGTCGAGAGGAAACGAGACACACCATGGCACGGATCACCCGGGCCGCGCTGGCCCTCGGCGCGAGCATCGTCGTCCTGAGCGGCGGCGCCCTGAGCGCCCACGCGGACACCGACGACCCCTCGGACGCCGCCAAGAAGGCGGCCGAGGCCGCGTACAACGCCACCCAGGCGGCCGCCGCCGGCGCCCAGGAGGCCAAGAACCGCGCGGCCATGCCGGAGACGGTCGTGCGCCTGCAGGCCGCCCACAGCGGCAAGTGCCTGACCATCGAGGACGGCAAGACGGCGGACGGCGTCAAGGCCACCCAGGCCGCGTGCACGGAGGGCAGGCCCCAGGACTGGCGCATGGTCCCCACCGCCGGCTCCTCCTACCAGCTGCGCTCCGCGGCCAGCGGCAAGTGCCTGGAGATCGAGAACAGCGGCACCCAGCTGGGCGCCGACGCCCAGCAGTGGAAGTGCATCGACGGCGCCAAGCAGATGCGCTGGCAGGTCGTCCTCGTCGACCCGGTCAAGAAGCTCTTCCAGCTGCGGCCCACCCACGCCGAGGACCGCTGCCTGGACATCCCCGAAGCGAGCAAGGCCGACGGCGCCATGGCGCAGTCGTGGAGCTGCAACCAGACCCCGGCCCAGCTCTGGAAGATCACGCCGGCCAACGTCAGAGGCCCGCAGTGAACCGTCGCCGGCGCGTGGCACAGGCCGTGACGGTCGTGCTGCTGGCGAGCGGCGGCGCCGTGGCCGGGGTGGCTCCGGCGTGGGCCGGACCGTCGGTGTCCGCCACCGTTGCCGCCGGTCAGCCGGCCGTCGACGGGCCCGCGCAGATGAGGACCGCGGCGGCGGAGGACGCACGGGCCCGCGTCCTGTACTACGCGAAGTACCACCCGGCCGCGGAGGTGCGCGTCTCGGCGTGGAACGCGCTGCGCAACTCCGGCGGGGACGCGGCCATCGCGCAGTGGCTGGCCCCCGGCGGCGGTTTCGACGCCGCCAAGCAGCGGGCGCGCGAGGTCCGGGCGCGCAACCGGGCGTTCTGCGAGCGGGTGGTGGCCACGCACACCAAGGAGTTCTCCCCCGAGGTGCGGGCGGCGGCCGAGCGTGCGCTGAAGGGCACGTCCGCCGACCAGGCGGCGTTCGTCAAGAGCGGGTACGCCGAGGCGCAGCAGCGCGACCGGGCCGCCCGCGCGGCGGATGCCGCCCACCGGGCCGAGGTCGGTGCCAAGGACCGGGCGTTCGTCGGGTCGGTGGCCGAGCACGATCCGGGCGAGCAGGTGCGGGTGGCGGCGCAGTGGGCGCTGCGGCCCGGTGCCACGGATGCGGACGTGGCCGAGTTCTTCGGCTACGGCTGGGCCACGGGCGGGACGCTGGACCTTGAGGCGTACCGGTCGCGGGTGGCCGACGCGGACGTGCTCCGCCATGCCGTGCTGTCGCAGTTGATGGCGAAGGCGGCGGCCGCCGAGGAGGCCGTCAAGGGCGCGGCGGACGCGGCGAAGGCGCGGGCGGAGGCCGAGGCGGCGTGGAAGGCGGTGGCCGATCACGCCGGTGCCGCGCGCGCGGCCTGGCTGGCCGAGCAGGCGGCCGCCGCCGCGCAGGCGGAGAACTGGCGCGCCATCGCCGCCGCGGCCCAGGAATCCGCGGACGCCCTGTGGAAGAACATGGGCAAACCGGCCGAGGCCCACCAGAGCTCCTGGTCGCTGGAGCAGGCCGAGGCGGCCAAGGCCGCCGGTTTCTGGCAGGACATGGCCGACCTCGCACAGGAGGCGGAGAACCGCGTGAAGGGCTGACCGGCCCGATCGCGCTCGGTGCCCGGCCGGCCCGACCCGCCGGCCGGGCACCTCTGTTTTTATTTTTCGTCAATCAAGGGGGATTCATCCCGTGATGGGTAGATTCCGGCCGGGGGCCGGAAGACCACGCGGCCGTTGGGCCGTGACGGCGTCGCGGACGGTGTCCGCGGCGCTCGCGCTGGCGATCCTGGGCGGTGCGACCGGCCAGGCCACCGCCGCCACGAACGCCCGCGCCGAACAGGCCACGTACGCCAAGTCGCTGGCGGCACTGGACAAACTGGCCGCCGCCCTGCCGAAGCCGGGCGGTACGCCGGCCGCCGCGCCCAAGTCCGAGCTGGACAAGCTCAGTGCGGACCGCGACCGGCAGCTGGTGGAGGACTTCGCGGAGTTCGACGAGGAGGAGGAAGTCCGCGCGGCCGCCAAGGCGGCGCTGGAAAGCTCCGACCCGGGTGCGATCAAGGCGTTCCTGGAGCACGGCGAGGCCGAGGCCCGCCAGCGCGCCAAGGACAAGCGCGACGGCGTCGATGTCGAGAACCGCAAGAAGATCGAGGCGATGCGCGGCACCGGCGGCCCGGTGTTCAACGCCGAGGTCGAGCGCGTGCTGAAGTCCGACGCCAAGGCCCGGGCCGACTTCCTGGCCTACGGCGCGGACATCGCCCGCGCGCAGGACAAGAAGAACGAGCAGAACGCCAAGGACCGCGCAGCAGAGCTGCGCAAGCGCGTCGAGATGCTCGCCAACTCC